>CAZYKP010000038.1:0-70287 GCA_964648025.1 uncultured Pirellulales bacterium | reverse complement strand
GCTCACCTCCCCTCACTCGACCACATTTTCCACCCACTTTCGAGACGCTCACACTGAGACTTTTTGGAAAACCGTCCTATCGTTGCGAGTTTCCGGCCTCCCCGCCTAGAATAAACTGAATTGACTCAAGAACGCCCGGCTTAAAGTCTCCTTTAGAAATCGAACCTCCCGTCACGGAAAGAAACAATAAACGATGAGTGCTCTTTCTCGATCGGTCCACTTGCTGTGCTTGGTCGCCCTGCTTGTGGCAGTTCCCTCTGTCGGTTGGGCCTGGTATTCCGAGACCAACGCTACTAACTCAGATCAGACCTCCGCAGGATCCTCTTGCAAGGCTCAAGCCGAGTCGAAGGGAACCCAAGAGAAGACCGCCACCAGTCCTTCCCAGACTACAGACCAGGGCGACCAACCTCAGCAGGCCGACCAACCTCAGCAGGGCGACCAACCTCAGCAGGGCGACAATAAGGAGGATTACCAGAGCCCCCCATTTGTGAGAGTTCTGCGAAATGATCGCAAGCAACCCGAAGCTCTGCAGACAGCGATCATCCGCTATGTCTCCACGCCTCAAACCAAGGTCAATCGCCAAGCCGCCACCGGCAACACGCCCCTCCACCTGGCAGCGGCCAAAGGCAAGCTGGACCAGGTGAAAAAGTTGTTGACCCAAGGCGTACGGACCACCGTCGAGAACAACAAAGGCCTGACCCCTCTGCATCTGGCCGCCGAGGGCGGACACCAGGCAGTCGTCGACCTCTTAGTGAAACACCAAGCCGATCACCCACGTGGGCGAACCGTCCCGATCGGCCAAGGCCCCAATCCCGAACAGGCCAAACGAATCAACGTCCCGCCTGGAGTCATTGTCGATCTGATCGGGGTGGTCCACATTGGTGATAAAGATTACTACAAAAAGCTCGACAATTCGTTTAAACAATATGATGCTCTGCTTTATGAGCTTGTCGCCCCGCAGGATACCAAGGTGCCCAAAAACGCCGCCAAACGCACCCCTGGCAGCGCTTTGGGATTTATGCAGGTGGGGATGAAGGACATGCTCAAGTTGGATTACCAACTACATCACATTGACTATCACCGCAAGAATTTCGTTCACGCGGACATGTCCCCTGACGAGTTTGCCAAGACGATGGCTCAGCGGGGAGAGAGCTGGACCAAAATGTTCTTCAAAGCCATGGGGCAGGGGATGGCTCAGTCGGCTGTGGGCCAAGGTCCCAACGACGCTGATGTCCTCAGGGCGCTCTTTGCCAAAGATCGGGCGTTGAGCCTGAAACGTCTGATGGCCAGCCAATTTGAGAATCTGGACAGCCAAATGGTTCTCTTCGGTGGACCCGACGGATCAACGATCATCCACGAACGCAACAAGAAAGCCCTGCAGGTCCTCCACCAACAGATTGCAAACGGCAAGCGGAAGATCGGCATTTTCTATGGGGCTGGTCACATGCCCGACATGGATGAGCGACTGGTCAAGCAATTTGGCCTCAGCCCCTCACAAACGAAGTGGTTGACCGCCTGGGACATGAAGTGATCCCAGTCCTCGGAAAAAACCATGCACCCCCTTTGGGGACATCTGGTGGCAAAGCCCTCAACCTTCTCCCAGAAACTGAGCGGATTGGGGGCTTGCCTGCTGGTTGCCCTCGCAAACCATCTCGCCCCAGCCCAACCGCCACCTGCCCACGCTGGTGAGTCTGAACCCACAGAAACAGCCCCCCGACAAGCAAACGGGGTGTTCAACGAGGAGTCTGCTGACGAGTCAGCCGCTTTGGCTCCGCCGATGGGCCATCCGCCGGGGGCCATGCTCTCCGAAGATCAACTGCAACGATTCGAACAGCTCATCCGACGTTATCGTCAACAACTCATTCAACGTGACGAAGATCTGCAGAAACTGCTCAAGCAACAACGCCAGTTGGCCCAACAACAGCTCAACTTGCTGCAAGAGGATCTGCCCGCAGAAATGCTGCAGCAAACGTCTACCCCTCTTTCGCTGCGATGTCAGGCCCTTCGGAGCCTGTGTCAGGCCAACTTGCACCAGGCCAAGGCGACCCTCCAGCGGATCAACGCCCGGCAAAAGTATCTGGGCAGCCTCCGCCAACTCGAAGAATCGCTGCTTTCTGAGCAAAATCAGCAGCCGACGTTGGTCCAACGCTTGGCCTTGTTGATCTGTCAAACTCACCGAGCCCAAGCCGAAACAGCCCTCCACAGAGAGCGTTTTCCTCAAACTCATCCGGAGGAACTCGCTCCGCTGGCCCAGCGGGTTCGCGTCGCCAACAGGATCTACCAACGGGTTGTGGTGCTCTGGCAAGCTGCCGCTGTCGGGGGTGAAGAGGACCGACTGGCTCTGGCGGCGATCGAATTCTGCCAAGCTCGTGCTGAGCTAGCGCAGGCCTGCGGCGATGCTCACGCCGAATGGGCCAGCCGGCAAGCCGCCGCAGTCTGGGCCCAACGGGCGCTGGAGATCGCTCGAGCCAAGCATCAGGCTGGTCAGCAAGCTCTCGACCTCTGGATCGGTGTGTCACGGCGACGAGAAGAGCTGGTCCGTCAATGGCACGCAACCGCCCGGCGACTTCAGGGGATCCCAGATCTGCCTATGTTGGAGCAAGCCCTCGCACGTCAGATGCTCAAGGAATTGAGCAACCCTCACCAGGACGAGTAGCTCGCCCAGAGCCGAGAGCCCGCTGGTGGAGCGGGCAGTCGGTCAAAGGTCTCCTTTGATTGGAAAGGACGCTCTGATCCACGTTCGAGCCGCGACTGGACTGGTGTTCGCGGCAGTGTTCCACGGGGGCAGGCTTTGCTCCCTGCCGTTGGGGCTTCTGCCTCTGGCTTTCGGTCACAAACATCTCGAAGATTCAAGGGAACAGGGTTCGTTGAGCCGCGTTGTCTGGATCGCGCCTGTTGACGATTCGCGCAAGCTTTCGGCCGGTGACACTCAGCGGATAGTTCTCCAGGTCGGCTGGCGAGACCCAGCGGAATTCAGCTGCTTCACTTTCGAGACCGGTTGATTCTACCTCGGTTCTTTGTCCAAGAACTGAAGCAGCGTAGCACTCCAAGGTGATGCGGAAGCGAGTGACTCCATGTTTGATCACCGCGAGATGCTCGGTTGCTTCGATGGTCAATCCTGTGCGAGCGAGAACGGCTTGGGCGAGTCTTTTGGTGACCGCAGCCGAGAATTTGCGACTAGGTGGTTCTTCTAAGCGAAAGCGGATGAAGTCCCACAAGCCGGCCCACCGTGCAGCCTTGGGGCCGTTGAGCTGAAGCAACACCTCGTCTTGGCCGTTGTTCTGGCGGTAGACCACCACAGAAGCGTCACAGACCTGCTCGATTTGGCGTTTGGCGGCCGGCACCGGAATAGCCTCTTGCAGATTTTGCTGGTAAGCCTGGCAAAGGTCGCTCAGTGGACAAGTGTCACAGTCTGGTTGGCTCACCAGGCAGACTTGGCCGCCGATCTCCATGAGAGCTTGGTTGAAATCTCCAACTCGCTTGGCCGGCAGCCATTGCCCAGCAGCATGCCAAAGCAGCTTTTGTCCAGCTGAGCTCCGCGGGTCACCGGTGTATCCGAGCAGACGACTGTACAGCCGCAGCGTGTTGGCCTCGACGATGGGCTCTCGCTTGTCGAAGGCGATCGACAAAATCGCCCCAGCTGTATAACGACCAATTCCCGGTAAAGCTCTGAGGGGCTCAACATCTTGAGGAAAGTTTCCTTGATGCTCGTGGACAATCTGCTTGGCAGCAGCGTGCAGGTGCCGTGCTCGGCGGTAATAGCCCAAGCCTTCCCAAAGACGCAACACTTGCTGTTCTTGGGCAGCGGCCAAATCGGCGACGGTGGGCAGCGCGGCCAGGAATCGCTCAAAGTAAGGAACGACTGCTGCAACAGTTGTTTGCTGAAGCATCGTCTCGCTGATCCACACCCGGTAAGGATCACGAGAGGCTCGCCAGGGCAAGTCGCGGCGGTGTTGATCGTACCAAGCCAACACACGCTCTCGCAGCTGTTGCCGCCAGGTGCCATCCGGCAACAGGGCGGCTAACTCGTCCGGTAAACTCAACGGAGTCCCTTTCTCGATCATATTGGCAATCAATTGAAAGTTGGGAAAGCCACCAGCCTCCCAAAATCTTTAATAATTTTTTGCAGTATTTTTCATGAATTGATTAGGAAACAACCTGGGAGGGCTTCCGCAAGATCGGCAGCTTGCCCATCGCCGATTTCTCAGGTTCGCAGGTCGAGAATTTGCCACCAGGCCATCGATCTGAGATTCGCAATACCGTCCTCGGGGGACTCGATCCCGAGCAACCTCAGCCCAGTCATTTGTGCGACGGTGGACAACGTGTCCTCAGTGTCGAAATCGTCTGCGGAGCAGAACTCCAGGAGACGTTGATCCTGTCCTGAGTTTTCAACCGGCCGAGCGAAACTCGCCTGAGCCTCAAGTGAACACGAAGCCTCAATGGCCATCCCAGCTGCAGGAGTTTGAAGCGGTTAAGCTGATCCGTCTGTGGAGAGTTTCAGGGTCCAATCGCTGCAAAAGTAGGCCGTCAGCCCACCGGTCCACAGTCAGAGCATGCACCCCGAGGCCGAGTCCAACTGAAGAGTCCAGCGAAGCAGCAACCAGCAGAGACACCAACCGACAGGGAAATCAACCGGACTCGGCAGTTGGCTGAGAACCGTTGCCAACCTCACGCTCACAGTTTCAGGCGGACTTGGCTGCTTGGGCAAGACATTCCGCCGAATCAGGCGTAGGATGGGATCTTGGGAATCAGCCCAGGAGAAATCAGCCGATCGACAAAGGAACCTCAGACTTTGCCATCTCAGGATCAAAGACCGCCCAAGCGTGAAGGCCCAGGCAGTCGCGTCAGGAGAAAAGACAAGAACCGCCCGGCACAGTCGAGCCGCCAGTCCACCGGCCCGTCCCTTCGCCCAAAAGCAACAAGGCCCGTTCAGGAACTGAGCGTTCGCCCTTTGCCTCGTCCGGAAGAGGGGTTTGAGTTGGTCCACCCGCGGTGTGCGCGAAACCGGGCTGAGGATCTGGAAGAAGTTTACGCCATGTTGGCTGTCGGAGAGCACGAGGTGGCCATCGATGAACTCCGCTGGCTGCTTGATGGATGTGGGAAGTTTCTGGAAGCTCACAAGCTGCTCGGCGAAATCGCCCTGGAAGCAGGAGACCTGCCGCTGGCTGTTGGTCACCTTCGTTACGCCTATCAGTTGGGGGAGTCAGCTCTGCCGAACCCGGATTGGACTGGCCCGTTGCCCTATCAACAGCCCGCCAACCAGGCGTTTTTCGAAGCAGGACAAAGCCTGGCTGCGTGCCTCGTTCGTCAGCACAAACTCCAGAAGGCCATTGAGGTGTTGAAGAAATTGCTGGCTCTGGATTCCTCCGATCCTCTGGGTTTAGGCTCGGTGTTAGAATACCTGCAAGATCCGGAGGCAGCCCACACTGCGGCCCAGCCATCCGCTTGTAGCGACCAGCCAAACTGGGATGAGCAACCTGGCTGTCGCAACGAGCCGACCGCCCTTGTGAGCTTGAGTCTTCCCCAAGTCACCTCAACACCACAAGACCGC
Source organism: uncultured Pirellulales bacterium (assembly GCA_964648025.1). Taxonomy (GTDB): domain Bacteria; phylum Planctomycetota; class Planctomycetia; order Pirellulales; family Pb10988; genus CAZYKP01. Next base: position 64,736 of record CAZYKP010000038.1, on the reverse strand, counting down.
TGTGATACGGGATCTTCCCAGGCAAACAATCCGGCAAACAATCCGGCAAACACTTCTGAAAACACTTCTGAAAACAAGTCGACAAACAAGTCGACTCACGATCCAGAAAATCGCAACAATCCGCATTAGGCTGAGCATCACCCCCCCAGGGAACCGATTGCTCAACAATGCTAGCATTCTTGATAGCACAGCACTTGGCCACCAGGAGTTGCAGCGACCATGAGCCGAACTTTCCCCAAGGCCGGTTTGATATACCTTGCCTGTGTAGTTCTTTTGTGCTTGATGTCCAAGTCAGTTCAAGCTCAAGGAACCTTTGGAAATCGCGCGATCGGAGGAACCCTTCGGGCTGGACAGAGGAACCTGACCTCAGCCCCGGGAGGTGGGGCCCTCATCGATTCCGTCGGCGATAGTGCGGGGACTCTCAGCGGGGACGAGCGATTCTTGCGACAGAACCGCCAAGCCGGTCAGTTTGTGGGCAACTCCGCTGCCAGTGGCTCCTCAGCCTTTGGAAACGCTTCGCAGTTCGGTGGGACTGGCAACGGTGGTTTCGGCACTGGTGGTTTCGGCACTGGTGGTTTCGGCACTGGTGGTTTCGGCACTGGGGGCGTTGGCAACCAGGGATTCCGAGGAGGCGCAACACCAGGTGGGTTTGGTACGGGGGGTTTTGGAGCCACTCGTGGAGGGTTTGGCAACACTGGATTCGGCGGGCAGTTTAACAGGTTTCAGGGAAATCAGTTCGGTGGTCGGGGAACGACACGGCGAACTGGAGGCATTGGAGCCGGGTTCGCCCGTCGAGGTGAGACCGTTTACAAAACTCGGTTGAGGGTGGCCTTTGAGGTCGAACGCGCAGTCAGCACCGAAACCCGTTCGGCACTTGTGCGTCGTCTGCGGTCTTCTTCACGACTGCAACAAATCGGGCCGGTGGATGTTGATGTCAACGGACGGACTGTCGTGCTCCGAGGAACAGTCGCTACCGCGGATGACCGAAGGCTGGCGGAGCAACTGGTCTTGTTAGAGCCGGGTGTGTCCTCGGTGCGAAACGAGTTACTGGTGGTCTCCCGACCTCAGCCTGGCCGAACTCAGACGCCCCCCGCGGAACTGACCCAACCTGGCCGAAGTCCTGGCCAAAACCAACCTGGCCAAAACCAACCTGGCCAAGTCCAGACTGGTCAGGCGTCATCGGTGAGCCGGTCTGGTGGCCCCACCGCTCGACGCCGGAGGCCGCTGGAGGCTGGCTCGGCTGCTGAGACTGCGTCCAGCGGGCTGGCAGCTTCCAGCGAGGAGTTGGCCCCGAAGGTCGACCCCCCAGAGTTCCCGGCCGTCCTGCCGAGTGCTGAGTAACGCCAGCGGATCCATGGACCTCTTGGTGGGAGGCCTGCCTGCCTTGCAGGACTTGTCGACCCTGGTGTTGGTGATCAGCTGTGCTCCCAAACACGCGACGCTCCATCACCCCGCTGACCAACCTGGCCGAATCTGGCTGGCCAGATCGCTGCTGGCCTCTCAACGGGGTCTCTCGATAGGGGGCTTGGCCTGGCCGACCTGAAGACGCAAGTTGACCTGAAGACGCAAGTTGACCTGAAGACGCAAGCTGCGTCGTGTTCCCGGCGGGTGTGCTATTTCGGTTGACGATATACTGCCGTGCCCAGGATGGGAGTTGCGGATGGATGGATCTTGGTTTTTGCTGTGGTGTTCCTTGGGCCGATTGTCCAGGGAGAGTTCCATCCTTGAACGGCGCGGCGGGGTGCTGAGGATCGCGGGCATCCCAAACCTGGACCGACCGCTGAGCAGGCCCCCCAGTGGGCACGTTTAGGTGACTCGGATGATTTGGATGACTCGGATGATTTGGGTGACTCGGATGATTTGGATGACTTGAAGCTGAAGACGGCCTACCACCTGAACCATTCCGTTGCGTGAGGAGAGCTTTGCCCATCGCCAGTCGCTGGGCTGGTGAGTTCGGCAAGGGGATGGCGGTCACTCGCCTGCGAGGTAAGGGCTCAGCAGGCCCCCGAAAGCCCGATGCGTCAGGAATCGAACCATTCGACTTTGAAGTGTTGTGTGAGATCTGCTGCGCCGACGGACGGGTGTTCGGTTGAGACTGGTTGGACTGTTGCGGTTGGTTGGCCCGCTGAGGGTTGTTGACGCTGGGAACCTGACCGCGGAGAACTCCCTCGGGGATCTCCACCGGCGAGTGGGGCATGATGAAACCGTCGGATCCCGGCAACAGGTGGTTGGTTTGTTCGCCGACGACTGCTGTCCCTCCGTCGGTGGGCACAAATCGAGCAATGAGGCTGATCCGTTTAGTTGGTCCCAATGTGGGTCCCCAAGGCAACCACACGCTGTAAGTATCACCCCACGGGTCTGCCTTGCTGTGCAGCCGCGAGAGATGTTCCGAGGTAAAGACGTATTTGCGGTCTGGACGGTGATTACTGGCGTCGCGGTTGTCTTCATCAAAAGCGTAAACCACCAGCGTCCCATCAACCTTCAAACCCCTTCCACTTTTCTCACCGAAGAACACAATCCGGCCGCCAAAACCCCGGGTGTCGGCATGGCCTTCGAGATGCAAAACGGCATCGACCCAAAAACCTACCAGCCGCTTGACCTTGCGGTGGCCCTTTGTGTCCCGCGTGGTCCACGGAATCCGCTTACGCAGATCGAAATCCAAACGCTCGGCTAAACCCAACCCCGCACACCCGGCTGCCAAAACCGCCGAAACAGCCAAAAGTCCCACCAGGGCCAAGCGGACTGAAGGGATCGACTTCTCAGCACCACTGGCCGCGAACCTCTGGGTGCAAAGCTTGGACCCAAGGGGCACTCGAGTTCCCCGAGGTGAGTGTTTCTGGTGACCGCGTTGCGACCGTGAAACAGGAACTGACAGGCGCATGGTAGCTCCTGGTTGGTGACAGACTGGGCAAGGCAGCCGAAGAATCCCCCAGGGCGGTTCATCTCAGGGCCAGTTCAACAAAAGAGCAGTTCTGGCAGTTGGTCGGTCAGTTGCTTTGGGACCGGTGGTCCACTGGCTGATGGTCCACTGGCTGATGGTCCACTGGCTGGTGGTCAATTGGCTGGTGAATGATGGGCTGGTGAATCGTTGGCCGGTTCATGGTTGGCCGGTTCATGGTTGGCAAGACGGGGCCGGTTGGCTGGTCGCCTGCGTCTTCTTGTTGGTACGAGTCGGCATCTGGACCCTCAGAGGTCCCTGAGGCATCCGGCTGGCGTTGCTCGGGGGCGTTTCGTTGCTGCGGAGCGGGAATCTCCTCAGCACTTTGTCCGGGATAGATCACCTGGGTCTGGTGATCGGGCCAGTGGTCAAACCGCGTTCTCAGCCCATAATTGCTCGTCAAATCTTCAACATCTTGGAGGCACCAGCTCATTCTCGCAGCTTCTTGCTGGAGAAATATGTCGGAGTCGAATCTGTTGCGTATCACATAGGGGGTCATCACAATCAGCAGTTCCGTTCGTTCTTTAATAACGGAGTCAAAGCGGAACAGGTGTTTCAGCACCGGTAAATGGCCCAGCAACGGAACGGTACGGTGAACTGTTGAGGTGCTCTTGGTGATCAAACCGCCAAGAATGACCGTTTGGCCACTGAGTGCGCTGACGGTGGTCTGCGCGGTAATCGTGTCGATCCGCGGACTCCGAATGACGTCTCCGGTTGGCGTGATGGAAATGGGAATTCCCTCGATTTCCGGCCCCAATTCACTTCGCTCAGCGTCGATTTCCATCACCACGATGTTCTCCGGTGTGATCCGCGGGGTGACCCCGAGAATCAGACCGACGTTCTCCAGCTCGGTGGTAAAACTCGTTCCGTTCTGGTTGGTGGTACTACCGACAATCCGCGGCACACGCTCGCCGACCAAGACAAAGGCTGGTTGGTTGTCCAGGGTCATCACTTGAGGGCGAGCGAGCACCTCCAGCCGCCGGACTTCCTGCAACGCACGGATCAACAACGAGATATTCTCACTGGAGAGAGCCAACACCAGGCCCCCATAACCAAGCGTGGAGTTGCTTCGCCCGACGGCAAAGCTGGACAACGCTTGGGCCCCAATTCGGCTCGGGCTGGCCGGAAAATCATTCGGCAGCACCGAACCACCGCTGGGGTTGAACAAGTAGCCTGGTCCGATGATGTCTGTGCCGACCACGCCTCGGTCAAAGAGAATGCTACTCTGCAAGCCCAGTTCGATTCCGAACTCGTCCGTTCCCCTCAAGGCAATATCTGCCAGCAACACCTGGATGACCACCATCGGCGGCCGGGCGTCGATCTCCTGGATAATGGCTTGGATTTCCTCGAAGACATCGGGGTCGGCGCTGAGGATCAGGCTGTTGGTCACTGGTTCGCCGACGACGACCACCTGCTGAGCCAGCAGCTCGAAGGGGTTGGTCAAGTTGGGGTCAAAGGCCTGGACCTGCTGCTGTTGTTGAGTGAGGTACTGTTGCAAGGTATTGGCCACATCCAGCGCTGGGGCGTTGCGGAGTTTGAAGACCTCAGTTTGACGTTCCTGGATGCCTTCTTCGTCCAGGCGAAGCAGAATCGCCTCAACAACTGTCAGATCCGCCAGCGAGCCAATCGCGATGATTGTGTTGGTCCGCTGATCGACTGAGAACCGCAGGGGCACAAGCGACGTCTCCCCTTCGATCAGCCCACCGGCCTGCTGGTTCAGCAGACCTCCATCGGCCGTTTGGCTGGCAAAGAGTTCTTCCACCACGTTGACCAAAGTGAGGGCATCGCCGTTGAGAATGGGGAAGACCTTCACCTGGGCCTCAGCAGCAGGAATGTTGTCCAGCTGTTCCACCAACTGAGAAATCAGATCAATACTGGCAGCAGGGGCACTGACAATCAGAGCATTGGCACGGGGATCGGCCGTCACCTGGACATTGGTCAGAACCCCAGAGATCAGCTTTTGCTGTCCGATTCGGTCAACAGTCACAAATTGCAACACACTGGAGCGTGGCGGTTGCTGCTGGCCGGCTTGCTGACCCGGAACCGTCGGCGCCGCTGTGCCTGCTGCACTGCCGATGGCCTGCTGCAAAACCTCGGCCAACTGATCAGCCAGCGAGTTCTGCAGGGGGATCAACCGAAGCTCATTGACGGCCTCGCTGTCTGGTGCATCAATACGCTTGAGCAACAACATGACCTCAGCCAGATCCCGAGGGCTTGCCTGGACTAACAAACTGTTGGTGCGGAAGTCGGCTGTGATGAGCACTCTGGTCCCCAACACCTGGCGTTCGGCAAAGAACTCTTCCAAAGTGGTTTGTGTGGCCTGGGCACTGGCGTGTTTCAGGCGGAAGACCTCAAACTGGGTGGCAGGACTGACCGGGACATCCAGACGGCGGATCAATTCGATGATGGTGCGGACGCTCTCGGCTTGTCCAATCAACAACAGTGAATTTGGTTTGACCAATTCGGTTATACTGACCCGTCCCTGTCGGGGCGAGAGAACTTCGTCATAGATTTGACGAAGCAGCTCCGCTAGTTGCTCACTGCCAACGTATCTCAACTGGTAGATCTCAATCAACGGTTCGGTGACTTGACTCAATCGTTCGATCTCCTCGATCAACCGAACGATTTGCTGCACATCCCGCTGGCTTCCCCGGATCACAAACGCATCGAGCCCTTCGATGAATTCCAGCTGCACATTGCCAAGTGGCGCCCCAGTACCAGCCAAATCGCTCGGGGGGGCCTGCCCAGCTCGTCCGGTCCCAGCTCGTCCGGTCCCAGGTTGCCCGGTCCCAGGTTGCCCGGTCCCAGGTTGCCCGGCTCCGGGTTGGTTGTTGCCAGGTTGGTTGTTGCCGGGTTGATTATTGCCAGGCTGGTTGCCGACAGCCCCGTTGGGTTGTGTTGGACTAGGAGTTTGGGGTTGTGCGGCTCTTGGCTGGCTGGCAATCCGCAGCGTTGGAGCGGGCTGGCCAGGAGCATTTCCTGGCAGAACATTTCCTGGCAGAACATTTCCTGGCAGAACATTTCCTGGCAGAGGATTCTCAAGGCTGGTGTTGTCTGCTGCGGGAGGTGTCGGCCCAGAGTTTCTCAGCTCAGTGTCCGTTGGTCGGAAGAGTCGAGAGATAAAGGATGGCTGTCTGGGCAACTCAGTCCGCGGGGTCTCCTGTCGGGCCGGTTGCTGCCCAAGTTGGGTTCCCGCGGGCACCACCCGCGGTCCGGTTTGTCCGCGTTGATAGGCGTTAACGGCCTGGCGTACAGTCAGCGGCCGAGCATGCCGCACGGTCATCACACGGATTTGCTCGTTGGGCGTCTGAGAGTCCTGATCCAGGGCGCGGATGAATTGGAGCGTCGGTTGAACAGACGCTTCTGGTCCGTCCAAGGCGACTTCCTGGGTGTGAGGGTTAAACAACACAAACATAGGTTGATCACCACCCTGGGCGGCCACTTCGCGGCCGACGACGCCGATCTTGTCTCTTGGCAGTCTGCGAGCACGAGTCCCCCAAACTTGGTCCAGCGTATTGAGGATCTCCTCGCCGGGGACGTTTTGCAGGCCAACCAGTGGAACTGTTTGCCGAGAACCATCGGCGATCCCAGAAGGTCGTTGCTGATCGGAGCCCTTGGGAGAGGTCGTGGTCAACTCCTCCTGTGAAGTGACCTCTTGTGAGACCAGTTCTTGTGAAGCTGGTTGTTGTGAAGCTGGCTCTTGTGAGATCTTTTCCTGAGAAGTTGTACGCGGGGGTACGTGACCAGGCACGGTGTGGGTCACCGAACCAGATTGTCGATGAAGGGGTGAATGGGCTGGTGGCCAGTTGGCTGGTGACTGTTGCCAGAGAGCCTCGATTTGGCTCTGAACCTCGCCCGGGGCGATTACCAGAATTTGCGAGGTCCGCTGATCGGGGGTGATCCGCACTCCTGGGAGAGAGCCAAAGCGTCCCTGGAGGTATTGAGTGCGGTTGGCCAATTCACCCACAGGACACCGATAGCTGTTCAGCTCTGACTCGCGCCGAGCTGGGAGCCGTTTGGTCACCGGAATATCGAGGGACTGAATGACTTTCTGTGCCAAGGCATGATCGGCCTGGCTCCCTCGGACCAATAAAACAGGCCGATTTGGGTCGGCCACAACGTCTGCTGAAAGGTTCTGCCCTGTCAGCACCTGCTTGACTAACTGGGCCAATTCATGAGGTGCTGCCTGTTGAATCGGATACTCGCGGACGAACCCCCCAGAAGCAGCCGGCCCGGTCGTCGGGACTCCGGATACCGGGCCACCAGAACCAGGAGTGGCCGAGTGTCTCGGTTCGGCGTGCTCAGCGATCGCCCTGAGCTGAGCCTGTGCGACAGTTACGCTCAAGCTCAACGCAGCCAGCAGCAACGCAAGTGTCGTACGCCACCACCCAAAAGCGGGCAGCAGAGTTCTCCAAAGACGGGCAATCATGCAGACAACCGAAGCAAGGGTTCCGTTGGCTGGCTGATTTTGGGAGAGGCAAGCCGCCAAGCAGAGGGCTGGATGACCGATTCAAGTGATGCTGTCGTTATGGATGGTAAAATCAGCATCGGTCGGACTGCTGGCAGACTTGAACAGGCCAGCTGGTCTCTGCACGCTCGCTCTCAGCAAAAACGATCTCACTAATTGGGCAGATTGTGTCGGGCAAGACAGGCAAATTGGTCTGGGCCGAAGCTGCCTCCAACAACCAAGCACCAACCTGCGGGAGTTTGAACGAGAGGGATTCCGCTTTACATTAACGAAAAAGCTCGGGCCTAAGGTCGAACCAAGTTCTCAGGGTTGTCCAGACTTCGCCTCAGATTGCCACCCATAAACAAGCGGTTCTGCACACAAGGAGTTGCTGTCAACTTCCCCAATCATGGCGCCAAAACTCAAAACAGTCACCCTCGGGTGCAAGGTGAACCAATACGAGACAGAATTTGTTCGCCAGGGATTGCTGGAGATCGGGTATCGGGACGTCGGAGCCGACGAGATGGCCGATCTCTGTATTGTCAATACTTGCACAGTCACCTCGGAGGGAGATCGCAAGAGCCGCCAAGTGATTCGTCAGCTGGCTCGTCGGCATCCGGAGGCCCGAATCATTGTGATGGGCTGCTATGCCACCCGCGCCCCTGAGGAAGTCGCTGCTCTGCCGGGCGTCTGCGAAGTGGTCACCGATAAGCGGGAACTGCCGGATTTGTTAGGCCGATTTGGGGTTGTGGATCTGCCCACGGGCATTCGTCGCTTTGGGGATCGCCGCAGGGCGTATGTGAAGATTCAAGATGGGTGTTTGCTCCGCTGTAGCTTTTGCATCATCCCGCTGGTCCGACCTCAGATGATCAGTCGTCCTATTGAGGAGGTGGTTGCGGAGATCCAGAGGCTGGTGGGCGAAGGCGGCCATCAAGAGGTGGTGCTCACCGGGATTCATTTGGGCCACTATGGGGTCGATCACAACCGGGGCAAGTCCAAGGACCAATGGGTTCGGTTGTCGCATTTATTGAGACGCTTGGCCGAGTTGGAGGTAGAGACCCCGTTCCGAGTGCGGCTTTCCAGTATCGAGGCCACCGAGGTCACCCCAGAGCTGCTTGAGGTCATCGGAGAATTTCCCCAGCGGATTTGTCCTCACTTGCATATCTCGATGCAGAGCGGCTCTGATGCGGTCCTCCGACGCATGCGTCGGCGTTGGGGGACCCAGCGTTTCCTGGACCGGTGCCGTTTGGCCCAACGGGTGCTCGATCAGCCGGCGTTGACCACCGATATTATTGTGGGCTTTCCAGGCGAGACTGAAGAGGATTTTCAGCAAACCCTCGTGCTGACCGAAGCAGTGGGCTTTTCCAAAACGCACATCTTTCCGTTTAGTCCACGCCGCGGAACGCCTGCAGCGGAGATGGCCGAACAAGTTCCCGAAGAGGTCAAGAAAGAACGGTCTCAACGTCTGGCCGACCTAGAGGCCCGTCTGCGAGAGCGGTATTTTGAATCACTTGTCGGTCGTGACCTGACAGTGATGGTCGAGCAGACCCAAGCTCAACACTGGGGATATCTCACAGGGACAGCCTGCCGATACGCTCCAGTGGAGTTTCCGCCGGAAGGGGATACACTCACAGGTCTGGTCCCGGTTCGAGCTATCGGTGTCTCGCAAGGACGCATCCTCGGGCAGGCACACCGCAGGGCAAACACGCCGCTGGTCGCTGGTCCATCGTGTCACTGCAACTCAACAGCCTGAGGAGCTGGACCACGTGCTGCAGTCGCGGCCCCAAGGGTCACAGACTCAAATCAAACCTGTGGCAAGCCCTACCCCGACAGTGTCAGACCCAGTGTCGCAAAGACCCAGTACGCAAAGACCCAGTGTCGCAAAGACCCAGTACGACCAGGACTAGTCCTGACAAGAGCCAGTTCCTGGGGAGCCGGCTGACGATTGTAAGAACAGATCCCGAGAAGATCATCTTTTTTATGACAGAACCGAACGGATCGGACCACAGCCACGCTCATCTTCGGGTCGAGATCCGTCCCGCGTTTGTCTTGGCTGGATTTCATCCTTCCAGCTTGGTGCCTTTTGACTTGGTACGGGAGGTTGGCGAGCAATTGTTGTCTTTGCAAGCCCAGCATCGCAGTCGAGACATTGTGCTTCACTTCACGGGAGTGGTTGGGCTTTCCTCGGCGATGATCGGCAAGTTGATCACTCTGAACCGCCATTGTCTGGCTGACAGCCGCCGGTTGTGTCTTTGCGAGATGGAGCCGGATGTCGCCCGGATGTTCATTGAGGCCCGCCTGCACGATTATTTCTGCTGCCTGAAGGATGTCGCCGAGGCGGAAAGCTACTTAACTGGCCGCTCGGAAGAAGGATGAGCGGTCCCTTGGGGTTCTCTGAGATCCTGTCGACGGATGCCCCCGATCACGCCACCCCTCCTGGCGGCAGTCGCCACCTTCTTCTGAGAGTCTGCTTGTCGGCCCTTGACAACCAGCGATTCCTGACAACCAGCGATTCCTGACATACAAGGACTCACTCACTGACGCCTGACGCTTGGATTGCATAGCCTCTACTTGTAAAAACCTAACAAATCCTCAGCGGGAATGCCAGCTCTTCACTCCAGGCCCCCACTGCAGGAAGGGAGCAACCCCTCTACTGAGGGTATCCCGGTTCGTCGGCGACACACCGAATAGCTTGCAGGGTTTTTACTTGCAAGATTTTTGTTGGCAAGCTTTGCTGGCAAGCTCATCCTGATCCATTGAGTAAAAAAGACATGGCCGATCTTACGCCAGAGAAACCCATCATTGGGATTGACCGTCGAGTGCGGGGGCTGCGGACCCAAGAGCAGCGGTTTGGTGTCCCGGTCAGCCAGCGACGCGTTTGGCCGGGAAAGCCCTACCCCCTAGGGGCCACCTGGGATGGACGGGGCGTCAACTTCGCTCTGTACAGTGAAGGGGCAACACGAGTTGAGCTGTGTTTGTTTGATTCCCCGGAGGCCACCTCGGAGGCTGAACGGATTCCTCTGCCGGAACAAACGGACAAGGTCTGGCACGTGTACCTTCCCGATGCCATGCCTGGGCAGTTGTATGGTTACCGAGTGGATGGTCCCTACGAGCCGACCCAAGGTCATCGCTTCAATCCGCACAAAGTTCTGCTGGACCCTTATGCCAAATCAGTTGTCCCGCGTAAGTCGTGGCATGATTCTCTTTTTGGATATGCCATTGGTTCCCCTGAGGCGGACCTTTCTTTTGACCAGCGTGACAGTGCTGCCCATGCGACCTTGGCGGCGGTGGTGGATCCGGCGTTCACTTGGGGGGACGATCGACCGCCGCGGACGCCTATGCACAAGACGGTCATTTATGAGATGCACGTCAAGGGTTTGACCAAGCTGCATCCGGAAGTTCCAGAAAACCTGCGAGGAACTTATGCCGGGCTTGCCAGCGAGCCTGCGATACGCCATTTGAAAGCGCTCGGCGTGACAGCGGTGGAGTTGTTGCCTGTGCACTATTTCGACCAGGATCGGCATTTGGTCGAACAGGGTCTCTCGAATTACTGGGGTTATAATACTCTGAGTTACTTCGCGCCCCAGCCTGCTTATGGAGCCCCGGATTATCCTTATGATGCGGCCCATGAGTTTAAGACAATGGTCCGCAACTTGCACGCTGAAGGAATCGAGGTGATCCTCGACGTGGTTTACAATCATACAGCCGAGGGCAATCACTTAGGGCCAACGCTTTCTTATCGGGGGATTGATAACGCAGCCTATTATCGGCTCTCACCAGAAGATCCTCGATACTATATGGATTTTACCGGGTGCGGAAACACGCTGAACATGATGAACCCTCGGGTGTTGCAGTTGATTATGGACAGCCTGCGTTACTGGATTACCGAAATGCATGTTGATGGCTTTCGGTTTGACTTGGCCAGTGCCTTGGCTCGCGAGCTGTATGAAGTCGACAAGCTTGGGGCGTTTTTTGATATCATCCACCAGGATCCGATCATCTCTCGGGTGAAGCTGATTGCCGAGCCTTGGGACTTGGGCGAGGGCGGCTACATGGTGGGCAACTTCCCGGTGCAGTGGTCCGAGTGGAACGGCAAATACCGCGACTGCGTCAGGGCGTTTTGGAAAGGCGACGGCGGTGTGGTCTCGGAGTTTGCCACACGGTTCTGCGGCTCCAGCGACCTCTATGAGTGGAGCGGCCGGCGTCCCAAAGCAAGCATCAATTTTATCACCTGCCACGATGGCTTTACTCTTGAAGATCTGGTTTCCTACAACCATAAACACAATCACGCCAATGGAGAGGAAAACCGCGACGGAGCCGATCACAACATCAGCTGGAATTGCGGTGTGGAAGGCCCCACCAACGATCCAGAGATTTTGGCTCTGCGTGATCGCAAGAAACGCTCGATGTTGGCCACGCTTCTCTTGTCGCAAGGTGTGCCCATGCTCTTGGCCGGCGACGAACTCGGCCATACGCAAAACGGGAATAACAATACCTACTGTCAAGATAACGAACTGACCTGGCTGCACTGGGACTTCAACCAACGCCATCACGAGCTGTTGGAGTTTACCCGCAAGGTCGCCCGTCTCTTTCACGAGCAACCAGTCTTCCACCGCCGCCGGTTCTTCGCCGACCGCGCCATCGGCGGAGCCAATGCCCCAGATATCGCCTGGCTCAATCCCGACGGCACCGAAATGGCCGCCGAGCAATGGGATGCCTCTCACGTCCGCTGTTTTGGCGTGGTGCTCTTTGGCGACAGCATCGACGTCGACGAAGAAGGTGAGGAAATCAGCGGAGATACGCTACTGATCCTCTTTAATGCCGATCACGATTTGACCATCCCCTTCCACTTGCCAGACATCGAAGAAGACGCCCCCTGGCAACGGCTGATCGACACAGCCGATCCAGAGGCCTCCGAAGACGAGTTTCCCGAAAAGACCATTTATGACTTACACCCCTGCTCGATGGCCGTCTTCCGGATGACCGCCGAAGAAGAGTAAGCACGACTTGCCTGTCGGCATCGTGTCAGCGTGGGAAAAGTGAGGGCTCAGCCCGCCGGTGCGTGACATAGAGCATACGCCCTCAGGCAATCGGCAGCACGCCACCCTGCTGGCCCTGGACGCAGAGCGTACGCCCCTGAGGCCGAAGTCCAGCGAAGGGCTCAGCGAAGCACCAGCCGCCAGGGATACTAGCCGCCAGGGATACTAGCCGCCAGGGATACTAGCCGCCAGGGATACTAGCCGCCAGGGATACCAGCCGCCCTCGGCAGCACGCCGCCCTCGGCAGTACGCCGCCCACCACAGTACGCTGCCCACCACAGTACGCTGCCCACCACAGTACGCTGAGGGCCGTTGGCCAACTCGACCACTCTTCCCACCCACTTTCGGCACGCTCACACGTCCGCAATCAACCCCTGGCCGAGAACACTGGACAGCCCCTCAAGGGCGAGTTAAGAACAGTCTCAACATCGACACGCTTTCGGGCCATCACTCAGTTCGCCTCCGCCGGCTCAACTTCGCTTGTTCGACCGGGCTGGCTTTGACCGGGCTGGCTTTGACCGGGCTGGCTTTGACCGGGCTGGTTGGAAAGTGTAGGTCGGCAGACATACTGCCGAAGACGACAGCACAAAAAGCACCTGCTGAGTGTTGACCGGGGACTCTCAACAAAACAGGCACAAGTCCATGGAACATCGACCCAATACCACTCGTCGTCGCTTTCTCAAGGCAGCAGGTGTCTCTGCTGCCGCACCCTATGTGATCACCTCCTCGGCTTTGGGCAATGCCAAACGTGCACCGGCCAGCGACCGGATCGTGATGGGCGGCATCGGCATCGGCAACATGGGGCGAGGAGACCAAGGAGCTTTCTTGGGCCGAGGTGACGTCCAGTATGTGGCCGTCTGCGACGTCCGCACAAAGGCCCGCCAGAACGCGAAATCCAAGGTGGACAATCGCTACAAGAACACAGACTGTCAGGCTTACACAGACTTTCGCGAACTGTTGGCTCGAACTGACATCGACGCGGTGCACGTGGCCACACCTGACCACTGGCACGCCATTATGGTGATTGAGGCTTGCCGCAACGGGAAGGACGTGTACTGCCAAAAGCCGGAGAGTCTCACCCTGCGTGAGGGGCCACTGATGGTCGAGGCGGCGCGTCGTTACTCCCGGGTGGTCTCCGGAGGCAGCCAGCGAGTTTTGCAAGATTATCGCAAGACCGTCGACCGTTGCTGGTCCGGGGAACTGGGGCCGATCAAGGCGATCAACGTCAACGTCGGTCCCCTGTCGCAGCCCTGTGGCTTGCCAGCGGAACCAACCCCCGAGGATATGGCTTGGGACCTGTGGCTTGGGCCTGCTCCCTGGGCCCCTTACAACAAAGCTCGTTGCTCGGGCAATTTCTCGACCCGAGGTGGCAGCTGGCGTTCTTACATCGATTATTCCGGCGGGGGAATGACTGACTGGGGGGCCCACCACTTCGGCGGGGCGACCTTTGCTGTGGATGTCCGTGAATTGCAACCGACTGAGGTTCTCTATCAAGAGGACAAAGGACGCAACTGGCTCACGTATCAGTATCCCAATGGGATTCAGCTGTATCACAACCGTCCTGGCTGGGGGAATCTGCAAGTGGAGGGAACTCCCGGGTCGACTCGCCCCGCCAAGCCAGTGCCTGTTTACAAGGGCAACGGCGGCATCTACGGCGACTTCATCCACTGCGTCAAGACCCGTGAAAAACCCTTCCGCGATATCGAGCTGGCCATCAACACAGTCACCGTTTGCCATCTGGGGATCGTTGCTTACACCTTGAAGCGGTCCCTCAAGTGGGATGCAGCTACGCAGCAGTTCCCCGGCGACGAAGAAGCCAATCGGTTTCTCGACCGTGCTCGTCGTGAGCCGTGGCAGCTCTAAGGTCCCCCTCCGCACACAGCCGCCCGGAGGACCGTAGCTTTCCTCTGCCCAACTTCCACGCATCGCTGCAAACGATTCACTCAATCAGTACTCACCAAATGCTGAACAAAAACACCGGCTAAAACAGCGACTGAAAATACCAGAAAAGATAGATTGCCCTGATACAGCAGGCCCACCTCTTTGGGAGTGAAGAACGAAATGTTGGATCCAGCCTTTGAGGCACTGAAGACCTATAACTGGGGCGGCGACCTCAACGCCCTTCGTCCGATTGACCAAGCTGTTGTGGCGACAGCTGACGATGCCGTCGCGCGTCAGGCGCTGGAGCGACGCCTGACTGAGATGTTGCAACAGGATCTCTCGCGTGCGGCCAAAGATTTCCTTTGTCGTCAACTGAGGGCCATTGGCACGGCCACCTCTGTTCGAGCCTTAGGGCAATTGCTCCCTCACAAAGAGTATTCCCATATGGCTCGCTATGCCCTGGAGCGGATTCCTGCTGCGGAGGCAGCCCAAGCGATGCGGGAGGCTCTGGCGGCTGTCGATGATCAGCTCAAGGTCGGTTTGATCAGTTCTCTGGGTTCGCGGCAAGATACCGCCAGCGTTCCCGCTTTGGGCAAACTGCTCAGTGATGCCAACGAAGCTGTCGCTCGTGCTGCGGCGATGGCCCTCGGGACGATTCGAACTGGTGAAGCAGCAGCCGCCCTTCGGCAGGCCAAACCCAAAAACCCTCAGACACGTCTGGCCATCACTGATGCCTTACTGGCTTGTGCCGAGGCGATTTTGGCCGCCGGGCGAAACAGCGAAGCCGCAGCGATCTACCAAGATCTCGCCAATGAGGATCAGCCCAAGCACGTTCGCTTGGCTGCCACTCGAGGTCGGCTCGCCTGCGCTGCTGTGAATAATCAATAAGCCACGTCCCTGGCCAGGAAGCTGGCTGTGGCCACCAAACCCCGGTGACCGGAGGACGAGCTGTCCCTCACCCCCGGTCGCCCTCCGGGATGTTTCCCACCAAGAACCTCCATTGTCTCGAATTCCCCTCAAGAGGTGGTATTGTGCGCCAAACTGGGTTGGTGAGTGCTTGGTTCGCAGATCCCCAGTTGAGTCGAATCTCACTGCTGATCTTGCTTGCTTTGGTGATCGGCTCGCCTTGGAAGCACTCGGTTGCCGTGACCTTGGCGGGGAATGTGGCCCAGGGGAATGTGGCCCAGGGGGACGCCGATGATTTGGTCAAGCTGATTCTCACTTTGCTGCAAGACAAGGATCCGGATGTCCGGGCGTTGGCATTTGAGCAGATACGCTCTCAGGCAAAGGGAAAACAAGCAACCGAACGATTTGCCTCAGAGCTTCCGAGGTTGCCCTCGGAGGTTCAGGTTGGTTTGCTGCGAGCACTTTCCCAACGTGGAGATGATGCGGCGCGATCGGCCGTCCTTCGGCTCCTCTCGGCCAGCGATCAACCGCCTGTGCGTGTGGCGGCTGTCCAGGCCTTAGGCTCTCTGGGAAACGCTGATGACATCCCGCAGCTGGTCGGCTTCTTGGGCGGGAGTTCTGACTTGGATGGAGGTTCGGAGCCGACTCGAAAGGAGCAGTCCGCTGCCCGAGCGAGCTTAGTTCGCCTGCAGGGTGAGCAGGTGGGTCAGAGGATCGCCTCCCAAATGAAGCACGCCTCCCCGAAAGTTCGTGTTCAGCTCATCCAGATCCTCACCACACGCCGAGCGCTTGAGACGATTCCCCAGCTTCTTTCGGCTGCCGTCGACGCTCCGCAGGAGGTCCGCCGAGCGGCAATGGTTGCCCTGGGTCAGTTGGCCGAGCCTGAGCATCTGCCGGGAATGGTTCAGGGGGTGCTCAAGGCCGAAGCCGGTTCCGAACGTGCTGCTGCGGAAAAAGCCGTGATGTTCGTGTGCAATCGGATCGCTGATGCTCAACAACGGGCCGAGCCGCTTCTTGCGGCCTTGGAGCCGCTTGGCCAACAAAATCGCCTGACGATGCTCTCAACGGTTGGTCGCGTTGGCGGTCCTCAAGCTCAAAAACTCGTCGAAGCCGCTATCGCCAACCCTGATCCTGACATCCATCAGCTCGGCCTGCGAGCGATCTGCAATTGGCCCCATGCCTCGATCGCCCCCCGGCTAATCGAACTTGCCAAAACGGAGAAGCAACCAGAGCTGCAAGTCATGGCACTCCGGGCGTTGATGCGAGTGGCTCCGTTGCCGGACAAGCGTCCTGCCTCGGAAAAACTCGCGCTTCTCAAGCAGGCCACAGCCATGGCCGTCCGAGACAAGGAGATCTTCCTGGCTCTGGATCGCGCTCGGGCGATCCGCACTGTGGAGACGCTCCGCTTTGTTCTTCCTTATCTCAACCAGCCCCGCTATGCCGAGCAGGCCTGTTACGCCGTGGTGGAGTTAGCTCACCACCGAGGCCTGCGGGAGCCCAACAAAGCAGAATTCGACCGCGCTTTGGACAAGGTCATCCAGACCAGCCAAGACCCAACAACGATCGACCGAGCCAAACGCTACAAAAAAGGCCAAACATGGGTTCGCCCCACCGCTCGAGGACGGTAGACAACTTGACGGTGCTCCGGTTTCAGGGCATCCCATCTCTCTTGGTCAAAGACTCCGCAAGGCATCCCGCGACCCGATTCCCTTGGCCCTCACAACAGTGACACGTTGGCCAGCTCGAACAAGTTGGCCAGCTCGAATAAGTTAGCCAGCTCGAATCAACAGGCAGCTCAAACACACAGGTGGCTGGAGTTGAGACACACCCAGGGTGAGAAGCTGGCACGCTGGCAAAAAATGCGAAAAACTGGTGCTTCGACAACGTTGATGCAAGTGTGTGTCTTTCTTTGTTGTGGTGCCCTGTCGATGACATCGCATTTGGGATCAGGAGCGTCTGAGATGTCAGTGCTGCGAAAGGGGAGTCGGGAAGCCGAAGTCAGAGAGCTGCAGTACCTGCTCAATCACAATGTCGACCCCGATCCAGGTCTTGCCGAAGACGGTCTCTTCGGCAGGGCCACCGAAAAGGCTGTGCGGCTTTTCCAGGCTGCTGAAAATCTCTCGGTCGACGGGATCGTCGGGCGAAACACCTGGGCAGCATTGCGAGGGACGCCCCAGGATGAGGCCCCCCAGGGCGGAGAACCAACCTGGATGCACTTTGCACGACAGGAACTTGCTCGGGGCGTCAAGGAAATCCAAGGCAGCAAACACCATCACAGAATTCTGATGTACCATCTGTCGACCACTCTCGGTGCCACGACCGATGAGACCCCATGGTGCTCGGCATTTGCCAACTGGTGCCTTCAGAAAGCCGGTCTGCAGGGCACCAATCGGGCGAACGCTCGTTCTTGGCTCGATTGGGGGGTTTCCTTACAAACGCCGAGGCCTGGGGCGGTGACTGTTTTCTGGAGGGAATCCAAAGACAGCTGGAAGGGTCACGTCGGTTTCTTCGTCCGAAAGAGCGGCTCACGGATTTATGTCCTCGGCGGCAACCAGGGCGATGCCGTTTCGATCCGCAGTTATCCCGCCTCCCGGTTGCTCGATTATCGTTGGTCGAAGTAACCCTGCAGCGCCGGTTCGCGGTTTTTGCACACCATGTTGCATGTCCGCTCGATCACAATCTACTCCAGATTGAGGAAGAAGCCCCGTCAGACACTGCAGGGGTAACTAACCCACCGAAACTCCCCCCAACGCCGGCCTAAGCTCCAGACAAGCGTCCCCCAAAACCCCCCGAGGGCATCCCCGCTGATCGGACGCCCGCTTCTTTGGTTCCCTCTGTCTCACGGCCGCCCCGCGGATTCTTGCTCCCAGGGAGTGCGTATCGTATCCTGATACATGGATTTCCGTTGATCGGTTCGATTGCGCCAACTCCACAGATCCTCTTCTTTCTCTCCCTCCATAAGGGTTAAAGGCCACCCCTCTTCAGGGAGAGTCTTCCGAGTGTATCTTCTGGTACGGTCTAACTTTGAAGACTCGTTGAGTTGAGACCTCCACGAGCGAGGACATCATCTGTTATGCCCCTGGATTCCATTGATTCATCGGTCACCGCTGCTCGCCTGAGAGTCTTTCTGCTGAGCTTGGTTCTTGGTGGGACAGCTCTCAATGCCCAGACAAGTTTTGGCCAACAAGCAGAAGCCTTCACAAAGACCAAGCCGGTCAGCACCGAACTGAAGCCCAAAGTGGCCGAGGGTGTGAAGGTGGTGGGGACCAAGGCCGGAGAGTGGCCCCACTGGCGAGGTCCCAATTTCGATGGCACCAGCCCAGCGACAGGCCTCCCCGAGAAGTGGAGCCCCCAAGGCGAAAATATTCTCTGGCAGAGCGAGGAGTTGGCCACCCGTAGCACGCCGGTGGCCATCAACGGCAAGCTGTATCTGTTGGCCCGCGACCAACCCCGGACCAATCAAGAGGGTGAGCAGGTTATCTGCGCTGAGGCCGAGACCGGCAAGATCCTCTGGCGGTATCGCTTCAATGTTTTTCTCTCCGACGTTCCCGATACTCGAGTGGCCTGGAGTTGTGTGGCTGCCGATCCGACTTCCAACAATGTCTACGCCCTCGGCGTTGGCGGGCTATTTACTTGTCTGAGAGGAGACACCGGCGAAGTCGTGTGGCAGCGGTCCCTGAGTGAGCAATTCGGTTTGCTGACCACCTATGGGGGGCGAACCAACATGCCGCTGATTTTTGAGGATCTGGTGATCATTTCCGGGATTACCATCAACTGGGGAGAATTCGCCAAGCCCGAACACCGCTTCCTCGGGCTGGACAAACTCACCGGTGAGGTGGTGTGGTTCGGTGGCACCAAACCATTTCCCTATGATACGACTTACAGCGCTGCGGTTGCCTGTGTCCTCGATGGCCAGGCTGCCATCGTCTTTGGAGCTGGCGACGGGGCTGTTTACGCCATGCAACCACGCACCGGCAAGGTCATCTGGAGATATCAGTTGTCGTTGCGGGGCCTCAACTGCACTCCCTTGGTGGTCGATGATGTTGTCTACATCGGCCAGACCGAAGAGAACATCGAAGACAACTCGATGGGCGCCATCGTCGCGATCGATGGCACTGGCTCTGGCGACATCACCGAAACGGGGACGATCTGGAAGATCAAAGAATCCCAGATGGGACGCAGCACACCGGTTTTGGTTGATGGGATTTTGTATTGTGCCTTAGACACCGGCAAACTGTTGCCGGTGGATGCCAAAACGGGCAAGCCGTTGCGTCTGAGCCGCCGCAACGAGATCCTGGGCACCATCCAAAGAGCTAGCCTTCTGCACGCTGATGACAAGCTCTTTGTTGCCGAGAGCAACGGCCGCTTTCACGTCTTCAAACTGGACTCAGATCAACCCGGCAAAGTCACCAAGACGCTCAGCCCTCGGGGCTTGACGGTCGACGGCCAAATCTACGGTTCACCCCTGGTGGCTTATGGCCGTCTCTATGTGCCCACCACTGAAACTCTTTACTGCATTGGGACAGGTCAAGCTCAAGATGGCGGCCTTCCGGCGAAGAGCTTGCCGACAGAGATGCCCCTGACTGATCGCACTCCCGCTCATGTGCAGGTGCTCCCGGCTGAGTCCTTACTCCGCTCTGGAAAGAGCCAACAGTATCGTGCACGTCTCTTCAACGCAGCCGGCCAACTTCTCCGAGAGGCCAAGGCTGAGGAGCTCACCTGGAGCATCACCGAGGGCGGCAAGATCGACGCCAACGGTCTGGCAACGGTGCAAAGCGACAAACCTCTGGGAGTGAGGGTGACTGCCAAGCTCAAGCAGCCAGGGGCAGACCAAGCCCTGCAAGGTCTGGGGCGGATTCGGCTCTTTCCCGCATTGCCGTGGCAGTACACCTTCGAGGATGGGGTGATTCCAGAACCTTGGATTGGAATCCGTTATCGACACCAGGTCCGCAAGGTCGACGGCAACAATCTCATTGTCAAGGTCACAACGATCCCCAAGGGGACCCGCAGCCAAGGGTGGATTGGTCCTGATGATCTGAGCAACTACACCGTGCAAGCAGATGTCAAAGGCTCCAGCGAGGGTGTGCGGTTACCCGATGTGGGATTGACCGCACAGCGTTACCGCATGGACCTGTTGGGGGCCAGCCAAGTGCTGAAGATTTATTCCTGGGTGAGCCACGAAATCAAATACACCGAACAACCTTTCTCTTGGAAGCCAGAAGTCTGGTACACCATGAAATTCCAGGCCAGCCTCTCTACGAACGAAGACGGCAAGCCCATGGCGGTTTTCCGAGGGAAGGTGTGGCCCAGGGAGGAGAAAGAGCCAAGTGAGTGGACCATCCAGCGGAACGACCTTCGACCTGACACGGTTGGTTCGCCCGGACTTTTTGGCAACGCCACCGACGCAGAGCTCTTCATCGACAACATCCGGGTTTACCCCAACGATGCCGGACCTGCAGCTCAGGCAGGTAAGGCTGCCACCAACGATCGCCCCAAGCCCTTGGGCCAATAGGCTGCCCTGGCGGGTGAGACCTTGGCCATTGCCTTGTTTGGACATTGCCTTGTTTGGACATTGCCTTGTTTGGACATTGCCTTGCTTGGACATTGCCTGTGAGATGCAAGAGGTTCAGGCCACAGTACCACCGCGCCAAAGCCGCCAATGCTTCGCGATGAGCACTCCTTGCACTGCGATCGGTGGCGAAGTTTGACAATTGACACGCAACATCGACTTGAGAACTGATCAGATACTTCAACTGAGGATTATCGACCCCTATGAAACGCGCTCTCTTGAGGCCAGCCCTCTGTGTGGCCCTTGTGATTCCAGCCTTATTGGCCATCGGCTGTGGTCAATCACCTCAATCGGTTGCCGACCAAGTTCCTGCCACCAGCAACGACCAACCAGCCGAGGCCTCCCAATCGGCGAAGTCGGAGTCACCCAACACCCAGGCACCTGAAACCCAGGAGCCTAAGTCCCAAGTACCTGAGTCCCAGACAACCCAGCAGAATCCCACTCAGCCAACTGGCGTGCAGGTTGCCCTTGGGGACAGCCCAGAAGAGATCCCTTCGGCCATCCCGCAGAAGGTTTGGCAAGCGGATATGCCTCTGATTTCTCGCCGCTACTGGAAGGATGTTGGCCAGAACGATTGGCCCATGTGGTGTGGAAGCCCCTCGCGAAATAATGCCCCTGATATCCAAAAGCTGCCAACGGAATGGGATGTTGAGACCGGCAAGAACATCAAATGGTCCGTCCCGCTGGGCACTCAGACCTACGGTAATCCAGTCATCGCCAACGGCCAGGTCTATGTAGGGACCAACAACGGAGCTGGTTACCTGAAGCGATATCCGCCAGAGAAGGACCTTGGTGTGCTGGTTTGCTTTGAGGAAAAGACGGGAAAGTTCCTCTGGCAGCACTCCAGCGAGAAGCTTCCCACCGAACGCGTCCACGACTGGCCTCGGCAGGGGATTTGTTGCAGCCCTCTTGTGGAAGGCCAGCGGCTGTGGTTTGTCACCAGTCGAGGCGAAGTCCGCTGCCTGGATACGCAGGGTTTCCGAGACGGTGAGAACGATGGGCCCTTCCAAGAAGAAACTCACACATCCCAAGACGAAGCTGATGTCATCTGGGTGTTGGACATGATGGGCGAACTCGGGGTCAGCCAGCACAACATGTGCAGCTGTTCGGTTTGTGCCATTGACGATGTGTTGTTGGTCAATACCTCCAATGGCCTCGATGCCAGCCACATCAACTTGCCTGCCCCCGATGCTCCCAGTTTCATCGCTGTGGATAAGAACACCGGAAAAGTGCTGTGGACGGACAAAAGCCCCGCCACCAACATCCTCCACGGACAGTGGTCCAGCCCTGCTTACGGTGTGCTCGGTGGTGTCTCCCAGGCGATCTTCGCTGCTGGCGATGGCTACGTGTATTCCTTCGATCCTAAAACCGGCAACTTGCTGTGGAAGTTCGACGCCAACCCCAAAGACAGCGTGTGGATTCTCGGCGGCCGGGGAACCCGCAACAACATCATCAGCACTCCGGTCATCTACAAGGGCCTGGTGTATGTGGTCACCGGCCAGGACCCCGAACACGGAGAGGGTGTCGGGAACCTGTGGTGCCTCGACCCCACCAAACGCGGCGATGTCAGCCCCGAACTTGTCTACAACGCCAAGGACAACTTTACCTCGCCGATCGCCCACAAGCGGCTGAAGGCTGAGGAACCAGAAAAGGGCGATAAGGCTCGAGCCAATCCCAACAGTGCGGCGGTTTGGCGATACTCGGGGATTGACTTGGACAACGACGGTGAACTGGCCTTTGAGGAGACCATGCACCGTTCGATTGGTACAGTCAGCATCAAAGACGATCTGCTCTACATTGCCGACTTCTCGGGTTTGGTGCACTGTGTGGACGCCAAGACCGGCAAACGTCACTGGTTCTATGATATGTTTGCCGCCAGTTGGGGATCGGCGTTGATCGCCGGAGGGCATGTCTATATCGGCGATGAGGACGGAGACATCGCCATCTTTAAGCATTCCGCTGATCCTCAAGCCGCCGAGCCGATTCGAGAGATCAACGTCGGCAACGCCGTGTACACCTCACCGGTGGCCGCCAACGGCCGGCTCTATATCGCCAATAAGAGCCGCTTGTTCTCGATCGAAGAGGGAGCCCAGAGCGATCCTGCAGAAGACCAATAAACCGATTTGTGTCAGTGCAAACTGACTCAAAGTGGGCCTACTTCGTAGATCACCCATGAAGTCTTCTCAGAGCGTGTGGCCTTGTGCCACACGCTCTGTTTGTTTGCAGCGATTTGCCCACAAGGTCTCGACCGGGAAACAGGTTCCCCACGGTGGCCAACCGGATCACCATCAGACCATCGGTTGGCATCGATCTTGGACAACCTTCGACAACTGTCACATTGCCGAGTCATCGGGTGGGAGAGTTTTCAAGACAATGCGGGCACTGGTTTGCTGGCAGAACCGTGCCAGCGAACGAATTCAGGCATCCCAATCGAGAAGGACTTTGCCACACTGCCCGGAAAGCATGACTTCAAAACCCTTCTCGTATTCCGTGTAATGAAAGCGATGAGTGATAATCGGGGCGATGTCCAGTCCGCTCTGCAACATGACTGTCATCTTATACCAAGTCTCATACATCTCACGACCGTAGATGCCTTTGATGGTGAGCATGTTGAAGACCAAGGTGTTCCAGTCGATGGCGACGTTCTCCGTCGGGATGCCCAGCATGGCGATCCGGCCGCCATGACACATATTGGCCAACATATCCTGAAGCGCTTGGGGATGGCCGCTCATCTCCAACCCAACGTCGAATCCTTCTTGCATCCCTAACTTCCGTTGAGCTTCCGCAACTGTTGTGCTGCGAACATCCACAGCCAGGGTTGCCCCCATCTTCTCAGCCAGTTTCAAGCGATAGGGATTGACGTCGGTGACCACCACAAAACGAGCGCCGGCGTGCCGGACCACAGCTGCGGCCATCACGCCGATGGGTCCAGCTCCGGTAATCAGCACATCTTCGCCCAAGACCGGAAACGATAACGCTGTGTGCACAGCATTGCCAAAGGGATCGAAGATGGCCGCGATATCCCGATCGATCTCAGGGGAGTGATGCCAGACATTGGTCATCGGTAAAGCGAGGTACTCGGCAAATGCGCCCGGGCGGTTGACGCCGACTCCTTCGGTTCGAGCGCAGAGATGGCGACGGCCAGCCATGCAGTTGCGACATCTTCCACAGACCACATGGCCCTCGCCGCTGACGACATCCCCCACCTGGAAGTCGTTGACGTTGCTGCCGACCTCCTGCACAGTGCCCACAAATTCATGCCCGACGACCATGGGCACCGGGATGGTCTTCTGGGCCCAGGCATCCCATTTGTAAATGTGAACATCCGTCCCGCAGATCCCTGTGCGATCGACGCGAATGAGCACATCGTTGATCCCTACCGATGGTTCTGGCACGTCGTCTTCGAGCCACAGGCCGAGTTCGGCATGGCGTTTGACCAGCGCTTTCATCGGTTACCTCTCTTTTTGATGCTGGGACGAGATCAGACCACATTCTTGGTTTCAGTGAGTTCGTACACCAACGGGGCTGTTGAGTGCAAGCAACCTCCTTTGGCGGTGCTTCTGAACTTCCGACCAAGTCGATAGGCTAAAGACGATTCTGAGGTGCCGCTGACTCAAACTGTGTTCACGACTGTCTGGACCAATCCCCGAGGTTGCATGTCCTCTGAAACTTTCCCGCCTGAGTTGGAACTGGCTCGCGGTCAAATCGAGTTTGCCCGAAGTTATACCCGCAGCCTCCTCGAAGGGCTGCCCGATGACCAATGGTTCTGCCAACCGCCCGGCTGCCCCACTCATATTGCCTGGCAGGTGGGCCATCTGGCGATGGCTCAGTATATGTTGACCTTGTTCCGACTCCGGGGCAAAACGCCCGACGATGCCGAAGTGATCCCCAAGCCTTTTCTGAAACGCTTTGTTCGGGGATCCCAGCCAGAACCCGACCCTGCCAAGAACTTGCCCCCTGCCGAGATTCGTGCCACCTTCGATGGGGTCTACCAGCAGCTCTTGGTCGAATGGCCGCAGATCGATCCAGCGATCCTCTCCACCCGGGTGCTGGAGCCTTATGCGGTGGAGGACACTGTGCTGGGCTCGCTCTACTTCTGCGCAGCCCATGAGATGCTGCACGCGGGGCAAATCGGCTTGATCCGCCGATTGCTCGGCCACGAGCCTGTCCGCTGAAAAGGGCAAGTTCCGACGCAGCTGACAGAAAGACCCCTGACAAAAAGACCCCTATCAACAACACCGGTGGCGTTGGCTTGATTGAGTGAAGGGCGAGAACGGCAACTTCCTTGAGCAAATCCCCAGCTTGCACTGAGGCGTCGACGAAAACGGCTCGAACAAGGGCTTTGCCAATGTCTCGGGGACGAAGGACCTACTGCTCCCCTAGGAAATTCTTGCTCGAAAAAACACGCGATCCGCCGGAACGACCAGTGATCTGCCAGCTGTTGATTTGCCAGCTGTTGATTTGCCAGCTGTTGATCGACCAGCCTCTCCGCTGTGCCGCACGAGCCAAGAGGTTCCTCAACCTCAGTAAGTCGTGTCTTCAGTGGTCCCGATGACCTTGTGGTGAGATTGCGGTCTCTTGATTCCCTGAACAGTCTTCAACCGGCTTGGAGAGAAACGACCGGCGATCCGACCTTCCGGTGGGCCTCTGGCTGCCCCACTGAATGCGAGATCGGGGAAGTCAGACCGAAAGCCCGATGGGTGGAACACCGATCTGAGGCGAACTCAACTCTGCCTCAAAACACCCAACTGGCTCCGGGCAACTGGCTCCGGGCAACTGGCTCCGGGCAACTGGCTCCGGGCAACTGGCTTCGAGCAACTGGCTTCGGGCAGCTGGCGTCACCGACGAACCTCTTGGGTTCACCTGCTTCGCCTTTCTTGTCCAGCAACTTGCCCCGCGTGCCTCTGGACGACGGGCGTGTGTTCAGACCGGGCCTAGATCTGGGAACAATCCAGAGGTGTGAGCATCACACTGGTGATCTTCGAGACGGTCCCTTGATACCGTTTCATCTTCTTCATGCGATCCCAATCTGCATCGACTCGGAAAGCACCCCAGTGTTGCTTGTGGCTCTCTAGGTCGGGCGCCGAGAGCATGTACGTCAGGTTCGGGAGATCGTCTGAGATCAGTGTTTCGCCGTAGAAGACCGGTGCCATGTTCACTTTCCTCATGATGTCGATCTCGCCTTTGTTGAACATCTCCACCTTCAGCTGGGCGAGGTGTTCGTTGTGGCTTTCGTAGACCCGCACCTCAAAAATTCGGGGCTTGCCTTCCTTGGATTGCGGCGGCAACTCCATCACCGGCATCCCAGCGAAGGCTTTCATCAGTCGACTTTCGATACGAGTGTAAGTGCGATCTTTCTTGGGGCGAGCGAAGTGCTCCGCAGCAGCCTTTTGGTATTCTTCGTCGGCGGCCAACTGAGAATTCCGTCCTGCCAACACCTCCAGGGTGGGATACGGAATCAGTGTGTAGATCGCCTGAGGCTGATCTTCTTCTTGGGGACGGAAAACACCAATGCGATCCAGCCCCATTCGGGCCAAGGCTGGCAGCAAGGCCGTTTTCAGATAATCAGCGATCAGTTGCCCCGAGTTACCACCGGCCAAACGATAGATTCGCAGTTCATAGAATTCCTGCTGCTGAGGTGGAGACTGCCCAGCCGAAGCCGTGGAGCTCAAACCAGCAGCAGTTGCCACTCCGCCAGCAAGGGAACCAGCCAGAAAGTCGCGTCGTTTCATCGATGGGGACATCATCTCGGCCTCAGAGGAACCTTGGCAAATCTGCTTTCTTCCCAGCTTCACGTTTCGCTTGGAACCGGCCGCATTTGGAGCCGCCGGACGTACTGAGGTTGGGGAAAATCTTGCCTCGTCTGGTTGGTAGAAAGGCTGCGAAATCAGCGGTTGTTTTGCTGTTCCAGCGTTTTGGACGAGCAAGAATTTTTCCCAAGAGCAGTAGAACCGACCGGACTTGTGGCAGCCTGGACAACGCCCGAATCTATCGGCGAGACCTTCCCACACTCAGCAAATCTGCCGGCACCGGCCTTTGATTGTATCGATCGCAACCTGCGTAGCAATCAAGTACAAACCAGAGCCTTCCGGCAGCCTTGATCAGATGGCCGAGTCTCCCTCTCAGCGGTCCTTTGCTCAAAGCCGCTGCTCAAAAAACCTCAGCAGCAGGGCATGCTCCTGCTCGGGTTTTTCAAAGAGGAACAATGTGGGGCGAATTGTCGCCCAAAAGGCAACTCGTCCCAGGTCATCGGTCGTTTCGTCCCTGCCTATCTTATCAACTTATCGCAGAGAATAGATACTTATCATAACAGGGCACTCACGGAGGTCTTGCCCAGGCCATCTGGAGTCCGGGCTTCTGTTTGTCGCCCGGCTTGGGAGTGGGCTGTTGGAACTTCCGTGTCTGGGGGTCACTTCAGGGCATAGCACATCAGCTTGTCGCCTTGACGCAGATAGAGACGTCCGTTGACGGCAACAGGATGCGCCCAGTTCCTTCCTTCGGTGAAGGCGGGCTGGAAGGTGCCCTGCAGGTTATACTCCTTGGGAGTGGCCTCAATCAGGGCGACGGTCCCATTTTGGTAGCGGAAGATGATTGACCCGTCGAGGTAGGTGATGGCGGCTGACCCAGAACCTGGTCCTCGCATTTCTCCTCCCCAGACGATTTTGCCTTCCTTCCAGTTCAAACAGGTCGGGAAGCCGTTTCCGTGTTTATTGCCGCAATACACGTGGTCACCAATCAACACCATCCCACCGTGGTGATTCTGCAGGGTTTTGGCGTTGAGGAAGTATTGTTCCTCGGCCTTCACGCCGTCTCCCTCGGGAGACAACTTGACCAAGGCCGATCCTGTTTGATAGCCCGTGGAGGCAAACACATAGTCACCGGCAATCAAAGGAGTGGGGATATTGGCTGTTCCATTGGCGACCTTTCCGTAACCCCAAAGGAACTTGCCGTCGGAGGCGCGGACGCCGATCAGGCCCTGGCCGATGAGTTGGACGTACTGTTTCACGCCGGCACCATGGGAGATTCGCAGTGAGCTGTAACCGGCACCTCTTTTGATGGATTTTCCTTTCTGAGATTTTTTGGGGCCGAAGTTGGGCACTGCTGATTGCCAAACGGTTTTGCCATCCAGCTTGTTCAGCGCCACGATCATGGCATCTTGGCCGCCTGGGGTGCAAAGCACCCAGTCACCATCGATGAGGGGACTCTCGCTGTAGCCCCAACCGCTCATCATCTTTCCGCCGAACTCCTTGAAGGATCGCTGCCAGAGAACCTCCCCGTCTGACAACTTCAGACAAGCGATCTGCCCATCGCTGGTGACAACGTATAATCGATCACCATCGATGGTAGGAGTGCAGCGTGATCCCTGGTAACCGTGTTTGGGCGGCTTTTCGGTCAACACAGTCGTCCAGATCACCGACCCATCGGCATCATTGACAGCAATGACACCTTGACCTTGGTCGCCCAGATTGCCTGTTGTGTACACCCGACCATCGGCAACCGAGACGCTGGCGTAGCCCTCGCCGATCCCTTCAGCCATCCAGACCAACTTGGGCGGCTGCTGGTTCCAATTCTTGCGGATCCCCGTGACCGGCGAGATGTTGCGACCCTCGGCGCCTCGCCAGCGTTTCCAAACATGCTCGGGCTTGGCCGCGTGAACCTCCCCAGTGTGAACCAAGCAAACACTGGCCGCAAGAAACAACAAGCCAAAGCAAACGGAATTCCTGGGCAGATGAATCATGGACGACTCCTGGGATCCTCTGAGTTTTCAACGGTTGGACCGCTTCGACACAGACCCAACCGACACAGACCCAACCAACGGGAAACGGGAAAACCAATCAAAGTTGGTGGATGATAACGCGTGTCAGCGGCGGAAGCTACCAACCACATCGGAGGGAAGAACGTCAGCAAAGGTGAGGGAAAAGGAGCTCAAAGTCACCGAGGCGAGTTGCTGGCTTCGGAGGGTTCTGGAGAAGGACTGGTGAAGGTGAGGCGACGCGCGACGAGTCCCAGATCTTCCCCGCTGGTGACGGTGACCCAAACAGGGGCTGCAATCCGGAAATTTCTCCTGGGCTTTTTCAACCGGGGAAGCGGAATTGTTCTCCCGCACTTCCGAACCAGATAAGTTGACCTCAATGACTGGGCAACGGCAGCCGATACCGGAGACGGTTTCACAGGCCGTTGCGGCGTTTCCGCAAAGTCAGCAGGTGCGTATGGCTACAACACGCACGGGAGTTGACCAGACTTCCCAATCAAAGAAAAATCCAAGTTCCCAACAGGCGACGGAAGACCAGTCTTCCAGTCAACCAACAACCACAAGGCAAACAACTAGCCAAGAAACAACTGGCCAAGAAACAACTGGCCAAGAAACAGCAAGTCAAAAAACGGCCAGTCACCAGAAGCCATCAACACAGGGCGGAGGCCGGGGTTACGCTGGGGCAGAGTCCGACTGGGAGCCAGAGTTGGTCGAGAGTCGGGCTCTGTGGTCGCCGTTGCAGGCAGCAGTCGACTGGGTGGCCGACTTGGGCGAGTTGTACGTTCACTGGATGATCGGCTTGGGAGCGGTGACTCTCTTTGGCAGCCAAACGATCACCTGGATGTTCTGGAAGCTCCCTAGGCGCGACCTTCTCTTGCCAAGCTTTTACCAAATCGGCGTTTTGAGCTTACCGGTGGTGGCCTTAACGGGGCTGTTTATTGGGATGGTTCTGGCGGTGCAAGCCTTTGGCCAGTTTCGTTCCATCGGGCTGGAGACGCAGTTGGGCTCGTTGATCAATCTCTCCTTGGTCCGCGAGCTCGGCCCGGTGCTGGCGGCAACGATGTTGGCCGGGCGGGTCGGCAGTGCCATGGCGGCTGAGTTGGGCACTATGCGAGTGACCGAGCAGATCGATGCCATCGTCGGCATGGGGGCTAACCCGATTCAGTTGTTGGTGGTGCCGCGATTCTTGGGCTGCCTGTTGCTCATCCCCCCCTTGGCAGTCATGGCCGACTTCATGGGCGTCGTCGGCGGGGCGTTCTTCAGCATCTCGATTTTGGGTGTGGATTGGCACCATTACTGGCAAAACAGCAAAGAAGCGGTCAACTCGTTTGATGTCTTTGTGGGCATCTTCAAAAGTTGCTTCTTTGGGGCGGCCATTGCCATCATCAGTTGCCATCGGGGCTTTCACTGCGATCCTGGGGCCGAGGGTGTGGGGCGTGCTGCCACCGGGGCATTTGTCTACTCTTTTGTGATGATTTTGTTGCTCGACCTGATGCTGGGCATCGTACTGGATCATGTGGAATACGCGATCTGGCCCAACGGCGAAACCGCTTTCTAACAAGCACATCCTCACAAACACATTCTGACAAGCTCTGTCTGACAATTCGTTTTGGCAACGCGTTCTCCCAGAAGCACTTTTCACAAGTGCAACGATCACAAGCATCTTCTGGAGAAGTAGCTTTTTCCTTGGCCTTATGTTGTAGCCCGTTGCGAGCATCAGTCGCCGTCCTCAAAGGGCCATTGTCCCCAGAGCGGTCATCGCCCCCAATGCAATGGCCCAACCATCGGCGACGCTTCCTGAGAGAACGAGAATCCGATCTCGGAGACCCGCAGTGAGCAAGAAAACATCGGATCTAGCAGGGCCAGCGGAATGGAAGGGATCAACCGAGTCGAGGCTGGTCACTGCAGAAACCGCTTTACGGCCGGTCAACCCAACCGCAGCGCCGGAGAACACCTTTTTGCCCAGCGCCGATGGGACCGGCGAGTCGATTTTGCAGATCCAGGAGGGGCACGTCCGGTTTGGACGTCAGCATGTCTTACGGAATATCAACCTGAGCGTCCGTCGAGGCCAAACGGTTTGCATCATTGGAGAAAGCGGCTGCGGCAAGACGGTGTTGATGAAATCGCTCATCGGGCTGGTGCAGCCAACCACCGGACGGGTGATCTTCGACGGGCAAGACATGAGCAAACTCTCCGAACGAGCGCTCACTCAGGAGCGGACTCGCTTTGGCTTCGTCTTTCAGATGGCTGCCCTGTTTGACAGCATGACCGTCGGACAAAACATCGCCTTTCCGCTGCGGCAACACACGAACAAGACTCAAGAGGAGATCGAGGAGATCGTCTTCGAGTTGTTGGCTGAGGTCGGCCTACCCAGATCCGCCGTCGGGAAGAAGCCAGCTGAACTCTCCGGCGGGATGCGAAAACGTGTCGGCCTCGCCCGAGCACTGGCCCTGGGCCCTGAGGTCATGCTCTACGACGAGCCGACCACTGGGTTGGACCCCATCATGAGCGACGTGATCAACGAGTTAATCTTGCGAACTCGGCAGCGGCGTACAGTCACCAGCATCATCGTCACTCACGATATGAAAACTACCTTCAAAGTGGCCGACCGGGTGATCATGCTCTTCCCGCTCTCACGACTGAGTCATCGCGAATCCCAAGTCCTCTTCGACGGAACTCCCTCCGAGCTGGAAACTTGCCGGGATCAGCGTGTCCGCCAGTTCGTCGCCGGGGAGGCCGGCGAACGACTCCTGGAAATGTCCGA
The DNA here is from genome assembly GCA_964648025.1 of uncultured Pirellulales bacterium. Classification (GTDB taxonomy): domain Bacteria; phylum Planctomycetota; class Planctomycetia; order Pirellulales; family Pb10988; genus CAZYKP01. Next base: position 33,439 of record CAZYKP010000038.1, on the reverse strand, counting down.
GGCCAAAGCCTATCAACAACATCTCAACGCCCGACGTTAAAACCCCAAGGCGACCCCTCAGTAGAAAAATCTGACTGTAGCAACATCGATCTTACCGAGGTTGGGGAAAATCTTGGCTCGTCCGGTTTCTGGAAAGGCCGCGAACTCAGCGGTTCTTGTGCCATTGCAGCGTTTTGGACAAGCAAGAATTTTCCCCAAGAGCAGTAGTGTCGAGAAACGCAATCAAGAACAACTTAACAGAGAAAACCACAGCCGAACACCACCAGCGAGACCGTCTGCCCCATGAGTCCAGCACTCAATGGTCCAGCACTCAGTGGTCCAGCACTCAGTAGTCCAGCGCTCAGTAGTCCAGCGATCAATGGGTCAGCACTCAGTAGTCCAGCACTCAGTAGTCCAGCGCTCAATGGGTCAGCCAGAGGCCCAGCGGATGCCCGAATTGTTGGTCTTCGCGGTGGGCCAGGTCAAAGCTGTTTCAGGGATTCAACAAGATCCGCGTGAATGAGTCCGTCAGCCAGCGTACTTCCCACCTCCTTGATTTGAGTTCTGAACGACCATGGATGAGCGATTGATGCAGTTTCGTGTGGGGGTGATGGTCTTGGCGACCCTCATCATCACGGCGGTGTTGATCCTCTTATTTGGGGAAGTGCCATTGTTGGTCCAGGGCACTTACGAAGTCACCATTCGGGTCCCTCAAGCGCCAGGGGTCACCGTGGATACGCCGGTTCGCAAAAGCGGCGTGCTCATCGGGCGTGTCACCGACGTCGAACTGGTCAACGACAGCGGCGGGGGTGTTTTGGTGCGTGCTGCCATTCAGAAGGACCGAGTGCTGTTGACAGGAGAACTTCCGCAGGTCACCGGCTCGCTGCTGGGCGATGCCACCATCGAGATCGTTCCGGGACCGAGTTTTGCCGAGAACCAAGAGACCGTTCAGCCTGGAAGCGAAATCCCAGGATCGGTTGCCCCCAACCCCCTGGAAGCTTTGACGCAATTTCAGACTCAACTGAATGATGTTTTCACCGAGTTGAAAGAAAGAGGCCGATCTCTTGATCTGACCGTCCGAGACACGGCTGCCTCGGTTCAACGCCTCACCGATCAATGGACACTGGCTGGAGACCAAGCGAACCAGTCCATTGAAGAAACCGCCGCGTCCATTCAACGCGCCAGTGATCGCTTGGGATTGATCGGACACCGAGTTCTGGTGTTTCTGGAGGGCGACAGTGCACCGCCTTTGGAAGGCGATCTCCCGCCGGTCGGCATCCAAGCGCCGGAAACTCCATCAAGACGGTCTCCCGGAGCATTACCGCAGCTGACCCCTCTCCCTGAGCAGACTCAGCCTGTCCGCCAACAGCCAGGCCCGCCTCGGGGAACTCGGACAGACTCAGATGCCAACAGGCCCCGCGTCGAAACCCCAGGGCCCGGACGACCCGACAATCCTGGCTTTCTGGAACCCAACCGTACCCCGCCTCAACCTCCACAATTTTTACCACCGCAATTCGCTCCCGAAGAACCAGTTTCTCCCCAAGCATCGCAGCCAGTTCCGCCACAGGCACCAGAAGCTCCAGCACCTGACTTTCCAAGCCCTGTCGTTCCAAGCCCTGAGGTTCCGGGTTCTGACGTTCCGGGTTCTGACGTTCCGGGTTCTGACGTTCCGGGGCCCCAAGTTCCAACACCTCGGGATCGATCGCCTGAGTTCCAAACACCTGGATTCCCCGGACCTGGATTTCAACAACCCTCTCTTTTGGGTCCGCAACGTCCAGGGGCCGACCGGCAAGCCTGGTTCCCCTCAGGAAAGACGCCAAGGGTTCGGTTCCACATGGTCAGCCACCGCCAAGTGATGCCTCACTCGCTGAGTCGCCCTCCGGAACGGGTGGCGCTGCGACAACCTGCTGCAGGCCAGCCGGGCAGGAATCAGCCAGTTCCGCCTGACCAAGTTTTGCCTCTCCCGAATCGACGAAACCCAGGTGCTCTTAGGCAAACTCAGGAAACGCTGGAGACGATGAACCGAGCGTTTCAGAACTTGGACGAGGGGGTCACGGAACTGCGGCGGCTGTTGGCCAATCGGACGCTGAGAATTGCGATCAACCGGATCTCCACCGAACTACCGCCGGCGATTCAGGAAGCCCGGGAAACGCTTGCTCAAACACGAGAAGCCGTCAAAACCGGCCGTGAGACGCTGCTCAAAAGCCAGCAGGCCATTGAGGGGGTGAGGCAGGATGTCCGGACTTCTCTGCAGACGGTCAACCAGGACATCAAACAATCGCTGGATTCGGTTGCGGACAAGGCCAACCAGTCTTTGGAGACTCTCACCAAAGAGGGGCAGACGTCTTTGCGAATTCTGACTACCGATGCAAGAGAAACGGTCACCGATGCACGCGGAGCGATCGCTGATGCTCGTGAGGCACTCACGGTGTTCAAACGTGTTGGCAGTTCCGCAGAGCGGAATTTGCAAAACCTTGAGCCGCTAACCGAGGGCATTCAGGATGATGCGACGCGAGTGCTTGAGCGGATCAATGGAGCAGCCACCAAGCTGGATGTGATCCTTGGAGAAGCTCAAATGTTGGTGAAGAACCTCAACGACGGCGAAGGCACTCTTGGGCAGTTGCTGACCAATCCCCAGATTTACAATAACGCCAACGCCATTGTACGCAACGTCAACACACTCCTTGTCGACTACGGCCCACGAATCCTCGAAGACGTTCGCGTGATCGTCGACAAGATCGCACGCGATCCCGGCCGGGTTGTTGGCGGATTGTTACGCCGGGATTCGCCGATCAAATAGCCCCAACAAGAAGGCTGGCTTGTCTTATCACTGGTTGTCTTTTCTTTGAACGGGAACTGCTCCAGCCGTGTCTTCGACAGTTGGCGGCCAGCTCTTCTGCAGAGCTCGAACGTGGTTGATCCGACACACCGTGCGGAACGCGCAACTGCTGGTACAGTCATCATCGGTCGAGAAAACCGGGAAGATGCCATCCTGCACGCCACGGACAACACGAAAGACCTGTTGGCGGACTGTTTGCTGCAATCGCTCCCATTCCTCGGTGGGCTCGACTTTTTCGCCGGTGATGCGATGCAGCTCCATTTGTTCCTTGATGCCTTTGTTGGTCTTGACGATCCAGTACCCCACCAGCCAGGGAACGGCGTCTTGCTCGGCCAACAGCAGCTGCTGGGTGGCCAGGGCATAGAGGGGCAACTGAACCACCTCACCCCGGCGGACTTTATCGATTTTGTAGTGCCTGTCGCTACCGGTTTTATAGTCCAGGATATTGAAGACCGTCCGGCCGCCGATACGCCCGACGTCGAGGCGGTCGATTCGGCCGGAGATGCGGACTTCGACCTCACCATCGGAGAGGGTCAGGGGCTCTTCGACCATCCACTGATCGGCTTCCTCAGGGGACCGAGGAGGGATGCCGAAGGAGACTTCGAGCCCGGTTGGCCGCAGAGGCTGTTGAAACTCCGTCCAGCGTTTGTCGTATTGCTCATGTTGGCGGAAGTACCGATCGAGCATCTCTTCGACTTCCCGCCGCTCGATCTCCAACAACGCTTCGCTGACGGGGTCGCCATCTCGCCAACGACCGACGACGAAGTCAAAAGTCTGCTGGCGAGTTTGGGCAAGAACCTCCGGGGCGACTTCTTGGGGTGAGACAGGCCGCTTGTGGTGATCGTTGAGCTGCCGGTGCAGATCATCCAGCGTATCGTGAAAGATATGGCCTCGGCGGAAGTAATCCGAGGCCAATTCCAACTCCGGCAGCGGCTCAATGCCCAAAAGTGATCCGAGAAAAAACCGAAACGGGCAAAGCAGATAGTGCTCCAAGTGACTGGGGCTCCAAGGCTTTTGGCCAAATTTTTCTGCCAGCCACCCTCGAGCCGCCTGGGAGCTCATCAGGCCTTCGTAGAGGCCAAAGGTTTCCCGACGACTGCGATCGTGAATCATCCGCAGGGCTGCGGTGAGATTGTCGCAAAGGGCCCGATGATGATCGCTCCGAGCCAGAGCGGCCAACAACCGCACAGGCGGGGGCCCGCGAGGAGTCTTCTGGGGAGCTGGCAGCCCGATCGCGGCCGGTCCAAGGGCTTCGGCCAAGGCAGCCACCCGCCAATGGCGAAGGCAGGCGGGCTGATGATGCCAGGTGTCGACCTCTGGGGGAACCGGAGTGAGATCGAGCACACCTTCGGTGGCCAAGTGAGGCTTTTTCCGCTTGGCATCTTGATAACCAAACGCCCCCTCGACTTCCTGAAAAAAGGGGCTGGGCAGCACCGGCTGGGCTTTGTCATCCAGGGCTGGGTAACTGAGATACAGCCGGCGATCAGCCCGAGTGATCGCCTGGTAGAATAGCAGCATCTCCTGCTGAGCTTGCTGGTCTCGGTCCAACATGCCCAGACCTACTGCGTTGAGCTCTTTGGTTTCTGCTTCGCTATACAAGCGATCTTGACGTTCTGGCCGAGGAAACTGTCCCTCGGCCAGCCCACAAATCAAGACATACCCAACCCGCAGCCCGCCGACACGATGTGCTGAGAGCACGCGGACTCGGCCGACATCAGGGTTCACCGGGGGCAGCGACTCGCAACGCAACAACTCCCCAATTCGAGTCAGCAGTTCCGCAAGAGAAATCACCGCGTCCTCGCCACCGGTCCGTTGATCCAACTCCGCCAGACTTTCCAGCGAGAGTTTCAGATGTGTCCATGCGGCTTGATCCAACCGATGGGCAGGTTCCTCACCTTGGAGGACTACGCTGAACCAGCCAGTTTGCTGGGCTAATTCTGTCAAGACATCAACCCACTCCAGGCAAGTGGCCGACTTGGGAACTTGGTCGAGTGTTTGGTGCAAGCGACTGAGCAGGGGCAACGCTAATTGGGCTGCGTGGGCTTCGGCCTTCCGCTCGGTGGAGGATCTCAGGCGGCTGTTGGCGGGGTCGGTGACTTGCTCGACCAACTTGAGCAGCCGGCGGCTGCCTCGCGGGACGCGAAAGCAGTGGATCATCCGCTGGGCGGCCACCACAGCGGCGCCATCCTGCCACTGGGGCCAATCCGGCTGGAAATAGTTATTGCCCAACAGGGAGAGCAATCGCCGAAAGGGCCAATCTTCCGCCTTCAGCTCAAGCAGCGAGACCAGCCGGCTCAGGCCAGCGGCCCGTGCCAGTGGCGGTCCGACTTCCAAGGTGTAAGGGATGCCGAGTTCCCCGAACACCTCCTCAACCAACTCCAGCACTGGACTGACCTGACGAAAGATCACCAGCACATCGGAAGGAACGACCACAGCCCCGGTCTCAGGATCGCCATCGATGAGCAACTGCTTGATTCGCCGACCAATGAGTTCCAGCTCTGCAAGTTCGCCAGCGGCGGCCAACAGCTCGATTCCTGCAGTCTGCCGACAGGGTTGTTGCTCACGGGGACTTCGAAAGAGCTCCCGCTCCAAATGCTGCATCATCGGCCAGCTCGAATCGTACGGCCCTGCAATGCCTGCTTGGTTGCCTGTTGGCTCGAGAGGACCTGACCGCTGAGACGTCCTTGGTTGTTCTGTCGCTGTTGTTTGTTGTTGCCTGGTTGTTGGGTCCGGAGAATTGGGCCGAGGCAGTGTTTGCAGGACGGCCTTGGGCAGATAGGCTCGCAAAGCTGTCAGCGTCTCGCGCTGACGGGCAAAGAGGTCGCCCCGATCGTCGTTGAGGTCTAAGGGTAAGCTCACCGTCAGCGACATGGCTTTGGCAGCCAACAACCCGAGCATTTGCAACTGACTGTGGGAGAAGGCGGTAAACCCATCGGCGACAACAAAAGCCAGATCTTGAAACGGCTCCCATTGGTTGTTCTGCAATCGCTCCTGAGCCGCCCAGTAACAGCCCTCGGCATCGAAGAAATCATGTCCTAGCAAGAATTCCTGGTAGCGGGCATAGAGCAAATGCAGCTCACGGTCTTTGGCCGTTTGATGATCTCGTTTGCTCAGCACCTCCGCCAAATCATCTGGCGAAATATTTTGCTGTTTCAGCTCGGTGATAAACTCCTGCACAAGATCGACCAAGCCAGGGCTCTCGGCAAGCGGAGCAAAGTGCTCAAGCAACTCCTGGCGGTTCGCATCGCGAATCAATCGCGTGATGAGTTGACGCTGCTTGGTGGGGCTTAAGGGGTCGACCACCTCATCACCGGCCAGCAACAAACCACTGGCAAATTGATCAAAGGTCATCACCCCTGGTGAGAACACCGCGTGAAGATCGCCCTCGAAAAGACGCTGTTGAATCTGCGCTACCACTCGGCGTGTGGGGGCCAACCACAAAGCCGAACCTGGCGGGCCTGAATGCAGGATTTGACGGTACTGGTGGAGCAGTTGAGTCGTTTTCCCACAGCGAGCAGGACCAAGCAACAATGTGACCCCCGAAACCCCGGAATCACCCCCAGAACGATCGTCGTTGGCCTCGCTTGTTTGCGAATCGGAAAACAGCGAGAGTTGTCGGTAGCTCGTCCCTTGGCTCATCAGTGGTCCTACTTGCCGGAGTTCTACTTGCCGGAGTTCTACTTGCCGGAGTTCTACAGTGGGTGCTCTTGCTGAGCCTGGAAAGCTCTCGCTGGCGGGACTTGGAATGGTGATCGCCTGAGAAACAACTCGACGGAGTGAGCCTGAATTCCGCCCGAGCTTCCTCGTTGGATCTCAAGCCAACGGTTCTTTGCTCCAAACTCTTCACGATGCTGTTGACATGACAATATGTCCAGATGATCTTATGTTCATATTGTCTCGCCCAGGCTTTGCAGCCCTCGGACGATCGGTAGGCCCTCGACGATGGGAGAACCGACAGCCATGCCCTTGAAGCACGCCTTGCGTCAGTGGCTTTCCGCAAGTGTCGGGGTGCTCTTTCCGCAGAGCTGCCTTGCTTGTCACTGCCCGTTGAGTCCGACAGTGGAACTAGCCCTCTGTGAGTCTTGCCGATGCGGCTTATCGGAGGACCCTCCCTTCTGCTGCCGGCGGTGCGGGCAAGCGCTTCCAGCGGCTCTTGTTCCAAACCAAGCCGCGGAAGGCTCCTCCGGCCTCTCCGCGTTGGCCCCGAACCCAGCAAACGGCCCGAACTCAGCAACTGGCCCGAACCCAGCAAACGCCCCGAACCCAGCAAACGGCTCTGCTTTCCCGCAGACCTCCACGCTCCCCGACCGAACACAAGCACAGTGCGAACCCAAGGTCCAGCCTTGCTTTCGCTGCAGCAAGCAAAAACTGCAGTTTGATGAAGTGGTGAGATTGGGGAGCTACTCGGGGACTCTCCGCACGGCGGTCTTGCGGTGCAAGCGAGCAACGGAGATCCCGCTGGCGGAGGTTCTAGCGGAGCTACTTTGGCAAAAGCACGCTGGACGTTTGGCAGCCTGGGCACCTGAGCTGGTTGTTCCGGTGCCCATGCACTGGCGTCGGCGGTTGGTCAGGGGGACGAACTGTCCAGAGACGGTGGCGAGATGTTTGGCTGGTCGGTTGCGGATTCCCCGCATTCAAGCTGTGATCCGCTGGCAGGCCACGCGTCCCCAAGGACCCCTCTCCGTTCCAGGTCGTCAGGAGAACGTCCGCGGGGCCTTTAGCTTGTGGGTGCATCGGCTCTTGGGCCGACCGCTGAGGCTGCAAGACAAGCGGGTTCTGCTGGTTGACGATGTGATGACCACCGGGGCGACCTGCCAGGAGATCGCCCGTCTTCTCAAACGAGCAGGTGCTCGATTTGTCGGAGTCGCCGTCCTCGCCCGTGCCGAGACAACGAGCTGATGTGCGTTGCCAGTCACTGGCCTGACCTGTGCGGAAGACGACGAATATCCAGCTCAATCTGAGGGGCTGTCAGGCCCAGCCGTGACGCCCTGAGGATCAATGCTCGCTCGAAGTAGCGGACACGCATCCGCGGCTTCCGGCGAGCCCACAGCAAGGAGGTGATCACCATATCCTCGGGCAACTGGTCGGCTTCGGTCAGCTCAACCACCTTTTCGATATAAGCTTCTTCTTGAGGTAAGATCACACGCAGTTGTTGCTTGAGGACGGTCTCCAGGTCGGTCTCGTGCTCTTGGCCCGGGACAATCTGGCCTGGTCTTGGCGGAAGCGGAACAGTCAACTGGCCAGCGGCCTGCTGCTCCAAGGCAACTGCGAGACACCCCACCAGAGTGACAAAAGCCAATAGCCGCTGATTGCTGGCAAAAGCGAACTGAGTGGTCACCACGGGATTCCTTTCTCTTGCTTACACCGACACCCTGCCTGGTTCCGACACCCTGCCTGGTTCCGACACCCTGCCTGGTTCCGATTGTTCCTCGCTGTGGGTTTGCGGGCGTCTGCCTTGGGCAACCATTGGGGGACCGCCCTTGGCAACAGCAGGCATGTTGTTCTAACGTTCAGTCTGGACAACCGGCAAGGTCAATGAGGTGGATGGGTGGCCCGACTTAGACAACAACCGGCCCAGACACTCACTGGCCATCCGCCAATGTCGGGTGTGAGCGACCGGCCGCTTCAGCGGATTGTCAGGCCTTGGTGAATCTTTTGCTTGGCAGCTGTTGACGCTGGGTGAGGTTTGCGTATGCTCAACTATTCTCAACCGGTGGTAGGGAATGCTCCGGATTTTGGACCTGCGCAAACGTTCAAGAGTTGCGATCTCAGAAGTTTTCGTTGTATGCCAACAATCAACCAACTCATCCGCAAAAACCGCAAATACCAGCGGAAAGTCACCAAGAGCCCTGTGTTGGACCAGTGCCCACAGAAGCGGGGGGTCTGCACACAAGTTCGGACGATGACGCCGAAGAAACCCAACTCGGCGTTGCGGAAAGTGGCCCGAGTGCGGCTGAGCAACGGCAAGGAAGTGACTGTTTACATTCCTGGCGAAGGTCACAACCTCCAAGAACACTCCATTGTTCTGATTCGCGGCGGCCGTGTCCGCGACCTGCCGGGCGTTCGCTATCACATCATCCGTGGTTCTTTGGACACTCAAGGCGTCAAGGACCGGAAGCAATCCCGCAGCCTCTACGGCGCCAAGAAGGGTTGAACCGGACATCTTTTCTAACTCCAGAAACTCTTGGCACCCAAAGCTCTCAACACTTGAGGCTCTGGTCACTTGAGGCTTTTGGCAAGCAAGGCAACTGGCGACCAAGGTTCCTGCTGACAGACTCTTGGTTGGCATGGATTGTTGGGCCAGGTTCAACTTGGTGCCACCCCCCATCCAAAAGGACGGGGAGCACAAGAAACTTGGACAGATTATTCTAGAGTTTGGTTGAACTGGCGAACCTTCCGCGGGGTTTTGGTCCACCTTCTGAGAGGGAGATCCTTTTGGCAGTGGTGGGGCGGCTAAACTGCTGGGAGAGCTGATTGCTCAAGAGTGGCAATTTCTGAAAAACCATCGACCCTTTCCTGACGATTTTCCGAGCACGAACCAACAGAGACCCAACCACCGACCATGGGACGGATTACCGCAAGCCGCGAGAAGCTAGCTCCTGACCCTCGCCATGGGTCCCTGCTGGCCGGCAAATTCATCAACAGCATGATGTGGGACGGCAAAAAGAGCGTTGCTCAAAGGGTTTTCTACAACGCGCTGGAAGAGATCGCCAAGAAAGTCCCTGGGGTCGAACCGATTGAGGTTTTCACCCAGGCCGTCGAACACGTCAAACCAGCCATCGAAGTTCGCAGTAAGCGAGTCGGCGGTGCTAGCTACCAAGTCCCCATGCAGGTCAACCGAGTCCGCCAACAGTCTCTGGCGATCCGCTGGATCCTGGAAGCTGTTCGTTCCCGCAAAGGGCGGCCGACTCATCTGAAGTTGGCCGACGAGTTAGTCGCTGCCTACAACAAAGAAGGTGCTGCGATCACCAAACGTGAGAACGTCCACCGAATGGCCGACGCCAACAAGGCATTCGCACACTTCGCCTGGTAAAATTCTAAAAAATTTCTGGCCGTGCCCTCGGTCGCCACGGATAGAGTTGGCGACTGGAGCACGGTCTTTTTGTGCGCTGAACTCGCCCTGCCGAACTTGCTCAGCTGAACTTGCCCTGCTGAACTCACTCAGGCGCACTGCAGGTTTTCCCGATCGCGGCTGGTCGCCTTGTTGACCCATTGACGCTCTCTTGTGACTGTGGATTTTGTTTGCTGAGCTTCCAACCGGTTCTTCCGTTTTCGACCATCAACCCTTTCTACTTCGCCCCGCAAAGGAGCGGGGAGGCAACCATGAGCCGCCCTTCGATTCCCCTGGAGAGTGTCCGCAACATTGGCATCATCGCGCACATTGATGCCGGAAAGACCACGACAACTGAGCGGATGCTCTATTACGCAGGTGCCACTCACAAGATGGGCGAAGTGGACAAAGGCACCACCGAAACGGACTTCGATCCGGAAGAACAAGCCCGCGGGATCACCATCTACGGAGCAGCCGTTTCCTTCGATTGGCCCCCGGCAACATCCGACGCACGGGTGAGCATCGACGAGCCCCGAGTCCACATCAACTTAATTGACACCCCAGGACACGTTGATTTCACCGCCGAGGTGGAACGCAGCCTGCGAGTCCTTGATGGAGCTGTGTGCATCTTCAGCGCTCGCGAGGGCGTTGAGGCCCAAAGCGAGACCGTCTGGAAACAGGCCGACAAGTATCATGTGCCACGGCTGTGCTTTATCAACAAGCTCGACCGCGAAGGGGCAGATTTCTCTGGAACTTTTAACCAAATCCGTCAGCAACTGGGGGCCAATCCGGTCGCTATTGAACTTCCTTTAGGGGAGGGGCCGGCCCATATGCCCGACCCGTTTCGGGGAGTCATTGATCTGATCGAGATGAAGCTGTTTCGCTTTGATCCAGAGACGATGGGCAAAACGGTCTCCGGTGCCGAAATCCCTGAAGAGGTGGCCGACGGGGCCCAACAGTGGAGAGAAACACTGTTAGAGGAGCTCTCCAACCACAGCGATGAGCTGATGACCTTGGTCATGGAAGAGAAGCCTGTTCCCTCGGAATTGATTCGCAAGGTCTTGCGGGAGGCAACCCTTGCTTATCAGTTGCAGCCTGTGCTCTGCGGATCAAGCCTGCACTATATCGGTGTCCAACCTTTGCTGGATGCGGTGATGCACTTTCTGCCCAGCCCGCTGGACCGTCCGCCAGTAGAAGGCGATATCATCGAGAAGAAGAAGTCCCGCAAAAAACCCAAAGGCAGTAGCGACGAGTTGGCCGAACACCCACGGGGCACACGAAAACCTGATATCGAGGAACCATTTTGCGGACTGGTCTTTAAGGTTCTCGCCGACAAGCACGGCGACCTCTGTATGACTCGCATTTACTCAGGACAGCTCAAAGCGAACTCCAAAGTGCTCAACCCTCGTCTGGGCGAACGCGAGAACGTCAGCCAGATCTGGCATATTCAAGCCGACCGCCGCGAGCAGATCTCCATAGCGGAGACTGGCCAAATTGTGGGGATCATCGGCCTCCGCGAAAGTGCCACAGGCGACACGCTCTGCGATCCCAAGCACCCGATCGCCTTAGAAAGCATCACCTTCCCAGAAACAGTGATCTCTCGGGCGATTGAGCCAGAGAGTTCCGGCGACCGTAAGAAGCTTGCAGACACTCTGGAGTTACTGAAACGACAAGACCCCACATTCACCGCCATCATTAACGAAGAAACCGGCGAGACAATCATCCGTGGGATGGGGGAACTGCACTTAGAGGTCATCACCAACCGGCTGAAGAACGACTACAAACTCAACGTCAAAGTCCATAAACCACGGGTGAGCTACCGCGAAACCATTGAGAAGGCCGTCGAGGTCACCGGCCTCTGTGACCGGCACATCGGCGACAAGCAACTCTTCGCCAAGGTCACCATCAAGATGGAGCCCATCGAGGACGACGAAGACCCGCTGCAACTGGTTGATCAGCTTGAAGGGCCACAAGCGGCCTCAGCCCGTGAATTGATCATCGAAGACCTTGAGGGACTGGTGCACGGCAATGGGATTACCGGAAATCCCCTCACCAAACTCCGGGTCACAGCGTTGGGGCTGGAAACGCTGGAAGAACACCTGAGCGAACAAGCGGTCCGCATTGCGACCGCAGACGCCTTTGACCGTGGCCTTCAGGGTGGTGGGGTCGTTGTCCTGGAGCCGATCATGAAAGTCGAGGTGAGCACGCCGGATGAATCGGTCGGGACGATCACCAGTGACTTGCTGCAAAGACGAGCTCACTTGCGGGAGCAAGAAGTCCGAGGGCCCAACAGCATCATCAAGGCAGAAATCCCTCTCAAAGAGATGTTCGGTTACTCCAACGCTGTTCGCAGTCTCAGCGGCGGCCGAGCCAGCTTCTCCATGGAGCCTCATCGCTACGAGCCAGCCCCTCCAGACATTCGTGACCAGTTTCTGTAAAACGCCTGCACCTCGGGAGACACGCAAAACCGAGGACGAATACAATCCGGTTTGGCCGAGCAAGACTTTTCCGAAGGCAGCAGTAGCAAGGCCGGTGGAGCCAGCGGATCCACCATCGGTTGCCATGGATCACTGGTCTCAGAACTCATCCACCAACGTGTTCGGCAGGACAGGAGAAGTCAGGATGCGTGTTGACCGGTTGAATACTGTGTTAAAGCGAATGGAGGCCACAAAAGTCGCAGGCCCGAGTTAGTAGGCTGCACGAATAAGGAAATTCAGCATCTCGAATCCACATACAAAATCACCCTCCCATCAACCTACCGTCGCTTTCTTGAGGTGATGGGCCATCAATCAGGGCGTTTATTTACTCATGACTGGCTTGCCGTCCATTACCAAAATATTCTCAACCTGACGGCCAACATGTGGGAAAAGATACGCGAATCGGAGGAGTTCTCCTCGGTCTGGGATCCCATCCTGTTGCCGAAAAGTGCCTTTGTCATCCTTTACCGAGACATGAGCGACGACTTTCACTTCATCCGCTGTGAGGAGACAGACGACTCCGGAGTTTGGCATTTCAGCCCGGACGTTGCTCAGCCTGTCCACATCTTTCCATCGGTGATCGATTGGCTTCTCGGATGGTGTGAGGAAGCCGCACAAGCTGTTTCCGATGGGCTCGCTTGATCAACTTATCAAGGATCACAGGACACAGCGGATGCAACAAAACGACAGTACGACCGAACAAGACGGTGCAGGCAAAGTCACCCTGCCCCGTGCCTGACCTTTGCTGTTCAGCTGCAATTGTTCATTGATGAGGTGCGCTATGAGTGACAATACCAAAACCTGTGATTTCGATGAGGTGAAAAGGCTGCTCAAAGAAGGGGTGAAAGCGACGCTTAACCAGTTGCGGGCCGATCACCCCGACGAGCATTTCTATGCCTTTGCTCTTTATGACGCCGATGGAGACGCCGTCGCTCCCTCGGCCAACACCGAAGAGCGGTACCAGAAGATGATCCAGCGCTCAGGCGTCGCCGATTCCGACGAGCGTTTCACGTCCCGCTGGGGCACCGCGGAGTGGGCTTTCGAGGCCGAAGAGTACGGCGGGCAGATCGAGAAGGCGTGCGAGATGCTCCAGAACGCGGATGCGCCCGACTTTCTGGCCTTTCAGGTGCAGTCCTTCGGGACGAGCATCATGGCGCTCAAGGAATTGGCCGACGAGGGCTTCTTCCACTCCGGCGACAAACCGATCACCGTCTTCTTCAGCCTCAGTGACCATGACGAGGCAGCCTGGCTGGAACGAGAATCGGCCCGCCGCATCAATCCCCCTGAGGTCTTCGCGGCCTTTGAGCCAGAATGGAAAATCGCTGCGAAACTGATGTGGGGCGAAGATGCCGACGAGATGGAGCCGGGCGAAATCGGTCAAGCGTTCCTGGAGAAGTTCGGCCAGGGCTAACTCAGAACCTGCCAGAGGACCCACGACAATTGGAGAGACTGGGCAGAACCACCGACCGCCCAGCAACAGCCTACCAAGGTGGCCACCCAGTCAGAAAGCAACCAAAACGCGCACAAGTTGCCAAGCCCGGGCAAATCGATGCACCTGACTGGAATGGGCGGTCGAGATTTTTCGTTTAGTCAATGTCACTTGCGTCTATTCCGGCGGGTGATGCTGGTCGTTCTGGAAGGGACTTGTACCAAGACCCCTTCCGCTTGAGTTGGTCTTTTCCCCTTCCGTTGGCAACGGATTGATTGCCGCGAAGAATGCTCAAGATTGCCTCCCACTTGTTGACTGGTTCGCCCTACCTTGGCTACAGCTACGCTTACCCTCACAAGACAGCGTACCGGCGGCTGGCCCAACCAGTTTCGCTTGCCAAACTCTGGGCTGAGGAGAACCGCCAGAGCCTGTTTCTGTATCTGCATGTGCCCTTCTGCGAGATGCGGTGCGGCTTCTGCAATTTGTTCACCCTCTCTCAACCCACAGCCGAGTTGCCCAGACACTACCTGGCGGCCCTCCGACGAGAGGCGCAACAAGTGCGAACAGCCTTGGGGGATGCCGCTTGGGCTCGCCTGGCCATCGGCGGTGGGACGCCGACCTTTCTTTCCGTTGAGGAACTGGCCGAACTGAGGGAGATCGTCGCCGATGTGATGGGCTGCGACGCCCTTGGTGTCCCGTTTTCCATTGAGGTCTCGCCGGCAACAGTCACCCCCGAAAAGCTATCCCTGCTGCGATCTTGGGGCGTCGATCGAGTCAGCATCGGAGTCCAGAGTTTTTCTGAAGCCGATGCCAAAGCGATGGGCCGCCCTCAGCATCTGCAGCAAGTTCACCGAGCCCTCACGTTGGTCCGCTCGGCGGGGATTCCCAACCTCAATATCGATCTCATTTATGGGGGCGAAGGCCAGACCCGCAACAGCTGGCTGGCATCCATCGAGATCGCTCTTAGTTATCAGCCTGAGGAACTCTACCTCTACCCGTTGTACGTGCGGCCCCTCACCGGTTTGGGAAAGCGCCGCGACTCCCCAAGCGATGTTGCCTGGGACGAAAAGCGGCTGAGCCTCTACCGTGCCGGCCGGGATCTGCTGAACGCTGCCGGTTACCGCCAGAGATCGATGCGGATGTTCCAGGCCCCAGGGAACCCTGAGCAAGCCGGCCCGGTGTACTGCTGCCAGACAGACGGCATGGTGGGCTTGGGTTGCGGGGCTCGGTCTTACACCAGCCGATTGCATTACTCAGCAGAATGGGCGGTTGGAAAAGGATCGGTCGGCTCGATCTTGATGGATTACCTCGCCCGTCCGGCGGAGGTGTTTCAGTCAGCCCATCATGGGTTTCTGCTGGATGATCAAGAACGGAAGCGGCGGTTCATTTTGCAAGGGCTTTTGCAGAGCGAAGGGCTTTCCCGTGGCGCCTTTGGTCAGCAGTTTGGTTGCGATCCTCTGGGCGTCTTGCCCTCAGTGAGGGAACTGGAACCAATGGGACTGGCCGAGGTCACTGATGAGCGAGTGAAGTTGACCCCTGCTGGTTTAGAAAGGTCCGATGCGATTGGCCCGTGGTTGTATTCCGAGCGAGTCCGCCGACTGTCTGAGGAATTTGCCTGGCGGTGATGAGATGACCTTGAAACTGAAAATCCTCTACCGGGGTCCCTTGGCCAGTTGTAATTACGATTGCTGGTATTGTCCCTTTGCCAAAGTGCATGATACCGCTGGGCAGCTTGCCGCTGACCGGCAGGCGCTGGTTCGCTTTGTCGATTGGGTAGCTCGCCGAGAAAGTGACCAAATCTCGGTGCTGCTCACACCTTGGGGCGAGGGCTTGACTCGGCCTTGGTATCAAGAAGCGTTGGCCCGGCTGACGCATTTGCCCCAGGTCCCCAAAGCGGCCATCCAGACCAATCTTTCCTGGCGACTGGGTTGGCTGGATCGCTGCCATCTGCCGTCACTGGGATTGTGGTGTAGCTATCACCCTGGCGAAGTCGAGCGTGCCGACTTTTTGCGCCAATGCCAGAGACTCAGCGAATTAGGGATCAGTTATAGTGTGGGGATGGTTGGACTTCGTGAGGAGTTTGCCGAAATCGAGACGATGCGGGCTCAGCTACCGCAGGGTGTGTATTTGTGGATCAATGCCTACAAAGACGAGCCGGACTATTACCAACCCGAAGAGATCGAGTGGCTGGAGAGGATCGATCCTCTCTTTCGGCTCAACACAGTTCGGCACGCGAGTCTGGGCCAACCTTGCCATGCCGGGGAAAGTGTGATCTCCGTTGATGGAGAGGGGACCATCCGCCGCTGCCATTTCATCGCTCAGCCGCTGGGCAACATCTACCAAGATGGTTGGGAGAACGTCCTCCAGCCCCGACTGTGCTCGAATGCGACCTGCGGCTGCCACATCGGCTATGTGCATTTGAAGCCGCTGAACCAGTACCCTATTTACCCCGATGGCTTGCTGGAACGAGTACCCGGACAACTCCCACAGAAACTCAGTTGATCTGCAACTCACTCGATCTGCAACTCACTCGATCTGCAACTCACTCGATCTGCAACTTATCGAGGTCGCCGCTGCAGCGGAAGGCCCGGTCAGCAGGTCGCACTTGCAGTCGTTCTGTCGAGGCTTTACCCTATGGGGCCTTTGGCCAAGCGTATCACCGAAGGCTCTCCGTCTGCCCAGAACTCAAACTGACCAAAGACTGATGCCCAAGTATATCATCGAACGAACGTTATCCGGCGCGGGCAACTTAAGCCCACAAGAATTGCAAAACATTTCCCAGACATCTTGCAATGTGCTACGCAATCTGGGCCCGGAGATTCAGTGGGTAGAAAGTTATGTCACCGACAACAAGATCTACTGCGTCTATATCGCCCCGAACGAAGATCTCATTCGTCAGCATGCCAAGGACGGCGGGTTTCCGGCCGACAGCGTTTGTGAGGTCAAGCAGCGGATCGATCCCACAACTGCGGAAACTTCTTCAGGCCAATGAAGGGTCCATGCTCACTCGCACAAACATCCTGCGCGATCCATCGTCTTATTGTTGTTGATAGTCTTGGCGAGCCGCCGGAGAGGTTGGCTTGGGGGGAGTGACGCCGGCTTCCTGCATCACCTCGTGCAGAGCGGCAACTGTGTCGGCCGAAGGTTTGAAATTCCCGAAGCGATACCCTTGGGCAATCAACAGCGGTGTCCAACCGTGCTTGTTCTTGCGGTTCCAGATCTTGATGTCGGCGCCCTCTTTGGCCAAGAGTCGAACCACCTGGGGAAGATTTTTGTAGGCCGCCCCATGCATGGGGGTCTCGCCATACTTGCTGACGGCATTGATCTGGGCACCCAGTTTCAGAAGCAACCTGACGGCCTGGACAGACTCTTGCTCAGTTCCCGCTTCTTCGCCGGGGGCATAGGTCCCCAGTCCAGCAGCAGCCATCAGCGGGGTGCAACCATCGACATTGGGTCGCAGCGGATCGGCACCCAGTTCCAGAAGCAAACGCATCAGCGGCAGATCCGCAGTTTTGGAGGCCAGCAGAAAAGGTGTCGCGGCCTTGTTGTTCAACCGGCCGCGACCACCAGAGCCGCGTTTGAGTTGCCTGTTGACATCGGCGCCGTGCTCCACAAGCTTGCGGACAAACTGCAGACTGCTCAGTTGGCCCGACCCTCGAGGGGCCGGATCGCCGTCGGGCCCATCACCGCGATTGGGTTTTCTGACCCAGGTGATCACATGCAACGGGGTGAAACCGGAACGCTGGTCATTAGGATCTGCCCCCGCCTCCAGCAAACTGACAGCCAAGTCGAAATGACCGTTTTCCACAGCCAGAACTAACGGGCTCGTTCCCGGCCTGGGTCCCTTACGACGTCTGTTCCTCGGCTGCATCGTATCGTTGACGGGGACACCAGCTGCGAGCAACTGATGCACAACGGCGGTTTTTCCCTCCCGGACGGCAAAGAACAGCGGGCTGAAACCGGACTTGAGTGAGCCACGAAAATCCGCTCCTGCATCCAAAAGCAGTTGAACGACCTCCGCATGTCCCTCGGCAGCTGCCCACATCAACGCCGTCTGACCGTTTCGCTCTTTCTTGTTCACCTCCGCGTTCTGGGAAAGCAACAACGCCACTGGGCCTGGCTTGCCAGTCCGGGCTGCTGTCATCAGAGGCGTCTCCCCTCCTCGAAGCGCCTTTTCAGGGTCGGCACCTGCCTCAAGTAACAGTTTCACCAGCTGGGCGTTCCCGTTGAGGCACGCCAGAGATAGCGGAGTGACCCCATAGCGATTTTCTGCCCTGGCATTGGCCCCGGCTTCCAGGAGGAGTTTCACTGGACGTTGCTGATCGTAGTAAGTCGCCCAGTGAAGAGCCGTCATGCCATCGGCCTGGGGTGTGTTGACATCGGCGCCTGCGGCCAGCAAGCGGCCAACTTCCAACCAGTCCTGTTGCTCAGCAACATCGGCAAGCGGTGATGGACTGGCAATCTGGCCCCCATACACAGTGACCGAGCAAACCCAGACAAACAGGAATGAGCAACGCTGCATCGCTTCGATGGCTCAACCTCATTGGGGTGAAGCGAGCTTGCATTCAGCAGAAGAGTCACCCAACACAAAGCGTCTTCTTCAGCCGAGAGTTCTCGCAGGTTTCCTGAGAAAAAAACTGTTCCCTTTGGTCCGATAGCAGTTGCTGAAAACTTGTGTTTAATAAATTATGCAAGTTATTGCGGATTGAGGCTCTGCCACAATCTGGAACGGTCGAAGTACGAGGGCCCAAAGGTGCCTTGAGCTTACTTCGCCAGGGCTAGAGTATCAGCAACCAAGTTGAACTCTGGCACGATCTCGGCATCATTTTTTGTATGATAACTATGAGACAGTTTCACTGTTTTGCCAAGATCATCGAGGTCGACCACATACGCCTCACGCACAAAGGCGGCTTCGCCCAAGGGTCGGCTGCCCTTGACTCCCTCAGCGATGATTCCAAACAGCTTCCGTTTCACCTCGGTCACTTCCACTCCAGAGTTTTCGGCTTCCGCCTGCTTGAGGTCATCGATCGTTTCTGTGGCGTTGCGAATCCGCTTGGCGATAATCTCAATTGAAGCCAGGGTCTTGGGAGCGGGCAAGCCAGGGACCTTCCGGCGTAGGTCGATATGCACCAAACTTCGACTGGCAGACTCCTCAATTTTGTAATGTCCCGGATATCGAAAGGTAATACCATGGCCCTTGTAGGTCTTGACCGTGGTCGTGGATGAAAGGGGCGGCTCGCCAACCTGCGGAGGGCTCGGCTTGTCGTTTGCCGCTCGATCTTGTTCCTCCTGAGAGGGTGCGATCTGGTCCTGTCGATCAAATGGTTTGGGATCCTCGAATTCGGGTGTCCCCAGGCCCACTCCTTCAAATCCGGTGGGCTCTGGTTCCGCTAGCTTGTTCTGCTCCTCTTCAAATTGGCTCAGTGAGGTCGCATCAGTCGTGCTCACCGGCCCCTGGTCATCAGAGGCGGATTCCTCACTGCGACAACCCGGTAACACCAACAAGCCAAAGAACACCAACAAGCCAGAGAACACCATGAAAAATGAAGTCGTCAGGATTCGGCTCATCTTACCCTCGCTATGGTTTTCAGTTGGCCAAGGCCGCAGGCCCAAGCGTCGCCCCCAAAGGCCCCCATAGTTTAGCAGGCTGGTTTCACTCACGGACCCCCTACCACAACCCATCCAGCTCAGGGAATCCCGTCCGTCAAAGCTGATATGTCAGCGAGATGCCTGTGGGACCCTTGAAGCGGATCTTTTGGCCAACGAAGAACCGCCTTGGGGGTGGGGACGGAGTTTTGGAGACGTTCTTGGCTGGTCTTGTTGGGTCAACTCACTGGCCGTGACTCCGCCAAGATCGTCATCGCCGGGCGTGGCAAGTCGGG
The DNA here is from genome assembly GCA_964648025.1 of uncultured Pirellulales bacterium. Lineage (GTDB taxonomy): Bacteria > Planctomycetota > Planctomycetia > Pirellulales > Pb10988 > CAZYKP01. The sequence goes on along the minus strand of CAZYKP010000038.1, from coordinate 13,782 downwards.
GTTTGCCTACTTGAGGGATTGCCTTCAAGGCCGGCGAACTTGCCGAATCCAACAAGGGTCCTTTCAGCGAGGGTCGCAGCAGTCAAAGCGGGCTTCTTGGAGACCACGCGGTCCTTGCAAGTGAGACGACGCCAGAACGCGAACGCCTCGCCTAAGAGAAGATACTGTCGGCAAGAAGCCATTGCTTGACAACAGCCTTTGCTTGGTCCGCTGCCTTGAGAAAACCGTTCTCTCCAAAAGCGGGGTTAGTTGCTGACCCATCTGCCTCTTGGCACCTAGCAATTCGCCGGAGCAGGAATCGGCAAAGCTTCGAATCAAGAGACCGAGTCGACTCGACCAACGACTGCCACATGAAGGGAGCCGGCAAAATCGTGAGTACGATCACCATCGAAGATGCTCAGCTGGTCTGGGACCGCCGTCTGGTTGCTGACCTCGCGATTCGGCTGAGGAGGAGCACTCCCTCGCACTACCCGACGACCGGTACGCTGGCAGATCATTGCACAGATTGTTACCGCGTGTTGTGTGGCTGGATGGTGACGCCCGATCTGATCGCGTTGGTGGATCGCCTCCACCCTCGATCCAAGGCCAAAGTGTATCTTCAAGAGATGCTGGTCGCCGTTGACGAGTTGTTCCAGTCGACAGGCCACCCGCAAAAACGAAAGCGACGCCTTCAGCTGCCGGAATTTGACCGCCCGAGGTATCGGTGGGATCAGACTGAGGACCTCAGGGCTGCTAACAATTTTGCTTCGGCACTCTCGCAATACCTGCTGCGTCGCCAAGAATCACCTTGGTGGCTTTTCCATCAACCAGCGCCCTCGTTTTCTTTTGTCCTGGCCACGGCGGCCCCTGGAAGGTGGCAACAATTCGCCGATTTCTATCGATGGCTGGCCTTATTCCAACCAGATGCCGAGGCTGCCGGGTTACCAGCACGCGTTTGCCAAGAACGAGACTACGAGGCAAGCTGGCATGTCTTCGCCGATTGGTGTCAAACTCATCAACCTCAGATTGACGCCGATTTGATCCGCCGGGCGTCAGCATCCAACGCCGAAGAGATCTTCCGTTGCGAGCTCGACCAGTTGCAACAAGCCGCTGGTTTTGATGGCCTATGATCACCAGCGGGAGTGGTCAGGTGGGTTTTCTGGGAAGACTGAGTCTGCGTCTACTTTCGCAACTTGTGAGAGCGGAAGGCTCACTGAACCGCCCGGATGTTGAGTTTCCGGAACGTCCCGGAACCTCAGTTGGTGAGGTTGCTCCAGAACCGGGACGTTCCGGAACCTCAACATCCGGAACCAGCGGTTCTGAAACAGTCTTCGCTGTGATTTTGTGGTGACGGGATGCCAGGGCGACGCATCATCGCCCGTGTGGCTAGACCGACTCAGTGCCCTTGATGATAAGGCATAACCGACTCGGGATGCTAGAGCCGAGATCAATTCAACCCGGCCTTCAAGCGGAGAAGGAGAACCACGGAGGGAGTTCCCGACAGGAATTGCCCTTAACTTCGTATCATCGTCTCTGACCGAGAATCAGATTGATGGGGTGTTCGACCGAATGCCCACTCCATCAACATGGTCTTCGCTCAGCCCCTGGGGAGCGATCACTCTGCTCTACGATGAGAAGGGATGAGAAACGTTTGGGTTTGAAAGGATCGGGTTGAGGATTCTTTTTGGGGGGCGGGAGATTTTCTTTCCCAAGATTGAGGGAGGACAACTCTGAGGGGAAGCGGAAGGTATGGGAGTTGAACCCGCAGTACACCAAAGGGGTACACCACATTAGCAGTGTGGCTCGACGAACCGATAGTCGACTACCTTCCAGAATGGCAACTGACCGTCAGCCAGTTGAGTGGACCGCCGGGGACTCGAACCCCGATTGCCTGGGTGCAAACCAGGTCTCTTCCCAGTTAGAGGAACAGCCCGTGACTGTTGTCTTGCTATCAACTTGGAGGTGATCCCGGATGGAGTCGAACCATCGTTTCCTGGCTGTCACCCAGGCGTCTTAGCCTTTGGACCACGGGACCTTTTTGGCACAATACTCGACCAACCAAGCGGAAGCCGTGGGACTCGAACCCACAACCGCGTTGTCCACGGCGCCTGTTTTCAAGACAGGTCCCTCATCCAGCCGGATGACTTCCAGACTTTTGCCAAAACTCATAAGCTCGGGGAGGAGGACTCGAACCCCCATGAGCTGATTCAAAGTCAGCCGACTTCACCAATTAGTCGATCCCCGAAAGAGACATTTCTCTTGCCGCGATCTTCTCATGAGTTCGGGGAGAAGGATTCGAACCCTCACCGACTGGTTCAAAGCCAGGCGACCTACCAGTGAGTCGATCCCCGAATGTCTTCGAGACGGATCTCTCATTCAACCAAAGAAGATTCCACACGGAATTTCTGACCACAACTCATCAGCTCGGGGAGGAGGACTCGAACCCCCATGAGCGACTTCAGAGGCAGCCGACTTCCCAATGAGTCGATCCCCAAATGTTTTGCCTTCTGTTACCTGCAATCATCAGCAGCAGGTTAACTCACGAAAGAGCACCGAGTGGGATTCGAACCCACGTTGCCGCGTTGGAAGCGCGGAATCCTAAACCGCTGGATGACCGGCGCGTTTCTTATGGCCAACTCGGCTGTGGTTGCTAGCTGCCCGCCAGCGGGCCTTTCAGCCAAGTTGTAAGTGACCCGAAGGGGATTCGAACCCCTGCTGCCACCTTGAAAGAGTGGTGTCCTAACCGATTAGACGACCGGGCCTTTTTTGGAAACACGAAACTCGGAGGCGAAGCTCTCAGACCGGCAACGAGTTTGACACGGGGCATGAAAAAAGCCCGGTGTCCTGTGACACCGGGCTGCTTTTGAGCCTTGGCACCATAAAAGGTGCGGTGTCACAGGAGTCTTCGCGGTTGGGCGGGTTGGATTGCTTGGGTCCCACTGACGACTTCGCGAGCCGACCCTCCAACCAGTTGTTCGCAACTGGCAGCTTGGCGATTTTGTTCGCTCAGCTTGTGTGATGAGGGTTGCATGGGGCTCTCCAGAGAATCAACCGCAGGCATCTGCGGAATCCAAAACGAAGTGGTGTTTGGTGTTTATTGGTTGTGTTCTGCTAATGTAGACGCGCGACCCATCACGATGGTTCACACACAACCGATTTTTCTTGGCCGGGGAGGGAATTTCGGAAAAAGTCCCTCAGAATCAAGAGAGGTGGCCCGGGGTCAGCTTCGCGGGGATGCGGTTTGAATGCTGTGCAACGTCTGCCCGACACGCTCGACGAGCTCATCGACGTCTTGGACCTGAGTTTCTCGTCCGAGCGAAAAACGAATAGCCGACTGGCAGACATCTGGCGCATTTCCCATCGCCGCAAGGATCGGCGAACCTCCACTGGTGCCGCTCTTGCAGGCTGCTCCGGCTGAACAGCTGATGCCCTGTTGGTCGAACTGGCCAACAAGATCCACGCCAGCAAAATCGGGAAAAGAAACAAATGAGGTTCCCGGAAGACGACTCGCCCCCTGTCCATGGACAACCAAACGGATGCCCTCACTCTGCAATCGCTCTTGCAGGTTCGATTCCAGCCGGTCGCGCAGCTGAGCCAATCCCAAACGAGCATGACGCTCTTGCTGCCAAAGGTCTAAGGCACAGGCCAAACCAGCAGCCAAGGCGGGGCACTCCGTCCCCGCTCGCAGACCACGCTCTTGCCCACCGCCGCCCAAGAGCGGACCCAGCCGATTCGGGTCGGACACCAACAGCGCCCCAACACCCTGGGTTGCGCAGAACTTGTGACCAGCAATCGACAAGGCCGAGACACCCAGTTCCCTGAAATTCACGTCGATCTTGCCAACCGCCTGAACAGCATCGACATGAAGCCATACATTGTGCCGCGACCTCAACGACCTGGCGAGCCCCGCCAGAGAGGTCGCATCCTGGACAACTCCGGTCTCATTATGTGCCAACAGCACCGTGAGAACGTCGCGTTCACCCCAAGGATAGTCCAGCACAGCGACCCGTTGACCCGACCTCCGATCGGTGACTGTGCCATCCAGCTGGCCTTGAGAATTCAGGTTCAGCGTCAGTGGTTGCCATCCCAAACGCTGGAGCCGGCCGGCGGCAAACTCTGTTGCCGGATGCTCGCCCGGCTGCAACGCAATCCGCAAACGACTGAGGGCGTTTTCTTCCGCAGGATTGGGAACATGACCCGGCAGGTCACCCAAAACGCGATCCGCGAAGCCCATGAAAGCCTGAGTGATGGATTCCGTCCCACCACTGGTAAAAATCACCTGATCAGGCTGAGCCCCCAGACAGCGGGCCACAGTGGCTCGTGCTTGGTCGAGCTCGTCTTTGGCCTGGCGTCCGTGAGCATGGCGGCTGCCTGGGTTGGCGTAAGCTGTCTGAGAGACGCGGAGGACCTCACGGAGCACCTGCTCGGCAGGTTGCGTTCTGGCGTTGTTGTCAAAATAGAGTCGACGCATGGCACCTGGCAGTTGAGGGAGCCTTTTTGGGTGAGCGTCCGTTGGAATCAGGCAGGAAAATGGGACTCAAAAAGTGTCAGGAGGGGTCTGCCCAGGGTGATTCCAAGAAAGCGGAAGTGCTGGGATTCGAACCCGGCTCGGACAATTGTCCGTCCAAACGGTTTTGAAGACCGTTCCCGGCCGTATCCTGCCGGCGACACTTCCTGCAATAGACCAACTTAGGTCTGCCCCGCACCAGGCACAACAGGCCCACAACAGAATCAAACCCGACCAGCTCACGCTGATCCTGCTTAGCCGGTCAGGACCATTGGCGGGTCCCTATGGGTGCATTACAAAGAACCCCCACACAGAAGGCTTCCCCCGCACGCACCCGAACCCAACAAATCAGCGAAATCCACGATGATCTGTCCTTTGAAACGTTGGCCGGTGAAACGTTGGCCGGTGAAACGTTGGCCGGTGAAACGTTGGCCGGTGAAACTTTGGCCGGTGAAACTGTGGCCGGTTGGCACCGTCGGGCTGTTGGCCCTCATTTGGTCTCTCGGCTTGCTCCATCGGGATGTTCAGGCCAACGACCAGCCACCAGCCAAGCCGAACTTCATCATCATCTTCTGTGACGACTTGGGCTACAACGACCTCGGACCCTTCGGGTCCACCCAACACCGCACCCCCAATGTGGACCGGATGGCGAGTCAAGGCCGCAAGTTCACCAACTTCTATGTCACCAGCGGTGTGTGCACTCCCAGTCGCTCCTCCTTGATGACTGGCTGTTACCCTAAACGGGTTGGACTCCATCAGAATGAATCCGGCGGCTGGGTGCTCTTTCCTGGCAACAAACGGGGTCTTCATCCCGATGAGATCACTTTAGCGGAAGTACTGAAATCTCAAGGGTATGCGACCGCCTGCGTTGGCAAGTGGCATCTCGGGGACCAGGTGCAGTTTCTGCCCACCCGGCAGGGGTTTGACTCCTATTTTGGGATCCCCTTTTCCAACGACATGGGACAAACCGATCGTCCGCGGGCCAGCTACCCTCCGTTGCCTTTGCTCCGTAACGAGAAGGTCATCGAGACGGAGCCCGACCAGCGACTGCTGACACAACGCTATACTCAGGAATCGATTGCGTTTATCGAGCAAAACAAAGATCGACCCTTCTTCCTCTATCTCCCTCACACAATGCCACACTGGCCGCAGTACGCCAGTGAGCAATTTGCCGGCAAAAGCAAGAACGGCAAATGGGGGGATGCTGTCGAGGAGATCGATTGGTCGACCGGCCAGATCCTGGATGCCCTGAAACGACTGGACCTGGATGAGAACACACTGGTCTGTTTCCTCAGCGACAACGGGGGAGCCACCCGTCATGGTGCCAGCAACGCTCCGCTTCGTGGTGGCAAGGGAAGCACCTGGGAAGGCGGCCTGCGAGTGCCCTTCATCGTCCGCTGGCCGGGCCAGATCCCTGCCGAGACCACATGCCAAGAACTCGCCTGTAGCATGGATCTGCTGCCGACCTTCGCTCGCCTGGCCGGGACCACCGAGCCGAGCGACCGGGTCATCGATGGCAAAAACATCTGGCCTCTCCTGGCAGGGCACCCCGACGCCCACACGCCTCATAAAGTATTCTACTACTACTTTAAGGGAGACTTGCACGCTGTCCGCTCTGGGGACTGGAAGTTATTTGTAGCCAAGCGTGGCCAGGGCAGGCAACGCGGCCGCTCCGTGCCCATCGAGCCCGAACTCTATCACCTCGGGCAAGACATTGGCGAGAAAACCAACGTGGCCAAGGAACATCCCGAGATCGTTCAAAAACTGCAGAGCCTGGTTGAGGCGGCCCGCAAAGACCTCGGCGACGGTCAGCTCCCAGGAGAGAACACCCGTTCTCCCGGACATATCAAAGATGCCAAGCCCTTGACTCAGAGAACAAAGCCAAGCACTCAGCGCTGAATCAACCGTGCTGAGAGAACATCTTAAAGAAAACACAATTGACCTGAGGACGATTCCCAAGACCTTTTGAAGGTCTGTTCCTGCCATCTTATAAGGGGACCTCACATGAGAAGATGTGCGTTTGTTGTTGCTCTTTGTCTTTCGACGGCAGTCACTGTGGGTGCTGCGCAACCGAAAGCCACTCCGGCCGATCAGTTGAAGGTCCGCCCAGGCTTTCAAGTCGAGCTGTTACACTCAGTGCCTCGCGATCAGCAGGGCTCCTGGGTGAGTATGACCCCTGACCCACAAGGTCGATTGATCGTCTGCGATCAGTATGGAGGGCTGTTTCGAGTGACGCCTCCGCCTGTTGGGAAAAAGACGCCAGTCCAAGTCGAAAAGATCGACGTCGATCTTGGCGAGGCCCAAGGACTCCTCTGGGCCTTTGATAGTCTTTACGTGATGGTCAACACCGGCGGGAAATACAAAAGCGGCCTCTATCGGGTCACCGACTCCAATGGTGATGGCAACTTGGATACCGTCAAGACGCTCAAGCTGCTCAAAGGCCGCGGCGAACACGGCCCTCATGCTGTCCTGCTCTCTCCGGATGGGAAGTCGCTCACGGTTGTCTGCGGCAACGGAACCAAGCTGCCAGAGATCGACTCCTCACGGGTGCCTCAAGTTTGGGACGAGGATCTCATCCTGCCGCGGATCTACGGGCGTGGATTTATGCGTGGTGTGCCGCCCCCTGGTGGCTTCATTGCTCAAATTGATCCGGAGGGCAAAACATGGGAGCTTTTGGCTGTTGGTTTTCGCAACGAATACGACGCAGCCTTTAACAAACACGGCGAACTGTTCGCTTACGATGCCGATATGGAATGGGATATGAACACCCCTTGGTATCGGCCCACTCGGGTCGTGCATGCAGTCAGTGGAGCGGAGTTCGGTTGGCGAAACGGTTCAGGCAAGTGGCCTGCCTATTACCCCGACAGCGTGCCGGCTGTGGTCAATGTGGGCCCAGGTTCCCCCACCGGCGTAACCTTCGGCTACGGGGCGAAATTCCCAGCCAAGTACCAAGAGGCCCTTTTCATTTGCGATTGGAGCTATGGCAAACTTTACGCTGTGCATCTCACTCCCCAAGAAAGTAGCTACACCGGCAACTTAGAAGATTTTATTACAGCGACTCCGTTACCGTTGACCGACATCGTCATCAATCCCACTGACGGGGCGATGTACTTCTGCATTGGCGGTCGCAAGACCACCTCGGGGTTGTATCGGGTCACCTACGTGGGCGACCAACCGACCGAACCTGTGGCGGTGACTGCCGACGATGGCACCGACGCCCGGGGGCTCCGGCGAGAGCTGGAGACCTTTCATGGTCGGCAAGACCCCAAGGCCATCGAGATGGCTTGGCCACATCTGGGTAGCGACGATCGGATGATCCGCTGGGCCGCTCGGATTGCTGTGGAACATCAACCTGTTGCCTCCTGGCAAGAGAAGGCGCTGGCGGAAAGCCATCCGAGACGGTTCTTGAACGCCTTGCTGGCCTTGGTGCGTCATGCGGACAAATCGATGCAGCCGAGGGTCTTTGCTGCCCTGGAGCGTCTGAACTGGAAGGATCTGAGTTCTCCAGAGAAGCTCACTCTTCTGCGTGTTTATCAGATCGCCTTAGCTCGGATGGGACGCCCCGACAAAGAGACTGTGGAAGAACTGATCGCAGGACTGGACCGGTATTACCCGGCTGAAACGGGAAAGATCAATGCCGAGTTGTGCCAGTTGTTGGTGTACTTACAGAGTCCCACAGCAGCCAGCAAAACGATCGCTCTGCTGGAGAAAGCACCTACTCAGGAAGAGCAGATCCATTATGCCAAGAGCTTGCGGAATCTCACGGTTGGCTGGACTCCAGAGGATCGCCGAACTTATTTTCGCTGGTTCTCCAGGGCGGCTGCCTATCGTGGCGGGGCGAGCTTTGAGAAGTTCGTCGACTACATCAAAAAAGACGCCCTCAAGACGCTCACCGCTGAGCAAAAGAATGCCCTTAAGCCCATCTTGGAGGCCAAGCCTCAGGCAACCGGGCAGATTGTGGGCGAGACCAGCCGGCCATTTGTCAAAGATTGGAAAATGGAGGATTTTGGGGATGAGCTGGCAAGCAAACTGACGGCGGGCCGCAACTTCCAGCGTGGGCGATCGATGTTTGCGATCACCAAGTGTTTTGCTTGTCACCGGTTCAATCAAGAAGGTGGTGCTGTTGGTCCTGATCTGACCGCCGTCAACGGGCGGTTCAGCCCTCGCGATTTGCTGGAGTCTATTCTGGTGCCTAGCAAAGCGATCAGCGACCAGTATCAGGCGGTGACCATCTTGATGACCAACGGCAAACTCGTCACCGGGCGGATCGTCAATCACTCAGGCGATACCTTTGTGATCAACACAGACATGCTCAACCCCGACGCGTTGACCAGGGTGAATCGCAACCAGATTGACGAGATGGAGCCAAGCCGAGTCTCCATGATGCCAGCAGGATTGCTCAATACCCTCACCGAAGAGGAGATCCTCGATCTGCTGGCTTACATGCTCTCACGCGGCAACCCAGATTGTCGCGTTTTCGCCACATCCCAGTAGGCCGCTCTGGCAGGTCATCACTTGACCTCTGGCCAGAGAGAAAGACACTCTGCGGCGAACGCGTCGGGCTCAGTGAGCCGATGACGCTCGCCGCAGAAAGCCCATCATCCCCCCCCGAAGTCTCAGCCTGTGGGAGGGAGCCTGCGATTGCTCGCCCCATCCAGGTGGACTGTCTCTTGGTCGAGGCTGATTGGCCGAAAGCCAGAGCCATCTCAGGCCAAGTCGGAGCCCGATCGCTGCCTTCGGAAAATTCTTGCTCATCCAAAACGCGCCGCAATCACCGGTGACCTGGCAGCTGTTGATCTGGCAGCTGTTGATCTGGCAGCCTGTCCACAGTGCCGGAGGAGCCAAGATTCTCCTCAACCTCAGCAGCTGTGTTGGCTGGCGTGTTTCTCGTTTTTTTCCTACTGACCTTCGGGGAAGTTTTCGACCCAGGGCGACCGTCTGCCCTTGTCTGTGATACCTAAGAGGGGGCAGCCTGAGGCACCACCGGAAGCCCGGATTGCCGAACGAAACGCCCTGCTTCGTCGAAGACTTTTCAGGGAATCAGTAGTGGTCGGTTTTCTTCTGGTTTGGCAGTTGGTTCTCGTGGAATCGGGGGATTCACGTCCAACCGACTGCCAAAATCACAGGAAACAAGGCACTAGGGCACATCCGGTTGGTTGCTCTGGGAGTGGGGCAACTGTCGGTCCGCTGACCACCATTGCTCGTCCCGGCATCACCGATGACCGCGTCAAAGCTGCCGGTAGCAGGCTCAAGGGCTGTTGACCAGCTGCGGAAAACTAGTGTGGCCTTCGGCCGAAGCAGTCACGCCATTTGTGGTGATCAAGGGGGACCTCGGTTGGGGCATGTTCTCCGACCTCCCTCTGTGAACATCACTTCCAGGAACTGCAAATTATTAATTGCCTTGACTTGCCTTGTTTGCTTCCTCATCAGGCAATCGTGTTGTTGAATTGGCACACGCTTCCAACGCACAACCTACCGCATCGGGCAAGGCAAAACTCTTGAGCCGAGATATGTCTCGGACCCTGCCTCTTTAGTAAAGCACAGAAAGCAAACTTGTAGCAAACACCATTGAGTGGTGAGCTGGTCCGTTTGGCCACGGAGAATTGGTAAAAATCCGATGAACACTGCCAAAGTCGCTTGAGTTGCTGATGCCGTTTCGTTAACATCTGTCTCAAACACGAGCCATAAGAAACCAGACACCTTTGGCGTGACCCTCGGGAATTCGCATTCATTGTTGACTGCACAATATTGCCTCTCAGACACAGACGTCTTGGGTATTGACTGCTGTTGAAGGGGTGTTCAAGACGAACGACCAAGCTCTCTCAGGTTGAAAAGGGCCCACACCGTGATCGCCGCTTGGTTGCTGAAGAACACAGAACAGAACGCGCCCGATCCTGCTTGCGCGTTCCTTGGGCTGATCAACACACAAGCCCAGGTTCGCCCCAGTTCACCCTGGGCAAGTTGCGGGGCACTGATGATTCTGGTCTTGGGGTTGTGGGGATGCGGCCCAGGGGGGCTTGAGGGGACGATCCCGATCAGTGGCCGTGTGACCTACCAAGGACAGCCCCTCACCGTTGGGGAGGTTCGCTATCTCCCTGTGGATACTGATCAGGGGCGGATGGCTCGGGGCAAGCTGCAGTCTGACGGGCGTTTTCAGCTGACCACCCTCAAAACAGGCGATGGAGCCCTGCCGGGCAAATATCGGGTGGTTGTCGTGGTTTTTCCTGAAGAGGGGGCCAAGTCAGCAACGGACAGGCTTTCCAATAAGCAACAACCAGGCGGTCCACAACAACCTCCCATCCCGCTGAAGTATTACAGACCGGAGAGCTCGGGGTTAACTGACCAGGTCGATGCGAACCATCCTGGCCATCGAGAGTTCGAACTGGACTAAAAGCCGCTTCGCCTGACAAACAGCCACCCAAAACCCGTGACTTGGGATCTTTTGACCTGCTCTGTTGACTGACCCGTTTTGCCCTGCTGCGAAAGACCCACCAGAAGCTTTCTTGAGTCGGAGGGGAACCCACCATGCGAAAAAGACTGCCTCAGGCCCCAGTGATGTCCCGTTGGCTGGGAAAAACCGACTCGATGATCCCTCAGGGCTTCACCCTGGTCGAACTACTGGTGGTCATCACGATCATCGGTATTCTGATGAGCTTGTTGTTGCCGGCGGTTCAAGGGATCCGCGCGGCGGCTCGGCGACTGCAATGTGCCAACAACCTCAAGCAGATCGGCTTGGCGTTGTTGAATTACGAAACCAATCTTCGAAAATTTCCTTACGGCTCAGCGGATCATGATTACGATGGTGCCCCCTACGATCCTCAGCGAAGGTATCGCTCAGGTGGGAATTGGCGAACGATGATCCTGCCGCAACTGGAACAGACGGCTGTTCACCAAAACATCTACAGTCTTGATCTGCGGGAATATGGAGGCTACAGCCGCAGTACGCCTTATGCCCAGGCGCCGGAGCAAAAGCTGGTGCTTCCGGTGTTCATTTGCCCCAGCGAAGATGGGCCCTACGTCCGCAGCGGGGCATCGCCTTGGAGCTTTACACCAGCGAACGACTACGGCATCTCGACCTACTTGGGCAACGCCGGGCCAGTCACTCCGGTGCCTGACGACGGGTCCTGGGGCGGTTTGTTCAAAGCTTGTGGACTCTGCACGGACGGGCAGACAAAAGACGCCTATTGCCTGTGCAACTTTGGCAACTCCTCACGGTTTCGCAGAGGGTTTATGCACGGGCATAATCCCGGTGGGCCGGGGATGCTCGATATGTATCCCAATGGCTACAACATGGCCAGCGTTCGCGATGGTTCATCCAACACCATCTTTGTTGGTGAAGGTCATGGGCTCAACGCCAATGGCGACGGATGCGGGGTGCAGAATGAGGACCAGCTTGGTTGGATGAGCACCTGGGCCGTGGCAACGACAGTCTTCGGGATCAACATGCAAAACATCGGGGGGACATGGCAAGACGGCTGTGTCAGCTATCGAAGCTATCACTCAGGTGGGTGCAATTTCGTGTACGTCGATGGCTCGGTGCACTTCCTCAACGAGACGATCAACCCTCGGGCGTTTAGTTATTTAGGAGCCCGCAACGATCGACAGGTCATCGAGGAATATTAATTCATGATTCCCTGAAGAGTCCTCGAGGACGTCCTTGGGAAAATACTGGCCCAGACGAGACGGGCGTGATTCAGATCAGCCACCAACGGTGACGAAGAAGGTCCAATCCCTCAGAGTGTTACGCTACGCGGCTTGCACTCGTGGGAGCTGGGCTGGTTGTTGTTTTGCTGGCCGGTGTTTTGCTGGCCGGTGTTTTGCTGGCCGGTGTTTTGCTGGCCGGTGTTTTGCTGGCCGGCGTTTCGCTGGCCGGCGTTTCGCTGGCTGGCCAGCAGTCGGCTGGGTGATACTGCCGGCATCGCTTAAGGGCCTCATCGGCGCAAAACGTTTGAGACAATTCCTGGGAATCCTGCCCGAACCAGCTGACCAACAGCCAGACCAGGTCGACCCTTTCCAGCAGTGTTGGGTCGCCTTCGGCGGTGGGGCGGTCAAAGACCTCACGAAGCGCGACCTCGGCCACCGCAGCGGATTGAGCATCCGAAGGTGGCCGCACGGTCTTCTCCACTTGACCGCCACGAATCAAATGCCAGTGATCTTGCCCGTGAATATCGGCCAAAGGATAGACGAAAGCATATTCTTGACGGGCTTCCTGGAGGCGATCGAGATTCCTGCTCAGTCCGGAAAGCACCTCCCAGCGATCTCGGAAGACCGCGGCTCGTTCAAACTGTTGCTGACCGGCTGCCTGAAACATTTCGGCCTCCAGACGGCTCAACAGCGACCGATCGGTGCCGTTGAGAAACGCCCTGACTGCGCGGACTCTGCGGCTGTAGGTGTTACGGCTGGTCGCTGCAATACAAGGCCCTAAACAAGTCCCCAACTCGTGCCGGAGACAACCTGGCGAGGACACCGTGGCAAACAGATCCGCTTGGTCGGAGAACTGCAGCGGTTGCTTTTCCGAGCAGTCTCGGAGCTGGAAAAGGTCGTTGAGATGGCGGACCGCTTCCCGAGCTCGCCAAGTGCCGGGAATCGGTCCAAAACTGTCGAGGACTTTGCCTGTCGGCCGTGGAGCCAGATACACATAAGGTACCGGCGGGCGTCCAATACACAGAAAGCTGCGACGGAGGCGGTCCGGTTGCCCCTGCACGTTGTATTTGGGCCGAAACCGCCGGATCAGCTCTAACTCACGTAACAAAGCGGCAAACTCGCTGGGCAGCCGCTCCCACACGATCGAGGCCGTTCGCGAAATCAGCCGTCGCGCTTTATGGGCCGGATCCAGCTCGCGAAAGTAACTCAACAACCGGCTTCGCAACGATTTGCTCTTTCCGATGTAGAGCAGCTCACCGGCTGCATCCAGCATCCCGTAAACTCCAGGGACCTTCTGAGCAACCTCTCGAACCTTGTGGCGAAGAACCTCTGGAGTCCTTCCCCAAACCTGCCCAAGCGGCGGAGGCTCCTCAGCCGGTACAACACGGATCGGGCCAAAACCATCAAACGGCGAGGCAAAAAGGGGGCGTTGAGATGCCACAGTGGGTCCATCCTGGGGCAGTTTGCATCAGAGGGAATCTCAGATGAGAGTAACAGGCTCAGCAGCAATCATGCTCAGCCCGCCAAGCCCCTCTTCTACGACCCTGCCCAGAACGGTGCAAGAGGCAGTGCTGTGAACAGGTTGCCAGATTGCCAGAGTGTGAGCGTCTCGAAAGTGGGTGGAAAATGTGGTCGAGTGAGGGGAGGTGAGC
>CAZYKP010000037.1:28552-70887 GCA_964648025.1 uncultured Pirellulales bacterium | reverse complement strand
GGGCCGAGGTGCAGCAACAGGTTCGGGAGGCTGAGTTGGCTGCTCAAGTTCGGTTGGATGCCGAGAGCCTGCTGGAAATCACATCGTGATTGGTGCGGACATCAGTAGTTTTGGAGTGTGGCGACAAGGGAGGGTCTCTGTACGATTCCGCAGAGGATTGACTCGATGTGCACGGGGTGTGGCAAAAAAAAGCGGGGTGAGTTGCGAACAACTCACCCCGCCGGACCCGAAGGTCCCCACGACACGCACAACATGTGAGAAGGGTCAACGGCCCCGAAAGTCAACCCTTCTCAGAAGAACCCGATGACGATCTACCTTAATGCAGGCTTGATGCCAGAACCGAAACCCGAGGCTTGCAGTCTGCCTTCTGAGCTTCGGATTCTCCTCTCAGCAAAGCACTTGAGGCCATTTCGGCTTTTTTTGCAGGGACTGATCCTGCCCCTCCATCGATCTGAAAGCTTGTCCAAAGGAGGGGGATTATTCGCTGTCCCCTTGGGCACCGACCGCGTAGGAGCGCGGCAGCCTGACTGGGCACATGTGGGCACTCGCTGCCCGGCAGTCAGAAAGAAGGCCCAATACCACCGGTCCCATCTGGTCAGATTTCGTCGTCATCGATCGTGGTTGTGGAATGATCTGATGAATTTTTTATGGAGGTGGCTGACGACTATCCACAATGTGTGGGGCTTGGATTTCTTATTGGGAGTTCAGGAAGGATCCCATGAGGGGAAGGAGAATTGTTGCAAGGAGTTTTGCCTCTGTGGGGGAATTCTGCATTGTCCTTGATTGTTCGCTGGCGCAAGCACCCGACCTCGACTGTCCCAGATTATGGTCAAGGTCCGACCTTTCCTGAGTTTGCGGCAAATCTTGGCTCGTCCGGCACAGCGGAAAGGCTGGTCGATCATCAGCTGGTCGATCAACAGCTGGTCGATCAACAGCTGCCGCATCACTGGTCGTTCCGTCGGCTCGCGTGTTGTGGCCGAGCAAGAATTTTCCGAGGGGAGCAATAGGTGGCTAGCTCTTGGTTGTGCCCAGCAGCAACCGGCTCCCAGTCGTCCTGATTCAAGCCGATCCCCTGTGGTCCAAGCCAAAAGCTGTCCGGGAAGATTCAGGTCCAGTGTCACCGACTTGGGTGGACCTGTGCGTTGGGCTGTGTCATGCGCTGAGGGAGAATGTTCGGCCGGCTTCTTCTGGGAAATGTATGATCCGCGTAGGGGATTTGCTGGAAAGGGGCAAACAGCCTGAATCTTGAGACGACAGAATGTGTCGCAGGAGGGAACACGCCTGGCTGATGCAAGTGCGTGGGCAGGTTTAGCTGTGGTTGTTCTGCGGGTATGATGGGACCCAGTGGGAGGGCGTCTGGTCGGCAGGCGTCCAGCAGTGATCAGACCTGTTGGGTTGGAGGATAGGGGACCGATGACCGCCCGGACGATGTTTGAGAAGATCTGGGACGACCATGTCGTCCACGCGGAGGCAGGTCGTCAGACGATTCTTTACATTGACCTTCATCTCGTTCACGAGGTCACCAGCCCCCAGGCCTTTGAGGGGTTGCGTTTGGCAGGACGGAGGGTTCGCCGAGCTGAGCTGACTGTGGCCACTGCTGACCACAACGTCCCCACCACCGATCGGGGGCTGCCGATCGCTGACCCGATCAGCCGCAAGCAAGTGGATACGCTTCGAGAGAACTGCCGGCAATTTCATCTCCGGTTTTTGGACCTCACTGATCCGCAGCAGGGGATTGTTCACATCATTGGTCCGGAGCTTGGGCTGACGCAGCCGGGAAAGACGATTGTCTGTGGCGATAGCCACACGGCCACCCATGGGGCCTTCGGGGCATTGGCCTTTGGGATTGGCACCAGCGAGGTGGAGCATGTGTTGGCCACGCAGACGCTTTTGCAGAATAAGCCCAAGACTTTGGAGATCCGCACCGAGGGGACGCTTCCGGCAGGTGTGACCGCCAAGGATCTCATTTTGCATATCATCGGCCGCATTGGCACAGGGGGAGGTGCCGGCCATGTCATCGAATACACCGGCTCTGCTGTGCGGGCTCTTTCCATGGAAGGGAGGATGACTGTTTGCAACATGAGCATCGAGGCTGGGGCACGAGCAGGGATGATCGCCCCGGATGAGAAGACGTTCGATTATCTTCGCGGTCGGCCTCACATTCCGGGAGATTTTGAGGCGGCGGTTGCTCGTTGGCAGCAACTCCCCACTGACCCGGGGGCGACCTTTGATCGCCTCGAGATCATTCAGGCTGCTGAAGTTAGCCCGCAGGTGACCTGGGGGACCAACCCAGCTCAGGTGGTTTCTGTGACCGAGGCTGTGCCCAGCCCGGATTCCTTTGCTGATGAGGATGCGCGAACCAGTGCTTCCAATGCCCTGGCTTATATGGGCTTGCAGCCGGGAACGCCGATGACTGCCATCTCCATCGATCGGGTCTTTATTGGCAGTTGCACCAATGCCCGGATTGAGGACCTGCGGGCCGCCGCAGCAGTCGTCCAGGGACACAAAGTCTCCCATCGAGTTCGGGCCATGGTTGTGCCCGGCAGCGGCCAGGTCAAGCAACAGGCCGAGGCCGAGGGACTGGACAAAATCTTCAGCAACGCCGGGTTTGAATGGCGGGAAGCCGGCTGTAGTATGTGCCTGGGGATGAATCCTGATATTCTCGCCCCTGGAGAACGCTGCGCGTCAACCAGTAACCGAAATTTTGAAGGACGCCAGGGCAAAGGAGGCCGGACCCATCTTGTCAGTCCTGCCATGGCTGCTGCCGCGGCCGTCGAAGGTCATTTGGTCGATATCCGCAGCTGGAATTACCAGTGATATCCAGAGGTTCAGTCATATCCAGAGGTTCGTGGGGCGACGTTGCTGTTGAATCGAATTTCCGACTGTGGCGGAATAGATCGCCAGCAGCCGAGTTGGCACCCCCGGGGGCGGAGTCTCCGGTTGGTCCGTCGAGAGAGTCCTCAGCTATCAAGAGCCCCATCGAGTGATCCCGCGCAACTGGGACCTGTGCAACTGGGACCTGGGCAACTGGGACCTGGGCAACTGGGACCTGGGCAACTGGGACCTGGGCAACTGAGATCGATTCACATCAAACTGACGAAAACAACGCTTGAGATCACAACTGATGCAGCCATGAGAGCTTACACAACGCACACGGGATTGGTGGTGCCCTTGGATCGGGCTGATGTGGATACCGATCAGATTATCCCCAAGCAGTTTCTCAAGCGGATCGAAAGAACCGGCTTTGGGCAGTACTTGTTTTATGACTGGAGATTTCTGGAAGACGGCACAACGCCGAATCCGGAGTTTGTTCTCAACCATTCCCGTTATGCGGACGCCTCGGTCCTGCTGGCTCGTCAAAATTTTGGTTGTGGTTCCAGTCGGGAACATGCTCCCTGGGCGTTGGACGATTTTGGCTTTCGGGTGATTATCGCGCCAAGTTTTGCTGATATCTTCTACAACAACTGTTTCAAAAACGGCTTGCTTCCGGTCGTCCTGGAATCCAGCCTGGTGGTCGAGTTGTTTCAGCGTGTCCAGCAGACCGAGGGCTACCGGCTCACAGTCGATCTTCCCTCTCAGACGATCTCCGATGCTCGTGGATGGACGGCGACCTTCCCAATCGATCCCTTCCGCAAAGAATGCCTGCTCGGTGGGTTAGACGACATTGGCCTGACCCTGCAGCATGCCGAGAAGATCGCTGCCTACGAGCAAGCCCACCAGATCACCAGTTGCTGAGGTTGAGGAAAATCTTGGCTCCTCCGCCACTGTGGAAAGGCCGCCAGATCACCAGCTGCCAGATCACCAGTTGCCAGATCACCAGTTGCCAGGATGAGCAAGAGTTTTCCGAGGGCAGCAGTCACACGGCTAGGCGATCTCCTGTGTGTTCGATGGAACCAATCAAGGTTACGCCGCCAAAGGGAATGCCGGGGGGAAGGCGTTCTCGGCCGGCTGCACGGAGTGAGTTTCCACGCTGGCCGGATGCGCCCTGGTTTTCACCACCTCTCCCATGTCGCCCTGGAGGCACAGAGACGTTTGCGACCGAGGACTCTTG
The DNA here is from genome assembly GCA_964648025.1 of uncultured Pirellulales bacterium. GTDB lineage: Bacteria > Planctomycetota > Planctomycetia > Pirellulales > Pb10988 > CAZYKP01. Next base: position 66,836 of record CAZYKP010000037.1, on the reverse strand, counting down.
GTCGGTCCCTCATGCTCCCGCACTCAGTCGAGCAGGTCGAGGAGGACCACAAGCCCAGATGTGCCACAAGCCCAGATGTGCCACAAGCCCAGACATCCCACAAGTCCGGACACGCAGGGCTGTTCCCCCGGATCTTTGAGAGACTGTTTTGAGAAATCAGCAGAAGGAACTCGGCTGAGTCGTCTCGCCCGCACGACTGTTGGCCGAGATCAACCATTGCTCAGAATCGCCGCTGGTTGGTCGTTGTGCTCTGGAGTGACCAAGCCTAAGCTGACGCTCGTCTGCTTGAGCCAACGGCCCTACTCTGAGGTTTCCCCGATGTCGGTTTGCACGATCCCTGCAACCTTGTTGTTGACAGTCTTCCCGGCCGACCTTAGGGGCCGGTTTGCCCTTGGCGCTTTGTGGGCCCTCGTAATCGCCACAGCAGCTGGCTGGCTGGAATTGCCAAGATCGCTTGCCCAGGAATCTCGCCAAGAGACACGGCAGGCTCGTCGGCCTCAGCGGTTTGCTATTATTTTCAACTATGGGTATGCCGCTGACAACTTTCCGCAGGATCCAGAGGCCTTCGAAAAGGTTGTCGTGGGAGCCAAGAAGGCCCACTTCAACACGTTGTTGTGCAAGTGGGAGGATTGGCGGGGGGAGATCTGCAAGAAGCACGACATGCAGATTCTGGTCGACCTTCTGGTTGCTGAGAACCACATTTATAAGAACGTCGAAGCAGCCAAGGCACTCTGTCAAAAGCTCCGGGGCAATCCCGTTGTCTATGGTTACCATCTTTGGAGCGATAACATCGGCCGACAATCAGCCGGGCGGACACGTGATGCCAAGAATGTCCAATCTTGGGATGGGACACACGCGGTGTACGTTGGCAGCTATCGCATGGGTGGCATCGAAGCGGTCGACAACGTTGACCTGATTGGATATTACGATTTCCATTGGTTCCGCGGAGGCCATTGGGACCACCTCAACCGAGCCAGCCAAAGGGCCCGTGCGGCGGATACTTTTTTTCTGCGGTACTGTCAGCCCGATCCGGGCCGGGTGGGCCGGGGCAACTGGAATCGTTGTGGCTTTACGATCGCCACCAGCATCCCCTTTGGGCTGAAAGGCTATTTCTTTCACTTCGGTGGGGGGCAGATCGACAAGTCCAGTGGTCACCTCGACGCTCTTGGCCGGGATTTGAAGAAGGTCAACGGCTTCTTCCTGCCACTTGCCGAAGAGTTGATCAAACTCGGCAACCCCGCCGCGGTTTACTCGACACCGATTACCAAAACAGCCAAAGATCGTGATCTCGGCCGCCAGCCCTACATTCCCGCGGGCTCTGCGATCCCCTCGGACCATTGGTTCTCGGTCACCTCTGGTGAGGTTCTCATCGGCGAGTTCGCCTATCCCCAAGGAGGTCGGGCTCTCTGCTTGGCAAGCCACAACGCGTACCAACCACAACAAGTCACCCTCGACTTAGCCACACCCCATCGCGTCGAATTCTTCGATCGGCAACACAAAGCGTGGGTCCCACAACAAGGAAACAACAAGCAGGCCAAGCTCACCGTCCCGCCCGCTCAAGTCTTGCTGGTCCGCTTCACCACTGTCGACTCACAATAGCCTTGGCTTCCCAGAGTTTGGGCTTCCCAGATTTTGGGCTTCCCAGAGTTTGGGCTTCCCAGAGTTTGGTCTTCCCAGAGTCTGGGTTTCAGGGGGCCTCGGCTACGCTGGGGCCCGCACCAGTTGTCGGTCCCTGGCTTTCGGTCTGTCGCTGGTGAAGGGCTCCCCTTGAAGAGCGTTTTCTGCCCGATGCCTCCAGGTTCTCTCGCGGCCGCCGGATTGCTCTTGACTTGTCGGCGTCTCCTCAGTACCTTTGAGGGGTTGAAGGGATATCCAGATTAGGGGCGATGGCCTCTTGGGGTTCTGCTTCTTGGGGCCTGCGAGACATCTTGGGAATTGCTGCCTGAGTCCGTTACAATGTTACTCTTAGGTATGCTCTGAGTCCCTTGGAACATCCTCCCGCCAACACACCTTCCGAATTGACCCTACCCCAAGCTACCCCAATGGGCACACGCTCCTTGGTTCAACCATCCCTGAACGATCCTCCCGCCACAACTTCCTGACCATTTCAACCTCTTGCCCGGAAACGGCCTGTGACGAATAATCTGTCTCCTGGGTAGTTACCTGCCAGTAACTAAATGAACCTCAGCACATTAACATACACTAAGGTGACATTTGAACTGCTGCCGAGTCTCGCCAGACGTCAACAAAAGGGTTTTCCGATGATCGCTACTCTGCCTCAGTGCCGCGCCCATTCTCCTGCTAAGACATGGTCTTTACAAGGAATAAACGTAAATTTTTTTGCTTGCCTAGGCTTGTCTGCCTGCTTTGCGATCCTGTTGATGCCTGGATCAGCACAAGCTCAGTACCGGACTATTGATGGATTTGGGAACAACCAGGAGCCGGGAAACGAGAGCTGGGGGCAAGCCGGTGCTCGGCTTCTGCGGATTTCCCCACCGGATTATCCGGATGACGGCTCGGGAGAGACGATTGTGGCTTGGCCGACCCGGGAGAACCCCAGGACCATCAGCAACACGATTGCCTCTCAGCCCCACCTGATCTTCAACGACCGGGGTATGACCAACATGGTTTGGCAATGGGGTCAGTTCCTCGACCACGATGTCAGCTTCACTGAGGTGAGTGCAGACAACGGGACTGCTCCGATTCCGGTGCTCAGCCCCGACGATCCGCTGGGGCCACGGCCGATTCCCTTGGACCGATCGCACTTCGATTCAGACACAGGCCTTGCTGGGATCGCCCGGGAGCAGATCAACGAAATCACAGCCTACATCGACGCTTCCAACGTTTACGGTTCAGACGACGATCGAGCAGGGAGGTTGCGAACTTTTGCCGATGGCAAACTGGACAGCCGTGTGATCTCGGAGAGGGAATTCTTGCCGTCCGGCTCGCCTGAGCCGGATGTGGTGTTCGCCGGCGACGTCCGGGCTGCCGAGCAGATTGGGCTGACCTCCATGCACACGTTGTTTCTCCGGGAACACAATCGTTTGGCCGAGGCTCTGGCTACTGAAAACCTCAGCCTGAGCGATGAGGACATCTACCAGAAGGCCAGGAAGATTGTGGGGGCCCAGATGCAGGCGATCACCTACAACGAGTTTCTGCCGGCCTTGTTGGGTTCGCAGGCCCCCGATCCGACAACCTTTGCCTACGACAAGACCGTCAACGCCGGCATCGCCACTGAGTTTTCCTCAGCACTATTCCGGGTCGGTCATACCTTATTGACCTCCGACCTGCCGTTGGGAAAGACGGGCGCAACCGTCCCGCTGCGGGATGCCTTCTTCGACCCACTGTTCATCGAAGACGGCAACAACATGGACTTGGTCCTCTCAGGGCTATCAACTAGCCTGTCCCAGGAAATTGATAACACGATCGTCGACGATGTCCGCAATTTTCTCTTCGGACCACCCGGGGCGGGAGGTCTGGACCTGGCCTCGCTGAATATCCAGCGAGGACGGGATCATGGGTTGCCGGACTATAACACCGTCCGCCAGTGGTACGGCCTCGATCCGGTGACCAGCTTCGCCCAGATCAGCTCCGATGTTGAGGTGCAGCTGGCCCTGGAATCTCTCTATGGTGATCTCAACAATATCGACCTATGGGTTGGTGCTCTGGCTGAGGATCATGTGCCAGGCTCCAGCGTCGGTGAGCTGATCGGGGTTGGCTTGGTCGAACAGTTTACGCGGCTGGCCAACGGCGACCGGTTCTTCTATCTCTTTGATGAGGCGTTTGAAACCGACGCAGACATTCTGGCTGTCACCGGCGGTCTGGATGGACTGCAAAGCCGTCGTCTCTCGCAGATCATCTTGGATAACACCGACCTGACCCGACTGCCCCGAAACGTCTTTCTCATCCCCGAACCAACAAGCTTCCTCCTTGTTGTCGGCCTGACTCTGACCTTGGGCAGATGCCGCTGGCGGTCTTCCCGTTCTCCCTCGGATGTCACAGGTTGCGGCAGAGGCCCATCTCTATGAGAGGCCGAAAAACCTACGCAACAACGGATCGGTGGGCAACGGCCACATCTGGGACGGCCCAACGATTGCCGTAGGAGAAAAGTGTTGCTCGTCCAAAAGAAGGAAGCCACTGGAATCACCACTGATCTGGCAGCCTCGCCATCAAACCCGACGAGCCAAGGTTGCCCCAGGCTTCAGTCAGCAGGCTTCAGTCAGCAGGCCTCAGTCAGCAGGCCAACCTCCTGTGATCGATCAGTGATTGATCTCAGCTTGTGTGAGTGGGTTTGTGGACCCGAAGCAGTTCAGAGGCGGTCACAAGTTCTGGAAGTCGTTGCGGTCAAGATGAGGTGTTGACAGCAGTTCTGAGAAACAGCAATTCTCAGAAGCAGAAGTTTTGAGAATGGGTGCGGGGCACCAAGGCAGGGCGGATATCCGATAGAAGGAGTCGAGGTTTACCAGAACACCCAATCACCGGTGACCAAGATGTAGATGCCCAGGGCCAAATTGCTGACCCCGTGGGCGACGATACAAACCCAGAGGTCTTTCTTCCAGTAGATCAGCCCATTGAGCAGCATGCAGTACACTGCTGCAGCCAGCCATTCGGGATGCGCAAGAGTAAATAGCGCTGTGACCACGAGAAACGAAGTGAGGCTGAACTGGCCCAAGGGAACCTCGGACCAGTTCTCCGAGATCGTCCAGCGCAAGAGGAAACCACGGCAGAAGACTTCCTCAACGACAGGGACCAGCAGAGCCAACCCCACCAGCCGCACGACGATAAACGCCCAGGCAACACCCTGAAAAGGGATCTCCTCAAAGGGATTGACCGCCGGACGCGTTCCAGGACGAATCATCTCGGGAAGATAAGAGGCAATCTGAGCTTCCAACTCCAACTTGCTCAGAAAAATCCACAGCACGATGCCCACAAGGCCCACCAGCACGCCCAGCCCAATCCGCCAGTGCGGTATGACGATCCCCTTGCCCCTCATCAGCCGCCAGGTCGCCATCCCAACACCAACAACAACAGCCGCATAGGCGATAGGATAGGCCAACGGCCAAGGAACCTCGGTCTTGGCCCAGCCCGCCAACGCTGTTCCAATAAGATATAGAAAATAAGGGGCAATATACGCCAATTCTAGAAACTGCGGTTGGGGTGGAGCCTTGGGTTTCTTGGCCTTCTTTTTTCGTTTGACTGGAGTCTTGTTGCGGGGCTGTCCTGAGGGTTGTTGAGTTTGCTCATCGCTGGTGTCCTCGGGCGTGGTTGTCATGCAGATCGTTTGTGGTGAGGGTCATCAGAAGCCAAGCAGTTACTGATTCCCTGAAAAGTCTTCGACGAAGCAGGGCGTTTCGTTCGGCAATCCGGGCTTCCGGTGGTGCCTCAGGCTGCCCTCTTGAGGTCATCACAAATAAGGGCAGACGGAAAGCCCTGGGTCGAAAACTTCTCCGAAGGTCAGTAGCAGCTGAGCATTCTGCAGGCAAGCAGGCTTGTGGTCCGTCAAGGAAGATTTGCCGGATGGGATGGCAGGCTCCTCGGCTGGGAAATGCGTCATGCCATCGGACAATCTTTCCTTGACAATCTACTCGGCAAAAGGGTCCCGAACTCTGCTGAGTTCGGCCATCAGTGGTGGCTGAGAGGCCCTTCGACGGAGCCAACCAGCGGGGCGATCATTTCTGGTATCACCGACCCCACCGAGCAGTCAAGATGTTGCACCGAAACTGAGGATCGCCGGGCTCCAGCGGGATTGCGCTGGCAGTCTTTCCTGGCCATCCTCGAACGCAGCCCCAGCACAGAAGCCGGTCAGCTTGTCGCCGGCCTCCGGCTGCCCCAGGCAGACAGAGAGATTGGGTTGGAAAACCTTTGGCAACTCTCGGCCGGGCGAGCACATCCTATCAGCGGCTGGCTGCCGGTCGAGTTGTCGCAGGGCGACCTCCCGGCGGATGGCTCGTTGCTTGATGAGATGTGATTGGATGACTTGTTGCTGGATGACTTGTTGCTGGAGAGGTGGAATTCGGCGGGGACAACAAGCCCAACCGACGCATCTTCTTGTAGAGGGTCGTGCGGTTGATGCCCAATTCTTCGGCCGCCCGAGTGCGGTTGCCGTTGTTTCGTTGGAGCGTCTCCAAAATGATCCGCCGCTCTGGGGCTGCCAGGGCGTCGCGAAGCCCCGATTCACGCTCCAAGGCAGAGGATCCTCCAGAGGGCAGGCCCTTCTCGGTGATCTCCGGGGGCAGGTCGATCGGCTCAATGATTGGCCCAGAACGCAGCAGCCAAGCGCGTTCTATGACATTTTCCAGTTGGCGAATATTGCCGGGCCAATGATACCCTGTCAAAGTGGACAAGGATTCGGGGGAGATTGACTGAACGGCTTTTTCGCCACCAATTCTCGCTAAAAATTTCCGTGCCAAGAGGGGGATATCCTCACGCCTCTCTCGTAAGGGAGGAATTTGCAGATTGACCACGTTGATGCGGTAATAGAGGTCTTGCCGAAATCTCCCGCACTGGACCAATTGTTCCAGATCTTCATTGGTGGCCATGACCACTCTTGTATCGACGGAGACTGTTTCGGTCGCTCCAACGGGCTCAAACTGAAATTCCTGCAGCACTCGCAGCAGTTTGACCTGAAAGGCGGGCGTGGCTGTGCCGATCTCATCCAGAAACAGGGTTCCGCCGTCGGCCTGGGCGAAGCGTCCTGGTCGATCGGCGACCGCGCCGGTGAAGGCTCCTGCTTTATGTCCGAAAAGCTCGCTTTCCAAAAGCGTTTCCGGGACCGCTCCACAGGCGACTTCTACGAACGGTCCCTCGCGGCGTCGGCTTGCCCGATGCAAGGCACGAGCCAACAGCGACTTGCCAGTACCGCTTTCGCCGGTGATGAGGACTGTGGTCTCTGTCTCGGCCACACGTCGCAGTATCTCAGCCACCCGGCACATTGCCGCAGAACGACCAAGCAACCCCGACTGGGCCAACAATGCCAGTCCAGGGTTCTGCGAGGGAGCACCACTTGCAGGCCAAGGATTTGGCCAATCAGCGGCATCCAGTTGTTTACGAAGTTGCCTGTTCTGGCATCGCTGATGGTGCTGAGCCAGCGTGCGTTGGAGGGACTCCTGAAGGTCGCTGTCTCGCCAGGGCTTTTTCACCAAGTCGGCCGCGCCCTCGCGTAACGCTGCCACACCGATCTCTGCTGTCAGCGATCCGGTGACCAAAATCACAGGAGGCGGGTCGGGAAGCCTCTTGGCCTGCCCTAAAACGACAAAGCCACTACCATCGGGCAACGAAAGATCGCAGATGACCACATCGAAGCGGCGACGACGTAACAGTGCCGTCGCCTCCACTGCCTGTGTCGCTGGGGTGACTCCATGCCCCATCGCCTCCAGCCAGCGTAGCGTCGACTGCAGTACAAACCAGTCATTGTCAACCAACAAAATCGTCAGCGGACTGGTTGGACCCTCTGTGATTCGCTGGGTCATAACCACCAAGCCAAACTCAAGTCGTGCCCAAGACAACCGCCAAGGGCGACAAACCGATTCCATTTTTTAAGAAACTGAGATTATCTAGGTCACGCCTGAGGCCTGGGCAACGTCGCTCTGGCCGATGATGTGCCCAACTCAGTCACGCCAGACCCGGAAAGCCCGATCAATGCCTCAGACCGGTCTACCAAGACCCCCCAATAGCAGGGTTTTCTTGTTCTGAAAGTCAGCAAATCGCTCAGGCAGTTCCTCGTCTCATTGCCCGACTGAGTTGGCCAAGAGTCCTACTCAGCTTCAGGAAAATCTTGGCTCGTCCGGCCTCGTGCGGCCTCGTCGAGCACAACGGAGAGGCTGGTCGATCAACTGCTGGCAGATCACTGGTCGTTCCGGCGGCTCGGGTGTGTTGGACGAGCAAGCTTTTTCCGAAGGCCGCAGCCAGCATTCCGGAGACTGGCACAGCAGCAGTTGAGTCGAAGGGATGGCTTGCCAGTGCTTTTGGTCTAGTCTAGGGTACCCTGAGTGGGGCTGTTGCCGGAACTCACAACAGCTTCTACCCTATTTGTGGGATGAGTTTGCTCATCTGGTTTGCCGGTCTGTCGGCATGAGAGTCTTTCGATGAATGCGATCCGATCACGGTTGGGACTCAGAAGCGTCCTGGAGCGAGGTCGACTCACGCACGCCCAGGGACCCGGGGTGATCAGCTGGCGTGGTGCAATACTTTCCCGAGAATCAATTGGCATCCTTCTGGTGATCATCTTGGCAGGCACTCTTTCTGGCCGCGTCCAGGGGAAAGAATACCCAGCCCTTCCCCAGGGCCTCACCAGTTTCGGGGCAGCCATTGTGGGTGACTGGTTGTATGTCTACGGGGGACATTTCGGCAGGGCGCATCACTACGACAAGAACAGCCAATCCGATAAGCTGCTGCGGCTGAATCTACGCGAGCCGACCCAATGGCAGACGGTTGCTCAAGGTCCGCGTCTGCAAGGGCTCGCCTTGGTCTCCTTTGATGACACACTCTACCGAGTTGGAGGCTTTACCGCTCATAACGAAGAAGACGAGGAACACGATCTTCGCAGTGTCGCCGACTTTGCCCGATTTGATCCGACTACCAAACAGTGGCAGGCATTGCCGCGGTTGCCTGAGCCTCGTTCTTCCCATGACGCAGTGATGGTGAAGAATCGGCTGTACGTCGTCGGCGGTTGGCACATGGGGCCAGAAGGAACTCAATGGCACCAGACAGCATGGGCGATCGACCTGTCCCAAAAGCCGCTCAAATGGACCCGCCTCCCCGACCCACCCTTTCAGCGGCGTGCCCTTTCCTTAGCCCACCACGAAGGCAAGATCTTTGTGATTGGTGGCATGCAGAAGCAAGGCAGTCCGACAACACGAGTTGATTGTTTCGATCCACAGACGGGTCTCTGGACACAAGTTCAAGATTTGGTTGATCCCTTAGCGAAGGCCGAGCGTGGCCGAGGGATGGAGGGTTTCGGAACGTCTGCGTTCACAGTCGCTGGGGAGATCTTTGTCAGTACTTTTGGCGGGAATCTCCAGCGTCTTGATGGTCAGGGTACCTGGCAGATTGCCACAAAGCTGCGGGACGACCGATTCTTCCACCGGATGTTGCCCTATCAGGGGCGCTTGCTGCTCATCGGTGGCGCCAGCATGCAAACCGGCAAGCATCTCGAGATTGAGCAAGTCTCGTTGGACGACCTGAAATAGCAGCTCTGGACTGTCACCGCAGCTTCGGGTTGCCCAGAGAATCCTCAACTGCATTTGTCCTCCTTTGGTCCGCAACTTGAAAGAAATCATGTCGGTGAGCTTCCTGATGACTCTGGGGTGTGCGAGGTTCCTGGTGCCGGTTGTGTGCTTGGTGGCGATCAGTGCCGACAGCCGAGCGGACCATCGCTGGACAGGTTTTCAAGGGCCACCGGTCAAGACCCTCGCCGAGGCCGATCTCCCGCTGACCTGGACGCCTGAGGAGAACATCGCTTGGAGTGTCCCCTTGCCGGGATATGGGCAATCCAGTCCAGTTGTCTGGGGAGAGCGTGTGTTTGTCACCTCCGTCTCTGGTTCGATGAAGGAGAAGTGCCATCTCTGTGCCTTCTCCCTAGAGAGTGGCAAAAAGCTCTGGCAACATGATGCAGAATCTGCGTCGCAAGCGAAAAGCACCAATTATATTAGTAAAGCCGCTCCGACACCTGTTGTGGACCGTGACGGTATCACAGCGTTGTTTGAGGTTGGCAATCTCGTCTCGTTGACCCACGGTGGTCAACTTCGCTGGAAACGGGATCTGGTCGCCGACTACGGGGCCTTGGACTCTCGTCACGGGCTTGCATCCTCGCTGGAGCAGGATGAAAAATCCGTCTTTGTGTGGATTGAGCGACAAACCGAGCCTTATCTCTTGGCCATCGCCAAATCCACCGGAGAAACACTCTGGAAGGTCCCCGCCCTGGGCACGACCTCCTGGAGCAGCCCTCGGCTGGTGCCTGTCGGCGACCGATTTCATCTGGTCCTCAGCGGGATCGGCCAGCTGGCCGGATTCGATCCGCAAACCGGCGAGAGATTGTGGAGCTTTGACGGGATCTCCGGCAACTCCACGCCGACTCCGGTTGCTGTGGGGAACGCCCGTTTTCTCATCGCCGCAACCGACGGTCGAGGTGAGCAGGCTGGTGGGAACGCTGCCTCAAACGGTCTCATCGAAATTCAGCAGCAAAAAGATGGCAGCTTCCAAGCCCAATATCTTTGGCAAGCGAAAAAGGCGACCTCTTCTTTTGGATCGCCTGTCGTCCATCAGGGAGAAGCCTATTTTGTTGGCCGAGGCGGCGTAGTGTACTGTCTCGATTTGGAGACCGGCACTCGGCGGTACATCAAGAGGACTGCTCAGAGCGTGTGGGCAACACCGATTGCCGTTGGTTGCCGAGTGTATTTCTTTGGGCGCGGAGGGACAACGACGGTCGTCAAAGCCGGACAGGAATTTCAACAACTCGCTGTCAACGAACTCTGGAAAGAAGATGCCAACCAGGCCGCTGGTCGCCGGTCTCCCTTCGGCGGCCCGGTCCTCTACTCAGCAGTGGCCGTCAAATCCAAGTTGTTGCTACGACGCGGTGACCGGCTCTACTGTGTTACGCAGTAAGAATTCTTCGGACCAAGGTTTCTGGTTGTGTCGTCTCTGGTGCGTCCCCCCGGGTGGGGCAATTCTTCTTGGACAGACTCTTGTCAGGGGAATCCTGCGGCTGCCACACTTCAAACAGTCACATTCATCTCTCTCCTCTTCTGACTTGGCGGACACATCCCCTTGGACTTGTTTGTCAAAATCGGCTTCCCGGGCGCACTGCTTGTCTTTGCCTTTGTTTGTGCGCTACGGCAGCGACGCGCCTATTCCCAACTCTCCACAACCCTGCCGAGATCTTCGACCCAGCTCAAGGATTCTCAACAAAAGATCACTGAGCTCACAGAGGCCGGTCCAGCTCAGCAAACAAGTTCTCTGCAGGCTGGCTCAATGCTCCTCCAGGACAAGCAAAAATCGGTTGAAACTGAGGACGGCCCAGCGGAAGCTTCCCTACAGCAGGATTGGCCGCAGTCGTCTTTGCGGTCGTTACCTCAGCCTCCGACAGAGGCGACCGGGACTCTGACGCCAGACAGCCAAGAGGTCGAGTTCCGCAAACGACAGCTCCGTCGCCGAGAGAAGACGAGCCTACTTGTGGGAGCTTTGGCGGTGGGTCTTTGGATTGGCTTGGCCATCCCCCCTCAAATGGCTGCTTTGTATCTTCTTTTCTGGTGTGTCATCGGCTTGGTGACCGCCTGGATCGGTCTGCTGGCCGTTGGAGACCTGGTGCTGGTCCATCGGCAACGGGCTAGGCTGTTGCGGAAGCTGGCCGCACACCGCCGCGAATGGGAGCAAGAGTACCGGCGACTGAGGCTCCAGCAACTCCACTTGGAACAGGCCTCTTCCAACGGCCACAGCCGGAGCAGCGGGCCACCTGAGGGACTGGCCGGGCCTACGTCCGACCAAGGCGATGACTGATGAACCGCGAGTCGGTCGCTTGTGTCTTAGCAGACCTCGGGCGACGTTTTTCAGGTCAGCTGGAATTCGCCAGCGGCTGGCGATTTGGCTGAGTTTGGGGGAAACCGGCTTGGGGTGCCAGTCGTCGATGAGGTAGCATCAAGAGAGGGGACCTTCGCGTCAGGTCTGAGGGATTCTCTCATCGCCCGTCTGATGGCGGGAAGTCAACCATTTTCCAAGTTGAGGTCTTTGTGACAGTTCGCAACCGAACTGAGAGCGTCGACTCCGAAGCGGCCGTGCTGGTGGGTGTTTTGCTGCCTGAGCAAGAGGATCTGCGCAATGCCGATGAGCCGCTGGAAGAGCTGGAGGGTCTGGCCAAGTCGGCAGGCACTTCTGTGGTCGGCTCCATCGTCCAGCGCCGCAACGAACCGGACCAGCGGTGGTATTTGGGCAGCGGTAAGGTCGAAGAGCTGGGCCGACTGGTGGAAGCTTCGGGGGCCGATGTCGTCATCTTCGACAACAATCTCAGCCCCGGTCAAACCCGCAACCTTGAGCAGTCTTTAGGGGTCAAGGTGTTGGACCGAACGGAGCTGATTTTGGACATCTTTGCCTCTCGAGCGCAGACGCATGAAGCGCGGTTGGCCGTTGAGCTGGCCCAGCTGCAGTACTCGCTGCCTCGTCTGAAGCGGATGTGGACCCACCTATCGCGTTTGAAAGCCGGTGTGGGGATGCGGGGGCCTGGTGAGAAGCAGCTGGAGGTTGACAGGCGGCTGGTCGAAAAGCGTATCAAGGATTTGCAGAACGACCTGGCGGTGGTGCATCGTCGCAAGGAGCTTCAGGTGGCCGCTCGGCGGGATCGCATGACCGTCTCGTTAGTCGGCTACACCAACGCCGGCAAAAGCACTTTGCTCAACCGCCTGACCGATAGCGAGGTTTTTGCAGAAAATCTGTTATTTGCCACCTTAGATACGCGGACCCGGCGCTGGCAACTGCCCGGCTGGGGTCCGGTCTTGCTCAGCGATACCGTCGGGTTCATTCGCGATCTCCCCCACGACCTGATCGCCAGCTTTAAAGCCACCCTGGAGGAGGCTCGGCAGGCCGATCTTCTGATCCATGTTGCCGATGCCAGCAATCCGGAGGCACGGCATCAGATTGCCGCGGTGTATGCAGTTCTTGAAGAGCTGGAGATCGAGTCCAAAGACATCGTGTTGGCTCTGAACAAGATGGACCAAGTCCGGGATACGGCCAGCCTGAGAGCTCTGTTGGACCGCTATCCCAATGCGGTTCCCATCAGCGCCGCCACTGGCGAAGGACTTGAACAGTTGGCCCAGACAGTCTCCGATGCCCTCAGCCACAACTTCGCTGATCTGGATGTCGAAATGAGCGTCAGCAACGGACGTCTGCTGGCCTATCTGGCTGCTCATGGAGAGATCCTCAACAAACAATTCGGTGAAGACCGCATCTGTGTCCACTGCCGGATTCCGAAACGGTTTCTTGGGGGTCTCTCCGGCGAGGATGTGCAGGTGCGGACACGGCCCCCCGTGACTCGGGTTCCTGGCCAGGTTAATGGTCATCCTCACAATCCTGAGGCGAGCCACACCAGCGAATCCTTAGAAAGACAACTCACCCAAAAGCTTCCTCCAACCAACGGGCATTCTGTCCCTCGGTGATCCGACACAAAGTCAGCCCGGACTGGGTGGTCGACCGCTTCGTCAGGGCCTTGGCGGTTCGGGAAGTGATCTGTGGCCACCGCGGAGCTATGTTGAAAGCTGCTGTGAGTGTGAGTGACCGGAACCCCTTCGCTGCGCCTGAACCCCCCACCTGATATCCGGGAAGACGATCCATCCAATTATCTCCTAGGCAAAATCCTGTGGTATCTGGCCTGGGTTGGGGTCTGTGCGGTCAACCTTCCGCCCTTGGCCCTCGGTCGCTCTGAACACGGTCGCTCTGAACACGGTCGATCAAACAGCCGCCGGACAACTTTCTAGCAGTCAGCAATCGTCCAGGCGGCCACCGCAGGCTGAGACAAGCACGTTTGACCCCTGACCGGTCTCGGGAATCGGGGCTGGACAGTTCAGGTCAACTCATCTGGCGCCCGTTGAGTCGTGTCCACGGTGAGATCATGCTGACAGAGACGATGCGATTGGTGGGTCTTGGGGGCTTTTCAGGGGCGAAGCGGCAATGAAGGTCTTGGTTGTTGGCAACGGAGGCAGGGAGCATGCCCTGGCCTGGAAACTCGCGCAGAGTCCACGAGCCAGTCAGGTGTATGTGGCACCCGGCAACGCGGGCACCGCGGCAGAGACCGGCGTGCAAAACGTGGATATCGCCGCGAGCGATACTCGGCGGCTGGTCCAGTTTGCTCGACAGGAGGGAATCGAGCTGACGGTGGTCGGCCCGGAGGCCCCGTTGGTCTCCGGTATCGTCGATGCCTTCGCCGCCGAAAAGCTGCCGATCTTTGGACCCACCAAGTCCGCCGCGGAGTTGGAAGGTAGCAAAGTCTTTTGCAAAAATCTGCTACGCCATGCCGATGTGCCCACCGCCGAGTTTCGAGTTTTTCGGGATGGCGAAAGCGCGCGGCGTTATCTCATCGATCGCGAGGATGTCCCCGTGGTCGTCAAGGCCGACGGATTGGCCGCCGGCAAGGGCGTCTTCGTCTGCAGCGACCGAGAGCAAGCGGTCGCAGCGGTTGATCGGATAGCTGAGCAACGTGTTTTTGGCCAGGCCGGAGATCGACTGGTCATCGAAGAACGACTCTATGGCCCCGAGGCCAGCATTTTGGCCATCACTGACGGTCAGACGATTCTCACCTTGGAACCCAGCCAGGATCACAAGCCTGCTTACGACGGCGACAAAGGCCCAAACACGGGCGGAATGGGCGCGTACAGTCCTGCCACAGTGGTGACCGAGGAACTGCTTGGCCGCATCGAGCGTGATATTCTGGTGCCGGTGGTGCACACCATGAAGCGTCAGCGCAGGCCGTTTGTGGGATTGCTCTACGCAGGATTAATGCTGACCCACCAAGGCCCCCGTGTGCTGGAGTTCAACGTCCGCTTCGGCGACCCTGAATGTCAGCCCTTGCTGATGAGACTCAATACCGATCTCTTGGAGGTGTTTTTGGCGGCATCCCAAAACCAGTTGGAACGGATCGGCCCTCTGGAGTGGGATCCACGCCCCTCTGTCTGTGTGGTGATGGCCAGCGAAGGCTATCCCGGAAGCTATGATCGTGGTCTGCCCATTCGCGGTTTGTCTGAAGCAGCGGCGATCCCCGATGTGAAAGTCTTTCACGCTGGAACAGCCACCCGGGATGACCAGGTGATCACCGATGGTGGGCGTGTCTTGGGGGTGACCGGCATCGGGCGGTCCATCGCAGCTGCGAAACTCCAGGCCTACCGGGCTGTCAAAGCCATCCGTTGGCGTGGAGCTTGGTGCCGCAAGGATATTTCTGATCAGGGTCTGGGAAATCCCTAACTTTTACGAGAACCGAGAAGGAACGTGAGGTCATTTTGGCGGCGGACCATCAGAGGGTAGTCCATCAGAGTGCAGTCCATCAGAGTGCAGTCCATCAGAGTGTAGTCCATCAAAGGAGGGCTAATCAGGGAGGTTGCTGCCAGAGTTCCCTGAAAGACCCACGGTCTTCTCAACTGGCGATGCTCCGGCCAAGAGATGTTCCAGTCAGGCGGTATTCCAGTCAGGCGATATTTCAGTAAGTTGGCGGCTTGGCCTTGATCAGGGGTTTGACTGCACAAGGGGGAGCCGATCGTGGTCAAAGCAGATTGGCAGACGTGGGGCGAGAGGTATTTGAGCAGGCCCAACCTGAGCCAGTTGGTCAGCAAGTTGTGATTGAGGAGAGCCGTGCAGCGTTTCCCACAGGGGCCGGTTGAGATCACCGAAAGTGGCCTGAGCAGTGTGACTGCAGAGATTGTCTTTTTGGGACAGTGTTGCCAACGCTGGCCGCTGTTAGCCACCACCCCAGCCAGTGTGTTCCTGTTGGTTGTTTTGGTCCTGGTGATTTGGGACTCTGATCCCAACTACCAAGCCCCTCAAGCCTGGGAAATTCAATCGGGGCGAAAGCGGCTGCAGGTCCAGCTCCGGCTGCGTCCTGCCCAGCGTGCTGGCTCTCCCAGTCAGCCTGTGGGGCAACCGATCCCGGAGGCGGCCCCAGAACCTGTCCAGCTCTCCGTTGTCCCACTTCCTGAGCCTTTGATCACCAAGTTGATGACCAAGAGGCTGACCGCCGAAGCACTGCGTCCGCAAGCGCCTCGTTGGGATCCTCAACCCAGTTTGCGGCTTCCTGAGCCAACGACAGACCGAACCAGGACCATCGAGCCGACCGCACAGATCATCGCGAGGCCAGATTACCAAGCTCGGCAGCCAGCCCCTCACATCCCTGAGGAGATCCCAGAAACGCCTCAATTGCACATCCAACCAGCAGCCCCAAACCGGTCGGAGTCCACGGCAATCCCCCAGCAGCCCAAGGCCGTCCCATTGCCCAGAAAGTTGCTGACACAAACTCGCCAAGGACTCAGACGCCAGCTTCAGCAGGAAGCAGGTTCGGTCGAAGTCAAGTTGGCCCTCCCGCAACAAGCTGATCACGGGGCCCCGTTCAAGCCAGCTGTGCCGTTGCCGACAAACCCTCTTCCGGAGTTTCCCACGCAGGCCCAGCTTGCCGGACGGGTGGGGATGCCCAAGGTTCAAGTGATCATTGGGCCGGATGGACGAGTGCGACGAGTTCACCTCGTGAAATCCAGCGGACACCGTGATCTCGATGAGGCCGCTCTACGTGGCCTGGCCCAGTGGCGATTTGAGCCGGCGATCCGTGATGGTCGACCAACGACCACGAAACAAATCTACCCAGTTAACTTCCACATCCCCGATTGACTGGTCGGCACGAACACATCTCGTCCAGCAAGTTTCGCCACAAAATTCCCGCCCGAAGCAACCCAAAAATTGTTTTCAATTGGGTTCTGGTGATCTGCGGCGGAGGGCCGGTCCGTTTGGGTTACGGCTGGATGCTGCCGTCGAGCATCAATTTTGGATCGCCCTCTTCGCGTTTGGCTAACACAAAATTGGACGTTCCCGCACGAGCGTCGGCGAAACGCACATTCCACTTCACCTCATACCCGGCCTCTCGGATTCGCTGATAACCCTGAGTCGGCTCGTTGCGTTGGGCGGCATACTCGAGGAAGGCCTCCCATCCGCTGGGACCCTGATTGTGCATCTGGACGTAGGCTAAATAGGCAAAGCCGAACTGTCTGAGGTCATTCATGATCTTCAGACGATTGATCTTGCCCAAACTCTGAGTGAGGGCGTTCGCTGGTGAGGGCATTCCCCCAAGTCCGCTGTTGGTGGCCGGTGAGGTTGGTTTGTTTTGCGCCGAAACGTTGGGCTGCGATTCGGTTTGCACTACCTTGCTTTGTTCTGGGTTGTTCTGCCCTGGTTTGTGTTCCGCCTGACTGTTTTGCTTTGGTTGAGGGGAAGAATTGTCTCCTACCTGAGTTCCTCCGCAACCAGGAATTCCCAGTAACAAAACAAGGGAGGCGGCCCCGCCGAAGAGGATAGAAACGTGTGACATCGGTGACTCCTGAAGAAGGGTTGGCAGAATCATTTCGCCGGTGAGCTGGGTTTTCCTGACAACCCAGTTGACACGATTTCTGACGCAAGCGAGCTTTGCAACGCCGCAGCCTTTCCGGATTCTGCGACAAAGCGAACTTGCGTGTTCCGGTCGCTCAGACAAGAGCAACCCAAGAGTTGCAACCGGCCAGTGAGTCCACGGCCAGTGAGTTCAAGGCCAGTGAGTTCACGGCCAGAGAGTTCACGGCCAGAGAGTTCACGGCCAGTGAGTTCACGGCCAGTGAGTTCAAGGCCAGAGAGTTCACGGGCACCAAGACCTGGCTTGAGCCCGGCTGGCCAACAAGTGTTTCTTGGACTGGTCGTCCGACGAAAATCTCTGGTTCTAAGATGACGAGGTGGATTGTCAATCGGAAGGCCCTCTGGGTGATTCCCAGCGGGTTGGCGCAGTCAATGGCTTCTCTGCGTCCGCCGGTGATCACCGAGATTCTTGCCTTTGAGCTCTGAAGAACCTTTCTGAAAATCACCGGAATTCAGGAGGCCGAGAGCTGCAGAGAGGGGGCAAGGGGAGGCAAACGGATCGGACGACGGCAAATGGCTGCAACGCGAAAGCCCAAGCTATCATCCCGACAGGAGGGAGGGTCATGATCGCGGCAGGCGGAGCGGCAACAGCTGCCGATGTTAAACCAACTGCCGCCACGGTTGACTCGATCCGCGTCAGGCGCTTCAACGAGCGGGTCCCGCCCGCCGGGCAGTTCTTTACAGTAGGCATCTTGGCACCATTCCCATAGGGTGCCATGCATATCATACAAGCCAAATCCGTTAGGGGCATACAGGCCGACGCGTCCAGGGCGTTGTAAGGCTCGTCCTCTTCTGACCAGCTTGTAGGAGTAAGTTCCATTGAAATTGGCTTGATTGGAGTGGAGAGACCGACCAAAGCAAAAAGGCGTGGTGGTGCCGGCCCGGCAGGCATACTCCCATTGAGCCTCCGTCGGCAGCCGATACTCACGGCCGGCGTTGCGTTCAGCTGGCAGTTGGGATAGAGCCGCACAGAACTGCGTGGCCTCGTACCAGCTGACAGACTCCACCGGGAGCCGTTGGGCTTCTGAAGGGGAATGACCCGCAGGCTGCCCGCGCGAGGGAGCAAAACCGCTGGGGTTGACGCCCATCAGTTTCTGATATTCTCCCTGAGTGACCAAATATTTCCCTAACAAAAAACTTCGAGTCAATTCTGCTTCGGTTCGTTGCTCGTCGTTGTTGCGTCCAATTTCTGATTGGGGGGAACCCATGCGGAATCGGCCCGGTGGAATGAGCACAAGAGGCATGCCGATGCTATTGACGATGCATGGGGCCACCGGCTGAAGGTGCTCTCTGTAGAGGAGGGCACGCAGGCGGGTTTCCAGCTTACTGCGGCGGGGCAGCTTCTGGCGCCTGAGTAGGTCCACGATCCGCAGCAATTCGCCGCGTCGGTCCCCCTGGCGTTCCAGAAAGTCAGCAAAGACCCCTCTGGCGATGTCATTCTCCGGGTCATTCAGGATGGCCTGGAGAAACAGCTCATCTTCAATCCTCAACAAATCCTCACCCAATCTAGTTGCCACTTGAAGGAACGAGCACACTCTTGGTCTGACAAGGACTTCGGGCCTCCAGCACCTCAGCTTTGCGGAGACCAAGAACTCCTCTGCTTGCACGAAAACAAACTGCCGATTCTGTCGAAGACGGCCATCCTACCTGTTCCAAACAATCCATGGTCTTCAGGCAAGCCCGACGACAAAGGCTCGAGCCAGCGGTGACGCTTTTCTGAAACACACAGAAGGTGATCCCCTCAAGAGGTTGTGGATCTGGCAGTTCTGCTGGCCGAGGATTTGCCAGATGCCGCCAAAACCATTGCTTGCCTGGAGGACTGCCTCTGATTCTGAAACCCCGAGTGCCTCGCGATGAGCTGATCAACCAAACTGCTTGGCGGGTTCCCACCTGGGAGGGGACGAATCCGGAGACACAGTTTGGAGACGCATAGCCCTGAGACGCACAGCCCTGAGACGCACAGCCCTGAGACGCATAGTTTTGAACGCCTGGGCGATCTGTGCCAGGGCGCCACCATAGGTTTGGCTGACAAAGTGTGTGCTGGCTTTGCTGTCTTAGATTGCGGTTGCGTCTGACTGAGGCCGTGTCATGCTGTTGTCTAGTTGTGTTTTGCGTGCTGTCTATTCTTGCAGCTTTCTTGCGCAATCAGCGACGTGACTGAGATTCTCCAAGCGATCGACCATGGAAACGGACACGCAGCGGCGGAACCGTTGCCGCTGGTCCACCATGAGCTACGCCAGCTGGCGGCGATGAAGTTCTCTCAGAGGCAACCGGGACAGACTCTGTATGCAACTGGTCTGGTTCATGAAGCATCCCTGCGTTTGGTGGGTAGCTCCGCAGGGGTCTCATCAAACCAACACTCCCCTGGACAAGACTCATCCGGCCAAAACGTACCTGGCCAAAACGTACCTGGCCAAAACGTACCTGGCCAAAACCTACCTGGCCAAAACGTACCTGGCCAAAACGGACCGGGCAAAAACCCGCCTGCAGGAGTGTCTCGGTCAGGGTCGTCTCGAACGATCTTCACGGCAACAGCCAGTGTTGGGATGGCAGGAGACATGTCTTTGCTGCCGCGGCTGAAGCGATGCGTCGTATTTTGCTGGAGGACGCACGTCGCAAGAAGTGGGAGAAACACAGCGCAGCGTACCACCGAGTGGAGTTGGCGGACTCACCTCCCTCCTCAGAACCCGACGACAGACTGTTGGCCCTTGATGAGGGACCTACGCGGCTGGCGATCGAGGATCCGGTGGCTGCTCGGGTAGTCGAACTTCGGCATTTTGCTAGGTGGGGCCATGAAGGCATCGCCGCCACGTTGGGCTTCAATGGTGTATCGCCCTCGGCAGAAATCGCCCTCGGCAGAAATCGCCCTCGGCAGAAGTGCACCTACGCTTGAGCGTGGCTCCGTGATGTTCTCAGCCGCGATTTGTGACCCTGAGGAAGGTTGCAAACTGACCGGCGATTGTCTGCCCCGAAAGGCAGCCAGATGGGGCAGCCAAAGGCCCCTCGCCAGCCCGTGCAGCACAGAAGGTGGGGCAGTTGTGTGGGTGCTTCTGGAGGACTTGTGGATCCTTTCGCCCGGACCTAGGCTGACAGTTTTTCTCGGACCTGCTCAAGCAGATTCTTAGTCGCTTTGATGCCCTCAGGCTCCGAGAGTTTGCGGCCTTCGTATTCGATGCCCACGTAACCGTGATAGCCAGCCTCGACCACGATTTTCATCATCTTGAAAAAGTCAGTATGGATCTCGTGGCCGGCTTCATCAAAATCGTGGCTTTTGGCGCTGACGGCTTTGGCAAAGGGCATCAGCTCCTTGACCCCCTGATAACGGTCATACATCTTTGATCGGCTCACCCGAAAATTGCCAAAGTCGGGAAGGGTCCCACAACGTGGGTGATCGACCTTCTTCATCACCGCAGCAAGCCATGCTCCGTTGCTGCTGAGTCCGCCGTGGTTCTCAACCAACACATTCAGCCCCATCGGAGCGGCAAACTCGGTCAAGCGACGCAGACCATCGGCGGCCAACTTGATCTGTTCCTCATAACTCCCTCGGCTGCGGGCGTTCACACGGACCGAGTGGCAGCCTAACAGCTTGGCCGCTTCCACCCACTTATGATGGTTCTCCACGGCCTTGAT
Source organism: uncultured Pirellulales bacterium (assembly GCA_964648025.1). Taxonomy (GTDB): domain Bacteria; phylum Planctomycetota; class Planctomycetia; order Pirellulales; family Pb10988; genus CAZYKP01. The sequence continues at coordinate 46,085 of CAZYKP010000037.1, read as the reverse complement.
TCTTTTGGCTTGGTCAGGCTCGCCTAGGTTGCCCTCCCGATCGACCATGATCAGTAGACTCCGGACACCCTGATCCTCCGCCCGAGACTTCATTTCGGCAAGATACTTTTTGTCTTTGCCCTTGTCGAAGAAGAACTGATTGACGTATTCCACAGCCTCGATGCCAAAATCCTGCTTGGCTCGACGGGCGAAGTCCAGGTTGTCTAGCTTCTTGCTAAAGAGAGTATTGTTGAGCGACCATTGGGCCAGGGAAATCTTGTACAGCGGCTGGCCTGGCTCGGGGGCGGCCAAACCTTCGCCCGGCAACAACCCTGGCAGCAGTCCGCCAGCGGTAGCCAGGCCAACACTGCCGACGAGGAACTGACGCCGCGTGACAGAAGCGGTCACCGGTTGATGATCGATCATCGGGCCAGACAATTCAGGGGTTGAGTGGAGGATGGTCATTCTGCTGTCGTGGAAAGAAAGATCAGGAGGTTGCCAAGTTTGGTGCCAGTGTAGCTGCACCGATTACCCTGGCGAAGAAGCCGAAGAGAGCCAGCGGCCCAAGAGGAGCCCTGCGGTCACCAACAACAGCCCCAAGCCATTGTGCAGCAACAGGTGAGCAATCAGCCGCCGATAACGCTGGACCTCAGCCATGGCGGAGGCCTCAAAGGCATACGTGGAGAAGGTGGTAAAAGCCCCCATGAAGCCCGCAAGAACAACAAGGTTTACCTCTTTGGGGAGGCCCAGTTTTGGTAACCCAAGGCCCACAACCAGGCCAAACCCAAAACAACCGAGCAAGTTGACCGCCAGAGTCCCGATCGGGAAGGGAACTTCGGCAACGTCTTCCAGGAGACCGCCCGGCAGATTGCGAGCCAGCCCTTGGCTGAGAGTCTCGGCCCAAGCATCAGCCCCTCGCGAAAGACCATAACGGGCTAAGGTCCCACAGGCCCCGCCAGCTGCCAACCACACATACGTTGTCCAAGACTCCGGTGTTGTCATTGACCTGGCCAGACGTTTCAGTCGTATTCGCCTCTGTGTCTTGATCAGACCCAATCGTCTGAGCAACACTTCTGCGGGCAAAACTCTCCCAAACAAAGAATCCCTCTGCGAGCGTTATCTCAAGCAAGTGCTCTCTGCAGAAGAGTTTTCCTGAGGCGTGCTGATTGTGCCAGCGGCCTCGCACGCAAGCAACAGGCCTGCAACATCTGCCTGTCTGAGGTCCCAGTCTTTGCAAGCCTTGGGGTCTCTTGAGAAGCTTTGACAGTAAGGGTTTCAGTTGCCTGAAGTTCCTCTGGCCCGAGTATTTCTGGCCCGAGTATTTCTGGCCCGAGTTCTTTTGGCCCGAGTTCTTTTGGCCCGAGTTCTTGATGTGGCAGGCACCGTTGTTCCCAAGAGATGGCCAACCGATGAGATCGACACGACCGTGACCAAAACCGCTGGTACCCAGATTGCTGGCACCCACACCGCTGGCACACAACAAGACGCTCCCGTGCCCGAGAAGCATCAGCAGCCAGAGGCCAGTCAGGCGTGTGACCGGATCTTGGCCAGGCTTGAGGACGCAGCCGAACTGCAGCGGAACAACCGTTCCGCCTACGACGACCGCGTCGGTGAACCGGTTGTGGCCTATGCCCTGAGCCTTGTGCGAATGCGGGTGCGACCATCGCTTGAGCCCGGCTGGTGGGACTGTGACCCGATTCATGTCTCGGTGCTCGGCACAACCAACAGCGGAAAATCCACCATTTTGAATTTGCTGTTAGGACGTGCCGCCGCAGGGATGAACGCCCGTGCACGATATACTCAGCACCCGCAGGCTTACCGGCCACCAGAGATCGGAGACGGGTTTCTGGATGATTATCCCTCGCGTTTGGCCCATTGCCAGCGGTATGAGAACACGGCGCCTCCTTCCCAAACACATGAGCAGTTGATCAAGGTGGGTTACAGCCGGGCGTATGCCGTCTTCGATCTCTCCCGGCCAGATGTGGCCGCTTTGCCCGCTGAGGTTTTCTTGGAACCGGTGCGTCCCCATCCGGATGTGGGGCCGGGGGTGGTCTTTTGGGACGCACCGGATTACTCCACCGAGGAGGCCCAATATTGGATGTCGGCGGTGTTGGATGTGGTGGCTGTCGCTGATTTAGTCTTGTCGCTGGTGACTGACCAAAGCTACGCGGACGATCGTGGTTTGCAACTGTGGCGGATGATCAGCCAGAGTGGCTTGCGATTGCACGTTGTGGCCAACAAAGTCGGGCGTCAACCGGAGTTGCTTGAGGATATTCACAGCAAGCTGCACGAGGCATGGGCAGGACAACCCAGAGAGGATGCAAGCGTCGATTTGACCTGGCTGCCTCGAGTGGACAGCCCCTCGCCGGTGGAACTGTTGGAGAATTTAGCACCACGACCGGAGGTGCGATCGCTGCGTCGGAAGGTCGAGTTTGAGATCAGCCGCCGCGAGCAACTCAAAGCCGAGGCGCTCTCAGGGACCATATCCTTTTTGAATTTGCGGTGGCAGGAGATCATCGAGCCTCTCGCTCGGGAGGCCAAGTTGGCTCAACAATGGCGAGAGCTTGTTCAAGAGCGGACTCAGAAAGACCTGCTGGAACGCTTTGGCCAAGAGTATCTGGAAACGCAGCATCATCCTGAGTTTGCTCTGGCTGTTGAGCAGGCTATTGAGCGTCTGGAGGTTCCCGGAGTTGGGGTGGTCATCAAGACATTGCAGTGGCCTTTTAAGAAAACCGCCGAGTACATCACCACGCGGTTTTGGAGCCAAGGCTCCGAGGATCAATTGCCACCAGAGCTCGAGAAACTGCACGAACTGATCGGCCGCTGGCTGGCTGAGCTGCGTGGGCAGGCTCAGTCTCTGGCAGATCGAGACAAGCACCCCTACTGGCGGCAACTGTCAGAGCAACTCCGTCAGTGGGAGGACTCCGGCCAGCTGACGCGACAACTCGATCAGCCTTACCAGCAGTATCGCCGAGAGGTCGACCAAGAGATCGAACGCCGGGCGGAAGCCCTGCATAGTTGGTTTCAAGAACACCCAGGATGGTTGCGTGTGGCGCAGGGCGGCAAACTTGTGGCCGACTTAGCTGTTGTGCTGCTGGCGGTGAGCCAAGGCGGCTTGACAGGCCTCGACCTGATTGTCGGTCCCGTCATGGCTCCGGCGGTGCGGACTCTGCTGGAGATGGGTCTTCAAGCCTTGGTCGTGCAACAGCGTGCTTTGCTACGCGATTTCCAGCTCCAGGCGGTCACTCAGCTCATTCAGGATCATCTTGTGACAACGGCGATGCAGGCCATCACTTGCCAAGTTCAAGATGAGGATTTGGTGCAGCTGCAGGCCGACTTCCAACTCGTCTGTCAAAGGGTCCAAGACAACCTCAGCAGATGGCAGGCAACCGGCTCCCAGGACCCTTAGAGGCTTTCCAAAAGTTTCCGACCCAGGATGGAAGCCGGGAGAGTCAACGGTTGTTCGACCTCGACCCGTGAGCAGGCCGACGTGTCAGCAGGCCGACCCGTCAGCAGGCTTTAGAGAAGCAAATACTTGTCAAGATCCGTCTGCTTGAACACCCCTGAGGTCGGGAGAATCCACGATGACCACGACCGAACCTGCTCCTGAGACCTCCAGCCAGCCGGACTCCCAACCGGCCAGTTCGAGTCCAGGCGGTGCTGTTGCGTTCTCCGCGTCTTTGGAGGAGCCTCGGCTGACTGCCGAGACGATTCCCTTGGCCGAGGCCTTGGATCGTCTGGAACATCGACTGCAGAGGCCGCAAATTCTCTCGCTGAGCCAGGACAACAAAACGGCGATCACGCAGGCGATCCAGAGAGTCCGCGCTCAATGGCTCGGCGGTCCCGAGGCATCGCTGACCATCGCCATCGCAGGCGGCACCGGCGTCGGCAAGAGCACGCTGATTAATGCCCTGGCGGGAGGGACGATTGCTTCGGCAAGCCCGATTCGGCCGACGACCATGCAGATCCGGGTTTATCACCACCAAGATCTGCCGCAGGGAAACATCCCCTTTGAAATCGGGGAAACAGCAAGCTTTGTGCCACACACTCGGACGGAACTCCGTCGCAAGGTGGTGGTGGATACGCCCGACTTGGACAGCCTGGTCCATGAGAACCGTTGGGCGACTCAAGCTCTCCTGAAAGCTGCCCATTTGGTCATATACGTTTTTAGTCCAGATAAATACGCTGATGAGCGTGTCTGGTCGGTCATCCGTCAAGAGAAGCCCGGAACAACGACTGTTGCTGTTCTCAATCAAGTGGATCAAGCTCGCAGTCTCGAAGAAGTCAACTCCGTGACCCAAGACATTCGTCAGAAGTTCGAAATGCTCGGCGTGCCCGATGTCCGGGTTTTTCGCACCATGGCCAAGGCTCACGTCGTGCCGTCTTCCCCGGTAATGTCTTCCCCGGTGGTGTCTTCCCCGGTAATGTCTTCCCCGGTGGTGTCTTCCTCGGTGGTGTCTTCCTCGGGCCGCGACACTCAGGGGAACGGCAAGACCGATCAGCGGGCAACTGATACTGCAGAAGATCGAGACGGATTCGGCGAGCAGGCTTCAAGCGTTTCGGACCAAAATCCCTGCGGAGTTGATGAGACCCTTCAGCTCCGCAGCATGATTGAGGACGAGCTCCAGAACAGCGATGTGATGCGGCTGATCCGCACCAAACGAGAAGCGGTGTCCGAGCACCTTCGAGAGCAGATCGATCGGGTTGCCCCGGCAGGACTGGCGGGGCGGCTCAGCAGCGTCGATCAGCAGACCCAGACGAGCATCGCCGGATTGGCCGAACGGATTGCCACGCTGCTTTCGGGGGTGCTGGATTCCCTGGAGGTTGAGCTCTCCTCAGTGGCGACCCTGCAGCAGCATGAACGCTTCCGCGGGCCCTTGCGAACTTGGCTTGTCATCAGCGACTTCTTCCGTTATGGCCTTGCCGGCCTAGTCAATCGCTTAGTGGGAAGAAGTTACCTGATCGACCAGTCCATCTTGCAGCAGATCGTCAAACGGGGGGAAGGGCCCGAAGTGGATGATCTGTTTCGACAGACCGTTGGACAAGTCGCCGACGCCCTTTACGATCAAGGATTGCCCGTTGATCCCTGGCGGAGGCAGGCTGACGGATTCGACGGCGAGCGGTTGCTCCGACGTGTTGCTCTGCGTGTGCAGAATTTGTTTGACCAACGGCTGTCTTCCAATGCTCGACGCCGCCCTTGGGTGGTCTGGTTCGGTGATACGTTGGGCTCGTTGATTCCCGCAGGATTTGTGGGGCTGGCCCTGTATGTGCTCGGCCGTGATCTGCTAGCTGGTCAATCGGCGGTGCAAAACCAAGTTTTGCATTTGCTCTTGATGCTGGTCTTCTTCTTTATTGCCCTCCAGAGTGTCGTGAGCGTTCTGCTGCCCGGTGTCCGCGGTCTGGGACGGCAGACTTCCCAACAAGCGGTCCGGGAGGAAGTTGCCGGGGCATTTGAGGATTGGTTGGCAACCTATCGCCGTCAGCTCCAGAGCGATCTGGCCGATCTGCGTGCCCCGCTCTCGCGACTCGAACGACTCTCGGCAGCTTCAAGGGGCCAACATCCTCCCGCGCAACCCGAGATTACCCAAGAGAATCCAGACGTCTGAGAAGGATTCCGCGAAGAGCAAGCCAACTCTTTCTGGCCACGACTGCCTGGCTACAACTGCCTGGCTACAACTGCCTGGCTACAACTGCCGGGAGGCTTCTCCTGTCTGGCCACCAATGCCTGGCCAACGCCGAGGCGGCCGGTTCTTGTCCCGGCACGGACCTCTGCGAAGAATGTGAGCCAATGCCCTCTGATGGGGCGTCCACAGGGTGGTGCCAGAGATCTTTCCCTCGTTTGTGCGTGATTGATGCAACCTCTGCTTGCGGCTTTTCCCAAATGTTATCTCGACGAGATCTCTCAACAACGGACGATGTCCGTTTTCGACTGGATCGAACAAGCTCAATCACTGGATGCCGATGGGCTGGAGATGTACGAAGGATTTTTTACTAGCCTTGAGGCGGATTATCTGGATCGCGTGGGTGAACGTCTGCAGGATGCTGGCTTTGTCATGCCCATGCTCTGCTGCTCGCCGGATTTCACCAATCCAGATGCCGACTCGCGACGTCGGGCGGTCGATCACGAAATCGAGTTGATTCAAGTCGCTCGACATTTGGGAGGCCCAAAGGTTGTCTGCCGGGTGCTCTCGGGTCAGCGTCATCCTGAGGTCAGCCGCGAGCAAGGCATCCTCTGGGTTGTTGAATCCATCCAGCAGTGTCTCGTTGCGGCTCGCCAGCACGATGTCGTCTTGGGATTAGAAAATCACTACAAAGATGGATCCTGGCAGTACCCAGAGTTCGCCCAGAAGCAGGATGTTTTTTTGGAGTTGCTGAGTGCGATCGACGAGCGGGAGCATTTTGGGGTTCAATATGACCCCTCCAATGCCTTGATTGCTGGTGATGACCCCTTGCAGCTCTTACAACAGGTGGCCGACCGAGTGGTGAGCATGCATGCCAGCGATCGCTATGTGGCACCCGGGCACTCCCTGGAAGAACTCCGCCAAAGAGATGGAACGCTCGGCTACTCACCCCATCTTCTGCATGGTGTGATCGGCCAAGGGCTCAATGACTACGATGCCATCTTCACCGTGCTTGCCCAGCACAACTACTCCGGCTGGATCAGTATCGAAGACGGCATCAACGGGATGGATGAAATGGCTGCCTCGCTGGCTTTCTTGCGTCGTTTGTGCGATCGGCATTTTCCTTAGGTGGATTGATGGACACCTTGAGAACAGCTCCCTTGAGAACAGCTCTTGTCGGCTGTGGCAAGGTCGGTGCCATTCATGCTCGGGTGTTGCACCAGTTGCCCGAATCCGACTTGGTGGCCGTTTGCGATACCAGCGCTGAACGAGCAAAGGCCTTGGCCCAGCAATACGGCGGTGCCGCCTTTGATGACCTGGCTCAGATGCTGACTCAGGCTCAACCACAAGTCGTTTGTGTTGCGACACCTCATCCTCTGCACGCGTCGGTGACCATTGCCTCTGCAAAGGCGGGGGCTCACGTCCTGGTGGAAAAGCCTCTGGCTGCCACGCTGAACGACTGCGACGCCATGATGGCTGCGACCCAAGCAGCCGGCGTTGAGCTGGGAGTCATCAGCCAGCGACGGTATTACGCGCCCGTCCTGCGGATGAAACAAGCTCTGGATGCCGGCAAGATCGGACAGCCGATTCTCGGGCTGTTTCTAATGTACAGTTGGCGCGATGAAAACTACTACAAATCAGACCCATGGCGAGGACGCTGGGACAGCGAAGGCGGAGGGGTGCTGGTCAACCAGTCGCCACACCAACTGGACATCCTCCAGTGGTTGATGGGTCCTATCGAAGAGATCAGCGGTGCTTGGGCCAATCTGACACACCCTTATCTCGAGGTGGAGGATACTGCCGTTGCGACCATTCGCTTTGCCTCTGGGGGTCTCGGGTGCATCCTCACCAGCCTTTGTCAGCAACCAGGGATTTACACCAAAGTCCACATTCACGGTTCTCGCGGGGCAAGCATCGGCGTGCAAACGGATACTGGGGCCACCTTTGTCGCCGGAGTATCCGAGCTGGCGGAGCCACCCTTGAACGATCTGTGGAACGTACCCGGGGAAGAAGATCTGCTAAAGGAATTTCAAGAAGAAGATCGTCAGCAATTTCGCCAAGTGCATGGGACCGAGCACTACCACAAGCTAAATATTGGAGGCTTTCTTCGAGCGGTCGCAGATGGCCAGCCACCTCCGATCAGCGGCGAAGATGGCCGGACGGTTGTCGCCATGTTCCAGGCGATTTATCAGTCCCAGCGACTCCGGCAGCCGGTTCGCTTCCCGCTATAAATGCTGCCTCCGGGAACAGAGTCTTCTGCAAAACGGGTCTTTTGGAAAACGGGTTCTCCAAAAAGAGTGGTCTGTGGCCAAATCAGGCAATCAGTTCCTTGATGACTTGGCCACCGAACTGACTGAGCTGCTTGAACCGTCCGGCGTGGAAATAGGTCAGCTTGTTATCATCCAAGCCCAGCAGCCGCAGGAGGGTCACGTGGAGGTCGCGAACATGGTGGACTTTCTCAACAGCCTTGGCTCCAATCTCGTCGGTGGCACCAATGGTGTGTCCTGCACGACACCCACCGCCAGCCAGCCAGATCGTCATGGCATCAGGATTGTGATCACGTCCGTAGGCCAGTCCTCCCCCACGTAAACCGTTGTCGGGCGTGCGGCCGAACTCGCCCATCCACACGATCAGCGTTTCCTCCAAGAGCCCACGTTGTTTGAGATCTTTGATCAACGCTGCGATGGGCTGATCGACGGTGGCAATTAACGAACCATGGGCTTTGGCGATATAGTCGTGCGAATCCCAGGTGCTGGCGTAGAGCTGAACAAAGCGAACGCCTTTTTCCACGAGTTTTCGCGCCAGCAAACAGCGACGCCCAAAATTGTCCGTTGGTTGCTGACCGATGCCGTACATCTGCAGCGTGTTCTTCGTCTCACCTCCGAGATCCAAAATCCCTGGCACTTGCATCTGCATGCGGAAGGCCAACTCGTAGCTTGCCGTTCGCGCAGCCAGCTCTTCGTGCTGGGAATGCCGCTGGGCATGCTGCTGATTCAATTTAGCCAAGAGATCCAGGTTTTTGCGCTGCTGAAGCCGAGAGACCCCAGCCGGCGGTTGGATATCGAGAATCGGCGAACCCTGAGGCCTCAGTGGAGTTCCTTGGTGACGGGCGGGCAAAAAGCCGTTTGACCAGTTCGCCGCTCCCCCCTGCGGAAACGACAACTCCGGTAACACGATGAATCCGGGGAGGTCCTGATTTTCTGATCCTAGGCCATAGGTGACCCAGGCACCAACTGCTGGGTCGCCGCCAAAACGGTTGCCGGTATTGACCTGGTAGTTGGCAGTCGGGTGATTGACCGAATCGACTTGGCAACCTCGGTAGAAACACAGTTCGTCGGCGACGCCGGCCAAATGCTCCCAACGAGTGCAGAGATCAGCCCCCGACTGACCGGCCTGGCGAAACTGAAAGGGTGACTGCACGTAATACCGCTTGCCGCTGGACATCGCCGACTGCTTTTCACCAGAGCGGACAAATTCTTTCAGGTGCAGCTGCTCAAGCTTCGGTTTGGGGTCAAAGGTATCCACATGCGATGGCCCCCCTTCCATATAGAGGAAGATACAGTGCTTGGCTCCTGCAGCTGGAAAGTGCAAAGATCTTGCAGATTCCTCGGCGTTCGGCTCGGCTGAAATTGCCGGAGAGACGCCCGAGTCGGCCAGCAGCGAGGAGAGAGCGACCGGCCCCAGGGACGCCCCAAGGCTGTAGAGGAAGTCACGGCGAGTCGCGTGTTGGTGTGACATGGTCCCTTCGGCTTGTTTGGGGTTGTGCTGAGAAGAGTGACTTGGAATTCCGGCTGGTCAAGTCGCTGAGATACTGAGCCTAGTAGACGTAGATGAACTCGTTGGAGTTGAGGAGAACCAAACAGAGCTCAGCCAAACCACGGGCTTTGGCATCGAGTTGGTGCGGCTGCAGGTCGGGGATGTAGTCGTCGTAAACAAAGAGTCGCTCGGTAAAGGAGAAGACTTCGCCGGTGTTCTCCTCGTTGGCCCGTCGGACGACTTCTGTGGGAAAGTGTTGCCGCTTGGGGTGATCGGCGGCGTGCCATTGCTCCATTTGCCGCCAGTGAGCCAGGCAGGCGGTGTGCTCGCGTTGATCGGGAAACCGTCCATAGGCCAAGGCAAAAGCGTAGCGAATGGCTTGGTCGTCCGAGTCGGTCTCGGCGAGAACTCGGGCAGCAAAGACTCGGGCCCGATCGTGGGTTTCCTGGCCGTTGAACAGGGTGAACACCTGGGGGGTCACTGTGGAGCTTTCCCGCCGTTCGCATGGACGATCGGGGCTCGGTTGGTTGAAGATCTCAAAAAATGGGTCTCGTTGCCCGCGGATCTTCAGTGCATAGATCGAGCGTCTGTTCCTTTGCTCGGGTTTGGGATGCGGGACATAGGCCGGTGCGAAAGTCCCCATGATCATTCGTGGTTGCAGCGCCGCTTCCAAGTTCATATCAGGGCGAATCGGAATGCCCCCCGCCTCGAGGTTGAGTTCCCCAGAGACGGCCAGCATGGCATCTCGCAATTCTTCGCCACTGAGTCGGCGAGGTGCAAAGACTGCATAAAGCTCGCCCAGCGGATCTTTCTGCCTGAGGGCAGAACCGTCCGGATGGGTGCTACTGCGTTGGTACAGTTGGCTGGTCATCATCAGCCGATGCATCTGCTTGATCGACCAGCCACTTTGTACAAACTCTGCGGCAAGCCAATCCAACAGTTGAGGGTGCGTGGGCTTCTTGCCAGTGGCTCCAAAATTATTGGGATTGCCGGCGATCCCGCGTCCAAAGTGATGCTGCCAAAGCCGGTTGACCATCACCCGTGCTGTCAGCGGATTGTCCCCGCTGGCGATCCAATTGGCCAAAGCCCTCCGACGACCGCCGATGGTCCTTGGCACGGGGAACTCCAATCCGCCTGGCACCGCGCTGAGAACTCCCGGTGTCACCTCCTGGGTGGGGGAGAACACATCCCCGCCTGCGAGAATGGCGGTCGTCTCCAGCAGATCTTGGTGGGGATTTTTTGGGCGACTGATCCGACCGGAAAACGCCCTTGGCAGCTGAGTACGACCATTGAGGATGCTCAGGGCGATCGGCTTGTAGCGGTCAAACTCCGAGGAAAACCGGCTACGCCATTTGCGGGCGATGCGTTCTTGGCCAAAATCGTCAGCGGTGCTGAGGAGGTTACGCGAGGGGATGTGTTCCTTGGGAGCCTTGGCTTGGATGGCCTGCTGGCGCGATTGATAGGGAAGGCCACGTTTGGCAAACCAATTCCGCTCGTTCTCTCGCTTTTTTGCGGTGAGTTTTTTCAAGAGTTGCTCGTTGGCTCGGTGCCTGAGCTGATGGTAGCGGCGGTCCTCCTGCATCCCCTGACGGTTTTCTTCGGGCAACCAGGGGGCATCTAAGTCAGCGAATTGCGTGGTGGCGAAAATGGCCTGCAGCCTGTAGTAATCGCGTGTCGGGATGGGGTCAAACTTGTGATCGTGACAACGGGCACACTGCAACGGGTGAGCTAGAAACACCTGTCCGACTGTGTCGGTCACATCATCAAGAAACTGCTGACGAGTGACCTTCGCCACGCTCATGCCGGTATGTTCCCAAGGCCCCATTCTGAGGAAGCCGACAGCGATGAGCATCTCCGGGTCCTCGGCGTTGATCTCGTCTCCAGCGAGTTGCTCACGGATAAACTGGTCGTAAGGTTTATCGTCATTGAGGCTGCGAATGACGTAATCGCGATACCGCCAGGCGTTGGGTCGCTCGTAGTCGTTGGCAAAGCCGGCACTATCGGCATAGCGAACAACATCGAGCCAGTGGCGGGCCCACTGCTCCCCGTATTGCGGACTGGCCAGCAATCGCTCGACGAGCTCCAACCAAGCCTGTTGCGGATCCTGTTTCCAGGCCCTCAGAAACGAGCGGATTTCTTCTGGAGAAGGCGGAAGGCCCAACAAATCAAAGCTTGCCCGGCGGATTAAAGTCCGGGGGTCGGCTCGCGGAGCGGGGCTGAGCCCGGCGGCTTGCAGGTGCCGGTCGATGAACCGATCAATCGGGTGAGGTGCTTGTCGATAAGCCCCAAGCTGGGTAGCTTGCCCACCCGGCAGTCTAGGCTTTTTCAGGGGCTGGTAAGCCCAAAGATTTTCGGGCTTGTAGCGGCGGTAGGGCCACTGCTCACTGAGCCCCCCGCTGGTAGTCACCAACAGGCCATCTTGGTTCGCTGGTGAGGACCAAGCGGACTGGCGGATTCGTTGTTGGGTGGCTTGGTCTGGCCAGACGGCCCCCGTGGCGATCCACTGCTCGATCGCAGCGATTTGCGTTTTTGAGAGGCGATCGTTCTTTTTGGGGGGCATCTGCAACCCTTCCCAGCGGATGGCCTCCAACAGCAAGCTTTCTTGAGATCGACCGGGCAGCACAGCTGGAGACTCCGATTCGCCACCGCGGAGTATGCCCTGCCGCGAGGTGAGATCGAACTGGCCCTGGATCTCGCCGGGCTTGCCCCCATGACAGGCAAAGCAGCGAGCTTCCAAAATGGGCAGAACCTTGAGGGTGAAATGTTCCTCGGCCTGCCTCTGCCGTTGCAAGTCTTGCTGATTGCTTTGCTTGTTAGAAGGTTCCTCGGCTTGGGCAACGAAACCTAAATTGAACAAGCAGATCACCAAGAAAACTTGGCAGATCAGTAGCACAAACCAGGTCAATCCTTTTTGTTGAGGAAGAAAGCTCAACGGCAACCTGGAAAACCGAGCGAGGGGTATCATAAGGCATTCATCCCAGATAGCTTTCGGCGTCACTGAACTTCGGAGAAGTTTTCGACCCAGGGCGACCCCAGAAAGCCCGGATTGCCGGACGAAAGGTACCCCCTTTGTCGAAGCCTTTTCAGGGAATCAGTCATTCCCGAATCCTCAAAGCTTAAGTGTCCAAGCCAGTTGCCCAAGCAAGTTTTCAGCTCAGGTTGTTCACACTGGCTTCATAGAGTTTGTCCACAGAGTTAGTTCAAATTGGCGGTGGGAGCTGTTGCCGAGCTTTGCGTTCAGAGAATAAATCAGCACTTCCCTCACCACAATGAGTGATCTGAATAGACGACCACTTCCAGAAAGGGAATTGGTATTTATCAATTTCTGACATCAGTTTATAAGCTACTGGGTCCTCCCAACTCTCACCGATAAGGTGCAGCAAACGTGACCTCCATCGAATCTCAGCCTGTCGCCGAAACTCAGCCTGTTGCCGAAACTCAGCCTGTTGCCGAAACTCAGCCTGTCGCTGAAACTCAGCCTGTCGCTGAAACTCAGCCTGTCGCTGAAACTCTCACCCCCAAAGCCACCACAACGCCACCGGTGTTTATCATTGGGGTGATGAACCGCTCGGGAACGAACTACCTGGGGAGTATTCTGAACCTACACCCCGATTTGCACATGCCCCGGTTGTGGGAAGATTATCTGCTGGAGCATTCTCATCAGCTGTGCCAGTATGTGGACCAGTCGGCCCGCCGCTGGATAAGGCGTGCCGAAGATGCCCCCGAGAGGATGCTACGCTACTTGGGACAGTCGATGCTCCGCTTTTTGGAAGATTTTCGGGATAAGCCGGACGTCCGGTTGGTCGTGAAAACCCCTCGTGCTTTTGGGGTCTCCAATTTGCCTCGGCTTGTGCCGGAGGCCCAGCTTGTGCTGCTGACCCGAGACGGCCGCGACGTGGCGGCCTCGGCTGCTCGCAGTTTTCCGTATGCCAAGCTCAAGCACTGGATCGTCCAGTGGCGGAACGGTGCGCGGCTGTTATTGGATTTTCAGCAAACCGTTGGCAAGGATTGGGGCCGCTGGAAACTCATGCGTTACGAAGAAATCGTTGCCTCTCCTCGAGAACGCATCACCGAGTTGTTGGAATTCCTTGGGCTTGATGTCAACCGGTATGACTGGGACGGATTTGATCAGTTGCCCCTGCGTGGGAGCTCGGTGCACCGCGGAGAAGAAGGAAAGGTCAACTGGGATCCTGTCGAGAAGCCAAAAGACTTCAATCCTATCGGTCGCTGGAACTCCTGGTCTTGGTGGGAGCGACTGCAGTTTCGCATGTTGGCAGGAGCTGAGCAGCAAGCTCTCGGGTACGATCTTCCCTAGACTTCACCCTCCCCGTGCCACAGAGTTACTGGAGCCCGCGAAATGCCGTTGATCGCCGGCTGAGCCGCAGGCCACCCCTTTGCTCACTGGCGAATGACCAGCAGTCAAGCTGCCAACGGTCAAATGACCAGCAGCTGAGTTGCCCACTTGAGTGTCGAATCCTTTCGAGTTGCAAACCATGGACGAAGTCCGTGTCCGCATCCGCACCCGTGCCGATGGGCCCTACGTGATCGAGGGGCCTGTGACCGTGGTGGACGCTGATGGCAACCCCTTTCCTCTTCCAACGGACAAGCCTAAGCTGGCCCTCTGTCGGTGCGGAGCCAGCAAAAATCGGCCTTTCTGTGATGGATCCCATCTTGAGGTCGGGTTCCGTGCCTGCGAGCCAGCTCCCCCAGAAGAGGGCAGCCAAGCGACCCCCGGCGCCGGTCCCACTGCCGATGACGCGGCAGCCCCGGATTGATCCAGGCCCAACACAGCCTGCTCGCTTGGCCAGAGGAAGCGGCCTTCCCAAGAGTCAGCTCAGCTGGGTCAGCTGTAGCGGCCTTTCCGTTCTCGGGTTAGGCTCTGTCTGACAACGCCGTCTTGCTTCGGGTGGCTGGGCTTCGGGTAGCTGGGCTTCGGGCGTCTTGATCGAGCCGCTGGCGGCGCCATCGATGAATCTCCTGTCAGATACGTCTGAGTACGGGATTCGCCTGCTTCGCCCTCCTGGCCAGCAACTCGCCCATCTCGTCCTCTGGCCTGCGAGCGTGTTTGGAGACTGAGCCTAGTGGTCGGTTTCCTTCTGATTTGGCAGTTGGTTCTGGTGGAATCTGGGGATTCACGTCCAACCGACTGCCAAAATCCTGGGAAACAAGGCACTACTGATTCCCTGAAAAGTCTTCGACGAAGCGTGGCGTTTCGTTCGGCAATCCGGGCTTCCGGTGGTGCCTCAGGCTGCCCCCTTGAGGTCATCACAAACAAGGGCAGACGGAAAGCCCTTTGGTCGAAAACTTCTCCGAAGGTCAGTAGCTCGACTGTTCCAGATTGTGGCAGAAGCCCAACCTGTCGGTCCCTCAATAGAACCATGCAACAACATCGTGATGGGCAACGGCCACAACTGGGACAGTCCAACTTGTGAGCTTCGGCAGATTCACTTCTACGCACTCACTTCCACGGACACCCCATTCCGCTTAGGTTCTCTCCTGCGACCATTCACATCGAGGCACCTCCGTCGCGCGGGTCTTCCCCAGAGCAGACGAAGCTTGGAGGGCCCGGACGCGACTTCCACTTTGCCAAGGACTTTGCCATGTCTGCTGGGGTTCGGTTCCGTGACTGCGTTGTCATGCTTGTGATGGCGGCCCTTGTGGGGGCCGGCCCGGCCCAAGCGAAAGAACCCGACACGACCCGTGGCGATCAGATGATTGCCGCTTACTTCGCCGAGGAAACGGCCAAGCTCCAAAACGCCTGCCTGCAGGAGATCCAGTCCGAGTTGGACTGGAAGGAGAGACTTCCCATTTACCGACGGCAACTAGCCATCATGCTGGCAACAGCGTATCAGGATGAGACCTCGGACCTTCAGCCCGTCATCACCGGCAGGATCGAGCAAAAATCCTACTTTGTGGAAAAAGTCCACTTCCAAAGCCGTCCGGGCTTGTACGTGACTGGCAACCTCTATATTCCCAAGGACAAACAGGAAAAGCATCCTGCTGTGCTTTACCTGTGCGGGCACTCGCCCTTTGTGCGTGGGGGGACGAGCTACGGGAACAAGGTCAGCTACCGGCATCACGCTGACTGGTTTGCTCGCAATGGGTATGTCTGTTTGATCATCGATACGTTACAGCTCGGGGAAGTCGAGGGAACGCATCACGGGACTTACGGGGTGCGGAAAGACGGCACCTGGAAGCACCAATGGTGGTGGGCGGCCCAGGGCTACAGTCCTGCTGGTGTCGAAGCCTGGAATGCACTGCGGGCGGTGGACTATCTGGTGTCGCGTCCGGAGGTGGACGCTCAGCGTATCGGCGTGACCGGGCGATCTGGTGGTGGGGCCTCCAGTTGGTGGCTGGTCGCATCAGATGAGCGAATCAAGTGCGCTGTTCCCGTTGCGGGAATCACGGATCTGCAGAACCACGTTGTCGATGGGTGCATCGAAGGCCACTGCGATTGTATGTTTCCGATCAATACCTACCGCTGGGATTATCCTCAGATCGCTTGCTTGGCCGCTCCCCGGCCGCTGTTGATTTCCAACACCGATCGTGACCCCATCTTTCCCTTAGATGGCGTCATTCGTACCCATACTCAGGTACGCAGGATCTATCGCCTGCTCCGGCAAGAAGAAAACCTGGGTTTGAATATTACCGCCGGACCGCACAAAGACACTCAAGAGCTTCGCTGTCATGCCTTCCGCTGGTTCAATGAACACCTCAAAAACAAGAACGACTTGATCACCGAGGCGGCACCTGAGCCGATCTCGCCTTCGGAATTGAAGGTATTCAAGGAGATCCCCGAAGACCAGATCAACACACGCATCGAAGAGGTGTTTGTTTCGACCGCTTTGCGTCCCCGGCCGCCGGCTGATGCCGATGCTTGGAAGCGGCAGCGAGACATCCTCTTGACTCGGTTGAAAGAGCTCACCTTTCGTGGTTGGCCAGAGGCCGATGGCCCGCTGGAAATTCGTGAGATCTTCACCATCGATAAGCAAGGTGTGCGGTTGAACGCCTACGAGTTCACCAGCGCAGGGGTCGTCCGGCTTCGGCTGTATCTGGCCCATCGCTCCGGATTGACCCTGGATGCTCTGGACCTGATCGTGCTCAACGTCCTGGATGATCAAGGCTGGCAAGAAACCCTCGCCACCTTCAAACCCACCTTTGCCCTGCAATTTGAAGAAGAGACCCTCCCCGAGGACGGCGACGCGAAAGGTTGGCAGTCAATGCGAAAGATGTTAGGCAACTTCAAATGGGGCATGGCCTATGTCTGCCCCCGAGGAGTCGGGCCCACTGCTTGGACCTCGGATGAACGAGCGCAGACACATCTTAGGCGTCGCTTCCATTTGCTAGGTCAAACCTGGGAGGGAATGCAAGTCTACGACACTCGCAGGGCCGTGCAGGCGATTCGCCAGCTTGAAGGGGCCTCAAATGTCCCTCTATGGCTGCAGGGAGAACGGCGGATGGGCGGAGTGGCCCTGTATGCCTCCCTGTTTGAGCCGAACATCGCTCGGCTTGACCTGTGGAACTTGCCCAAAACGCATCGGCAGGGGCCGATCTTCCTCAATGTGCTGCGAGTGCTGGATATGCCGACTGCAGTGACCCTCGCCGCGGAACGTTCCCAAGTGCGACTCTACCAAGACGACCAAACCGGTTGGGAAGAACCACAAGCGGTCGCCAAGAAACTCAACTGGAACCCAAAACAACTCCAAATTCGGCAAATCCCCCAAGACAAAAACGCAAACCCCAACAAGTCCCCGAAGGAGACCTTCAAAGAGAAAGGTCAGGACAATGAAAAACAACCTGACATGAAGTGAGGGTCAACTGGGCCAAATCCAACAGACTTCAAGCACCAAAGCCAGAAAGAGCTCCCCAGCTGGCTGATCGGCCCGTGAGGCTCCTCGTTGGGAAAGTCCAGTTCTTTCGTGCTTTGGAAGTTGGCATTGGCTATATTAAGAGGACGTGGCGCCGGATCCGCTGGAGAAGCTCCAGTCAAGACGGCAATATTCCTGACGACACCCAACCAACCTACGGCGTAAGGGTGGTGAGGTCAGCGGCGGGTGGCACCTGGCCACCCCCAAGTTGTCCCACAGGGCAACGGCTTCCCGCAAGACATTCAGGTGTCCTGCAAGTGACAAGTGTCCTGCAAGTGACAAGTGTCCTGCAAGTGACAAGTGTCCTGC
>CAZYKP010000037.1:0-28452 GCA_964648025.1 uncultured Pirellulales bacterium | reverse complement strand
CAAGTGACAAGTGTCCTGCAAGTGACAAGTGTCCTGCAAGTGACAAGTGTCCTGCAAGTGACAAGTGTCCTGCGGGGCGTCTCCGGCTCGAAAACCACCGCCGACTTGCCAAATGTTCGGTTGGGCTTGCCGGTTGATCAAAACGTCAGGAATCATTCGATCAGAATATTGGTCGGCTGATCAGATTTGATCACCGGTTCACCCTCCAACTCGAGGCACTCCCCGCATGGCCCGCGCAGGCGTCTCCGATCAAGAATTGGTCGTCCGGATTGGACTCAGCGATTTGGACTCGCTGGGTGAGCTCTTCGTCCGTTATCAACAGGCGATTTTGAGCTTCGCCCATCGAATGGTCGGTGACGCAAGTGCCGCCGATGCCCTCACTCAGGATGTCTTTCTCCGGGTGTTGCGGCATGCTGACAAGTTTGACCCTACTCAGGCCGTGCGACCTTGGCTGTACACCATCGCCGCCAACCTCTGCCGCGACCATTTGAGCAAGCAGGGGCGTCGTGCGACTGTGGAGTTAGCAGCAGAACCCCCCGACTCGGTGGAAGGCCCGCTGGAACAACTGGCCAATGCCGAGGAATGCGATCGAGTTCGCAAGGCGGTGGCTGAACTACCGGAAATTTATCGGGAAATCATCGTTCTCAGGGTGTACCAACAACTTCCCTACGCCGAGATCTCCCAGATTCTCGATATCCGTGAGGGAACCGCTCGGAGCCGCATGGAATACGCCCTCAATCGACTCCGCCGGGCTATGCTCAGCCCCCGAGAGCGAGAAATCCTTGAGGCGAACAAGGCCCGTAAAGAGTCCGGACGAAACCAACAGAAACAGGTCGCCCAGCCGGCCGCTCACCCAACGGCCTAGCCAACCCATTGCGTTGAACTCGTTCATCGTCCCGTTCCCGATTTGATCAGACTGCAAGAGTTGACTTTCGTGTCAGACGATCAGGAAACCCTCCACACGCTCGTTGAGACCCTGCTGGGGCTGCCCGACTGTCACCCAGCTGACAGTCAAGCCGTTGACGGTCACGACGTTGGCAGTCCAGCTGTCGACGGCCCAGCTGTCGACGGCCCAGCTGTCGACGGCCCAGCTGTCGACGGCCCAGCAACGGAGATCTCGCGTGTCGAGGCGTCTGGTCAGCAGACTGAGGGTCGGGCTGTTCTTGAAGATGCTCAGCGATTGGCTGGAGTGTTGGGGCATCTGCGAGACATCTCCGCTCTGACACCGCCGACTGACCAGTTGGCACGTTTTCGAGAACGAGTGCGGCTTTATCAGGAGGGACCCTCGGTTGCTGGTGAGCAATTTGAGCAATTGCCAGAGCCAAGCCCAGATCCTCAGTCCCCAACTCCACTGACCGATCTGTTCGAACTGTGCTCGGACACCCTTTCCGACGAAGAAGCTGGTCAAGTTGAGCGAGAGCTTGCTCAAGATCCCCACAAGCAGCGGAGCCTGAAAGATGCCGATCGTCTCGTGGCGACGCTCGGATGGCTCCGCGAGTCGACCGAGCTTCAGCCCAGCCAAAACGCTGCCGAGCGATTTGCCCAACGTGTCGGTGAGACACTTGATGAGGAGATTCGAGCCGCCAGCGGAAGTGGCGAATGGGTGTTGGATTTCTCCGTCTCTGTAGAACGCACCGACACGGACAGCTCAGTGGCTGTGATGCCGGTGGCTCATCGGCTTCGCAGAGCTCGCCGCTGGACAGCCACACGCCTCCTTTTAGCTGCTTGTATATTACTTGGTTTGGGGATGGCCGCCTGGTCGGTCTTGCAGCCACCCCCCGGGCATCATGTTCTGGCTTTAGCCGAGAAAGCCAACTCGAGAGAAGATCTGCAAAAACTTGAAGAACCACTGCAAGAGCTGGTCGGTCTATCTCTGGTCTCGCTGGGATCGACCGATCCCAAGTGGCTGGCCAATATCCAGTTACTCCTGGGAGTCTCCTCAGACCCTCAAGCGGATTATCGGCAGTTGGAATTAGCGAGGTTCCTGGCTTCCCAACAACGTTCTGATTCTTCTTGGCCTTGGTCCAGTCTGCAGGCGCGGTTTTCAGGGACACTGCCCTGGGAGGCACCCCGTGTTGCACAAGGGACCACCGGGCCGGCATCTTGGCAATGCCGGTACGCTCCCTGGGAGAACGTTGCCCATGCCTCCTCCGGCGTCTCTTCGGAAGCTCCTTTGCTGGATCGCCAGCTCCGTCAGGCCATTCGTCAGGGGGACTATCTTTTAGTGGAGCAGCTGGCCGCTTCGGGAGACGCGCCGCGTTATCGATTACTGCAACTTTGGGCTTTGGTGGCAGCGTCCCAAGCAAATGCCGCTCGGGATCTCCTGGTCGAGTTGAAGCGCAACGACTTCGATCGACCCGATATCTTGCCGACCTCAGGCCGTGTGTATCTGGCGGGCCTCTGTCGTCGTCTCAATCTTTTCGAAGAGGCCGCTCAAGACTTCAATGACCTGAGCGAGCAAATCCCACAACTGGCCTTCCATTTGGGGTATCTCTATCTGTATCAGCTCCATGACGTGGAAAAGGCCAACGAGCAGTTTCAGCGTCTCCAGCAGACTGCCCAAGCCGGGGATCGGCTGGCCGTTTATGGTCGGTTTGGGTCTCAAGCGATCCCGAGTCAGCAACCACTGACCTCGGAGATGACTCAGGCGGATCTGGACAGCTGGCAGATGGTCATTCCTCATCCGCAAGCTCAACCGCTGGTGGCCATCGACGAAAAACAGGCTCAGGATCCAACCACAGGGGCCTCGGAAAGGTGGTTCCTTTGGCAGACCATCGCTGACCAGCTCCAGGCTGGGGAGCTGATCTGTGGCCAGCCAGAATGGACCAGTTACCAGGTCACAGCCGATGTGCGGTTCCAGCCTGGCAACGGTCTCGGCCGTGATCCGCGGATGGCCCTGCTGGCTTACTACCAAAGGCACGAGCATCACTATCGCGTTGTGCTGGGCCTCAATTCCTTGAAGATCCAACGCCGGAGTGTGCACCCTGCCGGTGGATTTGTGACCGATCGCTGTGGCTCTGTGCAACCACTGACCGAGCCAGTCCAACCCGGGCGCGTTTACAGGATGAAGCTCCTGCTGCAACAAACGCCCGAGGGGGTGTTGCTCTCGGCCAAAGTCTGGCCTCGCTCTTCAGCAGAGCCTCACGCGTGGATGGTCCAGCACCTTGACCTCAACCCTGTGGCCACATCAGGCCGAGTCGGCTTTTCAGCCATCGACTGCCTCGCCGGTTTCACCAACTTTCAGGTGAAAACCTTCACTCAGTCCCCGCTGGCCCTCCGAGACTGACTTACTTGATGATGGCCCATCCCGTTGATCGGAGACTGTGGTCATCGTCAGTTTCAGTCACAGGCTGATTGGCTGAAAGCCAAACCCATCATAGCCTATGGGCAACGCCCTAATTATTTGAGCTCGCATTTTCTGTCTGACTCTCGATCGGTCGATTTAAGAGTTCGGCCGCTGTCAGTTTGGGTCGTACCCTGGTCGAGACTGATTGGCTGAAAGCCATACCCATCGTAACCTACGGGCAACACCCTAGGTGCTTGGGCTCGCATTTTCTCGCAGCGTGTGAATCAGTTGATTTCCGATGATCGGTAGCCGCTGGTGATGGCCGATGGTCCCATTTGATGGTTTGGTTTTCGCCGACCGTTGGTCCGATGGCGATCGTGGGTCTTCCCTCAATGCAGATTGACATTCCAAACCCGCAAACGCCAATTGGATTCGTGTGGGACCTCGTGTGGAAAAAGCGTGTGGCCGAAGGCCACACGATCACGTCATTCCTGCCCATTGAGATGATGGTGTTGTTGGGAAATGTTCTCCGATCCCCTGCCCGGGGGCTCATGATTGGAGTCGATGAGGGCGAATGATTCGAGATTCAAACCCCAGACCATCAAAACCGAAGAGCTGACAAAAAATGCCAGCCCAAGCACCTAGGGCGTTGCCTGTAGGCTACGATGGGTATGGCTTTCAGCCAACCAGCCGGCACAGCGCTGTATGGTAGCCAGGGCCAACGGTGGAGGTCTTCGCCGAGACGATCAATTGGCCGGGAACCGGCACGATGAACTCAACATCCTCGCCAGCCGGATGAATGGCCACAAGCAGCGCTGGTTGTCGATTGTGGGTCTTGCCAGTTTGGCACTCGATCAGCAGATTGCCCCAGGGTTTGTCTGCGACAATGCCTGCATCATCAAACCACTCAGAAACCTGATTGAACCAATCCTGCACCGGATTGTCGCCGGCAGGTGGCGAAAAGGACCCCTGCAGGTAGAGACCAACTCCCATCCCGAGGCCTCATGGAACTGGCTTATTTGGGGCGGACATGAAGCAGCACCGGCAAAGACGTCTGACCTCCATCAACGTTGGCTTTCAGATGGAAGAGACGACTGGTCGGCGACACCCACTTAGCCGCGGTGATAAAGAACTCCCGTTCGGATTGCTTAGCTGGGATCAGTAAGCCATTCAGCCCAATGTTATCGACGTAGACCCCATGGGGCAAATTTCGCCCGGAGTCGTCACTGCCAAAGCTAATACGCCTTGAGAATTTGTTGCGAAGCACACGCACCTGAGCTGAAATCGTCTCGCCAGGATGAACGACCAGCTCCAGGGGCTTGGTCGTTTGCGGATCAGTTCGACCTGCTTGAGCGGAGCCATTCTGATCGCTCAGTTCGGCCGGAGTTTGCGTGTTGGCCGGATCGGTCGGTGGGTGCAGCGAGACAAGGACCTGAGGCTTCTTTCCTAGTTTGACTCGGCCAAGGTTGCCAGCCGATTTGGTGACCGTTTTTCCGCTGATCTCTGCTGAGGCGGTCACAGTGATCGGCGGGAGTTCCTCCGAGGGTGCCGCGGCCCCCGGTAGGGCATGGATGGTGCCCCAAGCTCGGGTTTGTCCCGCTTGAATGACCAGCGACGAGGTGGCTTGGAAACCTTTTGGAATGTCCTGTAACTCAACTCGGATGGGACCATCGAAATTGTCCAACCTCACAGCGGTGACGGTGAATTCCCGTCCACTGCCGACGGAGATGGTTGGGTTGGCACCGCCAACTCTGACTTGGAAGTCAGGCTGGCGAGGACGAACCAGTAGCGTGTATTTGTAATCTTTCCCGCCAAAGCTGCGAGTATCCGTGAGGCGAACCAGATACTTGCCATCTGCAGGAGCGGTGAAGGTCAACAGCGAGTCCTTCCCCAACCGACGACGGCTCTCATCATCGTTTTCGTAGTACACCGGAAAGACCGGAAGACCGTTGGGGATCAACTCGCTGCCGGGCGGGTAGGCTTTGACGATGTAACAGGGGGCATGCAGAGCGTGGCTGTTGGGCGTGGTGTCAAAGTAGGTCCAACGCTTGCCGCTGCCCGGATAGACTCGGAAACCACTATCTGGTCCTCTGGGGTAGTGCCAAAGTTTGACGACCTCCCCCCCGGCGTACATCAACTCGTTGAGTTCCATCTCCTCCCAGTTGTGCACGCGAAAATCGTTACTGGTGTCAGAATCTTTTCCACGGAAGGTGAAGTAGCTATCTCGCACAGCCTGCAGCAGCACCCGAGTGATCGGCTCTCCCTCGACAGTGAGCACCTCCACGCGAGAGTCCAACGGTGATCGGCTGCGAGCAGCGTTGACCTCGATGACCCACTGCTGGCCCTTTCTTGCTTCAAATCGAAAGACATCGGCATCCCGCGAATGCCTATCACCAGCAGGCTGGATCACTCCGGTGATTCGGGCCGGCAGGGTAATCGGCATCGCCTGTTGGGGTGAGTTGTTGGGTTCCTGTTCGGCGAGAGTTCCCAGAGGGGCACTCTCGGAGACCAGCTTGGCAACAACCGATTGGCCCCGGCCACCAGCGGAGTGAGGTTCCCGGATGGGTAACTTGGCCAGCGTGCCATCCATCCGTCCGAGGGCAAGCTCATCACCACCCGGAGCGATGGCCAAGGCAGCGACCACATCGGGTTGAGGTGAGTAGAGAACGCTGTTGAGGTAGGTTTCGGTTTCCCAGCATTTGAGTGTCCGATCCTCAGCGACCGAGATCAGTCGTTTGCCGTCGCCGGTGAATGCAACTCGGGCGATGGCTCCCTCGTGAGCAAACCGAGCGTGCAGCAGGGGATTGATCTTGGGGGTCTCGGTGGAGACCAGCTGCCAGACTCGGATCCGGTTATCAGCTCCGCCGGCAACCAGTTGACGCCCATCGGGGCGAAAGGCCACGGTGTATTGCTCCGCCTCAGGTTGGCCAAGCGTATCCAGCCGACGTCCTGTTGCCACGTTCCAGAGCTTGACGGTTTCATCACCGCTGGCGGAGGCCAGGACTTGACCGTCAGGGCTGAAGGCCACATCGTAGACAGCGCCGTTGTGTCCGGTGAGTTTGCGGATGATCTCTTTGGTGCTGACATCCCAGAGAATGATGTCCCGATCATAGCTGGCCGAGGCCAGGGTTTTTCCATCAGGGCTGAGTGCTGCGTCGTACATCACGTCTTGATGGCCACCAAACTCCGCAACAAGCTGCCCGTCGGCGACACGCCAGAGCTTTGCCAGCCCGGTTAAACCAGTCAGGCCTGAGGCAGTCACCAGGTACTTTCCATCGGCGGAGAACTCGACGCTGTTGATCTTGCCGGGATGATCAGCAAATGTGTGAATGACCGCTTGGGTTTTCGCATTGATCAGCTCAACTTGGCGGAAGCGTCCAATGGCGAGAGAGTCACCCTGAGCAGACCAAGCGAGGGCGGTGACAGGTTGGGCAAGCTCATGAGCCGGTCGGATCTCTGGGACGATCAACCTTGACGGGACAGCTTGGCTGCCATCGGGGCCATGGGCGCCGCTGGCAATCCAACCTGTCAGCAAGTTGACTTCCTGCTGGTTGGGTCCCTTCATGTCATCCGGCGGCATCTTCGGTTCGGACTGGCCGGTGATCACCCGGAGGAGCCGACTGCTTTGCGGTTGGCCAGGCAACACCGCCGGGCCGCTGGTCCCGCCTCCGCGGAGATGGGTATAGCTGTCCAGCAAGAGTTCTCCGGCCTGGTCGTCTTGATTATGACAGCCCGTGCAGTACTTGGTGAGAATCGGGGCGACATCACGCGTGTAATCTGGGGCTTTTTCTTCCGGCATCTCAGCAGCTTGAGACACCCCTGCCACAAGGCCCAACAGCCCTGCGGTCAGGACGAGCAGATATCGCATTGCAAGAAAAGTCAGTTGGTTTGAGATCATGGGATCAAAGAAAGACGGGGACAGTCCCATTAAGTCGACTGTTCCAGATTGTGGCTCCAGGCCCAACCCGTCGGGCCCTCTACGGATCCATTCACCAACCTAGTGGTGGGCCGGGCGACATCTGGGACAGTCCAATTAGTGATTGAAGAGAAATTCTTTGCTGCTGATGACCGCCCAAAAGAGGTCTTCCACAGCGGCTCTTCGTTCTTGGTCGGGGGTCTCTTTTAAGATCTGCAGGTATTGCTCAGCTTCGCGAGCCGTGGGCCGACGAGCCAGGCAAGATAAATAGATCTCCTCGATCAGTTCCTCATCCGAGACCTTGGACGAGAGCAGAGTTGTCACGCGGCTCTGCTTGGCCCGCAGCTTCTGGTTGAGGGTCTCGCCGTTGGCAATATGCAACACCTGCACCATGCTCGGCTCATTGCTTCGCTCGCACTCGCAGGTGATGTTCCGTGGATTTCTGCCAAAGGTTTTTAGGAAATAGCTGGCAACGGCTGAATCGTAGACCTGCAGAGCTCGGGTCCCTTGAGGGTAAAAATCTGTCTTTTTGCGATCGGCTCCGGGGAAGACAATTTCCTCGAACCGGCTGGGAACACCGGTGACTTGGCTGATGGCATCCAGCAGCACCTCAGCCATCATCCGTCGCGGGTAGTAGCGGCTATAGAAGCGTTTCTCGGCTGCGTTGCCCGGCAGTGGTTTGCTGCTGCGTTGGTAGGCCTCCGAGCGAAGAATGGCTCGCATCAGTGCCTTGAGGTTGAACTCGTTCTCGATCAGATAGTCCGCTGCGGCTGTCAGAAGTTTTTCATCACTGGCGGGATTGGAGACACGCAGATCGTCAACCTGTTCCACCAGGCCCACACCAAAGAAGTTCGCCCAGACTCGGTTGGTGATCGCTCGAGCAAAATAGGGGTTTTCCGGTGAGGTCAGCCAGTCGGCCAAATACTCACGGCGGTCACGGGTGTTGGAGAAGGAGACCGACTCGGCATCCAGAGGTCGCGGTGGTTGGGGCTTGCCGGTCAGGGGCTGGACTAACTCCCCGTGAGGGACAACATACAAGGTTCGCAGCCCATTGCCGTTGCGGGAGTCCCCACCCCATCCTTTGGCCCTCACCCGGGCAAACAGGTTGGCCATACCGTAGTATTGGTCGTTGGTCCACTTTTCTAAAGGGTGGTTATGGCACTTGGCACACTCTAGCGAGAGCGACAGAAACGCCTGGCTGACGTTTTCGGTCATCTGCTCCGGTGATTGATGGAGGGCATAGAAGTTGGTCGCGCCGTTCTCCAGGCTGCTGCCCTTGGCGGTGATCACCTGCCGCACGAACTGATCCCAAGGAGTGTTGTCCTTGACCTGTTGGCGAATCCACAGATAGTAGGCTTTGACGGCAGCCGGTCGCAGCTTGGTGCCATTGATCAGCAAGATATCTGACCATCGGTAGGTCCAGTAATCTACGAACTCGGGTCGCTGCAGCAAATCGTCAATCAATTCCTCACGCTTGCCGGCGGAGTCGTTCTCCAGAAACGCCCTGACTTCCTCGGCCGTGGGCAGCACACCCAGTGTGTCGACAAACGCCCTGCGGATGAACTCCTGGTCGCGGCAGCGAGGCGAGGGCGGCAGGTTCAGCCTTTGCAGTTTTTCCAGGATCAACTCGTCAAGGAAATTGCTCCGAGCGGCTTGGGTGAACACCTCCGGAGGTAGGTCGTTCCGAAAGGGAGAGCTGACCCGGGCGATGATGATCTGGCTGGAGAACCACACCGAGACGGCACCTTCGCCATGGCCCACAACGGTCACCTTCCCCTGCTCATTGACCTCAGCAACCGCCTGATTGGTGGCCGAGAACTTGGCCCAACTGGTGACATCTTCCACCCGACCGTCAGAATAGCGGGCTCGCACCACGAGTTGTTGCTGGTCGCCTGGCTGCAGGACCGCCGTGGAGGGAAACACCTCCAGTTGGGCAAGCCGTGGATCATCCTCTGCTGGTGCGGTGGCGCCTTCGGCGATCCACCCACTGAGCACGCGATAGCCGGGCGAGTCAACTTCCAGCCGCAGTCCTCCCTTGTGGGGGAGTGCCCCGGAGGGCTTGGCCAAGATGAGACTACGGCCGGGATCGGACAGCTCGATCCGTCGACCTCGGGCCTGACGCGTGATGGTGAAGTGATCGGTCTTGGGATCGTATCCCCGTAACGACAGCCGAAAGCCGCCTTTGCCAGCCAGGGCCCCATGGCAGGCCCCTGAGCTGCATCCTGACTTGGCTAAGACCGGCAAGACATGGTTGCGGAAGCTCCAAGGGTGAGGCTGGTTGAAGCCCTCCACGGTCACCAAGGCCTCGGCTTTCTGACTGCCCAGGGCCGCGACGATGGTCGCCGAGCCGTTGCCGATGGGCCGGAGAAAACCATCGGGGTTGACTTCCACGATCTTGGAATTACTGGAGGCCCATGTCACGCCCTGGGTGAGTTGGCGGCTGATCCGGCCATTCTGAACTTGTTGGACAAGCAATCGGGCCCGAGCCTGGGCGCCGGTCAGGACCGTGGATGCCGGCAACACGGCAAAAGAGGTTTGCCCTGGAGCGGCTGTGGTTGCCGCATTGGTTGTGGCATCAGCAAGGGCTGAGGGCCCCACGGAGGCGGTCATCAGAAGCGTCAAGGCCAACAAGAGCGGTCGTGTCATCAGGCCGGAGAGCATCGGGGCGAAAGGTCTTGGGAGGTCAAGTGTCAGCAAGGAAAGCCTCAGCACGCCGCCGAGGCCCTTGGAGAACCAGGAAGGGGTCATCGACGGACAATTCTTGGTTTTTCGGGACAGTATGGGACCAGGCCAGGCCTGGGACTCCATTGCCCGGGCGTCGGTCTGTGGTCTTTTAGGTGGTCCTTCGAGTGGTCCGGCAGCTTGAGGACAGATACTGAGAGGCTCAATCGATCAGAACAACTCTTGGATTTGATGCTTGCCGAAATCGACCAGCGGGAAGGGGCGACCAGCCGGTCCGGGCAAGTGCGTTTCTAGGTTGAAGCCCAGGGCATGGAAGATGGTGGCGACGATCTGGCCGGGGTCAGCGGGACGTTCTGCAGGGACTCCGCCGATGGGATCACTCTTGCCGACAGCTCGTCCCCCTTGAACCCCGCCTCCGGCAAAGTAGGTGGTAAAGCACTGAGGCCAGTGGTCACGGCCACCGGCCGGGTTGACCTTGGGGGTGCGGCCAAACTCGGCCAGGTTGCAGACAAGCGTGTCATCCAGCATCCCGCGATCGCTGAGATCCTCGATCAAGGCGCTGTAGGCTTGATCGTACATCGGGGCGACGATGTCTTTCATGCCCGCGATGCTGGTAAACGGCTTGGAACCGTGGATATCCCAAGTCAGTTCGTTGAAGACCGTGAGAAAGGTATTAATCGTGACAAACCGCACTCCAGCCTCAATCAGACGCCGGGCGAGCAGGCAGCACTGCCCAAACCGGTTCATGCCGTAGCGTGTCCGGACTTTTTCAGGCTCCTTGGACAAATTGAAGGCATCGCGGGCTTGCTGGCTGGTCATCAACCGGAAGGCCGCTTGGAAGTTGTTATCCAACAACTGAGCGTTCTCGGTGGCCTCGAAATGAGCGACTGTCTGGTCGACGATCTCCCGCATCCGCTTCCGTCGGTTCAGTCGTGCAGTGCCGATTTCGGGAGGGGGCAGCAAGTCCGGCACCTTGAAGTTCGGTTTGGAGGGGTCCGCCATCAGAGCAAAGGGGTCGTGGGCCTTTCCCAAAAATCCCCCGCTCTGTCCGTTGGGCAGATTGCCTCCTCCGCGGCCCATCAACTCAGGCAAGACCACAAAAGGCGGCAAGTCGGTCTTGCGGCCTCGCAGATAACTGACAACAGCCCCTGCATGAGGGTAATTCACCCCTCCGGTGAATAAGCGACCGGTCTGCATCATCTGCCAGCCGGCATCGTGAACGGCAGCTCCAGTGTGGTAGCAACTGCGGACCAGCGAGAATTTGTCCGCGACTTTGGCGTGTTGAGGCAAGATCTCGGAGATCTGAAAATCGTCCGAGGCTGTGGAAATGGGCCTAAAGGGGCCACGGATTTCCGCAGGTGCCTCAGGCTTCATGTCGAAGGTGTCCAGCTGACTGGGCGCCCCCAAGTTAAAGATCATGATGCACGCCTTCTGGTCGTGCTTTTTCTCAAGAGAGCCAGCCTCCCGGGCCGCCAGATACTCCGGCAACGACAAGCCAATGGCCCCTAATGTCCCCACTTGAAGAAAGTCGCGTCGGGTGAGGCCGTTGCACATGTGCGCCTGACCACGGCCTACAAGGTTCAACATCGGCGGGATCCTTGGAAAAGTCCTTGGCAGAGTCCTTGGCAGAGTCCTTGGCAGAGTCGCTGGAAAAGTCGCTGGGAAAGTCGCTGGGAAAGTTGTTGAGCAAGTTGTTGGAAGAGTCCTTGGGAATGTTGCTGGGAAAGTCGCCGGACCGGTGTTCCACCAGAAAATGGATGTCGAGGTTGGAAATCTCTCCGCTGCTGTTCCCAAGTTACCTTACTCAGCCTTGGCGGGAGGTTCAATAGATTCGCCATTGAGTTGGGCGATGTTGCTCGGGCAAGCTGAAGGCTTGGGAGGCTGAACTCGGGCATCGACGGTGATGAGGTCTGCGGCTAGATTACCCCAACGGTCGTTGCCACCATGAGGATGAGCATCAGCGGGGCCGCTCGTCTTCTGGCGAACCTTTTGACCGGTCCATTTCTGACCAGCTTTGGGGCGGTTTCGTCAACCTCCAACAGTAAGATCTCTGGCCGATGTCCAGGGCAATTGCAGAGTTTCGCGGCACCCTGGCCACCTATCCGGCACGCGCTGCCTGCGTGTACTACCTGGTGGTCATCTTGATGGGAACGCTGCTGTTGTACAGCCCCGTTTCGCTGCACCCGGCACGCAACTCCGAGACCGAAGCGATCAGCCTGACCGAAGCGGCGTTTACGGCCACCAGTGCTGCCTGTGTCACGGGGCTGACGGTTCGATCAACCGGCCGAGATTTTTCCGTCTTCGGACAACTGGTCATCTTGCTCTTACTGCAGCTAGGCGGCATCGGCATTATGACGGTGACCACCTTTGCCATGCTCAGCTTCGGCCGGCGGGAAAGCCTCCGACAACGAGTGCTCTTGCAGGGAACCGTCGGAGCGGGCCCCGAGCAAGACCTGCAAGGTGTGCTGGTGCGTGTCTTGCTGTTTGTGGTCTTGGCTGAGTGTCTGGGTTTTCTGCTGATGGCCGGCTCTCTCTTGATCCGCCAAATGCACAGCCCCGAACCGGATGTGACCACAGCAGGTTTGCTCTACGAAGCCTTCTTCCACACCATCTCAGCCTTTTGCAACGCCGGCTTCTGCCTGTTTGACAACAGCTTGGAGGACTTCCACAGCGACGTGTTGGTCAACCTGGTGGTTTGCAGTCTTGTGCTCTTGGGAAGCTTGGGATTCCCCGTTGTACTGGAGGTGTTGGATCGAGCGGCTTCTCCAGGGCCCCGATGGGAAAAGTTCTCCCTGCACACCAAGCTGATGCTTGTGAGCACCGCGGTGGCCGTGTTGCTCGGGGCGATCGTGTTTCTGGCCCTGGAATGGTCCAACACATTGCAGGGGATGCCAGTGGGCGACCGGGTGTTGGTGGGACTGTTCTACAGCGCTTCGGCTCGGACGGCGGGCTTTAACACCGTGCCGACTGACCAACTGACGGCCAGCACACTGCTTGTGACGATGATGTTGATGTTCATCGGCGGTGGGCCCTGCTCAACCGCTGGCGGAGCCAAGCTCACCACCATCACTGTGCTGGGTTTGTATGTGTGGGCGCGTTTCTGGGGCTCACCCCGATTGACGGTCTGGCGAAGAACAGTACCCCGCGAGACCATCGAGCGAGCCATCAGCGCTGTGGGCGTTTTGGCCGTTTGCGGGTTCATTGGGCTGATGGTCTTGTTGATCCAAGACCACACACACCAGCCCTTTGACCAAAGCCAGACAAGCTTTCAGGCAGTGCTTTTCGATGTTGCCTCAGCGATCGGGACAACCGGGCTCAGCGCCGGATATGTCTGGACACTCGGCGAGGCAGGACAATGGGTGATCATCACCATGATGTTCTTGGGCCGGCTTGGCCCCCTCTCGGTGTTCGTGGCGTTCTCTCGCAGTGAACGCCCTCCAAGAATTGAACACGCCTCTGGTGAGGTCTTGGTGGGATGACGCCCTCCACGGCGGAGAGGAGTTGGACTTCGTCGAGTTCCACCGAACCAACAAAGCTTGGAGAGAACTCCTTGGCTCACCATGGCCAGACGGGAACGCCTCAAGTCATTTGCCAGCGGCGAGGTCCGACCCTGTCGGGCTCTTGATTCTCGGACGAGCTTCTTGAGGGATCGACCGCTGGAAGTCCTAACTGTGCAGGCGTCTGTCCTTGGTTGGAGTCTTGGTTGGAGCCTTTCCGAGGCACAACAGTGCCGGACGGGATAAGCTGGGAGGTGTTCCGATGGCGGAGAGAAAACGTTATGTCATGCTGGGCCTTGGGTCGTTCGGCTCGGCTTTGGCGATTCGCTTAAGCGAAAACGGATGTCGAGTCACCGGGGTTGATGCAGACCCTGAGCGAGCCGACACACTCAAGGATAAACTGTACGAGGCGATTACCGCAGATGTGACCGACCGCCAGGCGTTGGTTCGGTTGCTTTTGCCCAACGCCGAGGCTGTGTTTATCAGCTTGGGCGAAGATCTCACTCAGTCGATTCTGGCGACCCTGCATGCTCGCGAGCTAGGCGCCAAACGCATCATGGTCAAAGGAATCAGCCAGGAACACGGTAAGATCCTCGAAGCGCTGGGAGTCGAGCGGGTGATCTTCCCAGAAGAGGAAACAGCCCACCGGCTGGCTGATCAGATCAGCGGCAGCATCATTCTGAACTTCTTGCCGATTGACAGCGAATACAGCTTTATCGAAATCGGCGTGCCAGCCAAACTCTCCGGCCAAACCCTCATCGAAGCCGATCTGCGAAGACGCTACGGCATCTGGGTGCTGGGAGTGCGGGATGTGCTGAACAATAAACTCGAAGTGCTGCCGCGGGCCGAATATCGCTTAACCGAGGACCAGCTGCTGCTGCTGATTGCAACCAAAGAAAGTCTTGATAGATTCCGTGAGGCCTACGGCACTTAGCATCCCGTCACTGAGCTGCTATCCTCATCGACGCGATCTTTGGATTGGCATCGCCATTGTTCTCACCCATGCTCCCTGGTCGATGAAAAAACTGCTCTCTGAGACTCAAGAAAGTTTCCAACTCCGTCCAACCGTCTGCCCCCATCGGTCCATGGACAGCCCGACGATGGACAGCCCGACGATGGACAGCCCGACGATGGGTTGCCGGTTCATGGATTACTGGTTTATAGATTACTGGGGCAGCCAAGGGCCCACCGGCAGACGGGGTTGTTGGTCTGCTTGGCTGGGCTGGTCGAGGACTTTTCGGGGAATCGATCGGTTCTTTCAGGGCCTGGTTTCTGGACCTTTGCTGGTCGTGTTCGGTCTTCTCTTGGCCTTTCTCTCGCCGGTTTGTGCTCAGCCCATCCAAGATTATGCGAACTACGAGGCCGCGAGCACGCGGATGCGGCAGCTGGCCGAAAGTCCGATTGTGAGGCTTTCCTCACTCGCCAAGACCGCCAGTGGCCGTGACGTTTGGCTGCTGACTGTTGGCAACGGCCAGATGCACGAAAAGCCGGCCATTCTCATCCTCGGTCATGTGCACAGCTCTCATCCGGTCGGAGGCGAGCTTGCCGAGCGTTTGGTGGGCTTGATTGCCGAGGGAGCCAACGAAGAGCCCTTCAAAACGCTCCTGCAAAAATACACCCTCTATGTGATCCCCCGGCCCAGTCCAGACAACCTGCGTGGCTTCTTCAGTAAGCCTTACAGGCAGCTTGCCGGCAACGCCCGGCCGACTGACGATGATCGTGATGGCACCCAGGGGGAAGACCCTTCGGAAGATCTGGATGCCGATGGGGTGATCACCCAAATGAGAGTGGCCGATCCGACCGGCCCTTATCGCTTGCATCCGGATGATCCCCGCCTCCTCATCAAAGCGGATCGGCAAAAGGGGGAACAGGGCCGATGGGCGCTCTACTCCGAGGGTCGAGACAACGATGGCGACGGCCGATTCAACGAGGATTCTGGTGATGGGGTGGCGTTCAACAAGAACTTTCCGTTTCAGTATCCCTTCTTTCAAGACGGAGCTGGGCCGCATCAAGTTTCCGAGCCAGAGACACAGGCGGTGGCTGACTTTGCCTTTGATCATCCCAATATTGCGGCAGTGTTTTGTTTTACGCTTGAGGATAACCTCTTTCATCCGTGGAAGACCGATCGCAAAGCTCAGCAACAACGCATCAAGACGACACTGCACACCGACGATGCCCCTTACCTCAATCGTCTTGCTCAAATTTATAAGAAGCTTCACGGGGGCAAAAATGCCCCGCGCTCGCCAGAAGGTCGAGGCTCCTTTTCCGAATGGGCCTATTTCCACTATGGACGTTGGTCCTTGGCGGCCCGGGCCTGGTGGGTCCCTGCGGTCCCCGCCGAGAACAAGGACCGTCAGGCCTCGGGAGACAAGCGTGCCAGCGAAGAGCGCAACGCCTTAAGGTGGTTGGAGCAACGGAAGATTGCCGGTTTCAGCGAGTGGACCAAAATCGAGCACCCGGACTTTCCTGGGCAAACGGTGGAGGTCGGTGGCTTTCATCCGTTTGTGCGGCTGAACCCGCCTGCGGACCAACTCCAGCCACTTGCTCAGAAGCATGCCCAGTTTGTCGCCGAACTGGCGAAAATGCTTCCTCAGGTCAAGCTCACCAAGCCCAGGGTGCAACCTCTCGGCGGGGGCGTTTATGAGATTTCCGTGACAGTCATCAACGACGGTGCTCTGCCAACGATGTCGAAGATGGGAGAGATCACCCGTCAGGCCTATCCTCTCCAATTAGCTATTGAGTTGCCTAAGGAAGTGACACTTGTCAAAGACTCCCCAAGGACCACCATCAAGCCCCTGGCCGGTTCTGGCGGGCACAGTCGGCACTCTTGGTTGGTCCGCGGTCCCCAGAAACAGCAACTGACCGTCAGCGTTAGTGTCTCCGCTCCGGCTGTGGGAAGCGATCGCTTAAACTTGACGTTGAAGCCGGGACGTTAAGATCCTCAGAGCCCGCTTGGGCTGTCTTTGACGTAACCCACGTTCTCCTGTGCGTTGGCAATCGCGGCAAGAGCTCACTTGGCAACAGCACCCTGACCACAGTTCTCTGGTATCCCGTTGAAATCCATTGGTCGTTGATATCGTCCAAGTTCCACCGCATCGCCTCTCACTGATGACAGATTCCTATTTGACTCGTTGGGTTGTCGGTCTGCTGCCAGCAGCGATCCCACTTGGCTTGACGATCGCGATTGCCTTGACGGTCACGATTTCGTTAACGCTTTTTGCTACCCAAGCCGCAGCCCAGGGCAAGAGGCCGGTCTACAAGCCAGTGGGAGCACCTCCGGATGCGAAGGTGCCGGCGCAATGGAATCGGTATTACGATTATGCCCAGACGACATCGCTGTTGAAGAAGCTTGTCGAGGCTCACCCGAATTGGTGCAAGCTGCAGAGCCTGGGCAAGAGCTATGGCGGACGGGAGTTATGGGTCTTGACGGTGACCAACTTGCGGAAAGGGGAGGCGGACAAAAAGCCGGGCTTTTGGATCGACGGAAGCATTCACGCTAACGAAATTCAGGCCACTGAAGTTGTTCTTTATACTGGTTGGTATTTATTGGAGATGCATGATCGGGTCCCTGCCTTGCAGCAGTTGCTGTATGAGCGGACGTTCTATCTGATGCCGATTATGAGCCCAGACAGTCGGGATGCGCATTTTTACCAGCCCAATACCACTAGTAGTCCGCGGACAGGCCAGCGGCCTTTTGACGATGATCGTGATGGGCTCACTGATGAGGATGGCCCCGATGACCTGGATGGCGACGGTCACATCACGCAGATGCGGATTCGCGACCCCAACGGACGCTACAAGCCTCATCAGCAGTATCCCCAGCTGTTGGTCCGTGTCCCAGATGACCAACAGGGTGAGTACACGTTGCTTGGTCTCGAGGGCATCGATAACGACCAGGACGGCAAGATCAACGAGGATGGTGATGGCTCTTACGACCCAAACCGCGACTGGCCTTGGAACTGGCAACCAGGCTACGTCCAACGCGGTGCCGGTCGCTATCCACTCTCAGTCAAGGCAAACCGTCTGGTCGCCGGGTTCATCATGGCCCACCCCAATATCGCCGGAGCTCAGAGTTATCATAACACCGGGGGCATGATCCTTCGGGGCCCAGGGGCCAAGAGCGACCAATACAACTCAGCCGATCTCCGCGTGTACGAGAAAATCGGCCGGCAAGGTGAAGAACTCCTGCCAGGCTACCGCTATCTTAATGTGGCTAACGATCTCTATGAAGTTTATGGCGGCGAATTCGACTGGCTGTATGCGATGCAAGGTGTGTTCACCTTCACCAATGAGCTGAATACTCCATTCAATTACTTTCGAAAAGCTGCCAGTGGGTTTGTGCCAGATAATGAGACTTCTCACAAGTTTGACAAGTATCTTCTCTTCGGTGAAGGAGTGGTTCCCTGGCATCAGGTCCAACATCCGACCTACGGCAACATCGAAGTCGGCGGTTTTAAGAAGACCTGGCGTCGTCAGGTGCCCTCGTTCTTGTTAGAAGAAGAATGCCACCGCAACATGGCCTTCACGCTCTTTCACGCCGATCAGATGCCTCAAGTGGAAGTGCGGAGCCTCCAGGTTGAGCCCGCCGGTGGGGGGTTGACCCAGGTCACTGCCGTCCTGGCCAACGCCAAATTGACCCCAACCCATGCCGCAGTCGACATCAAGCACAAGATCACCCTCCCTGACCGCGTCAGCATTACTGGGGGTCCCGGCTTCCGGGCGTTTATGGCCCTGACTGATGATGAATTGCTCTTTCGTTCCCCCAAAGAGCATACCAAGAAACCGGAGGTCGTGAAGCTGGCCAACATCCCCGGTAACAGTGTTCTCTACGTCCGCTGGCTTGTTCAGGGAAAAGGGCCCTACACAGTGACGATCAACAGCGTTAAGGGAGGCACCGCTGCCAAGACGACCGGCCAGCAGTGAGAACTGACCAAGCCAAGTCAACGGCCAGCAAATCATGGAACAACTCATCAACCAAGTGGCCCTGCCGCTGGCGACGACGGATTGCCGCCCTGGCTGTGGTGCCTGTTGCGTTGCTCCTTCCATTTCTAGTCCTTTGCCTGGGATGCCCCATGGCAAACCGGCTGGGGTTCGTTGTGTCAACCTCGAGCCCCAGACGGACCTCTGCCGGATCTGGGGAACTGCCGACTATCCCGAAGTTTGCCGGGCCTTTGCTCCTCGCCCTGAGACCTGTGGAACATGCCGCCAGGAGGCGCTGGAGTCCATCAGTGACCTGGAAAGGCTCACTGCACCAGATTAGCGAATTTGCTTCGCGACTTCAGGAGGTGGTACATCTCCAAATGTAGACTCGCCTCGGGAGGACAGGCGATTTCTGCATCTGATGGTCGTGCCTTGCTCGCAGTTGCCCAAGCAGTCGGGTAAACTACGTGAACCTCAAGCTGGTGCCAGGCTGCGACTGACTGTTCAGATCAGTTTTCAACTCAGGGCGACCAACCGAAGCCCGGATTGCCAGAGGTGGGCACTGGGTGTGGTTGAAAAACCTTTTGGAAAAATTCCGAAGACTTGCTGAGCTGCGTACCCTCAAACGGATTGGATCATGGAATCAGGTGCCCTGGAGTTTTTGAAGCGTTTGCTGCACACCCCCAGCCCGTCGGGGTTTGAGGAGCGGATTCAGCAGGTCGTGCGGGAATATGTCAGCGACTTCGCCGAGAGCCTTCAGACAGATGTCCATGGAAACGTGATTGCAGCGGTCAATCCAGACGCACCTGTGCGTGTGATGCTTGACGGTCACTGCGATCAGATCGGCTTGATCGTCAAGCACATTGACAGCGATGGCTTTTTGAGTGTCCAGGCCATCGGTGGTTGGGATATCCAGATGCTCATCGGACAGCGAGTGAGCGTTTGGACCGACCGTGGGGAGGTTCCTGGGGTCATCGCTCGCAAGGCGATCCACCTGCTGACCGAGGAGGAGCGGAAACAGGTCCCCAAGATGCACGAACTCTGGGTCGACGTTGGGGTTCGCAACAAGGAAGAGGCCCAGCAAGCAGTGCAAATCGGTGACGCAGTCACCCTGGCATTGGGCTATCACGAGCTCCGCAACGACCTGGCCATCAGCCCCGCCATGGACGACAAAACTGGCGTCTGGGTGGTTGTAGAGGCCCTCCGACGCGCACGGGCCAAGGGAGTCTCCGCTGGGGTTTTTGTTGTCTCGGCCGTTCAGGAGGAAATCGGACTGCGGGGGACACAAACAGCCGCCTACACAGTCGACCCGCATGTCGGCGTTGCGGTGGATGTGACCCATGCCACCGACTGCCCGACCATCGACAAGCGGCAGGTTGGTGAGGTACGCCTCGGGGCCGGCCCGGTGATCTTTCGCGGGCCAAACATTAACCCGCATGTCGCGTCCCTGCTGATGCAGGCCGCGGGAGAGTCGGAAATTCCCTATCAGCTCTCCTCGGCTGGGCGGGCACTCCCCAACGACGCCAATGCCATCCAAGTGACTCGCGGCGGGGTGGCTGCTGGTCTCGTCGCTCTGCCCAATCGCTACATGCATAGCCCCGTGGAGATGATCTCCCTTCACGACATCGACCACGCCGCCGACTTGCTGGCCGAATTCGTCTGCCGGATCACCCCCGAGACCAGCTTGATCCCCTAAACGCCCTCAGCGTCGATCTCCGGCTCCGCCCTGCGATAGCTTCGCCCAAAGGTCCCCCCACGTTGGCATCGCGCTGCTAGTGCCTTGTTTCCTAGGATTTTGGCAGTCGGTTGATTTTCGCAGTCGGTTGATTTTCGCAGTCGGTTGATTTTGGCAGTCGGTTGATTTTGGCAGTCGGTTGGACGTGAATCCCCCGATTCCACGAGAACCAACTGCCAAATCAGAAGGAAACCAACCACTAGGCTGTGGTCCAAGGCGGGACCACTGTTGCAGTCTTTCTGGGGATTGCAGCTGCCAAGCTCGGCTCTGTCTGAACACGACAATCTGGCTTCGGGCGGCTGGGCTTCGGGCGGCTGGGCTTCGAGCCGCTGGCGGCGCCATCGACGAATCGTCTGGGTTCGCCTGCTTCGCTCTCCTTGCCAGCAACTCGCTCATCGCGCTTTCTGGCCGACCAGCGCGTTTTCAGACAGAGCCACATCTGGGACAGTCCAAGGACTGAGCTTCGGAGAAGTTTTCGACCCAGGGCTTTCCGTCTGAACTTGTTTTTGCTGACCTCAAGAGGGCAGCCTGAGGCACCACCGCAAGGCCGGATTGCCGGACCAAAGGTGCCTGCTTCGTCGAAGACCTTTTAGGGAATCAGGAGTGCTGTTCTCGGTGAGAATCGGCTCACCGAAGGGAATTTCTGTCACCTTGGTGTCCCAAAAGCCCATAGGATAAAGAGTTTGCCGCGGGACTCTCCCAGCAGTCTTGTTGAAAGAGTCCATGCGGGAACTGCCCTTGAAACCGGTCTCTACAATGCAAGGTGACAGGAGACTCCACACACAACCACTTTTGGCAAAACCTGAACTGATGATCCACGTGTCTCGGCAACCGCACGAACTTTTGGGGCTTGTTCCGAAATCTGTCGCAAGGAAAAGCCCTCTTTCACAAAGCCCATTCTTCCCGAGGAGGCGGCGATGACAGCGGTTGCTCAACAAGCAGACGATCACAAGGCCGAAATCTCCAAGTTCCAACAGCAACTCTACAACGCCACGGTTTTACAAATCCGTCACGTTCACGACTCGTTGCTGATTCTCCGTGTTCGGTCTGACAACGGCTTTAGCAAGTTTCAGCCAGGTCAATACACCACCTTAGGCCTTGGAGAGTGGGAACTAGCTCCGACAATCGAGGGGGAAAATCTTCGCAAAAAATTGATCCGTCGGACATACTCGCTCTCAGCTCCGTTAGTTGATCGGTCTGGGAGTTTACTGACAGCTAACCAGGCTGATTTTTGGGAGTTTTACATTGCCGTTGTGCAGGGCTCTGAGGGCGGGACTGGAGGCAAGCAATTGCCGTTGGGGTCTCAGCGTCCTCGGTTGACGCCTTTGTTGCAAAAACTGAAGCCAGGTGACCGGCTGCAGGCAGGCCCACGAGTTGCAGGGAAATACACCTTGGAGGGAGTCGATCGGCAGAGCGACGTGCTCTTTTGCAGCACGGGCACTGGTGAGGCCCCTCACAATGCGATGATCGCTCAGCTGCTGGAGAGCGGCCACATGGGGCAGATCGCTTGCGTCAGCTGCGTCCGCTGGGAGCGTGACTTGGCCTACTGGGATGCGCACCAGCGGTTGCAGAAGCGGTTTCCGCAATACCGTTACATTCCCGTGACAACTCGTGAATCCGAAAATTGGCACCCCTCGGGAAGACGCCTTGCTGGTCGGTGGTATCTGCAGGACCTGTTGGCCAACGGTGAGTTGGAAGACAGCTTGCCGTTTGTCCTCGACTCAAGCCAAACCCAGGTTTACCTCTGTGGGAACCCAGCCATGATCGGCGGTCAGGCAGATCCGAAATTGGCTCGCGATGCATCCCCCCAAGAGATTGGATTTGCGGATTTGCTGCGATTTCGGGGCTTTACCCTCCAGCAAGCTCGGCAACCCGGGAATATTCACACCGAAACCTATTGGTAGGTCTGTCGGCTGGGTCTGTGTGGCAGATCTGGGTCAGGAGTGTCTGGAAGCCCTGGGAACAACCCTCTCAGGTGGTCGGCGGTATGTTCTCCGTTGGTGAGCAACCTCCAGAAAGCAGCCCCGGCCAAATGTTCTGATTGTGACGGTCTCCGGAGGGCTGGTGAGACAATTTTCCGCCAGAAGCCGGGTGCTCCAGCCTCTTCTGGTCGTCGTTTTATGTATGGATGGTGAAGATCGACATCTTGTGGCTGTGCTGCGAGGAGGGAGCACCGCACCCTCTGACAACCGATTGGACCCCTGGCCGAAAATACTTGGCCGAAAATACTTGCCCGAAAATACTTGGCCGCGCAACGAAGGCTCGAGATTTCTGGCAGGGGATTCCTGTTCGATCCATGGTTGCATCGACTGTTCCGGCGAGGTCACCAGGGGTCAATATTTCAACGGCAGAGGATTTTGGGACCGTCAGCGAACTCGGTGAAAGACGGTTCCCTCCGAGCGAGAGTATCTCATGCGGACTGACCACCGATGGCTTCGGTGAGGTCCAAGCTGAATCGAGTTTGTCAAGAACGCGAACACTTTTTCAATCAAGAACGCATTAGGGACATTGCCTGTTGAGGGGGGTTGCCCAACGATGGATCCGATCGAACAACTCTTCACACGAAACCTGACAGGAGGCAGCAATCCTCACCGAAGTCAATCGAACTTTTTGAAGCCAACCACCCTCCAGTGAGAGTGCTTCACCAAGTCGGCCTCGAGCGTCGGTACTCCTTCGATGAGGCGAGTTCCGGTCGGATGTCGGAAACCTCAGCAGGAGCGAGACGCCGCAGAAGAAGAACGAGCAAGCTGTCCAAGCCGAGGAGCCGGCTCGCTACGTTTTTGACAAGGAAGCCAAGAATTGGTGCCAGAAGCCGAATTCTTCTGGCAACAAACGGTCCCGAGATTTCGTTCCCGACTTTGTCGCGGAGGTTAAGTTACTACGAACTCGCACCCACTGCTGATTATTCCGGCCAAGTAGGGATACTCATCGCTGGAGAACTCCGAGATTTCGA
The DNA here is from genome assembly GCA_964648025.1 of uncultured Pirellulales bacterium. Classification (GTDB taxonomy): domain Bacteria; phylum Planctomycetota; class Planctomycetia; order Pirellulales; family Pb10988; genus CAZYKP01. Next base: position 5,463 of record CAZYKP010000037.1, on the reverse strand, counting down.
AGAATGAGGCAAGTGGCATCACGCTGAGACCAGCTGATTCGAAATCCGAAGGTCACACACAGAGGGCTGCACACTGAAGGACAACGAGGTGATCCATGGCCCGCAAAGAACAACTGATCAAGCTCCGGCAGATGCTCGTCAAGCGACGCGACGCCTTGCGGAAAGCGTTGGCTGGAGACTTGAGCGAACTCAATGAACTCAACCAAGGCACCGGAGACGTCGCTGATTTCGCCTTGGATATCGCCCACGAAGAAATCAGCTCACAATTGGCCGAGGCCGAAAGTCGCGAATTGGTCCAAATCGATAACGCTTTGGATCGGATGTCCTCCGGCACCTACGGACGCTGTGAGGGCTGCAATCGGCCAATCCCCACCGCTCGGCTCAATGCACTTCCTTATGCAACTCTGTGCATCGAGTGTCAACGTGAGGAGGAGGGCGTCGGAGGAATGCGTGCTGGAGCCCGTTTCGATTACGGCTCGCTGCCCGATTCCGACGAAAACGGCCCAGAACTCTCCATCAACGACATTGAGCTGGACGTGCCCTAATTGCTGGGATACCCGAATTGCTGAAGTGCCCTGATTGCTGAAGTGCCCGAATCCTTACAGCTCAGAGGCAGCATCTCCAAGCTCCCGCCTATTCGCTTGGTGCTTGCTGAGCTAGGTGCTTCCTCAAATAGGTGCTTCCTAAAATAGGTACTTCCTAAAACAGGTGCTTGCTGAGAGTGGTCGGGCTCGACTTGGCCACTCTGACCTGCCTGGGGGCCTCAGCTGGCCTGATTGCTCTGGCTTGCTTGGTTGTTGTGATTTGCCTGCAGCTGTTGGCGCAGGCTTCCCGGTTTCCGGGATTGTTGCAAACGATTCGATCGCCGGGACTTCCCGATTAGCCTCCGCAGGCTTCTCGCCGAAGTTCCGGCTGTTTTTCCAGGCAGGGGCCTCCGCTGAGACGATACTCATAGAGTCAACCAACCGGCCCCGATCTTCAACTTCCCCCAAAGACCACCTGGGAGTGCCGAGTTTGGAAACTTTTCTCCACGGTAATCCCTTCTGGACTGGAAGCTAGGTAAACTGGATCGGGTTGGGTAAGGCTTGCGATATCGGGTCGGTTCTGTGTGGAGGTGCTTTGTATGCTTTGCAGTCCGTGGAATCGCCGGTTGAGGCATTTGTTCCTGGCCGCCGCTCTGCTTTCTGTGGGACTTGCCGGTGGCTTGCTCATTCGCGGTCCCTGGGCCCCGCCTGTCCGAGGTCAGGTGACTATGGCCCCATCGGGCGGCCAGACTGTCGACCAAACGGCCTACCGGCAACTCCAGGATTGGATCTACGCCCGTTCGGCGGCCACGACACAGCAGGGCCGACGCGATATTTACGCCAAGTTGTCTGAAGAAATCAGTTTGTTGGAAACTCAGAGCCGGGTGGTCAAAACAGTTGCCCAACTGATGAGCCCCACGGTGGTGCATCTCGAAGCTGAAAAGAACCTCCGTGGGTCCGACGGACGGCCAAGCGTTGTTGAGGAGGCCGGCAGCGGAGTGCTTGTCTCAGTCCCCAACCATCCCGGCGAGATCTTCGTGCTGACCAACTCGCACGTTATCCGGGATGCGCCCCTCTCCAAAATCTCCATCTCACTAGTCGACGGCCGGCGGCTGCGGCCTGTGCGGCTCTACGAGGACCCCGCCACTGATGTCGCGGTCATCCGTGTCCGCAATCGAACTTTGGTCACCGCTCGCATGGGCGACAGCGATGCTTTGGAGGTCGGAGACTTCGTCATGGCCATGGGCAGTCCCTTTGGCCTGAACCACTCGATCACCTTTGGAATCGTCAGTGCCAAGGGACGCCGAGACCTCGAACTCGGCGACGATAAGGTCCAGTATCAGGATTTCATTCAGACCGATGCAGCCATCAATCCCGGAAACTCCGGCGGACCCTTGGTCAACCTCCGCGGCGAGGTCGTCGGTGTCAACACCGCCATCGCGAGCAACTCTGGCGGCAACGAGGGCATCGGCTTTAGTATCCCCATCAACATGGTCATGCATATTGCCCAGGAGTTGATCGAGCACGGATATGTCAACCGGGCTTTTCTTGGTGTGACGCTGGATGGCCAGTTCGGGCCGGCCAAGGCGGCCGATTTGGGCTTGCCGGCTCCTCGTGGGGCCCATGTGACCGCTGTTCGTCCCGGCACCCCGGCAGCGGAGGTGGAACTTCTCCCTGGCGATGTTATCCTGCAATTCAACGGGGTTCGTGTCGAGGACGACGCGCACCTGATCAACATCGTGGGTTTGACGAAAGTGGGGCACCAGGTTCCGATGATCATCTGGCGGCAGAGACGGGTGGTCAGCTTGCAGGTGGCCGTCGGCCAACGCTCGGAATTTCGCCGCTCTCAGCCCCGCTAGTTCCCCCGACTCAATTTGGGCTCGCTCTCCGGCAAATTGCTTTCTTGCCCGGCAAATTGCTTTCTTGCCCGGCAAATTGCTTTCTTGCCCGGCAAATTGCTTTCTAATCCGGCAAGTTGCTTTCCTGCTTGGGATGCGAGACATGAATTGCTGGGACTGACCGCTCTCGCGGAACCTTGCTGCGTGCAGTTGGGGCCGACACCGGCTTGAGTTACTTGCTGGCCCTTCCCGCAGCCAAGAGCATCTGAAAGATCTCGTCTTCGACGGCTGCCACGTCAACGTCGACCGCCACGGCCATGTTGTCTGCTGGTTTCTTGCGTCTTCGGCGATCGAAGACGGTCATGCCACTGGTCAACTCACCCCGGATCTCGACATCTCCCGCCATGTCCTGGCAGGTGAATAGCTCCGGATGCAAAACGGCCACCAGAGCCATCGGGTCATGCAACCAAATGCCTTCGGTGCCCAAAAGTTGTCGATGCGTGCGATAGGTGTGAGGAAGGATCTTGCGGAGCAACTTCCCCACACGGGTGGTCTCGGCAGGCAGACGGTTGAGCAGGTCGTAGCTGAAGAGCAACTGCTCGGTGACATCCAACGGGATGAGCGTTTTGGTTGTGCGACTGGCAAAGACGCGACGAGCTGAGGGCGGGTCGCAGTAGATATTGAACTCGCTGACGGGGGAGATGTTTCCCGGATGGGTGACTGCTCCGCCCATGATCACAAGCTCCCCGATCATAGATCCCCAGGCGGGATCTCGTTGGAGGGCTAAGGCCAAGTTGGTCAGCGGAGCTAAACAGAGAATTGTGACCTCACCGGGAGCTGCCCGAACAGCGTCATACATCACCTTGTCGGAGGAGTGCAGGTTGTGCAGCTCCGCGACAGGGAAGTTGGCCCCGCCGAGCCCATCGGGCCCAAAGATGTCGTAGGCGTCAGCCCGCTGCCCATCCTCGGGCTCGGTAGCAGCTCCGATCCTCGGCAACCGCGGCGGATCAAGCTGATCGATCACAGCTTGCACATTCCGCGTGGCCTGCTCGGCCGAGACGTTGCCTGCAGCCGCCGTGACAGCGACCACTTCCAAGCGTGGGTCGAACATCGCCATTGCCAGAGCAACGGCATCGTCGATTCCCGGATCGGTATCGATAATCACCTTCCGTGCCATAGTCGTCCTGTCGGGACAAGCGAAATGCGGTCAATGCCGCTGAAAGTTTTGCCTGGATTGTACGCCAGCCCGGAAGCCGCGAGTACAGTCCATCACTTCGACTTCCGCAAATCCAGCAGCAAGTTTTCCGCGGCGACAGGAACTTGGACCTCCGGCTCGTAGCCCCCCAGGGCAGAAAGAACCGGCTGCAGCGGTTCTCGGAGGTTTCCGTGAGCCAGCTCGCGGAAGACATGGTGAGCGCTGCGATAGAGCTGATAGGAAGCCGGCTGTTCAGTAAGCCTTTGAGCAAGTGGCTCAACCGAGTGCCTCCCAATCTCCACTAACCCCTTGGCTGCCAACCAGGAGATCCCAAACTCCTGCTCAGATTCGCACAGGTCCAGCAAACGACTGACTGCGGCAGGATCCGCCAAAGCCACCAAGGCTGTGGCCGCCTCCCAGCGGACTTGCTTTTGCTGGCTGGATAACGCTTCGATGAGGACAGGGGTGGCGGCTGATCCTTTGGCGACAATGGCCTGCCGGGCAGCTTGACGCACATTCCCGTTGGAGCTGGCCAATTGAGCGACCAGTTGTTGGAGCTCCTCGGAGGATTGTGCGGCCTGGGCTTCGGCTCCGGCATGAGCCACAAGCGCCACCACCGGCAACGTCCAGATCTCCAGGTCCTTGCTGTTGGTGATGGTCAACCCTGCCTCGACAACGCAACGCCGTGCATCAATCGGCTGGCAGTCGACAATATGCGGGAAGTGTCGATGCATCCACTTGTAGACGTGTGTCAGCGTGCTCTCGTGCTCACCGGCCGGGGTGATGTTCATCGCCACCAGCCCCAGGCGACCCTCCGGCTTGAGCACCCGGCGAGTCTCACGCAGCACCTCGGGAATCACCGCAAGCGGAAACAATTCCAGGGTCAGGCTCATCAACACCGCGTCAAAGAGGGCGTCTTGATAGGGAATCGGCGGCACCCCGGCGACTTTCAGTTCCACGCGATCGCTGAGACCTTCTTGTGTGAGCAACTCGGCGGTGACCTCCCGCATCCCCTCGGAGATATCAACACCGCATGCTTGGCCAGTCGGTCCCACAGCTTGAGCGATTGCCGCCAGCGAGTGGCCTGTGCCAAAACCAATCTCCAGAATACTCTCTCCAGGTGCCGCGGCCAGCAATTCCAAACCAACCTGACGCGCCTGTTGCTCGCTGGAGTCGGCTAACTGATCGTAGACCCGGCTGATCCGGTCGTAAAATGAGCGTGTTGGATTCGTGTTCGACTGTTCGAGATCAACATTGGCCACAGCCGGTCTCCGCAAGATGAGGGGATCAAGAAGTCTGCCTGGGCAGCTTCTCCAACTGGGCAGCTTCTCCAACTGGGCAGCTTCTCCAACTGGGCAGCTTCTCCAACCGGGCAGCTTCTCCAACTGGGCAGCTGGACGTTCTCAGGAGCCACTGAACTCGCTGCTGACCTTGACGCGGAACTCGCCAGCTGGAGCCATTCCGGCAGACTTGGTTTCTCCTTCCGATGGTACTGTTGGTGAGCTCGGATGCAACCAATCCCTCATCCAACTAATGGCCGGTTTCCTTCTGATTTGGCAGTTGGTTCTCGTGGAATCGGGGGATTCACGTCCAACCGACTGCCAAAATCAACCGACTGCCAAAATCCTAGGAAACAAGGCACTAGCTCGACTGTTCCAGATTGTGGCAGTGGATAGGACGTGTGGACCTTCAAGTAAGCCCTTCCACGACATCCTGGTGAACCGGGCCACATCTGGGACAGTCCATCAAGCAACGCTGCATCAAAATCCCGCAGCACCGCTGCGGCCACCGAATCACCCCGACGCGAACCGATTCCAAAGAGCCCCCTCCCCCTCCATTCATTCGGGGAGGTTTGTGTGAGCGTCAGGAAAGTTGGTGATTAACCGGCTTGGGCCCAGAAGGCGTC
>CAZYKP010000036.1:33449-71439 GCA_964648025.1 uncultured Pirellulales bacterium | reverse complement strand
TCAACCGACTGCCAAAATCAACCGACTGCCAAAATCATAGGAAACAAGGCACTAGATCCACAGTCGTTGCTTAAGTCGGTCGTTGCTTAAATCAGTCGTTGTTCAAGGACTTCCTCGAGAGCTTTTCGGGGGATCAATCAGGTTCGTGCAAGACCGCTGAAAACTTGATTGTGTTTGTTGATGAGGGGGATTGGATGTGGGGCCAAAGTCCGATTGAGTTGTTCCAGCGAGGCGGCCCGGTGATGTGGCCGCTGCTGGGCTGCTTAGTCTTTTCTCTGGCGGTGATCCTTGAGCGGCTTGTGATTTATGCTTTCTCAAGCGGGAGTTTCCGCTGGTTGGTGGAGAATTTGGAGCAGCCGATTCGCCAAAAGGCTCTGGCCCAGGCCCATGAGGTGCTGGAGCGGAGCCGATCGCCGGCGGCTCGGGTGGCCGAAGCTTACGTGGCTTACCAGCATCGCGAGCCTGTCGCTCGTGAAGAGCTTGTGGCTTGTGAGGCCTCCCAGCGACTGGTGATGCTAGAGACTCGGCTGACATGGCTGAGCATCATCGGGCATTTAGCGCCGATGCTGGGGCTGTTGGGCACCGTCACCGGGCTGATCGAGGCCTTCCATGAAATCGAAAATCGAGGTGGACGCCTGCAACCCACTGATCTGGCACAGGGCATCTGGTCAGCCTTGCTGACAACAGTTGCAGGTCTCATTGTCGCCCTGCCCACCTTGGCCGTTCACCGCCTGATGCAGCGACGCGTCTCGCTGTGGGCCCTGCAAATGCGGTGGATTGTGGCCTATCTCCATGAATGGACCGGCGCCGACGTCCCTCCTCGCAAAACATCAGCCCATCACCGCGCCCGTCCTACAAGTCTCCCCTCGCCCGGTCGTGCCCTGTCTGATGGTAACTTGCCTAGTGGTAACTTGCCTGGTGGTAACTTGCCTGGTGGTAGCTTGTCTCAGGGGACCTTGCCTCAAGGCAATTCCTTGCATCAAGGGGGCTTGTCCAATGGTGGCTTAAGCGGTCAAGCACAGGTTGACGGTTCTACCGCCAGCGAATCTTCTGAGGTCTCAGGGGTCAGTTCAACCCCGCCCTCGGCTCCAGGCTCACCATGAACTGTGCGTTGGCGTGTGTTTTGGAGGCGTGTGTTTTGTAGGCGTGTGTCTTGTAGGCGTGTGTCTTGTAGGCGTGTGTCTTGAAGGAGAGAAGCGGGAAAGGTGCCATGGATATCCCCCGAGCTGAAGAGGATTCGCTGGCGTTGGACATGAGTCCGATGATCGACTGCGTTTTTCAGCTGCTGATTTTCTTTATGCTTTCTTCGACGTTCTTAACACCTACCTTGCCGATCGCCCTGCCGAAAACGGATTCCCAGAGCCAACCCCGTCCACCGGAGATTGTGGTTTCCATCGATCAACACTGCCAGATCTTTCTCAACCGTGATCAGATGCAACCGGAAGAACTGACAGACCGCCTGCGGCAAGCTGTGGAGCAAAGCGAGACCAAGACGGTGACGATTCACGGGGACGGTAGAATCCCTTACGAATTCTTTGTGCAGATTTTTGCAGCTGCCAGCAATTCCGGCGCTGAACAGGTCAACGTCGACCATGAGTTGCAGGAGTCGCCTTAGCTCAGCCGGAAGGTGAGGCTGGAAGGTCTGGAATTTGCGGCTAGGAACGCGGGCGAGTCACTTCCTCTTGCAGGCGGTTGCATCGCCAGCGCGGCTCAGGGCTCGGCCGAACGCACTGGGGTGGTCTTTGGCGCGACACTTCTGTTGATGCGCCTGATTGCGAACTTGCTTTGAGTTGTCCAACTTCGGTCGCGGGAAGGAAAACGAAAACTCGCCGCGGTGAGCGTACCGAAGCGAGTGTTTGGCCAGCTAACAAATCGGACAACTCTGATCGCGGGTTGTCTCCCAGATAGCTGTGAGGCCGAGTCAATCATTGACTCGGCCTCATCAAGGATCATTTCTTGTCAGTTTGGATGCTGATCGTGACTTGATCCACGTGGCCAGTGAACTCGGACTCCTCACGGTTCTTGAAGAGCTTTTCGACAACCTGAGTCGCGTCATCCACGCCGACATCGGCGGTTTCATCAGCCGAGAAGACCGCGGGTTCCGTCTTCTCCACTCGCCCCTCTGCGACCTGCTTGCCGTTGACAAACAATTTGGCCAGGCCGCCCTGACCGATCCCACCTCCGTCGTAGTCGAAGGTCAGTTTGATATTTGCTTTGTCGCCCGTGATCGCAGCCGGCGACTCAATGGTGTACCTCTTGAGACCGAACCAATTGTAAGTGTAACCCGGCTTGCCGTTGCTCATGTAGAGTGCCCAGCCACCAAACTTGCCGCCTTGGCAGAGTATGATTCCCTGATCGTTTCCTTTGAGAGAGACATCGGCCACAATTGTTTTTGAAGTGTTTTTTACATTGAGAAACGTGTTTTCGAGAATCCCTTCCATGCCATGCGCCAGTGTGAGGGACTTTCGATCTCCCAAGAGATCTGGCCGCCCGGCGAGCGCGGCGTTGAAGCGTTCGTAGAGGCGGTCATCAAGAGGGAAGACATTGTTCGCGATGGCTTCTTTCTTGAATATCTCCTGCAGTTCCTTCAACTTCTCAGGGTGCTTTTTTGCGAGATCTTGTGTCAAGCTGAAATCCTCTTCGACGTTGTAGAGTTCCCAAACGTCTTCCTGCAGGGTGCGCAACGGTTTGCCGTGCCAGGGGACTTGGTGGACAACACGGGCCAACCAGCCATTGTGATAGATGGCGCGATTGCCGAACATTTCGAAATACTGCGTGGTATGGCGATCCGGCGCATCCCTATCCTTCGCGGCGTATAGCATGCTCACGCCGTCCAGAGGCTTCTGCTGAACTCCATTGATGGATTTCGATATGGGGATCCTCGTTGCCTCCAACACAGTGGCGGCCACATCGTTGACGTGATGCCATTGGTCACGGACCTCCCCTTTGGCCTGAAACCCTGCGGGCCAATGCATGACCATTCCGTTCCGCGTTCCCCCAAAATCGGCGGCCATTTGCTTGGTCCACTTGAACGGAGCATCGGTTGCTACGGCCCAAGCAGCGCTCATGTGCGGGAACGAATCTGGCCCACCCCAGTCGTTGGCGCGCTTCAGCATGTCCGCGATCGTCTCTGCATCGAAAATGCCGTTCAAGTGAACGAGTTCGTTGAATGTTCCCTCGAGACCGCCTTCGGCGCTACTCCCGTTATCCCCCATGATGTAGATAAAAAGCGTGTTTTCCAGTTCACCCATTTCGTCGATCGCGTTGACCAGCCGGCCGACCTCGACATCTGTGTGATTGGCGAAACCGGCAAAGGTTTCCATCTGCAGAGCGAAGAGCTTCTTCTCATCGTCGCTGAGAGTTTCCCACTCTTTGATATCCTTGGGCATCGGTGCGAGTTTCGCATCCGTTGGGACAACACCCATCTTCTTTTGGCGAGTCAATGTTTTCTCTCGTAGAACCTGCCATCCGTCGTTGAACTTGCCTTTGTATTTCTCAATCCACTCTTTCGGCGAATGGTGTGGTGCATGAGTCGCGCCAGTTGCATAGTAAATGAAAAAAGGTTTATTGGGCGTCATTGCCTGCTGGAACTTGACCCATTCGATGGCTTCGGTCGTCATGTCGCTGGTGAAGTGGTAGTCTTTCTGGTCCTTCTTCGGGACACGAGTGACTCCATCGAAGATGACCGGGTCCCATTGATTCGTCTCCCCACCGATGAATCCATAGAACTTGTCGAAACCGGAATGCGTCGGCCAGCGAAAGTAAGGGCCGGAAACGGAGACTTCCCAGGTCGGCGTCTCGTGCCATTTCCCAAAAGCGGCGGTGCTGTAGCCATTCTGGCGAAGGGTTTCCGCAAAGTACTTCGCATCATCCGGGCGCATCCCCAGGTTGCCCGGAAAGCCGGTGGCAACCTCCATTACGGATCCGACATTGACGTTGTGATGGTTGCGTCCCGACAACAGGGACGCTCTGGTGGGTGAGCAGAGTGCCGTGGTGTGGAAGCGATTGAATCGCAGGCCATTCTTCGCCAGTCGGCTGAAGGTGGGGGTTTCGATGGCTCCACCAAAAGGAGCTGTCGCTCCAAATCCAATGTCATCGATCAGCACGATCACGACGTTGGGGGCACCTTCGGGTGCCTCGACATGGAAAGGAACTGGTTTGGTCGCGTTTCGCGCATCCATTTCTGTGATGGGAGGGCGTTTCGGGGGTTGAATTGGCAGTACAGATCGGTCCAATTCCTGTGCAGTCACGCAGAGACTGCTGGCCACTACTTGTAGTGAAATCATTGCAAGCGAAAGTAATGAACGACGACAACAGATTCTCATGGTGGTACTCCAGAGGGAAAGAGTATTGACGCCTCAACGCTGTTTTTCCGCTGCGACGCAAATTGTGGCGAATGCACGGAGTTCGATCTGAAACGCCGCGATGGTCCGCAACGACTTCGACTGTCCTACTAATACGACAACGCGAAGTCGACCCTGATGCCACGGTATGTTGTGGTGACGTTATTTTGGGACTACCACATCTTGGATAGGAAACCGGACTTGGCGCTGTCGTACCAAGCTCTGTCTCAAAAAGCTCTGGGGCAGATCAGGGCAGATCAGGGCAGATCAGGGCAGATCAGACGGAGAAACCGGTGAATGAATGCCAGTTTGAGCATCCCAGCGAAGTTGAGCGCAGTTCTCTCGAAACGTGTGGGGATACGACGATATTCTTTGAGCCAACCAATGAGCCGCTCCACAAGGTTTCGTCACCGATACGCCACCCGAGCAAATTCAGCCGGACGAGCCTCTCGGTCTTCGTGTTCTTTGGAAGGGAACACCGGTTCGATCTCGAGGTCAAGCAGGTGGTGATCAATCCAGTTGGCTCGATAACCTCTATCGCCAGCTAACTTTGCTGGGAGGGTAACTGCGTGACTCTCGTGGCCGACAACCTTCTCCTACTGCTCTTGGGGAAATTCTTGCTCGTTCAAAACGCCGCAACAGCAAAAGAACGGCTCATGTCGCAGCCTTTCCAGAAGCCGGACGAGCCAAGGATTTCGCCCAAGAGCAGTAGGTTTCCTCTGGCAGTGGTTTGAGGACCTGAGACTCGTGAGTCTGACCAGCCGTGAGAGAAAACCACAAGGGCAGCCCGTTGCCGTCGCGAATGATGTGGATCTTGCTCGTGAAACCACCGCGAGAATAGCCTAAAACGTGATCAGGCGGCTCGTTTGGATCCCCCGTTTTCGCTCGCCGCCAGCTCATCGAGCAGCGTGCACAACAGTGCCATCGACCTTCGTTGTGTTCTTGGATGTCTGAAAACGGGCCCTGGAAGCGACACAGGATGTTGCCCAAGGTTCCGTCGGGAGTTCACTGATCAAATAGCCGCCAAGCCGTATGCCAGGGACCAAATTCCGTTGGTCAATCACGCCAAGGAGATCCCGATCGCAGGATCCCAAGGATCCCGTCAAGGATTTGGCGACGATCACGAGGGGAGCGGCTAGTCCGCGCTGGCGCTGGGAAAAGATCCTCGATCAGAGCCCATGCTTCGTCCGGGAGTAACAAGCGTGCCATGACTGAACCCTCTGTATGAGTTCAGAGTGACCCTTGTAGTATTGCATGCCCATGTCCGTTTAGTAAAGGACCTGTTTGAGACAGAGCCTAATACCGCCAGACTCGGTACGAGAGGTAGGCTCCGACAAGACCCAAGAACAGGTTGCCTCCCCAGATTCCCCAGCCGGGTAGCGCTCCGGTCTTGGCCCACAGGGCCGTTGTGGAGAGCAGCGGGTAGTAGACCACCAAAATCGGAGAAAAGGCGAGAAAGAAAGTGCTCACCAAATCACGGTTCCGCAGCAGCACAGCCAGTGGCATTCCCACCGAGACGAAAAACAACGTGCAAAACGCATCGGAGACGCGGCGGTAGGGCTCAGTCCCGAGGCGGGCCAGTCGCTCGTGGAAGGTCTTCAACCGGCCGAATTCCTCCTTCCAGGCCTGGGGCTTCAGTTGCTCTCGATGGCCGGTGATCAAATCATAGGTCAGCTGAGCGGCAAGCTGTTCCTTAAAGCGAGCTAACTCTTGCTGATGCTCTCGTTTCTCTCGCGGTAATTCCCGCAAGGCGAGCCATCCTGGGGAGTTGCTTTCGGACGAAGGGCCAAACTGGGCGGACCGTTCTTCGTGATCGAAGTGATACGAGAAGCCGCCGCTACTGGCGGTCCCGTCATAAATCGAGAAGGTGAGTTGCCCCTGGTCGGCATCGAAGTGCAGGGTCGCTTCTGCCGCTTCAACCTTGACGCTGGGTCGTCCATGCCCAGGATCGAAGGTAACCAAAGGATTGATCAGCGTCCGACCACGGACTTCAGTGACAGCAATGAAGAACTGCCTGCTCTTGAACGCTCGGTGAGTTGCCAACTGTGTGTAAAGCACCTCTTCAATCGCCGCGACAACAGTGTGCCGCACCCCCGGACGGCCCCAACTGGCCGCCAGGTCGTTGATGCCAACTTGCGCTAAGGAGACCAGTCCTGCCGCCAGCCACACCGGCATAAAAATCGTCAGCGGACTGATCCCGAGGCTCTTGAGGGCTGTGATCTCCTGTGAGGCCGACATCCGGCCAAAGACAGCAGTCACCGCCAGCAGGGCCATCGCCGGAACGGAATAACGCAACGATTCCGGGATCAAAAACGGAACCAACTGCGCCACCACCAGCGGCGAAAGCTCCTCTCGCCGAGCTTGCTGAAAAACTAAAAATACAAGCATGATCAAGGTCAGGGCTGTTAAGGCAACAGTAAAGACCTTGAACACCTCAAGCAGGATGTACCGCGTCAGAAGAGTCATGGTGGGTGGCAGTGTGGCCGGGAGTCAACAAACCGGTCAAGGGCAACCCACGGGACCGAGCATCAGCGCCGTCTGAACAATTGCTCAGATCCTCAGCGACTGCCAAGGAGGGACGCTTCTAGGATTGCAGCCCGGTTCAAGGCAGAGACCATCGACCGACCTCTGGTCAACTCTTCGCAACGTCGGGGTCTGCAGAACGACCTTTTCTTTCCAACCGGGCCAGCTCAAACGCTTGGCTGATCTCAGGTTGACGCAACAGCACCAGCGCCCAAATCCCAAAGGGGATTCCCACGTAGATCAGCGGCGAAAGAACGGGGATCACCGAAAGAATCGCCCCAGCGTAGGCCAACCGCTGGGATTCCAGAAAACCCATCTTCGCAGCCCCAATCGATTGGAAGACATGCACCCCGAACATAAGGAAAGGGAGCACGAACCACGTCATCGGGTTGGCGGGTGTTTCGCCGAGCCCGCTCCAGACCACCAGATAACTCACGCATGCGATGGAGTAGTACACCGCCGAAAAAGAGGCCATCACAATCAGAGCCCTGGCTGGAGGAGCCAAACGCTTCTTCGCTTCCTCCAGTGGGTTGTCCTCGGGTGGGACCTCGCTTGTCTGCTCGACTCCGGGGGCCTGGTAGGGGTTTTCGGAAAGCTCTTGGTCTGTGTCGGTCAAGTCAACAACACCTAAAGCGAGGAGGCGGTGGTCTGCCAAGCTACGAAGAAAAACTTCTCCTGAGCCGTAAAAGAGCAGTATGACCTTGTCAAACAGCCAATCCCACCCGGCCGGAAGGGTTGGTGAAACTTATGAAGTGAACTTGGGGTTTGCCGGGTTGGCCGAGATGGGACCCTCCGAACTCTGCGGGATTCCCGCTGCTGTGAGGGCCTGGGTACACTGAGTCTTGCGCAGAGCCTTGCCAAGACGCGTTGACACACGCCCTTGGGCGGGGTGGTGAGTGAACAGGCCCAGTCTCTTCCAGCTGCTGAAGGCAAAATCCCCTCAGCGTAACGCGTCGACCGGGCACGTCTGGAACGATCCACGGAACTGGCAACACACGGAACTGGCAACACACAAACGCGAGCGACCTGCAGTTTGGTTCCTGCAGTCACATGGTGGTAGAGACGCTTATGTATCTGTTTGACAATCCGGTGCTTCAGCGGGAGCTGATCTTCAATTTGAGGATGGTTCGTGCTTTTGCCTTGTTCTTCGCCTATGTGCTGTTGACCTCAACGGTTGTGTACTTAGCCTGGCCAGCCGGTGAGCAAGTCCAACTGGGCAATACGGAAAAGGCCCAAAAGCTCTTCAACTTGTTTGTCATTGGGCAATTCGTCCTGGTCGCTCTCATGGCTCCGGCCTTTGCTGCCGGCAGCGTCACCGGAGAAAAAGAACGCAAAACCTATGAGATGCTGCTGGCGAGCCCCCTCAAGCCGTCAGCAATCCTTTTAGGGAAAATTTTAAGCTCTTTGTGCTACTTGACATTGCTGATCTTTTCGACGCTGCCGATTGTGATGATCTGTTGGCCGCTTGGGGGGGTGAGCTTTTATGAGTTGGTCGCTGCTTATGTGCTGCTGGTGTTGGCTGCGGGGACCTTTGGGCTTGTTTGTGTGGCTTGCAGCACCTATTTCACCCGAACGGCTTCTTCTGTGGTGGTCAGCTACCTGCTGATTCTTCCGTTGGCTTTGCTGAGCGTTGTTCTCTGGCAGACGCTGACTGGGCAGGCTCGTCTGATTGTCGCTCTGGTGATCGTCCCAGCCGGGAGCGTTTTTATCTGGAGCACCCTGTTTGCCACCATCAGCGCCCGTTTGCTCTATCCGCCGGATTTGGGCAGTGAGGCGAAGGAGGTTGTCGACGAAGAGCAGGAACTGCAGCAAGCAGTGGGGATGGTCATTCAACGCGATCAGTTTCCTGATAACTTGTTTGCGCCCAGTCGCCGCAATGACCTGTTGGCCGACGAAGCCAATCCTGTTTTTGATAAGGAGATGCGTAGCGAGATCTTCTCCGGAGGGACTCTGATGGCCCGCCTGGTGATCCAGGTGAGCATGCTGTTGGCGATTCCTCTGATGGCGATCTTCTTATTCTTTGAGCCTCAGTTGGCTTATTTCTATGTCGACTATGTGATCCTCTTTAATATGCTCGTTGGTCCTGTGTTCATGGCCGGCAGCGTCACCAGTGAGCGTGAACGCGAAACACTCGACTTGCTGCTGACAACCAATCTGAGCTCCGGTCAGATCTTGTGGCCCAAATGGCTGGCAGGGTTGCGTGTCTCGACGGTGTTGACGCTCTTTCTGGTTCCCCCGCTTGTGCTGGCTGGGCTGATGATCGTGGAGTTGTGGCCTAACTGGCATTGGTTGGTCTGCTATGTGGGCATCATTCTGATGACCTGTGTGACCACAGCGACCGTGGCGCTGTTTCTCTCGAACACCTTTCGTCGGAGCTCCACCAGTTTGCTCGTCAGCTACATGGTGCTGATTCTCCTCTTTGCGGTTCCGGTGGCGGTGTATTTCTTTGCGGACACCTTCGGCGGTCAAAACGATCTGGAACTGAACGCTCAAGTCGTCGCGCGGTACTCCTTCACGAGTCCTTTTATGGCTGCCGCCAGTGTTCCATTGGAGATCATCAGCACGACTGAGGATACGCCGCTGACCAAGCCCAACACTTGGCCACCGGTGTTCTTGTACTTCTGGGCATTTTACTCCGTCGCCAATTTGGTGCTCTTAGGCGGAATGCTTGGTTTGTTCACCTGGAAGTGGCGGATCGCGCAGTAGCCGGACTGTCCCACATGTGGCCCTTGACCCCCGAGCGCTTGTGTTTGAGGGCGCTTGTGTTTGGGGGCGCTTGTGTTTGGGCGCCTTGTTTTTGAGGGAGCTTGTGTCTCCTCAGATGTTGTTGCCTTGGCTTTCTCCGATCCCGAGGGAGTGAGCCTCGGCCACAAGTTGCGAGCGTCAAGCCAGAGCTGGTCTCAAAACGCTCGTTCCTCGGGGAAAGGGTCGTATCTCTGAGGTCCTTTCCCTCAGGGCTTCCGTTGGTCGCCCTCCGGTCAAAAAGGTTTCCTGAGCTTACTGAGGTTGAGGAAAATTTTGGCTCGTGCGGCGGTTTGGCGAGGCTGCCAGATCAGTCATGATTCCGCGGGTTCCTGCGTTTTGGACGAGCAAGGATCTTCCTACTGAGCCTCAGAGAAGTCTTCGACCAAAGGGCTTTCCGTCTGCCCTTGTTTGTGATGACCTCAAGGGGGCAGCCTGAGGCACCACAGCAAGCCCGGATTGCCGGACGAAACGCCCCGCTTCGTCGAAGACTATTCAGGGAATCAGTAAAAGGGCAGTAGCCTCAATTTCTTAACCTTCGTCACGGTGTTGCCGGAGATCGTAACAGTAGATCGCATCAGCGCCGCGTATGAATAACCGACCATCGGCCCAGGCATGGCTCATCGCCGATTGATAAGTGGTTGCATGAGGATGCGGAGGGCTCCACAAAGGGCTGACGCCTGTTTGAGCCTTGGCAGGAAGCAGGAACATTTTTGTCTGCCCATGCTGGCTGTCCGGATGTAAGACGAACATGTCTTGAAGGGCCAGCAAGTGCCCTTCATCCCAGCGGACCGGGGTGGGAAGAGGATAAGAAGCCACACGTCGGCCGGTTTCTGCTTCGACCAAATGGTAGGAATGATTGCCCCGAAAGCAGATCAGCCCTCCGGCGGTCGAACCAATCGGGCATTGAGACGGGGCCCCCCATGTCGCCGGGGCTTTCCAATGCAGCTTGGCACCACTTTGGCTCAGCCGCCAGCAGGCGACTTGTCCATAGTTCTCTCCCGAGGCTGTGTGTGGTCCGTCGTCCGGCGTGCGAGGTGCCGACTTGCGTGCTTCCCGATCCAGCAGGTGTCCTATCAAAAGATCACCAACCAAAAGCATCTGATATTCGTTCTCGCCAGCGGAGGTTTCCTTCCAGAGGATCTCCCCGCTGCGTGGTTCAAGACAGGCCATGACTCCTTGACCATTGGCAGTCAGGCAATACTCGGTGCCATCTTGATTCCAGGCCATCGGCGTGGCCGCCTTGCCAAGCAGCCTCTCGGTGATGTGCCAGAGCACCTTGCCATTTTTGCTGTCCAGGCCCACCAAACCACAAGCACCGATGCCATCGGGAGCAACCACGACACCCCCAATGACGTTTAAGCCGTGACAAAAAGCACGTGTCGGGGCATGAACGTTTCGTCGCTCAAGGCACTGCTTTTGGAACTTCTTCATCGTCTCCGAATAACCCGGAACCGCGGCCGACCAGAGAACCTCACCACTTTGGCCGTCGACACACCGCACGATCCCCAAACTGCCAAAAACGAACACGTTCCCATCAGCAGCCGCTGGCGTGTGATTGGTCAGGCTGCACTTATGGTCGTAGAGGTTGATTCCCTCCTGGGGCCAAGTGACCTTCCACAGCCTCTTGCCGGTGGCTGTGTCCAAACACACCAATTGCTCATCGGCGTGGATCGCCCAGCGGCGACGGAGATCATCCATCGTCCAGCCGACTTCCTCCATCTGCTGGCGAGTTTTGGCACCTCGCTCTCCGCTGAGGACCTTTTTCAGGTGGCCTTCTTGAAAAGGCGGACCTGAGGCCTCGTAGCGGAACTGATAGAGGCGACTGCCGACAACCACCGGCGAGGCCCCGCCTGCACACCGCGGGCAGCCCACACAGGCCCCATAGCGTTGCGAGCCGGACTCCGTCGGTCCGATCCATTGGCTGGCCCAGACGAGACGGGCGTGATTCAGATCAGCCACCAACGGTGACGAAGAAGGTCCTGAGGAGAAATTCTGCTGCGGCCCCAGCCAGCAGGGCCATACCGCCTGTGGCGAGACACCGTCTTGGCGGAGTTCCGCTTCCCTCCGAGCACGCCCTGTGACCTTCCCTTCTACAAAGACCGGCACATCGACCGTCTTGGCCTTGGGCCACGATCCAGAAAAAGTGCCAGTGATCTGTCCTCCCTCGATGACCAGATCCAATTGCAGAGCCATCCTCGTCTTGATGCGGGGCACAAGTGTGCGGTTCATTCGCCGCGGCTGATGGCCGATCACCAGCTTTCCGGTCAGGCCTTGTCCTTGGATTTTCAGCCCTGAAGGATCCAGCCCTGCGATCCCATATGGCTCCACCACTGCTCGTGCGACTCGTCCCTCAAGAGTCATCAGCAACAGATGAACTTGATCCCGACCAGGAACAGGGCCAAACTGGCAATCCAGCCAGAGAACTGGACCTGCAGGCCCTGCCACCGGTTGAGGAGTCTGTGATTGGGACACGTCCGGTCGGTCTTCTGCCGAAATCGACCTGACAGAGAAAGCCGCCAACACCAACAAGCTGAGTCTGAGAAGTCGCATCTTAGGCTTGGACTCCAGATTTTCAGGAGAAAGAGGCTGGCAAGGACCAGAGGAGGCCCCAAAGGTTCCTTGATCTTTTGGAGGGTCGCTGCAGGCAAGTTGCAGCCAATGGTCTGGAAGCGATGCCATCTTCACAACGTTGTTGCCAAGGGCATCGTTGGTGGCCCCCAATGGGCGATGGGATGAGTCTCGATCAAAATAAGACCGACCGCAACGGCGGCCGGTCATCTCGGATCATTTGATCTCGTGGTCTTGATCCGGTGGTCTTGATCCGGTGGTCTTGATCCGGTGGTCTTTGATCCGGTGGCCTAAAGGTCTCAGCAGGTTTTCTGCGAGCTTGTCGCTGTCAAGGAAGGTTATTCGCTGGTGGCTTCTCTGCGGGGGGAATCTGCAGGGGCAAACCCGCGTCTGAGGGTATTTTCGGTGACCACTCGAGGCACGACGAACTGCAACAGGTAGTCGGAGCCGCCGGCCTTGGATCCGATGCCTGAGAGTTTGTAGCCGCCAAAGGGCTGCCGTGCGACAAAAGCCCCGGTGCATCCCCGATTGAGATACACGTTGCCGGCTTGCAGTTCTTCGGCGACACGCTGCAAGTTGGCGGGGCTACGGCTGTAGATCGCGCCGGTCAAGGCGTAGGGCACGTCGTTGGCGATTTGCAAGGCGTGATCAAGGTCCGCAGCTTTGAGGACCGCCAGCACGGGGCCGAAGATTTCCTCCTGGGCCAGCTCGCTTTGGGGATCGACGTTGATGAAGACATGCGGGCCAACGTAAAAGCCTTCGCCGGCGAGGTCGGTCACCGGAACGGAGACGATTTCTTGGGGACCGTGGTCGCCGATCCGTTCGTTGCGAGCGACGTGAATGGCTCGTTTGATCCGATCGACTGCTTCTTGCTCAATCACCGGCCCCAGCCGTGTGCCGGGATCTTCAGCCGGCCCAATGGTAAGACTCCGCGCGGCATCGGCCAGCCGCTTGACGAACTCGTCGTAGACCGGCTCCAGCACAATCGCCCGGCTACAGGCAGAGCATTTTTGGCCGGCATATCCAAAAGCGCTGTGAACGACGCCTTCGACCGCTTCGTCCAAGTCGGCATCCTCATCGACGATGATGGCGTTTTTCCCGCCCATCTCGGCGATGACTTTTTTGATGATCGGACGCGTGCGTTGCCGGCTGATTTCAGCCGCTTTGGCGTGAATCCCCAAGCCCACCTCACCAGATCCGGTGAAGGCGATCAGGGCCACATCGGGATGTTCCACCAGAGCCGCGCCGGTTGTCGGCCCGTTGCCGGGTAAGAAGTTGACCACCCCAGGCGGAAAACCGACTTCTTGGAAGATCCTCATCAACTGCGCGGCGACCACAGGACTTTGCTCAGCTGGCTTGCAAACCGCTGTGTTGCCGGTGGCCAAGCCTGCCACCGTCATTCCTGTGAGAATCGAAAGCGGAAAGTTCCAAGGGCTGATGACCGCCAGGATTCCTCGTGGCTTATAGCCAAATCGATTCACCTCGCCCGGTACTGAGACGCCTTTTTCGGAAGCCAGTTGCTCGGCCTGAAGGGCATAGTACCGGCAGAAGTCGATTGCCTCGGTGACATCGCCGTCAGCCTCTCGCCAAGGTTTGCCGCATTCGTAAGTGATCCAGGCGTTGAATTCGTAGCGGCGTCCTTCTAGGATTTCGCCGACTTGGCGAATCAGGTCAGAGCGTTCTTTCTGAGGGCGAGCAGACCAGGCCGGCAGGGCCTTTTTGGCTGCCGCGACCGCCTGGTCGACATGCTCCGGGGTACCCCACGCTGTTGTCCCGACGACTTGAGTTTTGTGAGAGGGGTCCAGCGAGGTGATCCTTTGCTGGGTATCCACAGCTTGGCCGTCGATGATCAAAGGATAATGCTGTCCCAATTGGCCGTGGACTTCTTGCAGGGCCTGGGCAAACTGTTTTCGGACTTCCTCTTGATTGAAATCCAACAGCGGTTCGTTGCTGAAGTCTCTCAAGTGGGAGTCCTTCAGGCTGAGGTCTTCCGGGGCGTGTGGCCCAGTGGTCCCAACGTCCTGAAGGTGTGATCGAGTGGCCGGCTGGCCATCTTGGGTTTGGCCTTCGGCCAGATGCTCAAGCGGATTCATCAGTAACTCCTCCGCAGACAGTTGGTGTTGGTAACTGGCCTTCAAAAACGAGTCGTTGGAGGTGTTCTCCAACAGCCGCCGAACCAAATACGCCATGCCGGGAATCAATTGCCCGTAGGGCATGTACACCCGGATTCGATGGTTCCCTTCGACAAAGAGATCTTTCTCGATATCGGCCATGCCGTAGAGCATTTGGATCTCATAACTGCCTGGAGGCATCTCCAAATGCTCGGCTGTGGCGATCCCATGGGCGACGGACCGAAGGTTGTGGCTTCCCAAGGCCACCCCTAAGTCTGGATAGGCCCTTAATAGGTAGCGTGTGCAATGCTCGAAGTTGATATCGGTTTGATATTTTTCTTGATAAACAGGAATCGGCCACCCACGCTGCCGTGCGATGATCGTCTCGTAATCCCAGTAGGCCCCTTTGACCAGCCGCACGGTCACCGGCGTCCCGCGTTGTTGAGCCCAGCGGTGCAAGCCACGGAGGTCCTCCAGAGAGTCCTTCAGGTAGCATTGGATCACAATGCCCACGTCGGCCAGCTCGCGGAACTCTTCTTCCAGCAGGATTTTCTGAAAGACCCACAGCGTCAGTGACTTTTTATCGTATTCCTCCATATCGAAGTTAATGAAGCCGCGGTGTTCTTGAGCCAGACGGAGCAGTTTTCGCAGACGGGGAGCCACCCGTCGATAAGTGCCCTCGGGGTCGATCCCATCAAATTGGCTGTCCAAGGCAGACAGTTTGATGCTGATATTCACCCGGGGCAGCGGGCCTTGAGGCCCACGATCGATCAAGGGGATCTCTGGCCAGGAGTTCACCTGGGGGGCCAGATCCTTCAGCAAATCGCAATAGGCGGCCAGATATCCTTCGGCTTCGGCCTCGTTGGTGACATGCTCGCCGAGCACATCCAGGGTAAAAGCCCTGCGACGCTTCCGATGAGCGGCGGCCGTGGCGAGCACCTCCTGGGCATTGGTGCCAGCAATGAACCGGCGGGCTTGGCGACCAGCATTCACACGAGCCGCTTCAGCAATCCAGCGGCCTGTCCAACTGCCTGGTTGGGCCAAGGAGATCATGTTCGGAGCCGGCCAAGGGAGCCGATCGCGGACGGACCCAAAATACTCCTGCAGATGCCTGTTGAGGCTTTCCTCGCTGCCGAGCATGGGCAGCACATCGACAAAGCGAAACATCTGCGTCTTGACCGCTTCGTCCCGGGTGGCCCATTCCATGGCCTGATCTTCCCACCAACGACGATGGAATATCCCCGGTCGCCGCTGTTGCACTTCATCGAACAACATGCGACCCAGTTCCTTGGTCCGCTGCTCAAGAGACCGCAAGTCGCCTATGGTGAAGTCGCCTATGGTGAAGTCGCCTGTGGTGAAGTCGCCTGTGGTGAAGTTGGAGTCTTTGGAATCCCACTTCGCCAATGCTCCTGTGGGGGGAGCCTCTCTCGTAGGATCTTGCAGTCGCTGAGATGGATGGACTGGTTCCCCTTGGCGGAAGCCACTCTGAGCAGTTTTGCTCTGGGGGCTCCCATTGTGGGGACTGGCCTGGTTGTTCGGGATTGTCGTTGCCATGTCTGAAACTCCCACAACTCGTCGTCCACTCACCTATGACAACGGTCGCTAAGGGTTGATGACGCGAGTGCGAATAAATGGCAGAAAACAGGTCTTCTCCCCGGCTGACTGGCCTGTTTGGACAGGCTGGCTGGCCTGGCTGGCTGTGCCGGGTCAGTGCCCGAGATGACTGCCCCGGAGAGTCGGGCTTTAGGAAGTAGGGCTTTACTGATTCCCTGAAAAGTCTTCGACGAAGCGGGGCGTTTCGTTCGGCAATCCGGGCTTGCTGTGGTGCCTCAGGCTGCCCCCTTGAGGTCATCACAAACAAGGGCAGACGGAAAGCCCTTTGGTCGAAAACTTCTCCGAAGGTCAGTAGGAAGTAGGGCTTTTGGGAGATTGGCCCTCAATGGGTTCCATAAGTTGATACGGACCACAGACCTACGGCGTTTCGCCCGCAGAATCCTAGCGGTCGTCAAGCCCAAGTCAACAAGCCCAAGATGGTCGCCAAAAGTGAGATTGTTCCGCTCAATCGCCGAGGGGTTCTCACCGGAGGCTCTGAAGGATTCTTGATTCTTGGGGAGATTCTCGACGGACCGAAGGTGGATGTTGCCGGGCCTCTCAGGCTGCCGTTGGTCGCTTTCGGTTACAACCTTTTCCGGAGCTCTTGGCAGAGTTCAACAGCAGATCCTGAGAGTGGGCGGGGGCTGCTGATGACTGGCTTGCCGGCTTAGACAGGTGGAGGCTTCTCGGAGGCTGGGCTGGTTTGGGGAGCTGACAGTGCTCTGCTTTGCTCTTGACTTCCCAGGCGGCACTTTTTGGCTGTGCCGCCTGGTTCGCCTGGTATCCGGAGTTGCTGAAGAAACCGCTCTCGACCCAATCCGCCGAGCGTGATACACCCCTACGCCGATCCCAGCGGCCGGGCAAGGCCATCGCAGCCTGCGAACTCTTGGCAGCAGTTGTCATGGCCGCAATTTTTGGAAGAAACGTTCAAGTTTTGGCAGCTGATGAGTTGGCCTCTGGCAATTGATGCAGAGGATCTTGAGGATTTTTTTCCCGCGGACATTCCCGGACTCTCCTTCTGGGGCCGTCTGGGAACCGGTTGGGGCTGATCGTTTCGGCAGCAATAAGGCATCACTCCAGCCAATTGGCCCGCCATTCGCAGTAAGCGGCCCTCAAGAAGCAGTTGCCAGGAAGCAGCTGCCAGGAAGCAGTTGCCCAAGCGGTTCTCTGCAGGCGATCCTCTGCGAGCGTTGGCCGGATGCGACCGCAAGCAGCTCTGGCGGATCATCGGCTTGTCTCGTTGGCCAGACCATTGGGCCGGCGAATCAACCTCGTGTTTCCTCGAATCCTACCCGGAGAGAGCATGGATGCTCAGATGGCCTCCTCTGGCAATCGGACTCTTTGCAGATTCGTTCCTCCCTCTGCGACCGATCGCCTAGGGCAGTCTTCACCGGAGAGTCACCAGATACCCAGTCACCGTCCGGCCAGTCACCGTCCGGCCAGTCACCGTTCGGCCAGTCACCGTTCGGCCAGTCACCGTTCGGCCCGTCAAGGAAGGCTGAAGCAGGTCGAACTGCAGGTTGTGGGGGTGATCTTTGCAGGGATTCTTCTTGGCCCTGTTCCTGCTTGGGCGGCCAGCGTCAGAACGACCAACTTCATTGTGACCGCCCCGAGCAAGCAGTTTGCCATCCAGGTGGCCAAGGAGGCAGAACGCTTCCGACGCGAACTGGCGATCGAATGGTTAGGTGAGGAACTGCCGCGGTGGCCTCAACCTTGCCCGATCTCCCTCAGGGTCGGCGAGCACTTAGGGGCAGGCGGAGCGACAAGCTTTAGCTTTGATCGCGGACAAGTTTTTGGGTGGCGGATGGAGATCCAGGGTTCTGCCAAAAGGATTTTGGATTCAGTTCTGCCACATGAAGTCAACCATACGATTTTTGCGACGCATTTTCGCCAGCCATTGCCTAGGTGGGCCGACGAAGGTGCTTGTACTTTGGTGGAACACATCGAGGAGCGGAGAAAGCAGGAGATCCACCTGATTCGCTATTTGAAAAGTCGGCCCAGCCGAGGCCTGCCATTCAATCGGATGTTCGCCTTGCGGCAGTACCCAAGAGATGTGCTACCGTTGTATGCCCAAGGCTATTCGGTGACCCGTTACCTCGTTGGGCAGGGTGGCCGCAAGCAGTTTATCAGGTACCTGGAGCTGGGCCTGGGGACCGGCGACTGGACCTCAGCAACTCAGCAGCTCTACGGTTATGAGTCCCTCGGGGAGCTGCAGCTATCTTGGCTCGACTGGGTCAAGCAAGGAGCTCCCGATGATATTCCGGCAAGAGCTTCTGCCATTGCGGCGAAAACGCGAGCCTCGTCTGGGGAGACAGCCAAGGAGGTCTCATCATCGGAACAGTTGGCCAGCCTCTCTCAAAAGTCCTCGTCTGGCCAGGTTTCTTCTGGCCAGGTTTCTTCTGGGGTCCGTAAGGGTCAGAGAGATGACGGTTGGGTGAGTGTTGGTGGCAGTTATGGTCGGCAACGGACAGCATCGGCCAGCCAAGCAGCGGCCTCTTCTGAGCAGCTGTTAAGGGAATCCCGAAGACAAAGAGCACAGAGCTCGGGGGCGATCCCGCCTCCACCCGATTTGGCCGATCGTCCTGCCCACCGCTCCTTGTTACCGGAAAAGTGCCGTCGATGAGTGCTGTCAGTTGAGCTGGCCTGGTCTGTCCGAGTTCCAGGTTAGTTTGGAGGCCATTGCCAGACCGTTTGCATACAATGTCCAAGCCGGGTCTTGAAGATGTCCGGCTTGGACATTGTGTTTCTGCCTGTGTGGTCCGGCGGCATTTTGCAGAGATCGTCTGACAGTGTACCGGTTTGATGCCTGGGTCATGGCTTGCCCTCCAAATGTGACCGAAGGATCTCCAGTAGCCATCGGTCTCCAGACTGTCGTGCCGCTGGTTCCCACCGCCCGTGTGAGCTTGCCGGTGACTTTTGAAGAGACCTGCAGGCGTCTGAATGACCTGCCCAGGTGTTACTGCGAGCCTGATGGTTCGTTTGTCTGGGTGGGGATGGAACCAACTGACGGTGATTCTGGGCTGCCTGAGAATCGTGAGCTGCCTGAGAATCGTGAGCTGGCTGAGAATCGTGAGCTGGCTGAGACCCGTTGGCAGGTTGATGGCAACCTTTACGACCGCGATGGCCGGTTGTTGCAGGTTGAACTGAAAGGCTTCTGTCCGCCGCGGCGGTTCGATCAGCTGCTGGCTGCCTTTGGTTGGCCTGCGGTGGCCCTGCTTTTTGAGCTTCCGCACTGCGGTGTTTTCCTCGGTGAGGAAACCTTCCGGCGTCTTTCCTCTTTGAGCGTTCCCGAAGCCCCCTCCTAAATTGGTTGCTTTGGCTTTCTGTTGCTCAGCTTCCGAGCAACCGGCTTTTGGCGACCAGCTGCCTGGGCAAATCTTCTTCGGCCAGCTTGCTGACTGTCGACTGTTCGTTGGACCGCGATTTGCCGAAACGAGCCTGAAGAAACCAAAGAGTGCCGCTGGGACTGCGAATAAATGCGTAGACAGTGGGGCAAATCGCTCCATGGCCACCGGCGAGTCGCTCCATGGTTACCAGGGACTTGTTTCTTCTTGGTGAAAGACACGAGTGTTCCGGTGGCCAATGCTAGGCTCTGTCTGAAAACGCGCTGGTTGGCCAAAGGGCGCGATCGGCGAGTTGCTGGCCAGGAGGGCGAGGCAAGCGAATCCAGAAGATTCGTCGATGATGCCGCCCGAAGCCCAGCCGCCCGAAGCCCAGCCGCCCAAAGCCAGATGAGCGTTTTGAGACAGAGCCTCGACAAGAGAGATGGTCAAGGAGGGGAGCTGCGGTGTTTGGGGGATTTGAGAGGCCTTTGGGCAGTCCGAGTTAGGGGAAAAGTCTTCTTGAGTTTCCAAGAAACTCAGCACCGCTGCGAATACCTTGATGAGCAGAGGAATCCGGAAAAACCAAAGGCTTGAACTCCTGTTCAGAAAAGCAACCAGCAAAGGAATCTCGGATCCAACAACTCACCTACGAACCAGTTGGCTGGTCAATGGTTGGCTGGTCAAAGGTTAGGTGGGAAAAGGTTGCCGAGATGGCCTTGCAAGGACGAACTAGACAGGCTGGAGATCCCTTGAGGAAGCCGGAAACATCCAGAAAAGCCGAAAATACTCAAGAAATTGCTCAAATGGGTGCTCCCAGGACCTCATCCAACTCGTTGATCGATTCAGGGGAAACCTGAGACGACAAAATCCACAGAAGCGACAAACGAATCAAACGCATCGTGAATTGGGCAACATCATCCGTTAACATGATGAAATGGTTTCCCAAACCCACGTGGCGGAATGATCCGCATGGTTCAAGTACCAGCGTTGTTGAGGTACCAGCGTGGTTGAAGTATCAGCGTGGTTGAATGACCCACAATCAAGGTCGGCTCTGAAGAACTCCTGTTCTCAAGCGTATCACCGGCGTTGAGGGTTTCCGGGTTCACCAGTTTGGTCGCACAGGACAATTCGAACTCACATGTGTTGTTTCAAGGACAGTGCCGGAGGTGCAACAATGATCAAGAAGGCAATCATTGGTGGGGCCATTGTTTTGGGTCTGAGCTATTTGCTGCTGGGCACCAGCGTCTTTAGCTACATCCAAAGTGCCTACCAATCCGCGGTTCGGGCAGTCGACCAAAACGTGCCCATTGACGCCAAAATCGAGCATGCCAAAAACCTGATTGAGCAGCTGGAGTCTGAACTAAAGCAGGATGTTCACACCTGGGCTGAAGCCAAGGCTGAACTGAAGACCCTTCAACCGAAGGTGGATGACCTGCAAGACAAGATTGCTCAGCATAAGGACATGTTGACTCGTGAGCAGGCCTACTTGGAGGGCGAGACAGCGACGTTCGTCTCCAAGAGGGACGGCACCTTCTACACTGAGCAGGAGGTCCTCCGCAGCCGCAACAAGCGAGTGCTTCTGCTGGAAGGTCTTCAGGAGCGGCTGACGATCCTGCAAAGCCTGCAAGATGCTCGGGCCAAGAAGGTCACCAACATCCAAGCCCGCATCGAAGGGAAGAAAGAAGCCAAGGAAACCGCCAGGATCCGATTGGCCAACTTGGAAGCCAAGCTCGAGTTGGTTCGGGCCCATCAAACTGAGCTGGATGAAAACGTCGACGGCAGCACCGTTGGGCAACTCAACGAGCTGGTCAGCTCCTTGGAAGGAAAAGTCACCACCGAAGAGGAAAAGACCGAACTGCTGCGTGCTGACAGCAGCCAGACAATCCCCTTGGAAGTTGAGTCCGAGTCCTTCGACGAAAAGGTCGCGAAGCTGTTGGCCGACGATGACGTCATCGCTGCCAGCCCGGCAGAGGCAACCAAACGCTAAAACCGCGATCGAAGTCCTCTCGTGCTCGGAGTCCTGGGGCTGACCAACCAGACCTGCTGATACCCTGGCGGGGTCACCTGCCGCCGAGTGCCTTCCCTGTCCGCGGACTGCTTCCCCGGCCGTGGGTGAAGGAGCTCTGCGGCAGGGGCCCCGCCAGGTTCGCTTTTATCACCAAGCTCGCTTTTTTCACCAAGTGTTCCATTTGTGCTCAAGGTCTCTTAATCAACGGACATCTCAAACAAGATCGAGACGTCTCCTTCCAGCAAAAGAACAAAGCAGCAAAAGAACAAAGCAGCAAAAGAACAAAGCAGCAAACAACAAAACAGCAAAAAACAAAACAGCAAAAAACAAAACAGCAAAAGATGATCCGCCTGCCCACACCCAACTCCGAATCCTCCCAGAAGCCGGGCGAGCAGTCAGCCCCGCGGCGGATGATGCTGTGGGTTGATGCGGTGGGGGGGTTTTTAGTCTGCCGGGGGCCGAGGGTCACCATCGGCCAAGCTCAACCTCACGACCAAGCGGATATCCCTGTGTTGGGGCAACTGTCCCGACGGCATGCAACATTTCGCCTGGATGGCGAGAGTTTTCTGGTTGAGCCTCGACGGCCACTGTTGCTCGACGGGCGACCGGTCACAGGGGCTTCGGCGGTTCTTGGCAACGGGATGGTGCTGGAGTTTGCCGAGCAGTCGGGACCGACCCATGTGAAGTTCCGTTTCCGGCAGCCTCATCCGCTGGCTCGCTCTGCTGGCCTGGAGCCTCTCAGCGGCCATCGGACGCAGCCACCCGCCGACGGCGTGTTGCTGTGGACAGATACGCTTGTGTTCGGCCCATCATCTCGTTGCCATATCGTTTGTCCCCAGATGACCGTGGAGGTCGTCTTGTTCGCCCGTGCCGGAGAGGTGTTTGTCAAAGCCCCTGGCGGTGCCAATGTCGATGGCTCCAGCGTGGCCGGTCGAGCTGCACTTGGGCCAACCTCACGGGTGGCCACCGGAGAGCTTTCCTTCACACTCGAGCCGTTGGGCTCTTGAGACGTTCGAGAAGTTTCCGACTCCGGAGAGAACTCCAGAGAACACAAAACCCAGACTGCAAGGAGTGTTCGCCTGGCGAATTGTCAAAGGGGCTTTCCAAGAATCAAGCATTCCTCGAAGCTTCTCGAGGATCCTCAGGGTATCCTTGAGGTGCTGGTCTGCCAGAATCTGTGTCTGCCTCGAAACCCACCAGAACACAACCTTGGGTGAAACTCGAGTTGACATTGACCCCAAAGCCTCACAAGTGCGTTTGAAGTTAAGGGACCTCAGATCATTTCCAAATCCACGAAAGTTTGAGGTCCAAGGACAGTTGAAGAGTCCCAATCGAGGAAAAAACTCCCGACAGACAAAACCCTCAGCAAGCAAACCCTCCCGCAAACGAAGTGTTGGTCAAACGAGCATACTCCGAGCAAAGACCGACGATCGGTTCTCACGGTAGCTGGCTGGGTAGTCAATTTGGCGGGGGATTTCCTTTCCATCGAGAGTCACAACCCTCAAAAGCGGCAGCAGTTTCGTAAGGCGGTAAGCAATGGATCTGGCGACACAGGCAAAGATCGAGACAGCCGAATCGCCGGCCGAGACTCCACCGGCAGGCGCACGGACACCCGCTGGTGATTTGTGTGACGATTTTGATGGTGATTCTGGCATTCAGCAGAGCAACTCGGCCGACTTCGCTGAGACTCGCATTCCGGATTCCGACCCTCGAGGTGGCCTTATGAAGTTCCTTCACCCCAGCGGCTCCCGGCCCCTGGACGGCTACACCATCAAGCGTGGGATCGGCCGGGGCGGGTTTGGCGAGGTCTATTACGCCACCAGCGACGGCGGCAAAGAAGTTGCCATCAAGCTGGTTCAGCGAAGCTTAGAGGTCGAACTGCGTGGCGTCCGCCAGTGCATGAACCTCAAGCACCCCAATTTGGTCGAACTGTACGATGTCAAAGAAGGCACCTCCGGCGATAGCTGGGTGGTGATGGAGTATATCTGCGGCGAGACTCTGGAAGAGGTGCTCGCTCGTCACCCTCAGGGGTTGCCCGAAGAAGAGGCCCTGACTTGGCTGCAGGGGATCCTGGCCGGGACGGGCTATCTGCACAGTCAGGGGATTGTGCACCGCGACCTCAAACCGGGTAATGTCTTCCGTGAAGGCCAGAGCATCAAAATCGGCGATTACGGGCTGAGCAAATTCATCTCGGCCAGTCGCCGAAGCGGCCACACCGAGACAATCGGGACCGTCCATTACATGGCCCCTGAAATCGGCAGCGGACGCTACGGTCAAGAGTTGGACATCTACGCTGTTGGGGTCATCTTCCATGAGATGCTCACCGGGCGTCCTCCTTTTGAAGGCGAGAGCCCCACTGAGATCTTGATGAAACACCTCACCGCTCAGCCGGATCTGACGAAGGTCCCCCGGCGGTGGCGGTCGATTGTCAGTCAGTGCCTCGACAAGGACCCCGACAAACGTTTCCGCTCGGCCGAGGAGATGCAGCAGGCGGTCAACTCGGCGGTCTTGCTCGAAGAGGTCGGAGGCCACGAGACCCTTGCTCAGCCTGAGGCCCTTGCCAAGCCTGCCGTGCAACCTCGACCTGATCCATCCGATGTCCGGGGAGTTAGAACTCGCCCGGCTGAGCCAGCACGCTCCGTTCATCAGGCCGCTGCTTATGGAGGGGCAGGCTACTTGTCCCACCAACGCGACCAGCCAGAGAAAAGTCGTGAGCCGATCGCTGCGTTTATCGGCCACACTTGGAAGAATCTCTCTGAAGAGCCCGTCGCGCTGACTGTGTTCATCATCGCTGCGGTGATCTCGTTTCTTGTGTTGCCCTGGCTCTGGCTCACAGCAGCTTGGCTCTATGCGGTTTACTACATCGCCTTCAAGGTCATCCAGGCCCTTTCCGGCAGCAGCTCCTCACACCAGGAGCCGTTGCCCGCCAGAAATCCGCACCAGCCTCACGCTTACCAGCAAAAAACCGACAGACCACAGGCCGACAGACTCAGAGCTGACAGGCAACCAACTGACAGGCAACCAACTGACTGGCAACAGGCATACGCCCAACGGAAAAAAGCATACGCTGGTGGTTCTCCAGCACAATACCCTGCGGCATACCATGAGGCGGCCCCCAAGCACACTCGAGTCCGCCGTAAGGTGTCCAAGCGGTTCTACCCTGTGGAATTGCCGCCGAAAACTTCCAAACAAGTTTGGGGGGAGTGGTTGGCCTCGCTCTTTTCCTCCGCAGCCTGGGTTGGCGCGCTGGCTGCCTTGACCGGCGTAGCCTGGATGACCGCAGGAGGCCCTAAGTTCGGTGGCCCAGAGTTCTTCACCTTGGCCATCGTGGGGACTTTGGGCAGTTGGCTGATCCTGACTGCAGAAAAACGCTGGGAAAAAAAGCCCGGCGATGAACTTTATCGCCGCTTTCTGCTGGGACTGGGTGGGTTGGCCATCGGTGGGGTGGCTTATCTGACCGACCGTGTTCTCTTTGGTGGTTTGGGGGCCGGACCCGCGACGCTGGCGACAGCAGACCAGCTCACCAGCCCGTCGATGTGGAGGATCTGGTTGACCAGTCGGCCGTTGCTGGACTACCTGGCCTACTTCGGCACACTGTTGTTTTTGATGCGGTGGTGGTTGCAGGCGGATCCCTTGCGGAAGACACGCTTCAGTCTGTGGACGGTGTGCTTCGCTGCTCTTTGGGGAGCCATCTTGCAACAGCTGTGGCCGGGCGTTGGTCCCTGGGGACTTCTCTGGGGAAGCATCTTTTCCATTGCTGTCCAACTGTCGGCCCCTCATCAGCGAGCGGTCGCTGTGCGATGGTCTCGGGAGAAATATGAGGCTGCCCTGAGCGATTGATTTGTCAGCGATTGATTTGTCCAGTGATTGATTTGTCCAGTGATTGATCTTTCATGACATCAGCTTTCGTGTCGTTGACCGAAAGCATGCCAGGGCGAAGCCGACCGATGTTAAGTGAACACCTGAAATCTCTTTGACGGAGTCGTTGCCGGAGGGCCAGATCATGTTCTACTTTCTTGGGTTCCTGGCCATTGTCGGGCTGGTCTTGATGCTTGCATACCTTGCCGGATGGTGCCTCACTCGCCTTGTTGAGGGCGGCCTTTGGGTCTCTCGTCAAGCTCCTGTTCGTCGAACGATTGGGTTGATCTTGGCGATTTTGTTGGTCATCGGTTCTGCGTTGTTGCTGGGGCAAACTCGAGATCACCTCGAGTACGCTCCAACGCAAAACCTTCAAGACCTTCAAGCCGGGGACGACTCGGCCAGCAAGCCGGCTGCCAAGACACGGCTCAAGCGGCTCGCTCAAACCGCCAATTGGACTGTCCGCGTCCATGCTCAAACTCGCAAACCGCACGCTTCTCAGCCTGAAGACGAGCCGCAGCAACACCGTCTCCAACGGATGATTCCCCTGCAGCTATCCCAACACGATGGCACCAAAGCAGAGCAACCAATCGCCGTCAGCCAAGACGACCTGATCCCAGTGACGCCGTCTTGGGTTGGCAGCGACTGGGCCAAAAGCGGCTTCCTCTGGAAACGTGCTGTCCGCAGCGGCCGGTACGCCTCCCTGGAAGAAGCTCAACAAAATCTTGACGGAGCCATCGATCAGGCCGCCTTGGAATATCTCGTTCGAGAAGGGTTGGCCTCCAAGTCATCCACCGACACAGAGACCTTCACGATGGCACCGACTCTGCCTGACCAGCTCCGGCGAATGCTGATTGTGGAGACCTACACAGAAGAATCCACGGAGACCATCGCCGAAGAGGAGTTTCATCTCCAGCAAGTTCATGCCATGCTGCACTTTGACATCCGGGCTCGCAACCGGCTGGCGGAACACTACGGCCGATGGGTTGGAGAAGGCCGTGTGTGGATCTTCGGCTGGGGCGCAGCGATCACGATGGCTGGTCTGGCGGGTGGTTGGCTTCTTCTGAGGGTCCTCCCTGGCCGCAAGCAACACACCGCCTACGATCTGCAAAGCTAGCAAATCGAAGTGGCCGTGAGGCGAAGCGTCACCTCGCCTAAATCCCAAACGACTCTCCTAAGAGCACTCTCAAAGAGCCCCCTGGATGGCCCAGGCTTCCGAAGCAGAACGGTTGCTGGTCGAACGGATCAAAACCCAAGACTCCGACGCCTGGCAGGAACTGATTGACCGATACGAGGGTCGGCTGTTGGCCTACGTACGTGGCCGTCTCCCACGGCAGGAACAGGCCGAAGATGTTGTCCAGGAAACCTTTGTGGGATTCTTGACGAGCTTGCCACATTACGATCTCTCCAGATCTCTGGAGAGCTATTTGCTTTCGATTGCTGCTCATAAACTGACGGACCATCTTCGATACGAGGGACGCCGCCCGACGATCCCTCTGACTCCGCGAGGCAGCGATGATCCTGAGATGACCGCAGCGAGCCGCGGTGCCAGCAGCTTGTTCCGAAGTCGCGAACGCCGCCATCTCGAAGAACGAGCACTCACTCGTGCGCTGCAAGAACAACTTGTGCACTATCGTGCTCGTGGAGATTGGGACAAACTGAAGTGCGTCGAGTTGTTGTTCGTTCGCGGATGGGCCAACAAGCACGTCGCCGAGGCACTCGGCATCTCCGAGCAGAAGGTCGCCAACACCAAGTTTGAGTTCATCGCTCGGCTGAAGACCCTGATCGGCAGGCAAGGTCTGGCTCCCGAGGACGTCTTGTCTCAGGAGGAAGCAGCTCACGACAAGTCACCCCAGTAAGTTGCTCTGGGAAATCTCAACAACTCTTGACTGATCTTGGGCAGGTTTCAGCCCGAACAAAGCCCGTGCGACTCTGATGCACCGCCTGCCAAGTACTCCGACAACCCGAAGTAGAATTCCAAGGCAAAGCAGACCAGCGTGCCGAGTTGTCGGGAACGACAAAAGGAGTCTCTGAGGAAAAATCACCTCTCCGGTTCTGCCAACGAACGGGTCTCAGATCACAACTTCGTCACTGGAAATTCTTCTCTCGCGAAACTCATGGTGGATTGACTGCTGATGCTCTCTTACCCCCTGAGCGACACCGATTTGGGGAACTACCTAGACGAGGCGCTGCCTGTTGAGTTGATGGCTGAAATCGAGCGGCAGTTGCGGTCTGATACTCAGTTGGTCAAACGCTTGGTCGAACTGAACTTGCGGCGTGATTCCGGGGCTCATTCCGTGGGAGCCGTTTGGCGTCGTCATCGCCTGACTTGCCCCAGCCGTTCCGAACTCGGTGCCTACCTGCTGGAAACACTCTCCGACGAACAAACCGACTACATCGCCTTCCACCTGCACACCGTCGGCTGTCGCGTCTGTTTGGCGAACCTCGAGGATCTCCAAAAACAGGCTGAGGCGACCCACCAACCCGACGCAGTCCACCGACGCCAGAAGTATTTTCAATCCAGCGTCGGTCACCTCTCGCATCGCTCAACTGACCCAGAAGGTCACTCCTCTTGAGATTGAGGAAAGCTCCCGGCCGAGGGCAACAGACCAAAGCCCGGACTGTCTGGCTGCGCGACCTTGGATCCCTCAAAAGCTTTCCAACCTCGACACATCCCGTCAATCACGCGTCTGTCCTGGATGACCAAACAATCCAGCTTGACGCCTCGACCCCCCCCTGTGGGCAGAGCCTTTCCAGCAACGCAAGCGCCAGACCACAAGCTGGTCACGAAAATCCCCAAGAATTGGCAGGACAAACTTTTGGGTTGATACCGACAGGACGACGCGCATTCCGGTCCCTGCAACGCCGATGTAGGAATGAAAGAAGGCACAGGCCTCAAGCAAGCTCAAGAGCTGATGGATTTGCTGAACAGTCTTCAACTTGGCCTAATGACCAAGCTTTGCACTCTGGGCTCCGGTGGGTCGCCCTGAGTCAGAAACTCTTTTGAGTCGCAGGAAGAGACAGGAAAGCAGGAACTTTTGGTATGAAGCCACAACAACGTTTTGCCTTGCGAGCTTTACTGTTCCGCAGTCGGGCCCAGCAGCAGCTGAGTCCCCAACGGAGCCATCGCGACAATCGCCCCACTCGTTGGCAAAGTAGGGCACAGCCCACGGTGGTCCAACTGATCCTTGTGCTGATTGGGGCGAGTTGGTCTCAAGTCAGCAACGCTCAGCAATCCCAATCCACACCTTCTGGCTCTCGGCAAGGAACTGCTCGGACGGATGCCGGCGTTTCTGATCAGAAGGCAGATCCGCCCCCCGCGGTTGGGGTGAGGCTGGAGGATGCCTTAGCTGAGGTCCAGCGTTCGCTGGATGTCATCGACCCGGTTCAGAGCTACAGTTGTCTGCTGGTAAAACGGGAACGGCTCAACGGGCAACTCGGGCCGTATCAGTACCTGTCCATGAAAATTCGCCGAGAACCGTTGAGCGTGTATCTCAAGTTTCTCAGGCCCGAGGCGATCGCCGGGCAAGAGGCATTGTACGTTCAGGGCCAGAATAGCAATCAAATGCTTGCTCATGGAGTTGGCTGGAAGGCCCTTTTGGGAACAAGGTCTTTCGATCCCACCGATCCAACGATCATGCAAGGCACGCGGCACCCCATTACTGAAGCCGGGCTGCACAATATGCTCTTGCGGTTTCTGCGGTGGAACCGGCCTCAGCCGGGGCGTCCCCCTGTCGAGGTAAGGCTGCACAAGAACACGCGGATTGAAAGCCGGAAGTGCCTCTGCGTGGAGGTTGTGTGGACTCGGCCCATGCCTGGCAAACCCTTTGCGGGCGGCAGGCTCTTTCTGGATGAGAAAACGCGGGTTCCCCTGCGGTACGAAGGTTATGAGTGGCCTGAGGACGAGACCGCCCCTCTGGTGCTGGCTGAGGAATACACCTACCAACAGCTGAGTTTTCAACAGAAACTCACCGACCAGGATTTCGATCATGGCAATCCCGCCTACAATTTCGCAAAACCTTCCCTCGTCGGGCGCTAGTAGTCGCCCGGTGGCCGAATTGGTCGAGCACACCTCTGTCTCATCTGAGGCCGAGAACTCGACAACTCACCGGTCCCACAGCGGTTTGGCTGTTGAACCTCTGTGCAGCTGACTCCGGGATCGGAAAGGGCCAATGCAACAACAGCTGGGTGGGCACAAGATCTTGGTGGGCCAAGCCACATCTGCGACAGTCCAATTGAGGGAAACGATGCTAACTTTCCAGACCAGGGTCCTTCGAGCATTTTTGGCCAGTTGGCCGAACTGGAGGCCTGACTTGACAGGACGGAGCTGGGCTTTGTGGCTCGTTGTCGTCTCAGCTTTTTTAGGGGTGATTGATGCTGGCCTTGTGCTCTCGGCCGAAGGGGCAGGTTCTTCTCAGGGTGACCAAATCGAGCAGACTGACTCGCGTATTTGGGATGCAACCACAGGACAGAACGTGGCATTGGAGGCGATGGTCGCGGATCTGGCCAAGCGTGATGTCGTGTTCTTGGGGGAAGATCATGACAGTGGGACGGGCCACCAGCTTCAGTTGGAGGTCATTCGTCAGCTGCATAAGCTGCGGCCTGATGTGGTGATCTCCATGGAGATGTTTGAGCAAGATACACAAGGGGTTTTAGACGACTACCTGCGAGGACGGGCGAGCGAGGAGGCGTTTTTGCAGTACGCACGTCCTTGGGACCGCTATCGCCAACACTATCGGCCCATCGTGGAGTATGCTCGGCAGAACGACCTGGATGTTGTTGCAGCCAATGTGCCCCAGCAAGCAGCCAGGAATCTCTCCCAAGACGAACCGATCCCTGCGACCCTGCAGGGGTTTATTCCGCGGAAGACAACTGCTCCCGAGGATGATTACTGGGATCGCTTTTGTGAGGCGATGAAAGACCACATGGGCACCGAGAACCAGGAGGGACTTCGGCACTTCTACCAAGCCCAGTGCTTGAAGGATGACGGGATGGCTGAGGCCGTTGTGGCCTATCGGCTGGCTCGTCCGCATCGTCGACCGCTGATGATCCATCTTTGCGGGAAGTTCCATAGCGATTACGGCCACGGCACGGTCGCCAGGGTTCAGTCTCGCCGGCCGTTATGGCAACTCGGCGTTGTGTCGATGGAGGCCGTCCAGGATGTGGCCGGCTTTGAGCCTCTGCCAAAGGAGCAAACGGAACTTGCCAACCGCTGTCATTATCTGCTGGTCCTGAAAGCTCCTGAGAAAGACTCACCGGGCGAGACAGCACCCGAGAAAGAGTCAGCGGCGGAGAACGTGACTCCTGACCGTGGAGACTCAAAACCTCTGCCAGGATAAGCTGGCTGCTATGAGCGGCTGGTTGGCCGAGCTGCGACTTGAGTTGGCTGTTGGAGCCGAGTCCAAATGATGTCGTGGGCAGTCGAACCTGCAGCTCTGAGACGATCAGGCGAAGTCGAAGCTGCCTCCAGTCCAGAACGTTCCCTGTGGCATTGCTGGGAACACCTTTGGGTTCGGTTGTCCGCCAGCATCGAGAGCAAGCAGGCCTCGCCGGCAGTCCGTCCAAGGCTCCCTCGAATCGGATGGACCCTTGGAGGAAGCCGGCGATCAGTCAGGGTATTTCTCTGAAGGGAACGCCCTCTCTGGCGTTTCGGTTCTCGCCAACGGTCCGGTTCTGGGCAGGAGTCCGCTTCTGGCTGGGGTTGTGTCGGTCTTTTCGGCAAGTTTTGGCTTGCTTCAGGTTTGGCTTGGCCGAACAGACAGAAGGCCACCAGAGCGTTGCCGACAGGCATTCCGACGACGCTGAGTTCCCTTACGCCCCAAACATGCGGGCATCCCTCCAAGGCGACATCCAACTGATCCTCGCTTGAGGTGCTGGCTGGCCCTGCTGGCGGAGGAAGTGTTTCCGGGCCCTTGGGTTGCTGGCCGGACCGTCGGGATTTCCGAGGGGGCATTCGCGTCACACACAGGCTTTTTGAAATCAACTCTCGGGAGTTCGATTTCGGCACCCCAGAGCGGTATGATGCTGGCTCTCTGGTTGCGATGTCCGTTCTCAGCAAGCGCAGATGCCAAGGAAGACCGACGATGACCCAGCCTCAATTCAACCAAGCTTCTGCTCATCAAGGCCCCAGTGACCAAGTTGCCAGTGACCAAGTTGCCAGTGACCAAGCAGGCCGCCGAGAGTTTCTCAAGACCGCGGCCACGGTGGCAGCCACGGGTCCCTTGATTTTAGGAGCCAGCCGGAAGACGGATCCGAAAAATCCGATCGTTGGACAAGGGGAGCACACCTACGAGTGTTTTCACGACTGGGGCGAACTGCCTCAAGGGGCTCTTTGGGGTGAGGCATCTCATGGGGTGACCATTGACAAGGCGGGGATGATTTACATCACCCATTATGGCAAGCCGGGGTCGATCTTTGTGTTTGACCCTCAAGGTAAGTTTGTCAAATCGATGGGGGATTTCCACACGCAGGGAGGCTTGGGCCGGGGTCACGGCATCGACATCCGCCAGGAGGGCAACCAGGAGTTCCTTTATCTTTCCAGCAGCAGCCCCTTGGGCTGGGCGAAGATGGATCTTCAAGGAGAGTTGGTCTGGAAAAAGGGGATTCCCGAGGAGTCGGGCAAGTACAAAGAGAAGAACCCTCGCTTTCGCCCAACCAATGCGAGTTTCGGCCCCAAGGGAGACTACTACTTGGGTGATGGATACGGCAGCAACTACATCCATCACTACGACAAGGATGACAACTACCTGGGCACCTTTGGCGGAACCGGTCGCAGCAATGGCCAGTTCCGCACTCCGCATGGGCAGTGGCTCGATGATCGCGATGGCACGCCCAAGGTGGTGATCGTCGACCGAGCCAACAAGCGTCTGCAGTACTTCACCTTAGAAGGCAAATGGCTGAGCACCTTGGGAGGTTTTCTCTTCCCGGCGGACATCGACATTCAAGGTGAGATCATGCTGGTGCCGGATTTGCATGCACGAATCACCTTGCTCGACAAGGATAACAAGGTGATTGTTCATCTTGGTGACGATCCTGAGTGGACCAAGAAGGTCACCGCCCGGGGCTTTCCCATTCGCCGTGACAAGAGCACTTGGAAGCCCGGCAAGTTCATTCATCCACACGATGCCTGTTTTGACCGAGAAGGGAATATCTTTGTGGCCGAATGGGTCCGCACCGGTCGAGTCACCAAGCTGCAGAAAGTCAGCTGAGTGGGCCAAGCTCGATCGGCTGTCGTCGGTGGTGGGCCGATTCGATGATCGACCCCTTGAATCGGCCGCCCTTGATTTGAGTCTTCCCTCGATCGAGACCCCATCCAAACAGGCGGCAACCCAGCGACCATCAAGATCCGCCGAGCAATCCGGAGAAATGGTAGTCGGGATTTTTTGGGTCAAAATCCTGGTCGGTCAGTCCAGGATTCATGTGGATCTGTGTGTAGATGTAGTCCTCGACCAGTGGAGGTTCTTGATCGGCAGTGGTGGGTTGTGCCCAAGCTTGGTAGCGGATGGGGAAACCGTATTGGGTATCGAGGTAGATCCGGGCGCGACTTATGTCGATTTCGGGAATGGGTTCTTCGAAGAAAAACTCCCACATCTGTGTGTCACGGTTATCCACTTGAACTCCCTCGACAACGCGGATTCGGAAGTTCTTTCGCTTTGCTTTGTCGGCCCCGAAGGCCTGCCATTTCCTCATCAGGTGTCTGATCCCAGCAGATGTGATCGGATGGCGGTTCCCTTGCATCGCCAGCATCCCTTCGGGGTCGACCTCGAGACTCCCAAAGAGGGCCTGAAACCCTCCCGCGTGGCCGATGATCTTGCCGTCTCGCAGTCCCTCCACGTAAATCCCCTCGCGTCCTTTGATTTCCTCGGGCGAGAGATAGTTCGCGTAGACGCTGAAAGGATGGTGACGGATTTTCATCGCAATCCGTTCACGTGGTCGCAAAACTCCATTGACTCGCTCTTGTTTGTAGAAGACGTAGGTATAGCCCCGGACAGCTTCGATCTTCTGCAAGGCGTTCTTGAGCATCTCTCGGGCTTGGTCGACGGTCGCTGAGTCCGTCTCCGAGGCCGCCGGTGCCTCAGACGCAGATAAGAAACTGACATCTGTGCCCGCAGGCAGCTCGGCCGAATCCGTGTCAGGCCCGTAGTTCCAGAGGACGAATGCCCCCAGCAGCAGGCAGGCAATTCCCGCAAGAACACCAAAACTTCGCCATCGAGGGAAGGGAGTCCCAGAAGTCGACTGGGGATTTCCGGTCGACCCGAAATCCCGGGTGGATTGGGAATCTGGGGCTGACCGGGACTCCGACACAGGTGCAGGAAGCGTCACGATTCTTGGCTTTCAAGAAAAAAGGTGCCTGGTCCTCAAAGAACGCGAAGGATCCCCAGCGTGATCCGCAGCCCTCAGGAGATCCGCAGCTGAGTTCTTACACCATTGATCGAATTTGATGAAGCTCACTCAGGACACACCCCTTGCAGAAACATCGCCTGCCAAAAACTTCGTCTGCCAGGCACTCCATCGACCCCGGAGTCCATCCATCCCGGACTCCATCCATCCCGGACTCCATCCACCAGGGAACTCTGCTTGCATGATCAACATGGGTCCGTGCTTCAAAATTACCCAAATTCTCTCTCTTGCAAAATCATACTTCGTCGTCGCCGCACTGGGGTCTACCCTCTCTTTTGACAAGATCGCCAAGTTGTGGCCCAGTGCGCCTGACTGTTGCCCCCATTGAGGCAGCGGTGCCCAGGTCCAAGAACGTCCATTTTTGGACATCTCCAAGAAGACTCGGCAGATTCGTACAAGCCGTGATCGGTTGCAGCCAGCAAGCAGGGCGTTTGGTCCTGGTGCTTTTCTTCTTCCGGCAAGCGACGAGGCTTGGGGAAGGTTCTTGCTCTTCCAAAACGCTAAAACGGCACAAGAACTGGCGATTTCGCAACTTTTCCACAAACCGGACGAGCCAAGATTTTCCCCAACCTCAGTCGGCGGCGTGAGAGGTTAGTCGTCCTGGGATGAATTGGCCCGAGGTGAATTGGCCCGAGATGAATTGGCCCGAGGTGAATTGGCCCGAGATGAATTGGCCTGTGCGGCGGCTTCTGGGGATGGTGAGTCGGTTGCTAAGGCGATAGCTTGTTTAAACAAGTCGTCGAAACGCTCGCGGGTTTGGTGGGTCACCTTGGCACATTGTCCCAGCAAATGCTTGCTTGTGGAATAGCCGAGCTGTTGGGCTAAGGTTTCGCGGCCCAAGTTGTCCTCGGGGAGGTCGTCTTTGGTGTTTGGGGTGCTCAATCGCAGGCGGGCTTCGAGTTTTCTTAGAAAGCGGTAGTTTTCGGCAAGCAGTTGGGCATCTTTATTGGAGAGATAACCGGCCTGATGGAGGCTTTCCAACGCCTTGAGGGTATTGCTCTGTCGGACGGAGGTGTCGCTGCCGCCATGCCGCATCTGCAGCATCTGAGCGAGAAACTCGATGTCCACGATTCCGCCGGGGCCGCGTTTCAGATTATCGGGGCTGGTGGTTTCCTGGAGCCGCAACCGCATGCTGCGGATGCTTTCGGCGTCCTCGGGGCTCCAGGGCGGGTCGTAGATAATCTGATTGACGACTTTCTGGACCTGACTGGCCAGATCCTCTGGGCACCACAACACACGTGCTTTGCAGAGGGCTTGACGCTCCCAGAGTTGACCTTGGCCTGTCATAAAATACCGCTCAAACCCGGAGACTGAGGTGACCATAACCCCACTGCGGCCGGTTGGCCGCAAACGCATATCCACCTCGTACAAACGACCATAAGGCCCTAGTTGCGAGGCTGCCTTGACGATCCGCTGAGCCAGTTCGCTGAAGAAATGTTGGTTGCTGGTGGTCGTTGCCGAGATCCGGGAAGACCGTCCGGGTCCACGGCCGTTGTTCCGTGGGGCTGTGTGTCCTTCGCCCTCGTAGAGAAAGACCACATCCAAGTCGCTGCCAAAGCTGAGCTCCTGCCCTCCGAACTTGCCCATCGCCAGCACAATGAACCGGCAGGGGCCAAGGTCTTGGGGTTTCTGCGGCTGGTCTGCTTGGGTGTCCTCCTCTGCCGGGGATGCCAGCAAGCGTGG
This sequence comes from uncultured Pirellulales bacterium, assembly GCA_964648025.1. Classification (GTDB taxonomy): domain Bacteria; phylum Planctomycetota; class Planctomycetia; order Pirellulales; family Pb10988; genus CAZYKP01. Next base: position 36,284 of record CAZYKP010000036.1, on the reverse strand, counting down.
TTCTCCGAACTTGGCTGTCAGTTTCTCGAGTTCTTGTGCGATGATCTGCTCAAGGCAGACCTCGGCCAGGTCGCTGAGAGCCCTGGTGGTGTTTTCGATGGGTTCCCGGCCGAGGATTTCGCGGACACCGGCGGTCAGGACGTGGCTGTTTTTGAAACTGTGCAAGATGGGATTGGGGTCTTCGGCTGCTCGCAGCAGTTCCTGGATCTCAGCGGAAAGCTCTCGACGGCTGGGCAACCGGTTGAGCACCAAGCTGTCCATCAGCTCGTCGACCATGCCGGGATTGCCGACGAGCATATCGCTGACCAACGGGCTATAACTGCATAAACGGACGTACAGAAGGAGGGTGCTGGGGTTGTAGCGGAACAACTCCCACAGGACCACCTTGCCGCCAAGTGAACCGCTCACCCGGGCCAGATTGGCAAGGGTCTGGTCCGGGTCGGGCATGGCCGAGACGTCGGCCAGCAGCCGCTTTGCGATGGTCGCTAAAAACAATCGGCAGCGACGTGGATAGAGAAAGCGGATGGGCTCGGTGGCCAGGTCCATCAAGTAGCGGTAGGCCGCCGGGATATCGCGAAACGGATAACGCCCGAGGACTTCCTGGATTTTCTCCTGGTCGGGGTCTGGATCCAGAACCAAGTCGGCTTCAGGATCCAGTTCAGCATCTTCGGGGAAAGCATCGTGCAGGAGGTGGTCCAGGATCTTGCGGTTGACGTTTTTGGCTTGGCGATAGTCTCGTTGGAACTGCTCCAGGGCCGTCTGAGTCTGGTCGTCCTTATAACCCAAGCGGATGGCCAGCCCTCGCCGCTCGGTGTTGGAGTCGGGGATCTGGTGTGTCTGCAGGTCGAACATAAACTGCAGTCGGTGTTCGATGTTTCGCAAGAAGCGGTAATTGGCCTCCAGCATCGACCGCTCTTGATAAGTGAGGATTCGCGCCTCCTCCAGGCTTGCCAGGGCAGTCAGCGTGTTGCCGGTCCGCAATTGTGGCAAATCGCCAGCGTTGAGCAGCTGCAGAAACTGGATCACAAATTCGACATCACGGATTCCACCTCGGCCCGTCTTGACGTTGTTCTCATCACCCCCTTCTTTGGAGGTTCGTTGTTCAATCCGCCGCTTCAGGGCTTGAATCCCCTTGATGTCGGCCAGTTGCAAGTAGCGTCGGTAGATCCATGGTTCCATCCACTGCAAGAATTCTTGCCCGAGCTTGAGCGATCCGGCAATCGCACGGGCCTTGATGAAGGCCTGCCGCTCCCAGGTCCTTCCCAGGGTGTCATAATATCCTTTGGCGGCATCCAAACTCATGGCCAACAGCCCCCGACTTCCCTCGGGACGTAATCGCATGTCCACTCGGTAGGCTTGTCCCAGCTCTGTGACATCCCCGAGCAATTTGACAATCTGTTTGCCCAGTCGACCGAAGAACTCGTTGTTGGTCATACGCCTCGGCGGAGTTGTTTGGCCGTCGAGATCGTACAAGAACATCAGGTCGATATCGCTGGAGTAGTTCAGCTCGTTGCCGCCCAGTTTCCCCAAAGCCAACACCACAAACTCCGCCGGCTTGCCGTCAGAACGCATCGGCGTGCCGTAACGCTGCTCCAACTCAAAGCGTGCGGCCACCACAGCGGCTTCCACCACGGCATCGGCCAAATAAGAAATTTGCTTGGTCGTAATTTCTAAAGGCAAATTTCGGACGATGTCACCATAGCCAATCCGCAGCGTTTCCCGCCGCTTAAATCGTCGCAAGGCGGTCGTGACCCCGTGTGGGGTGCTCAGAGCCATCACCTCGGTGACCAACTCCTGCACAAGGGCCTCTCGGCTGACCGGCTGCCCTTGAGTTAATCGCAATAACTCAAAGGTCTCGTGATCGGCAATCAGCAGGTCGCTGAAGTATTGGCTGGTCGAGAAGATCTGCACCAAGATCGTCAGGGCTTCAGGATCTCTCTCAAAGAGCGAAAGAAGCCCCAAGCGGTTACGGGCGCCAGCCAGGAACCGATCGAGGTTGTTCAAGGCCATGTCGGGGTTGGGGCAACCAGGCAGCAGCCGCTCCAAGTGGTTGCACAGCTCCGAAAGCAGATCCAAGGGAACATTGCCTGTGGCGATGTTCACCAAGTTCGCGTGACCCCGACGGGTGTTGGTCAACCCCCAGCCGTCCAGCCGCCCTTCGGCGGCGTTTTGGTCATCAAGAAGCTTGCGGAGTTGGTCGACATCCATTGCTGAAGCGCCCGTTGCCATGACTCCCTCTCAAGTCCAACCATCAGTTCAGGAACAATCCTGGAAAGGACCAAGACAGTGCCAGCACCGACAGGCGGTGCGGGGATCAATTGGGGCGTCGGTATCGGGTCGTTGAACGTGTGACCAATGCCAGCGGCAAAGCAAGGGTTGGGGAGGCCGAGCCCTTTCCCCGAGCACAACTGGTGTTTGGTTGTCTGGTGTTTGGTTCTTTGATGTTTCTTGCTTGAGGGCTGTGACGAGCCGGAATGACTCGCACTGCCGCGGAGACCTGTGGGTTCTGACAAAAGGACAGATGCCTCAAGGTTTGATGCTCAGGTTGCCGGGGGTTGCCGACCAGCCAGTCAGAAGTGCTTGGTGGTTTGACCAAACTGAATGGGTTGGGAACCAAGCGCGACTTCCTCAACGCTCAACAGGGAACTGATCTTGAGTGTTCCAGATTGTGGCAGAGGCTACTCTCGGGTGGGCCCTTGGAAGTCCTCCGTCGCCACGTTGTGTGGGCCGGGCCACATCTGGGACGGTCCAGTTGAGTTTGAGGGTCACTGCGGAGGCGGCTGGCCTGTGCATGTGACTGGCCTGTGCATGTGACTGGCCTGTGCATGTGACTGG
>CAZYKP010000036.1:0-33349 GCA_964648025.1 uncultured Pirellulales bacterium | reverse complement strand
GGCCTGTGCATGTGACTGGCCTGTGCATGTGACTGGCCTGTGCATGTGACTGGCCTGTGCATGTGACTGGCCAGAGGCGGTCTTGTGACTCCGTTTCAGAAGGCCGGATTGCCTCAAGATCGGTCCGAGCCGGGTGCGGAGGTTTTGGACGGATTGCACAGACAGTCGTATTGCCCCAAGTATCCAAGACTCTGTTCCGTTACCTTAATCTTCCCGGGGGGGCTAAACCAGGGGAAAATCGGTGCCTGCTCAGATGGGCAGGGTGATTTTGAACGCCTCAGGGCCGACGTGCTCAGTGACCACGTTGCCCAACAGCGTAAAGGGGGTGGCCTCGGCGATGGTCACCGGCAGGATCTGGCCGATCTGCCGACGTGTTCCAGGAAAGACCACAATCCGGTCACACTGCGTGCGTCCAGTCAGTTGCAGGACAGGTCCATCCTGGCCTTGCTTGAGGCTGCTCTTGCTGGGCCCTTCCACCAAGATGTCCAGGGTTTGGCCGAGGAACTGTTGATTGAGTTGGAGGCTGATGGCGTTTTGGACCTCCAGGAGTTGGTTGTTTCTTTGCCGCTTGACTTCTTCGGGCACATCATCGGGGTAGAGGTCGTCGCTTTTGGTGCCCGGTCGTGGGCTGTATTTGAAGATGTAGCTTTGTTTGAAGCGACACTCGCGGACCAGCTGAACGGACTTTTGGAACGACTCCTCGCTTTCGCCGCAAAACCCCACGATGAAGTCGCTGGTGACTGAGGCGTCAGGCACGATGTCCTGGATCAGGCTCATCATCTCCCGGTAATCGGCGATGGTGTAGCCACGTTTCATCCGTTTGAGGACATCGTCGCAGCCGCTCTGAGCAGGCACATGCAGATAGCGACAGACCTTGGGAAGATCGCGAACAGCAGTCAGCAGCTCTCGGGTCATATCCCGAGGATAGTTGGTGACAAACTTGATGCGATCGAGGCCTTCGATTTCGTGCAGCCGCTCCAGCAAGTCGGCCAGCCTGACGGTCCGCTCGCCTTGTTTGTACTTATAGCTGTTGACCGTCTGTCCGAGTAAAGTGATCTCGCGGCAGCCTTCCTCGGCCAGCTTGCGGGCCTCTGCCTCGATGTGTTCCGGTGGTCGGCTTTGCTCGGGGCCACGGACCTTGGGCACAATGCAGTAAGTGCAGAACTTATCGCAGCCGATCATGATGCGGACATAGGCTTGATACGGTGTCGGCCGCATCTGAGGATCACGAAGCGGATCGTAGCTTTCAAAGCTCGCCGCCACCTCGATCCGCTTGCCCGCCTTGCGGTCTAAGCTGACCTCCAGCCGCTGCTGACGATGGGCTTGCACATCGCGGATGAGTTCCGGCAACTGATGCAACTGGCCAGGTCCGACGACCACATCCACATGCGGGGCTCGAGAGAAAATCAGCGACTGATCCTTTTGGGCCATGCAACCAATGACCCCGATGATCTTTTCGGGGTTGTAGTTTTTGCTGTGTTTCAAGCGGCCCAGGGCGCTGTAGATCTTGTCTTCGGCGTGCTGGCGGATACTGCAGGTGTTATAGAGGACGACATCGGCGACTTTCGGGCTATCGACCAGCTCAAATCCGTCCTTGCGTAGAGCCGCCACGACTAGCTCGCTGTCGAGCAGGTTCATCTGGCAACCCACTGTCTCGATGTAAAGTGTTTGGGCCATGAGTTTCTGGCTGTCCGCTGGCCGTCGGCAGTCGCAACCGATGCCAGCGGCTATCAAAGGGCCGGTGGCAACGGATCGCCGGAAGATGATTGTGGCGTTGGGATTGTGAAGAATGCGGTCATTGTAATTGGGGTGGCGAGTTTGGAGAAGCCGGAGTTTCCGACAGCAAAATGGGCAGGCCCTTCGGTGCTGGGGTCGACTTGATTTTTGAGTTTGGGGGGCTTTCGATCGTGCCCTGAGAGACTGCACAATAACGTGCCAGAACGACACGGCAGAAAGCTTTGCCAAACAACTCAGCAAGAATCGTCGGTCGGTGCCTGAGGAGAACCGACGATTGGTCGGATGATAGGACCCGGCGACTGCTGGCCTTTTTGCTGGCGTCTGCGTGCGTTCTTTTGCCGGTGCTCTTTGGTGTCCCTTTCTTGAGGGGCAACGACGAAGAGGCATGTCTCAGCCAGCGGCTGCTCTGGAGGTAGCGTTATTACTGCGGTGCTCCGCCGTGGTCTGGTCACGCTCTGGGCGTGTCAAGTCTCCACCCTTCGGGGGGTTGGTTTCCCGTTATTGACAGGAGTCAATCACGGGAGACCACGTGTTTCCAGGAGGAAAGTGCCTCAGCAGCTGCTGGCTCTGTTTCCGCTGTTGCTCTTGCTCGGCTTTGGTGTGGGGAGGCCAATTGTCTCGGGCGGTGATTCCACCATCATGGTAGCAGCGGCTGCTGTGGAGGTAGCGTCATGGCTGCGGTGATACACCGTCGTTGGTTCACGCCTCGGGCGTGTCAAATCCTCATTCCTGCAGAATGAGCGTCTTCTTCGGGGCAGGACAGGTTTTGCCCCAAGCAGCCTTCGGGCCTCCCGGAGGAAAGTACCTCAGCAACCGCATCCTTTTGCTGATCTTCTCTGCTGGTTTTCTAGGATAATCTCCTGGGCCAGTCTCCCAGCCTCTCCGTTTTGGTGCCCTGGTGCCCTCTTTTTGGGCACCCCTCTTCACCGTCTTTGACCTGAGGTGCTACAAAAGAGCCTTCAGCCGACGATTCCCAAAGGCAGCGTTCTTGCTGTTATGAGAAACCTGTTGCCCAAGGCAGCGTTTTGCTGCGGTGTTACGCTGTGGCTTGGTTTCCGCCTTGTGCGTCTGTAACAGGGTCTTCCTTCTCCTTCAGGATTTCGAAGCGGAGACCCCTTTGCTCCGGAAGGCAAGTGTGCCCCGGTGACAGGTTTTCTTCCTTGGGGACCTTCGAACAGGGATCTGAGGTCGGGGGTAGCGTTTTGCTGCGGCGTTACGCTGTGGCGGGTTGACGCCTTGGGCGTCTTTCAGAGCCCCGCGGCCCGCCTGCAGGAAGGCGGTCACGCGGTGTCTTGCTTCAGGAGGCAAGTACCCCGTCTCAGATCAGCGTCCCTGAGAGACTGAACGTCTTGCATTCCGTTTGGTCTGATGTCGGCAGAAAGCGTTCCTGGGGATGGCCGTCCTGTAAGGGTAGCCACGATGCTGCGGTGTCGACGCCGTGGCGAGGGTTCAGCGGCCTGAGGCGAAACCTGCAATCAACTGAGCAGAACTCGCTTCGGCCACCATCTGTGCGAGCCTGTCAGGCAGGCATCGCGCTTTCGGATTGCATGCCTGCGGTTGAAGAGTGCCCCAGGCGGCCATCACCAACTCTCAGTAACTCACTGCCACGAGGACGACAACACAGAAGAACCCTGACTCCCAGAAACGCAGCTACCGCGAACGCAGCGTTTGTCGAAACACCGTGTTCTCCTCGTAAACGAAACGCCCTCGCATCAGCAACGCTTCTCGGCGGTCCTCGGCCAGTTGCGGATGGTGAAGCGCCGCCAAGTTCTCGGTCAGTTGCTCGACTGTTACCGGGGCTGTGAAGACAGTCGTCACCGCTGGGTGAGCGAAAGAATAGCGGTAGCAGTCTGCCGCGGTGATTGGAGCTGGCTGGATTGACTGCTCTTCCAATTGACGGCCGATCGCAGTCCGCGGCGGCTGAAGCATTCGCCCATAACAGGTGCTGTTGAAGGTGATCAGACCAGTGCCATGGTGGCTGGCCACGGGGAAGACCTCTTGTTCGGCGCCCCTGTGAGCAGCATTGTGTCGAACCATCACCGGATCCCAACCCTGGCGGATGGCCTCAATGGCCAGCTGCCGGTTGTGAGTGGAGAGTCCAAACTGGCCGATCTGGCCGGACTCTTGCAGAGATGAGAGTGTCTGACGGATCTGGTCGGTGATGCGATCCCAAGAGCGGACCCAAAAGATCAAGAACACGCTGATCCGTTCCACCTGCAATCGTTTCAGGGCTCCCTGCACATCACGGACGATTCCCGCGGTATCAGCCTCAAAGGTTCCTGTCAGAAAGTGCAACCGACGCCGATCCGTGCTCGAAAGCCGGCCCGCAAACTTCGTCAGCGTGTCATAACTCGGCTCCCAGAAAAGCAGATTCACACCAGCCTCGACCGCCTGGACAAATCCTTCAGCAGGCAACTGGTAATGCCCCGAGACTGACAAAGGCGCCACAAGCGGCCCTGCACCCCCCAGTCGCCGAACGCTTGGCGGATCAGCCAACATCGGCCTTAACTCCGAGAGGCGTTCCGGCTTGGCCGACGCCCGCCAGGGTGGGTCTGGTTCTAAGTTCCACAAAGACGTTTTCACCAACCTGGCCGCTCGTTCCAGCACATGCCAACTTGTCTCGGACGTGGGGTCTTCCACCAGCCGGTGGGCTCTTTCCGGAGTCAAAGCCGCCGCTCGCACCAATGGATGAGGGTCCTGCTGCAACCGATCTCCCACCAACGCGTCTTGCTGCAGCGGTCTGTCCTGCGGATGACCTTCAGCCAACCCCTCGGTGACTGCCAAACGCACTCGTCCGTCTGCATCCTCGGCCAACCGACGAAGCTGGTTGGGGTCACCCCAACGATGAGAGGCCAGGAGCCTCGCTGCCTCCGCTCGGACGGCCGCAGGAGCCGACGGCATTCCGGCAGGAGCCAGCAGCAACTCGTCAAGGACCTCCGCAGTCAGCGTTTCTCGCTGCTGCAGTCCTGCCAAGGCGGCTTTCTGAACGATCCAGTCTCCACCAAACACACAACGCCGCAGGTAAACGGTCGCTTCATCCTCCTCATCCTCTGGGTCGCTTTTTGGCCAACCCGTCGCCAGCTGCACCAGGGCATGCCGCACCCTCCAGGAGGCTGCTTGCTGGTGGAATAAATCGCTGATCCGTTCTTGAAGATCGTCCCAAGTGAAGCCTGCCTCTTGCTGACGAGCGAGTTCCTCCACGGCCCAACTCAGTGGACCTGGTGAGGAATCTTGTTGCTGCAGAACCACCCGGGCGATTTCCTCGAGTCGGTCCCAGTCCAATCCACTCAGGGCTTCTTGGAGATCGTTGGTCGCCGGATGTCGTGGGTCATCCAACGCTCTAAGGACCTCAGCCCACTGCAGGGGGTTGCCCTCGTGTGTCAACGTCCGCACAACAAGTTCGCGAACACGTTGATCGTCGTCACCTGTTAGGGAGAGCAGTTGCTCAAGCTGTTGAGTTCGACCGGTTTCCCCCAGCTGCTTCAGGCGACGGGCCAGCACTGCCGAATCAGGATCGTCCCAAGGGGTTGGCTGCCTGAGTGAGGTTTCCTGCTGGAGGACCAGCTCGCCGGTCCAGCGATACTGCAGATAGGCCCTGAGGCCAGCAATGCGATGGCGTCGGATTGGCTCAGGGGTGTCCTCTTGCAACTGAGCCAGACGGCCGTCGATGTGCGGCTGGTCGCTTGAGGAGAGTCCCCACTCCAACAACGTTTCGATGAGGGCGAAACGGACCCGCCAGTGAGGATCGTCCGCTGCGGTGAGCACTTGCCAGGGCCGGGTTTGGGGGTCCACTTCAGGGTTGGTCGCCAAGACACGCACAGCCAGCTGGCGGACCGAATGAGCCGGATCGTTCGCCAGGATCCAGGTCACCTCGTCGGTTCCGACTGCCAAGCGGCGTTGGAGCAGACCTCGTAGCGCCGCGGCCCGAATGTTGGCCTGGTCGCTGCTGAGAGCTGCCAGCAGTGTGTCCTTGATGACCCCCTGAGCCTGGGGCAGGCGAATCGCCGCAAGGGTTTTGATGGCAGCCGCGACAGTCCAAGAAGAGAATTGCCTGTTTGGGTGCAGACAGACCATCTCGGCCAACCCGTCCACACAGATGGGGTCCTCGGTTCCGGCAAGCTCAGCCACCGCTGCCGAGGCAGTCTGGGGATTTCGCAATGCCACGGTGATCCGCAGGGGATGATCCGCTGGAACACGCCGAGGCACTGGGAAGGGGGTCATCCGTTGAAGGCTCCCGATGGGTCCGCTAGGTTGTCCAGGTGCTAACCTGTCCAGTTCAGAAACGCTCGAACACTTCAGATCTGCAGGGACTTCGGATTTCTTGCGAACTTCGAACGATTGCGAACTTCGAACGATTGCGGCTTTCGAATTGCTGCTGTGGATCAGTTGGTTACCGGACGAGATCGATGGCTACTGCCGAGAACTACTTGCCAGCCGGAGCCGCTGAGTGGATGCTTCGGCCGTTGCCGCCTAACGCGGTGATCGATCCTGCTCTGAACGATCAGATCAATCTTTTGGCCGATGAACTGCCGGAGTCGCTCCGGGAGATGTCGGAATTGTTGACTCAAGTGCAGGTGCACCGCAGCTACGATGCTGCGGCGAATCTTGCCAGCGTGCGGGTCTGGCAACATGCCTTCCTTTGGATGAGCTCAAGTCATCTTAGGCTGTTGATGGATCTGCTTGCTTTTGGCAGCAGCCATTTGCCACCGTCAGCTCAAGCTCGCCTCTATCGCCGCTTGATCAAGCATCCTCTCCCGGAGATCCGCAAGCACGCCACCAAGCTGATTGCCGAATGCGTGGTCCATGAAGTTGCCTTGCCGCGGGGGCCTGAGGGTTCGTGGAGTGTGGATGGTTGGCTACGCGGCAATGACCGTGGTCCGCTGAAGCGTTTGCCCCAAGGGGCCAAAGTCCAGCAGAAGAACGGCCTGCCCAAATTGACAACCGTCAGCCAGTTTCAGCAACTAGTCGGCATCTCCTCAAGGGCGCAGCTTGGCTGGCTGCTGTTGGCCACCGACGAGGACAACGGCCCGTACCACCGTTACACCATTCCCAAAGCCACCGGCGGCTTGCGGGAAATCTGCGCTCCCAAATCGCAACTTCGTTGGGTGCAACGAAAGATCCTGGATGAAATCCTCAACAAGGTGCCCACCCACGATGCCGCTCACGGGTTCGTCCGTGGCCGATCGACAGTCACCAACGCCGCAGTGCATCAACACGCCCAGGTGATCGTCAAATTCGATCTCTCAGATTTCTTTCCCACAATGACTTTCTTTCGTGTTTTAGGGTTGTTCACGAGTTTAGGATATCACGCAGGCAACGCAAGGTTTGCCACCAGCGGAAACAGCCGGCGAGTTGCTCCGGTGTTGGCTCGGCTGTGTTGCCACACACCCCAGGCGGCCAACTGGCGGGAGGCGCGTCTTCCACAGGGGGCGCCGACCTCGCCTGCGATCTCCAATTTGATCTGTCGGACGCTGGACGCGCGTCTGCAGGGGCTGGCCACACGGTGCCAAGGCCGCTACACCCGTTATGCTGATGATTTGACGTTTTCCTTTACGCATCAGGATGTGGATCTGGGCCGATTGCGTTGGTGGGTGGATCAGATTTGTCACCAAGAAGGGTTTTTGGTCAACCAACAAAAGTTTCGTGTCATCCGCGCGCATCAGCGGCAGATGGTCACCGGGATTGTGGTCAATGACACTCTGCGGATTCCCAGGCCCGAGCGTCGACGGTTTCGAGCGATTTTGCACAACTGCCGCGTCCACGGGATCGAAAGCCAAGCTCGCGGGCGGTCGAACTTCCGCGGGTATCTTCGGGGTTTTGCAGCCTACATTCATATGGTGCACCCTGAGGAGGGAATCAAGTTGCTCCAGGAAGTCGAAGAACTCTTGGGGCCAGAATCAGCAGGCCCCCAGAGTCCAGCAAACCGGCCAGATCCGGCAGGCCAAACGGATCCGAAGAACGCGGGGAATCAACCTCTGAACGAGTCGGAGGACATCTGATGGCCAGAAGGACGGGTCGTTGGCGGCAGGCCCCGTTGTCGACTGAGGGGTTATTGGAAGCTCTTCGGCAGCAGGGGGGTCAGCCAGAAGGTCTGGCTCGCCGGAGGGGAGTTTGGCAGGCGTTGACGTCGGCTTCTGCTGAGGCGGATTTCGAGGTCGGCCTGGCCCTGGCGATTGGTTCTCAATTGGTCTCAGAGACTGCTGCCGAGCAGCTTCGCCGGCAACATATCGGCCGGACGACAAACACCTATTGGATCAACCCGACTGACCAAACTGAGATGGCCTGGATTCCCAGTGGGGGCTGTCCGCTGGGTCAAGGCAACCGCTGGGCCGATCTTCCAGGCTTCTCACTGGCTCGACATCCGGTGACCAACAGTCAGTTTGAAACGTTTCTGCGGGCGACCAGTTATGAGCCGCCAGAAGATCACCCGGAGGTCATGCGGTATTTGGCTCACTGGACTGGTCTGGAGGAAACGCTGATCGGCCGGGCCTTGTACATGGATGAGGAGTCTGACCAGCAGGAGTTGGAGGAGGCCTGGGCGGAGATCGATCAGAACGCCCGGGCCATTCCGGAAGGTCGTGCCAAGCATCCGGTGACCTGGGTTTCTTCGGCCGATGCCTATCATTACTGCCGCTGGGCCGGGCTATTGCTTCCGACGGAGTGGATGTGGGAGAAGGCGGCACGTGGGCCCGAGGGCAGGCCGTTTCCTTGGTGTAGCGCTTCGCAGACAGCACTGCTTCACGGCCAACGAACAGTTTGGTCGCTGGGCCATTTTGCGCCACATCAGGGCACTTTCGCCAATGTGGATACCGGCCGAACAGTTCCCGTTGGCAGTTACAATGAGGTCCGCAGTACCTATGGATGTGAAGATCTTATCGGCAATGTGGCCGAATGGTGCCAGAGTGTGGAGGGTGACGACCTGGATCGACCGCCTTCGGCATTTCCGCGGTGGGCCCAGAAGCCAAGCGACACCAGCCGACCCGAGCTCTTTTCCGTCCGTGGCACACCGTTTTTGCCCCGCGATGTCAATCGTATGCCAGCATGGCATCGCCGTCGGTTGAGTGCGACGCGTCGAAACCACTGGGTGGGTTTCCGGCCGGCTTTTACTCTCTGGTGGTTGCCTCCGTCAACATAACCGTTTCGATTTCTCCGACCAAGCGTTCTTCTTCATCGCCCTGCCGACAAGCATCCGCCTGATGACAGAACGATCGATCAATTCCAGAAGACTTGGCTTCCTTTGGCATCTTTGGGTGTCCGGCCAAGGGCGATTACGAATACACGCGATATGCCGCCGAGGTGAAACTCGAGAAAGCTTGAAAAAGGAAAGGGCCAGATGCTTGACTCGATGTCCGCTATTTCACAATCCGATGGAAAGCCAAGGGTCTCGCACCACCCGGCCCAAGCGGACATTTCCCGCTCCCGCAAAACGGCAACACGTATCGGTTCTACTGACCTTCGGAGAAATTTTCGACCCAGGGCGACCAACGGAAGCCCGGAATGTCGGACGAAAGGCGCCCCTCTTCGTCGAAGACTTTTCAGGGAATCAGTACTTGGCACGAAATCTGTGTGATGGGTTTTCCCTCGAAGGAAGCAAGGATGGTGGCTACAACCTTGTGTATGGCAACGGGATACGACCGACAGATCAAGGAACAGACTCGATTGACAGTCTCAAGGTGCTAAAGTCGACAAATCGAGATGGCGAATTTATTCTCTGAACACGATGATCCCCCTGCTGATCAGGTGCCACAACGCCCGTTGGCAGACCGCTTGCGGCCAGAAGTCTTGGCCGAGGTGGCAGGCCAGCAACACCTGACAGCAGAAGGCATGCCGCTGCAGCGAATGGTCGAAGCCGGCAGAGTTTCTTCCATGATCCTCTGGGGGCCCCCAGGATGCGGGAAAACGACAATAGCGCGTATCGTGGCAGAGCGTTCGGGATGTCACTTCGAGCAACTCTCCGCCATTTTTGCCGGTGTGAAAGATCTGAAGTCAATCTTTGATACAGCAAAAATCAGAAGGCAAAACGGAAAACAAACACTGTTGTTTGTGGACGAGATTCATCGATTCATGAAATCTCAGCAGGACGCGTTTTTACCTGTCACGGAGGATGGCACGATCATCCTGATCGGTGCCACGACCGAAAACCCGTCTTTTGAACTGAATGCGGCGTTGTTGTCACGCTGCCAGGTGTTGATTTTGAAGCGTTTAAGTAACGAGGCTGTGGAGACGTTGCTCCGCAGGGCAGAGGATACGCAAGGGCGAAAATTGCCCGTGACGACACAGGCACGCGATCTGCTGAAAACGCTCGCAGATGGAGATGGGCGTTATGCTCTGTCGATGGCCGAGCAGGTTCTGGCGCAAACCCAGACGCTGGATGCGGAGGGTTTCATGGCGATGGTGCAAAGGCGGGCACCGCTGTACGACAGAAAGGATGACAGTCATTACAATCTGATCTCCGCTTTGCATAAATCTGTGCGGGGAAGCGACCCGGATGCGGCGCTCTACTGGTTTGCACGCATGCTTGCAGGGGGAGAGGACCCGCGGTTTATCGCGCGGCGGATGACCCGCATGGCCACCGAAGACATCGGCTTGAGTGACCCACAGGCCTTACCGCAATGTCTTGCTGCCTGGGAGGCCTATGAGCGGCTGGGCAGTCCCGAGGGCGAGCTGGCGCTCGCGCAAGCATTGATCTATCTCGCAACTGCTCCGAAATCAATCGCAACGTATGTTGCTTTTGGGAAAGCGCAGAAAGCAGCACAGAAAACGGGCTCCTTGATGCCGCCCAAGCATATCCTCAATGCGCCAACAAAGTTGATGGGTCAACAAGGCTATGGCGCAGGATATGTCTACGATCCCGACACTCCGGAGAGTTTTTCAGGACAGGATTACTTCCCTGAGGAAATCGGACGCCTCTCTTTCTACCACCCCGCTCAGCGCGGGTTTGAAAGGGAAATCCAAAAGCGGCTGGATTACTGGAACAAACTGAGAAAAAATAAGTCCGGAGATACCTCTCACTAGGGACTTGATGGCATCAACCAATCGTTCCTAATAACAAGATTTTGTGCCAGAATATCACCCCTGATGCTCGCTATGCTCTACCATAGCCGGTAATTTCTGGGTTATCCGAGCATGGCTGTCCGATGAGAATCACATGTCCTGAGATTGACGAGCGACTCGTGCGGAGACTTGAAGCTCTTGCGCGGAAGCTTGACGGTTGCGACCCGATTGAGGCTGAACGATTCCTTGAGGAATTCAATCGCCTTGCGGGAACCGAAGAAAGACTGGAGAACTTTCACCACATCTACGGTGCGTGTGAATATGATGAGCATGTTCGTTCATTGTTGGCTGCGACCGCTGCCAAGCCAGACCCATCGTTGACGAGAGAGGATTTGATCGACGCATTGACTCAGATCACCAATGACCCAACGGATGATATCTTCGTCTTCTATGCCCTGTCTGTGATCAAACAAACCTTCAACGATCCACAAATCAGCGACGTTGTGTTCTGGCCGGATCAATACTCCGATGATCTGTCGTCGGAGCCAACAATCGAAGAGATGGCCGATGCTGTCCTGAAAAAGGCCCAGCAGAGGCTCTGTACCTGACTTCAGGAGCGAGGCTTCTCAACCGCGGCCTACCAGAAGAATCCATCCCCTCCGACCGAGCCAGAACCCGATTCAACTCCTGAGCCAAGCCCAACGCAGCGGTTGTGGCAAAACGGCTGGGCAACGACGATGGCCCTCCTGACGCTGGCGCCCCAGCATCCGGATGGTACCGAACCTGTGGCTGGGGGCATCCGGGTGTGGTTCGAGCCGCCCCGACACGGTTGGCTGTTTCCGCACGTCGAGTTACTCGAATGCGGAGAGTTCATCTGTCGAGCGTCGGATGTGGAGAATGACTTCCTCGGCGACCTGGTGCAAGCACTGGGGGGAATCTTCAACGAAGGCAGGCCCACCAAGGCCGAGGCGTTTGGCGAGCCGCAGTCATTTGACTTCCGGTTTGCTCGGCCAGAGGACGGAGACATCCGCTGCGATATCGTGACTTACAGCAGATTCGACGAGCCGCTTGTGGAGCATCCGATCCTAACGATCACGGCCAGCGGTGACGGAGTCTGCCGAGCATTCTGCTTCGGCATCCGGGAATTGCAGAGGGCAATTTCGGCAGAGACTTACGCAGAGGGCTACTCGCACCCTTTCCCAACCGAGGGTCTGACAGCGTTGTGTGCTGCGCTTGGTGGGGGTTTGCCGACGGCGTCGAGTAGGCTGCCAAGAGGGCGACCAAGCCTTCACATGTTCCTCGTCGAATTGAGGGGCGGATCGTCCAAGGGAGTTGAGTACGGATTTTCCTTCCATCAGATCGGGGCCCTTGGGTTCCATGAGCCAGCGGTGATTGGTCAAGCGTTCCCCGCCCAATGCACAGATTTTTGCGGAATTTGCCCGGGGCCGGACCAGCCTGAAGGAACCTGCGGGGGTTCAGCTGTGCAGCACCCGCTCGCAAGTCTCGACCATCTTCCCCAGTGGTTCGGGGTTGGCCAGCCGGTGGTCTCTGCCGACTTCGATCAGCTCTTTTCCTTGGCAAAGAAGGCCGCTGCTTTTTACAATCTCCCGCTCCATGCGCAGCTGTGCGACTTCCTTGCGGAGAACTCCTGTTTTTCGTCCTCGCTCACCTCTCCGTCGGTCGGTTCAGGCAGTTGTCGCTTCCAGGTTCGCAGCAGATTCTCGTTGATGCCCAGTGCTCTCTGCCGCCTCGGCCACCGTATACCCCTCTTCGGTGACCAAGCGGACCGCCTGCTGCTTGAACTCGGCACTGTGTCGTCGTCGCTTTTTCGCCATGTTTTACTTCCTCCACGAGCAGTTTACGCTCTTAACTGAGCGCCCACTACTCCCGGGGAAGTCCATCCCGTCAACGTAACCCTACTCTGGAGAAATCCGAATGATCCTGAAGACAGAAACCTGGAAATCGATGGTCGAACGGCGACGGATGAGGCTGACGTTCTGGGCCGTGAGGGGGCTCGGGCTTGCTCTCTTCATCGGACTTTTCATGGGAGGAAAGCCTGGCGAGGCCGAAGAGGTCGATCCGCTCCCTTTTCACCAAGGCAGCGTCACCTTGGCGGTTTTGCCGGATACAGAAGGCTACACACGTCGTCGCCCTCACTATTTCGAAGCCCAAACGAAGTGGATCGCCGAAAACGCCAAGCAGCGGAATATCGCTTACACAATTCACTTGGGGGATATTACCAACCGTAACACCGTGCCGGAGTGGATCGTCGCCAGGCGGTGTTTCGATCTGCTCAAAGGGAAAGTGCCCTATGCCGTGGTCCCGGGGAATCATGATTACGACGACAGCGGCTACGAGGCTGGAACGGGACGGCTGGGCACACGGATCAACGACTATTTTCAGTTTGATGCTTTTCGGAAGTCACCGCATTACGGGGGTGTCTTTGAAGAAGGGCGGATGGAGAACACCTACCACCTTCTCAAGATTCACGACCAAGATTGGCTGATCCTCTGCTTGGAGCTTGGCCCACGCGATGAGGTGGTGGACTGGGCCAACAAGGTCCTGGTTCAACACGCCGATCGACAGGCCATCATCGTCACGCATGCTTATCTGTATTACGGCAACACACGCTACGATCGCACGAAGGGCTCACAGCGAGCCAGCCCGGCCGGGTGGGGCAATGAAGGCGAGGAGCTGTGGCGGAAACTTATTCGCCGCCACCCCAACACGCAGATCGTCATGTGTGGGCATTTAGCGTCGATGTACAAAGGCTATCGCAAGGACGAAGCCGCTTATGGAAATGATGTCCATCAAATGCTCTGCGATTATGAGAAAATGCGTGGCGGTGGGATGGGCTATCTACGGCTTTTGGAGTTTCTCCCCGACGGAAAAACCGTGCAGGTGCGGACTTACTCACCCGTGCTCAAGCAGACGCTGACTTCAAAACTGGAGGAGTTTCAGTTTCAGCTTAAGTCCGCCGATCGCAAGACGCCCATTCCCTTACAACAGCCGTTGGATCCACCTTGGAGGAAACCGATTCACCGATATTCCTTCAACGGTCAAGCCGCTGAGCAGCCAGCGGTCAGCCAGCCAGCAGCGGGCCAGCGGATCGTCGATTCCATCGGCCAGGCCCATGGGCAGTTGATCAGTCAGTCTGGGAAATCACGTTGCCAGAACGGCAAGCTCACTCTGGCAAGCAACGAAGAGCGCGACGGCTTTGTGCAACTCCCCTCCGCGATGCTTGATGAGCTCACGGACGTAGGCGTTGAGGTCTGGGTGACCCCGACTGCTGAGGCTTATAACTGGAATACTGTGTGGAAGTTCGGAGACCAGCGGAGCGCCAAACGCGGCGATTTCTTTTGGTATGCCTTTCGTACGCTGACCACCCATCGTGCCGAGTCGGCCAAGGACGGCCACAATCTTGATATCCAAAGCAAAGGTGTGCCTGTCAAGCCAGGCAAGCCGATGCATATTGTGGTCACCTATGATCACGATGGGGCGACCGAGGGCGAGCAAGCGGGCTCAGCAGACTCACCAGGCTCAACAAGAGGACCGCTCTTGCGTGTCTTTCGCAACGGCAAACTCGAGGGGCAACTCAAGACCACGATTTCCTTGAGCGATGTGACCAACACAGTCAATCGCATCGGCCCGTTTGCCGGGGTTTACGACGAACTGCGGATATACGACGTTCCCCTTGGGCCCACCGCTGTGGAGGCCAGTTTCCGAGCCGGGCCAGAGACATTTCCGAACGATTGACCGGCTGAGGCATCACCACCCTCTGGGCCATGCTCAGCAGCGATTTCGCAATCGCGTCGCCGGGCGTGCTGGAACGTCTCGTTGAGCACAGGGCTCTCTCGTTTCATCTTATCTGCTAGGCAATCACGCAGTGCGGGAGTTGTTTCTGCAGCCAACGGATGGGCATTGCTTCAGACAGTCGGAATCGGAGGAGCCTGGCCGAGCTCAAGAATCTGAGAGGGGATGCCAGGTTGGAGGCGAAGCTGCCCGATGTCAAAGACGGTGTTCATGATCGTGGAGATCAAGTGTTTGGGGGTGAGTTCTTCCGTCGAAGGCTCACCAGCATCCCGGGTGGACTGGCCGATGACCTGACCACCACGCAATCCCCCGCCATACATCAACAGCGGCGCCAGTCGGCTCCAGTGATCACGGCCGCCTCGCTTGTTGACCTTGGGCGTGCGGCCCATCTCACCACAACTGACCAAAAGGATATCGTCCTGCAAACCACGAGCCTCAACGTCTTCAATAAACGCAGCCAGAGCATGGTCATAGGATCGGCCGACTGCCTCCATGCCGTCGATCACGTTGAGATTGTTGCCATCGGCGTGCATATCCCACACACCAGCGTAACTGGCGTGAATGGTCACAAACCCGCAGCCGGCCTCACAAAGACGACGGGCCTGACACAGCAGCTTCCCAATGGATCCAGCTTGTGCGTTGTAATAGCCGCGTTTGCCCCGGGAAACCTTATTCCACTTCTTGCCTTGCTCAAATCGGCTGGTATCGTAGCGGGCCAGAGTAGCAGGATCTTCCTGCGAGAGGTCTAAGGCCTTGGACACTCCGCCGCCAGCGAGCAGGTCATAGGATTGCTGCTGCAACTCATCCAGGGCGGCCACTTGGCCGGTGGCATCGATCTGGCGATTGATCCGATCGAGCTGAGAAAGCAGTTCTCGCCGGTCGTCGAAGAACCGTTTTCTCGGCAGGCACAACTTCATGTCCTCTTGAAGTTGTCCTCCAGCCCCTGGGACAAACGGAGCAAAGCCAGCTCCATAGGCGCCTGTGGCCGAGAGATTGCCGCGAGCTTGGGGCTTGGGGACATCCGATCGTACTGAGGCCGGAAACAACACCGCATTCGTCGGAGTGCCGCTTCCTGCACGTGTCGCCCCCACCACACGTGAGTAGTGCACCCCAATGTTGGTCTCCAGGGAATCAGGCCCGACAATCGGCTGAATGTTGTGTCCGGCGTTGCCTGTCTGAAAAGAACGAACAACTGTCAGCCGATCCGCCAACCCCGCCAACCGGCTCATCGCCTCTCCAAAAATCACCCCCGGCAGGGCCGTCTGCACAACGTCCGTCATCGTGCCAACGCCCTGAGGTGCGTCCGGCTTGGGATCAAAAGTCTCTAACTGGCTTGGGCCGCCTTGCTGGAACAAGAAAATCACTGATTTTCCGGTCACCGCTGATGATTGGCTGATGGCTGCTTGTGCAGTGTGCAGAGAGGGCAGTGATAGTCCTGCCAAGCCCAGGCTGCCGATCCTCAGCAGAGCACGGCGGTTGAGCGGCTCATGTCCGTCGAAGATCGTGAGCATGGTCGTTTCCTTGTTTTTGGCAGCCTTCTATTCGGCAGCCTTGGATTTGGCAGAGAGGGAAGATGCTTGTTGATTGGCAGCTTCGGGGCACTGGGTCTGCCAAGTATGAAACCACTCCAGCTGCAACCACACCAGCTGAAACCATCAGGGCGACTGCAGACGATCTGAGCTCTGGGAGACGTTGTTCTTCGCGTGAGCGTCGGTTACGGCGGAAGTGCTTGGTTTTGTTTTGGCGGTCTTCTCCCGGTTGGGCTGTGGAGACACCTGGGATCTCCGAGAGGCTGGACGCTCACAACAGCAGGTATTTGCATCAATCTTTGTTTATGCGACATTTTGCTTCACCAAGCAAGGCTTTCTTTTTCAATCCTCCTTCGTTGGACTGTCTGAGATGTGGCTGTTGCCCACCGATCCGTTGGTGCCTGGTTGTTTGGAGGTTCCCCAGGGACGGGCGTCTACCACCATCTGGGACAGTCGCTTGAGCGTGTGAGGCTCACTGTGCAGGCCGGTTGGCCAGCGGCCCGAATGGGCAGTCCAATGGGAAGGGGGGGGCGAGGAGTTCCCCAGCAGTTGTGTTCTGGCTCCAGGATTTGTGAGGCGGCCTTGATGAGGGCTCGTTTCCCTGCAGCTGAGGATGTCTTCAAGAATGACCAAAGGTACCAAGCAGCGAGGTAGATTCTACGAAGAGAGTTGTTTAGTATTTTTTTGGAGTTAATTTGCTAGGTGATATCCATTGGCCCAGGCCTGGTCAGATGCTGGCTTTGCCGAAGGCGAAAGCGGAGCAATATTGATGACAAATCAGTTGTGGATGGGGCCGTCTGGCATCGAGGTCCAGTCAAGTGTGAGCATCAGCAAAGTGAGTGGGCAGCTCGCCGGAGGGACCAGCCGACTGACCTGGGCAGTTCGCCAAGGACCGTTGCCCAACTCGAGGACGATTCCCACTCGCTTTGCTGACGCTCACACTTCAGCCAAGCGAGAGGGTGGGCACTGCTGGACAGTTTGGCATCAACCAGTCAGAATATTTTGAGGAAGCCGCGGGAAAGCTTTCGACCAAAGGCAAAAGGGAGAAGCCCAGAGAATCGGGAATTCTTACCCTGTTTGATCCCTCAAGGATCGTTTTGAAGGTCGATGAGAATGTGTGATGGCGGCGGAGCCGATTTCCCATCCGATGCTCCTTGAGCTTAGGGGCTCTCATCTTTGAAGCTCTTGCCTTCGATCCCTCGAATCTGAGATTGCCCCGACCGAAGATGGCGGGATTCTTGCTGCAGAAGCCCTGTCAAGCAATCACCTGCGTAATCAATAACCCGGGTGATCAACAACCCGCGTAATCAATCACACGTTTGGCATCCTTGCATCAACGCCAAGAGAGGTTGTTCTCGATGAAACAGGCCGACAAGTTGAGGGTGTGCTCGATGGTTCCCAGGGCGATTGTGCTTGACCGTCTGGCTGGCATTGTCTTTCTGGGGATTGCTGCGGTGTTCTACTTGGCTGGGCCGACCACCGCGGCCAGCGGTTTGGACCTGGAGCCTGGTGACAAAATCGTCATCCTGGGCAATACCCTGGCTGAGCGGATCAGCTACTTTCCTCACTTTGAGACCGTGCTGCACAGCCGGTTTGCTGGCCACAAATTGGTGGTCCGCAACTTAGGGTGGTCTGCTGACGAGCTGACTCTGCGGCCCCGATCCAAAGATTACCAAAATCACGGACACACTCTGCAAGATCATGGTCCGGATGTGGTGATGGCCTTTTTTGGTTTCAATGAATCCTTTGCTGGAAAAAGCGGCTTGGCGAAGTTCCAGAAAGATCTGCAGAACTTCGTCACCACCACCACGACCACTCAGTACAACGGCGAACATCCTCCCCAGTTGGTGTTGTTTTCGCCGATTGGCCATGAGGATTTGCAGAGTCGGTATCTGCCTGATGGGAAGCAGACCAATCAAAATCTCAAGCTCTACACCGACGCGATGAGGCGGATCGCTTTGAGGGCCGCCGAGGCCGGCAGCTCGGTGACCTTTGTGGATCTTTTGACACCATCGCTGGAACTGTATGCCCAGGCCGAACAGCCCCTGACGATCAACGGCGTGCATCTGACAGACCAGGGCTATCGCCTGTTGGCCCCGGTGATGGCCAACGCGTTGTTTGGCCCTGCCTCAGGGGAAGTTTCAGAACGTCTATCTGGGCCAGGGTATGAGAAGCTCCACCAGGAAGTCCAGGAGAAAAACCTCCAGCATTGGTATGACTATCGGGCTGTCAATGGTTTCTATATCTATGGTGGGCGGAAAAAACCCTTTGGTGTGGTGAACTTTCCCCAGGAATTTGCCAAGCTGCGCAAGATGGTGGCCAACCGGGATCAGCGGATCTGGAAGGTGGCCGCAGGGAGCAGCGTGCCGGAGGTGATTGATGATTCCAACAGTGGCGAACTCCGCCCGGTGAAGACCAACTTCAAACGCAAGATCACTATCACCCCGCCTGAAGAGGCGCTGAAAAGCTTCCAGCTGGCGCCTGGGTTTCGAGCGAAGCTGTTTGCCAGCGAGGTGGAGTTTCCCGAACTCCAAAATCCTTGCCAGTTTACCTTTGATGCTCAAGGCCGGTTATGGGTTTGCACCATGAACAGCTACCCTATGTACCTGCCGGGCAGGCCGGTGGATGACAAAATCCTCATCTTGGAGGACACCGACGGCGATGGTCGAGCGGACAAGCAAATCATCTTTGCCGACAAGCTGCACATCCCTACCGGAATCGAGCTGGGTGATGGCGGTGCCTATGTGGCCCAACAGCCGAATTTGATGTTCTTGAAGGACACCGATGGCGATGATCGTGCCGATGAGCGGACGCTGGTGCTGCACGGTTTTGACAGCGCCGATAGCCATCACTCGCTCAGCACCTTTACCTGGGGTCCTGGAGGGGCTCTTTACTTCCAGGAAGGTACCTTCCATCACACTCAGATTGAGACTCCTTACGGGCCTGAGCGAGTGAAAAACGCTGCTGTGTTCCGCTTTGAGCCACGAACGTGGAAGACCGACATCTTCGTCAGTTACGGCTTTGCCAATCCTTGGGGGCACACCTTCGATCGCTGGGGGCAGAACTTCGTCGCCGATGCCTCAGGCGGGGCCAACTACTACGGCACAGCCTTCAGCGGCGATGTGGACTATCCGGATAAGCGAGCCCGGATGAAGCAATTCTTCAGGAAACAGTGGCGGCCGACCTCCGGTTGTGAGATCGTCAGCAGTCGAAACTTTCCCAAAGAATGGCAGGGCGATTACCTGCTCAACAACGTCATTGGCTTCCAAGGGGTGCTCCATTACCGGATGAAGGAGAGTGGCAGCGGGTTTGCTGCCGATCCGGCCACGCCGCTGATCAAAAGCAGCGATTTGAGCTTCCGCCCGGTTGATCTGCAGTTCGGGCCCGATGGCGCGTTGTATCTGTGTGACTGGTTCAACCCGCTGATCGGTCACATGCAGCATTCCTTAAGAGACCCTAATCGGGACAAAAGCCACGGCAGGATTTGGCGGATCGAGCACACCAAAAACCCACTGGTCACTCCTCCCAAGATCCACGGAGCCTCGGTCTCAGAACTCTGTGAGCTGCTCCAAGCCTACGAAGACCGCACTCGCTATCGAGTTCGCGGTGAGCTCCGCAATCGCCCCACCCAAGAGGTGATGGCGGCCCTGCAGAGATGGACCGCCGAGCTTGATGAGAAGGGCAGCAATTACTGGCACCACCTCTTGGAAGCTTTGTGGGTGAAGCAGCACCATGACATCGTTGATGAGGCGCTGTTGACGAAGCTGCTGCGGTGTCCTGACTATCGCGCGCGGGCTGCTGCGACACGGGTGTTGTGCTACTGGCGGGACCGGGTCGAGAACGTCTTCAAGCTCTTGGCCGCCCAGGTCAACGATGAACACCCTCGTGTTCGTCTTGAGGCCGTGCGAGCCTGTAGCTTCTTCGAGGGAGAACAAGCTCTCAAAGCTCAAGAGATCGCCCTGGAAAGCGCCTTGTATGACCAAGACGACTACCTCAAGTACACTTTCCAGGAAACCAATAAGACCCTGGGCAAGCGGATCGACCGGTTGACGCGGAAATGATCTCGGTTTTTGGATTCCATCGGTTTTGGAGGGGCGGTCAATCTGAGCCGATTGGCCGCCGCCGGTTTCGGTCTGACCTTGGTCGAGGCTGATTGGCTGAAAGCCCTACCCATCGTAGCCTACGGGCAACGCCCTAGGTACTTGGGCTCGCAGTTTCTAGAAACATTGAGAACGGTTCGTCCGAGCTCTCGGCGACCCTCGGTTTGAATACTGTCTCGATCAAAGGCTGATTGGCTGAAAGCCCTGCCCATCGTAGCCTACGGGCAACGACTTAGGTGTTTTGGCTCGCATTTTGCGGGGCCGGCAGTGGGCGGCGCTCCTTCAACCGTTGGTCAGCGCAATCCTCTGATTTGGGATTCTCTTTGCCGTTGATCGTCGGCCCCGATCGCTTCCAACGACGGTCGAAGGGCCATTCGGTTCCGGATCGGAGATCAGCAATCAGCGTGACTCATCCGTCACGAGAGGCTAACCGAGAGGCGAAGGCCTCGGCGAGTTCTTCAGCACGCGGCGCAGAGGGATCTTGTTGGCGGCGAGGGTTGAGGGGCATCTCGATTTCCAAGGGAGCCGTCCAACTGAATTCGGCAGCTTTGAGACGCACTTCCACACGTTCGCTGGTGATTTGGTAGCAGTCGATCTGTCTCCAGGCAATTCTCCGACGAGCGAACACTCCATGACGTTCCAGCCCGTTGGCGTTGACTTCGTAGCGGACCGGAAGCACCAGCCCATGTAAGGGGACCAACAGGAGCACTGCGACCATCAACGCGGCAGCCGGCTGGCCTGTTTGCCAGCCGGCCGCCAACGCGAGCAATGCTCCCAACAAGAACACCAGAAGCGTCGACGCCGGGTTGTCCACAATCGGCCAGACTCGCCATCGCAAGCGGAGCCGTTGTGAAGCATCTCGTCCTGCAAGACCGGATTCTGGCCAGTTATGTCTGGAAGGGCTCTGTGAGAACGGACCTGGCTGAGGTGGATTCCGTTGCGATGGACCCTGGTGAGGGACAGGGCCATCGGACTCCTTGCCCGAGGAATCGGCTGCTGAAATCCCAGCACCTGAGAACTCCCTCGCCGAAGAGGCAGTTCTTGGAAAGCTGTTCTTTGGTGAAATCTGCCAAGACTGTAGCCAGTTGACAGTTTGGGCCCATGTTTTCATCTCTCTGAAAGGTTCTCCCTTGGAGGGCCGCTGGCTGATGGCGTGTTGGATGAACCATTGCTGGCTGGGCCGATGTGCGGTTCTGGCAGATGAGATCCTGAGTCGAACGACCCAGCCAACGGCTTTGGGGGGGCAGCCGTTGACGGGCTCTGTGTGGTTGTCTGGCCCATCGGGGAAACCGAATCATCCGTTGGTACACTGGCTGAAGGTGTACTGGCTGAAGGTGTACTGGCTGAAGGTGTACTGGCAGTTGCTGGATTGATCGGAGGTAGGGGGGCGTTCCAGGAGCGGATGTGCAAGTCTTGTTGTGGAAAGGCGATCTCGATGTTGGCGGCGGAGAATTCCCGAGCGATAGCTTGGTTGATGGCATGGCGGGCTGGCAGCCGGTCTCCGAGCTCGGGGACATAGACAAACAGGACGAAATCCAATGTGCTGTTGCCAAAGCCGTTGAAGAAGGCGATGGGTTTGGGTTTCTCCAGCACAGCTGGGTGTTCTCGGGCGACCTTCAGCAGGAGGGTCTGCACAGGTTCTGGATCGGTGCCGTAGGCAACGCCGACGTTGATTTCCACGCGACTGGTGGCATCGGAGAGAGTCCAATTGACAACTCGTCCGGTGACGAATTCCCTGTTGGGAACGACCAATTCGCGGTAGTCCCAGGCGATGATCGTTGTTGCTCGGGTGCGAATCCGCGCTACGGTGCCGGTGACATCGCCGACGGTCACTGTGTCGCCAACTCGGACAGGCCGCTCCACCAGCAAGATGACCCCAGAGACGAAGTTGGCAAAGATCTCCTGTAAGCCAAAGCCCAAGCCGACGGTGATTGCCGCGGCCAGCCACTGAACATCATCCCATTGCAGCCCCACTAAGCCAGCCACAGCGGCTAGCGCTGCTAGGGCGATGCCATACTGGACCAGGGTCGTGATGGCATAGCGTCCTCCTGCATCGACGGGCATCCGCCGCAAGACCACCATCTCCAGCAACGCAGGAGCATTGCGACCAGCGCCGAAGGCCACCCCAACAACCAGGGCCGCCAACATGATCTCAGCCAAGGTCACCGGCACGATCGTTTCGGTTTGCTGCAATTGAGTGGCCCCCAAGGCATCGGTCACCGTCACTGTGGAGGCCACTTGCCTGTTCCAGAGCTCCACGCTCTTCAGAATGCTCAATGCAGGTAAGACATCGACCCAGATCACCCAGATCCCTGCAACCAGCAATACGGTCAGAAGCATCTGGACCAATTGGCGGCTCTGAGCATCAAGATCGGAAAGGTTCACCGATTTCTCATCCACCGGCGGAGCAGGGACCGAAGGAACCCCCGTCGATGAGCCGGAATTCTTGACTCGTGCTGCTTGGTCATCTGAGCTCGAGTGAGTTTGGTGTTGCTCAGCCTGCAGGGCCCGCTGTTTTTGGGACTCTCTGATGGCCAAACGCCGCCGGAGCACCAACAGCCACCGCAAGAGCAGGGCATCGACTAACATCACCCCAATGACAAACCAGATGGTGATCGACAGATGCCGGGTGATCTGCAGCACCGAGTAGTAGTAGCCCGCAGCGGCCAGGCCGGCCAAGGCCAAAGGGGTGATGATCGCCAGCGAGTACCAGGCGTACTGCAACTGCGCCAACCAGCTCTGGGGATGGCTGGCGAGATATTCCCCGACAAGACCCCGGCGAGGCTTGAGCATCCAATACAGCAACACCGACAAGGCCACCAAAGCGGTGATGTGCACCAATCGCCCCAGTGAATCTGAGTAACCGCGGATCGGCTGGTGATCCAACATGCTGACAACAAATCCTGTTGGGATCAGAGCCAGCATCAGCCAGCGAATTTGTGCCCGGAGTTGCGCCAGGCTCTTTGCTGAAAAGCCGAAGTGGACCTGAGCCAAACCGCCGCTGCGGCAGATTTGGCGGAACAGCTCCGTTGTCAAGAAGACCGCCGTGACCCAGCTGAGGCCCCAGGCTGTGGCCTGGGTGAAGTTGGAGGCGTCGGGTTCTCGGTGCAGACGCCAGGCTAAGGCGCCAATGATCGCTGGCCAGCTGGCTGCCAATAACAGCGTGACAGCAAAGGCCCAAATGGTGGGCATGAATTCAGGATGTGCTCTGCGGTTGGCTGCCTTGCCCAAGGTCTTCAGTTGGCGTCGTAGCTGCCGGCAAAAGTATTCAAGCAGCACCAACACCAACAGGACCACCGCTGCCAAGATCGGATGTCGCCAGGCATCTCCCCACAATGACAACGCGACTTGTTGCCAGTGCTGCGGACTTGCCAACCATAGAGCGGCTTGCCAAGCCGTCCCGAAATCCTTCCATGAAATCGGCGTGGTGCTACGAACCCAAAGGATCCGCTGAGCGATATATTGCTCATATTCCTTGACTAAGCGGATGAGTTCTTCAGCGTGGATATTCAGCTGAGCCAAATCGTCCAGATACTCGGTGGCGTCATTGAGCACCGCATCCAGAAACTCTTGTTGCTTCATCAGGGCCGCGCGAACAGCCTGCTCAAGAGCCTCACGTTCCTCCGGGTCGTGTTCTGAGGATTCGTGTTCTGGGGATTCGTGTTCTGGGGATTTATGCTCTGAGAATTCGTGTTTGAAAAGCTTGTGTCCTTGGAGGCTGAGCATCTGGCCCCGGCCCTGGAGGACTTCCCGCACCAGGCTCTCCCGATCACCCAGTTGCGACCGTTGATGGTTCCAGTCCAAAATGTTGACCTGCAACTGGGCGATCTCGGTCTGCCGCACAGAGACCTCTTGTTCCAGCAGGCTGACATTGGGTAGTTGCTCGCGTTTGCCTTGCAGCAACAAACCCAATGTCCCGGTCAGTCCGAGTTGTTCCTCCTTCTGGCGGATTGTCTGAAAATCCTGCTGAGTTTCTTTCAGGAGCCTTTTGGTGCGGTCCAGCTTGCCACGGATCTGGCCGATCTTGGCCAGGAGACCTTGGTCCCCTTCTCGCAGTTCGGTCAGGCGTGCGTTCTGCTGAGCCAAGGGGCGAATCGCCGGATGAGCGTTGGCGGCTTCCTGGAGTGCCAACTGGTGCTGTTGGCTGGCAAGCTGCTTTTTCAGGGGGACCACGAGTTTCTCGAGTTGGTCGACCCGCTGCTGGGCTCGGGCCAACCGTACCGCAGCCAGATCCTGTTTTCGCCTCAGCAACATCTCCGTCTGTTCGATCCGTGCGAAATTCGCCTCCCGAGCAGCGATCTCTGCCTCGCTCGCCTTTTGACGGGCCACCAGCAATGCTGTTCTGGCATCTGCCTCCTCAGGCGTCTCTTCTTGAGCCGCGGCCTTCTCCAACTGAGCCTTCAATTTCGTCAACTGGGCTCGAGCGGCCGACAATTGCTTGGGGAGCTCCACCCGCAAGGAGACGCTTTGAGACTGAGTTTGCGCCAGATCGGCCTGATTTTTCTGACAAACCTCCAACTCAGTCTGTGCTTCATCTTCAGCTTGTTCCAGCCAGTCTTGCAACTGGGAGAACTCTTCTGGGGATACCTTGCTTTGGCCTGGAGTGCGATCTAGGATCCCTTGAATTTTCTTGATCTGCGACTGCCAGGCTTGCGCTGAGTTTGTCTTGGCTGTGTGAGCTTCTGGATGTGCCTGGTGAGGACTGGGTACCCCTCCGCTGGCCTTTCCTAGATCTTTGAGCAACTCTTTGAGGTCCAGGTGCGGCACCTCAGAAGGCTTTTCAGCTTGGCTGGCGGAGGATTCTGCTTTGAGGGCCGCCTCGACTTCCTGAAGCAACTGAGGAGCCGACTCGATAGCCTGGCGATGTTCCCTTGCTTGGGCCTGCCACTTGGCTGCGTCCTGCAAGGCCTGCAACACCTTCTGGTACTCGCCGATCAGCTTTTCTCGCACCATCGGTGGCAGCTTCTGATCGTCTTGCAACGTACGGAGTTTTTCCTGGACCGCTGCCGGCTGCGGGTTGCGTGGGTCCAGTGCCTTGCCAGCCGGTTGGTCGCCCTCAGAGTGACTTGAGGCAGGATTGGCTGCAGACTGGGCTGTCTGTGCCGGCTGGGCTGTCTGTGCTGGCCGGGTTGCCTGTGTCTGCTCTGAGGGCTTTGTTGAATCTTGGGCTTGTGTTGTCAGGGCCGCCAGCACAAACCACCCTGTTGCTCCCCAAATCCATCTCCAAGGTTTCTGTCTCCCCATTTTTCCAGATTCTCTCTTCCGTGTTCTTTGCTTCAATCCGTTTTGGCTGCACAAATAGACCCCTGTTCGAAAATACAGTCATGGCAACACGAGTCAGAATACTTGACGTTAGGAGGGGTCAAACGTACATTTTGAACGTCAGTTCAGTAAAGGCTTTCGTTCAATCACAATGATGCTCACACCCGAGCCGGTTCTGTCTTGCCATGAAAAGCGGTTCGGTTTTCCGAAGTCTAACTGAGTCATATGTCGAGTCACGTGCTGACTTACAAAACCAGTCCCAGACTTCTGCCCCAGCCGAAGCGCAAAGCCGGGCAGAACGTGTTCGGTCGCTGGCCTATCGGCTTCAAAACTGGGAAGAGGGTCGCTACGGCCGCACAACGCTCCGGACCAACCTAACCGACCAGACAGAGCCCAGTCAGCCGGCCGGCCAGCAAGTTAGTCCTTTAGCAACCGGGATTTCAGCAACCGGGATTTCAGCAACCGGAATTTCAGCAACCGGAATTTCAGCAAGTGAATTGTTTCCTCTGGATTGGCTGCTGCCCTCAGGCGGTCTTCCAGCAGGTGCGCTTGTCGAATGGCTTTCCAAGGGCCCTGGCATGGGAGCAACGACCTTGGCCCTCCGGTTAATACGCAGGGTGATGACTGCCTCTTCAGCAGGGACAGGCTTCTTTTCGGACCACACTGCCAAGCCGGTTTCTGAGTCTCGGCCGCTGATGGTCATCGACCGATGGGGCGAATTCTATCCGCCGGCCTTGGAGGCCTCAGGAATTCCGTTGAGCCGTGTGCTGGTAGCCCGTCCTTCGGACGACCGGCAGGAGTGTTGGGCATTAGATCAGGCATTGCGGTGTCGCGCGTTGGGATCGGTGCTGTGCTGGTCCCCACGGCTGGATAGCCATCGATTTCGGCGATTGCAACTGGCTGCTGAGGCTGGCGAAACGCTTGGGTTGCTCTTACGCCCAGCCCGCTGCCGCTATGAGCCATCTTGGGCCGACCTTCGGCTGTTGGTCGAAGCGTTGCCAACGATACAGGCCCCCAATTCTTGCGAGTCGAGCCCTCCTACGTTGGATGTTTCGAGAGCATCAACGAGAGGCCCTCGGCAAAGACCTTGTGTTTCGATGAACGGTTCTGGGGGGATGCCCCGAGACGGTTTCCAGGACAGTTCTCACCAGGACAGTTCTCACCGGGACAGTTCTCACCGGGACAGTTCTCACCAGGACAGTTCTCACCGGGACAGTTCTCACCGGGACAGTTCTCACCAGGACAGTTCTCACCGGGACAGTTCTCACCGGGACAGTTCTGACTGGGGCGTGTTTCCGGCGAGAAATCCTCAGATTTCGCCACTGGTTCGGCGTTGGCGTTTAACAGTCATCCGTTGCCGGGGTGGTTCGCTGCGATCAACGGTGGAGGTGGAGCTTGACGGTGAAACGGACACTTTGCGTCTGGCTGCCCCACTGGCCGCTTCAGCGACTCACCTCGACTCACCCAGGGTTTGGGGGGCGACCGGGACTTAGAGACAAGCCCGTTGCCATTTATCGCCCTGGAGCAGGTCCTGTGACAGGCCGGATTGTGGACTGTTCTCGCCAGGCGGTGTTGGCGGGGTTGCGTGTCGGTATGCCTCTGGCGGAGGCCTTGGCCATCATCGACGCTCATGCTGTTGGCCCTCATTCGACCAACACACAGACGACAACTTGTGTTTCTGGTGGTGTTTCTGGGAAGACAACGCCCGACCAACCAGGGACGCCAGCTCGGCTCAAAGAGCCGCTGGTACTTGAGGCTTACGACCCTGAGGCAGACAAGCTCGTTTTGCGGCGGCTGGCGGATTGGTGTGATCGGTTCAATCCCTTTGTCAGCCTGGATGACCGCGAGGGGGATCGCCCTGAAAGCACCGGCAGAGAACCGGACAGTTTGCTGTTTGATCTCACCGGATGCCAGCGGCTTCACGGCAGCGAACAAAAGCTGGCCCAACGGCTGGTGACCGCCTTGGCCAAGCAGGGCTGGACTATTCGCGTGGCCGTTGCCGACACCCCGGCGGCGGCCTGGGCGGTCGCTCATTCGACTGACTGGCCCAAGCTCATGGCTCAGTCGTCTTCTGGTTGGCCTATTCGCATCATCCCCTCCGGCCAGCTCGCCTGGGCTGTGGACCCCTTGCCGATTGCTGTTCTCCGATTATCGCCTGCGATTTTAGCTCAGCTGAAAGAACTGGGGATCGATACGGTTGATCAGATCCGTAATTTGGATCGTGATGGGCTCTCCAGCCGATTTGGCCCGGCGCTACTCTGGAGCCTGGACGAGCTGTTGGGCCGTGTCCCAGAGATCTTGCAACCTCAGCGGCCGGCTGAGCCGATCACAGCAGGCTGGCAATTTGAGCACCCTGTTGAGAGTAGCGAAGTGCTTAGCCAGGTTCTTGGGCATCTTTGCAAGCAACTTTGTGATCGGCTGCGTCCCAAGCAACGCGGGATCACTCGTCTGAACTGCCGCCTGCAACTGGATTCGGCCGGCCCGTTGCTGGCGACGGTAGCTTTGCTGCGGCCTACGTTGGATGAAGACCATTTGCTCCAGTTGCTTCATCTTCAGCTTGAGCGAAAAACCTGGAGCAGCCCTATTGTGGCGATTCGCTTGACGGTGATTGGCCTGCGGCAACTGCGGCCTGAGCAGATCGATTTGTTCAATTACAACCGGCAAGTTGAGGTAGCGGCTCTGGAACGCCTCATCGACCGGATGGCCAGTCGGCTTGGCCGCGACGCGATTGTTCAACCACAACTCCGGGCGGATGCCCAGCCAGAGCATGCCTACGAACTGAACCCAGCCGAACTGAACCCGGCCGAACTGAACCCGGCTTTCAGCGGTTTCGACCAGCCGGCCAAGCCAATTGGCCGTCAGAGGACTTCCAAGAAAAAGCCTTCCCAGCAACAAGAGAGTCGACAAGCACGGATGCTTGCCCCTCACCGGCCGTTACGGCTGGCGGCCAAGCCCATCCCACTGCTGCATGCCGACGGAAGCGTTGCCCCGCCGACTTATTTTCGCTGCGGCGGAGATGCTTTTCAAACGCAAGCTTGGTGGGGGCCAGAGCGGATCGAGACCGGCTGGTGGCGGGGGGGAGCCGGAGAACGTGATTATTTTCGCTTGCAAACTGCCTGTGGCCAACAACTTTGGATTTTCCGTTTACTGACCGATGGCAGTTGGTTTCTGCATGGTTGGTTTGACTAAGCGTTGGCCGTCGCGGGGCTGAAGTCAAGCAGACCGAAAGATACCAGCAAGGCCTGCTCATTCACGTGCCGGGTTGATCTCCAACAAACGCGTGCCTGTGGGGCTTGTGCTCAGGATGCCTTCAGGGTGCCCTACGGATTGGGCGATTGCCAAAAGCTTGCGGATTTTGCCGCAGGGGAGCTATCGTCAATGCCGGATCGAGCGTTTCCCAAGCTTCACCAACCAGCTTGCAGTGATTTTGTGCTGCCTCAAGCTCCGGCGAGGCATGCTGGTTCTCAGGGCATTTGCTATGCGGAGCTTCATTGCCTGACGAACTTCTCTTTTTTGGAAGGCGCCTCCCACCCCGATGAGTTGGTCCTGAGGGCGGCGTCTTTGGGGTGTGCCGCTTTGGCCATTACCGACAAAAACTCGCTGGCGGGCGTTGTCAGGGCTCATGTTGCGGCCAAGCAAGTCGGGCTCAAGCTGCTGGTTGGTTCGGAGATCACCCCGACTGATGCTCCGCCGATTGTGCTCTGGGCGATGGACCGAGTTGGCTACGGCCAGTTGGCCCGGCTGATCACCATTGGCCGAAGGCGTGCCGAGAAAGGCCAATGTGAGCTCTCACTGGCTGATATCGCTGGCCACGCGAGGGGTCTCTTGGCGGGCATCCTGCTGACCTCTCGGGGTGAAGTGTCGCCAGGGGCTCTTCTGAGCTATCGGGAGATTTTTGGCAATCGTCTTTATGGTTTGATCGAACTGCACCGTGGCCCAGACGACCGGCAAAGGCTCCAGGGGTGGATTCAGCTCGCTCGTCAGGCCCATGTTCCGTTGGCAGCAGCCAACGATGTCCACTATCACGTCCCGAGTCGAAGACGCCTGCAGGACTTGCTGACGGCTGTCCGCCATCACTGTTTGGTGGCCGAGGCCGGCAGCCGGCTGTGGCCCAATGGTGAGCGTCACCTGAAGAGCCCCCAGCAGATGGCAACGTTGTTTGCCCGTTATCCGGAGTTACTCCGCCACACAACCGAGATTGCCGAAAAGTGCCACTTTTGCTTGGACGAACTATGCTATGAGTATCCCGAGGAGCTCTGCCCCGAAGGCCAAGATATCACCAGCTATCTAAGCAGTTTAACCTGGAAAGGAGCCGCCCGGCGCTACCCACAAGGCATCCCCGAAAAAGTTCAAGGGCTCATTCTCCATGAGCTGGAGTTGATTAAGAAGCTTCGCTACGAAGCCTATTTTTTGACTGTTTATGATTTGGTTCGTTTTGCGAGGAAGCAAGGGATTTTATGTCAAGGTCGTGGGTCGGCCGCGAATAGTGTTGTCTGTTATTGCTTGGGTGTCACCTCCGTAGATCCTGAGCAAATCGATGTTTTATTTGAGCGATTTATTAGTCAGGAGCGTAATGAGGCCCCTGATATTGATGTCGATTTTGAGCACCATCGCCGTGAAGAGGTTCTTCAATACATTTACCAAAAATACAGTCGCGAACGTACAGGCATGACGGCGGAGGTGATCACCTATCGTCCGCGATCGGCTGTCCGTGATATCGGCAAGGCTCTTGGATTATCGCTTGAGCGGATCGATACGCTTTCCAAGTTGATGAACTATGTCAGCATTGATGCTGAAGGTCTGGCCCTCCGCTGCCAAGAGGCAGGGCTGGACCCGCAAACAGCCATTGTCCGCCAGTTCATGGAATTGGTTCTGCAACTGCTCGGATTCCCTCGGCATCTGGGCCAACATGTTGGCGGCATGGTGATGACTCGGGGTCCTTTGTGCGAACTCGTGCCGATCGAAAATGCAGCGATGCCCGGGCGAACGGTCATTCAGTGGGATAAAGACGACCTCGATAGCTTAGGCATTCTCAAGGTAGACTGCCTGGCTTTGGGGATGCTCACGGTCATCCATAAAGCGTTTGATCTGATCGAAAAACACACCGGCAAGCACTACACCCTGGCAACTGTGCCCTCGGAGGTGCCGGAAGTCTACCAGATGGTCAGCCGAGCAGATACTGTCGGTGTCTTCCAGATTGAGAGCCGAGCGCAGATGACGATGCTGCCGCGTCTCAGGCCACGCTGCTTTTACGATTTGGTGATTGAGGTGGCTATTGTTCGTCCAGGTCCGATTCAAGGGAAAATGGTCCACCCTTATCTGAAAAGACGACGTGGAGAAGAGGCGATCACTTATCCCAATGAGGCTATCCGAAAGGTACTGGAAAAGACCCTCGGGGTTCCCCTCTTTCAAGAACAGGCCATGCGGCTGGCAGTCGTTGCTGCTGGGTTTACTCCAGGGGAGGCAGACCAACTCCGCAGAGCCATTGCCGCATGGAAGCGTCCTGGGGTGATTGATCAATTCCGGCAGAAACTGATCACAGGAATGTTGGAACGAGGCTTATCTGAGGATTTTGCCGAACGCATTTTTCAGCAGCTTCAAGGATTTGGCCAATATGGTTTTCCTGAATCTCATGCTGCCAGTTTTGCACTGCTTGTGTATGTTTCGGCTTGGTTGAAGTGTTTTCATCCCGATGCTTTTGTCACGGCCTTGCTCAACAGCCAGCCGATGGGGTTTTACGCTCCGGCCCAGTTGATTCGCGATGCCCGAGACCATGGCGTGCAGGTCAGGGCAGCCGATGTGAATGCCAGCGGTTGGGATTGTCGCTTAGAGCCTGCCGAGTCTGCCGGCACGTGTGCCGTGCGTTTGGGGCTGCGTCTGGTCAA
This sequence comes from uncultured Pirellulales bacterium, assembly GCA_964648025.1. Classification (GTDB taxonomy): domain Bacteria; phylum Planctomycetota; class Planctomycetia; order Pirellulales; family Pb10988; genus CAZYKP01. The sequence goes on along the minus strand of CAZYKP010000036.1, from coordinate 2,029 downwards.
AGGGGTCTCTGAGGTTCATGCCCGGCGTATCGAGGAGGCTCGCTCAGCAGGGCCGTTTCGCAGTTGGTATGATTTCTTGCGGCGGACCCAGCTGCCTCGTGGTACGCTCGTCCGATTGGCTCGTGGTGATGTGTTTGCCTCGCTGGGCCTTTCCCGTCGGCAAGCGTTGTGGCAGACGCTCTCCAGCGGACCGACCCCTCCGCTCTTTGGTGAGCTGGAGGAAGACAGCTTCAGAGAGGATTTGCCAGAACATCTTCCCGAAATGACCCTTGGGCAGCAGATCACCAGCGATTATCAGACAACCGGATTCTCATTACGAGCACATCCTTTGTCGTTGTTGCGGGAACGATTGCAAGACTTGGATGTCCATCTCTGCTGCCAGACCCTGACGCTTGCCAACGGTCGACGGGTGCGCCTAGCAGGGCTGGTGCTTTTCCGTCAGAGGCCAAGCACCGCCAAGGGGATCACCTTTTTGACCATCGAAGACGAGACGGGTATCGCCAATTTGATCATTCGCCCCGATGTCTGGGAGCGGTTTTCCGTAGTTGCCCGAACCGCCCGGATTCTTCTGGTTGAGGGAAAACTCGAGCGTGCCGACGGAATCACCCACGTGTTGGTCAGCCGGCTGGAGGATCTTTCTGCACGGCTTCATGGACTGAACAACAGATCCCGAGATTTTCGCTGAATTCCTCTCGAGGTAGGAGAGGTCCTGGGCTCAGAGAAGCGGCACTTCCAGCAGACAGCTGAACTCTCTGGCGAAATCGATCGAGACGCGAGCGTGCACGGCTCCTTGTTTGTCAAAGAACCGCTGGCTGTCACGCAAGGGGAACACACCTTCGTGCCAGATGTTGGGGTGAATGTACAGTCCCTGGCTGCCATCGAAACGAAAGCAGACAAAATCCTCTGGTTTGACATCGTCACCTGGCTTGGCCAGGGGGACGACAAACGGCTTGCCGTCGATGGGATGGAAGAGCTGACCCCCGTCGGGATGATAATTGGCATGCCAGAGCAAGATCGACTCTGGGGGTCGCTTGTGGTCCTCAATGGCAGCATAGGGCTCCACGGCATAGCCCAACACGTAGTGACCACCGACAGCCTCATTGCGGCCGTAAAGGACATCCCCTTTCCACTGGGCGGTAAAGATTCCCTCGGTGGTTCCTGCTTCGTCTCCTGAGTCGAGGTCGACCGGTCGCCAACCTTGGGCCGGCCAGCGGACAATCTCCACGTTGACCTCTTGGGGATCGTCAAACAGCAATCCGTAACCTTCCAACGAGTGTGGAGTGGCCTCCACGACGGTTAAGTGGACACGTTTCAGATCTCGAGGCAAATCGGGATTGAGATAGTCCGGGGTTGTCATCACTGGTACCTTTTTGTGAGAACCCCCAAATTCATCGGGGGCAGGTCTGTAGGGAAGAGCTTCCTGGTGATGAGTCCTAAAAGCCCAAGTTTTCTTCGCCGCAGCGAAACGCTCCCGAGAACCGAAGCGCTCCCGAGAACCGAAACGCTTCCGAAAACCGAAACGCTTCCGAGAACCGAAACGCTTCCGAAAACCGAAACGCGTTGGAAGGCGTTCCCGACAGGAAATGACTCCGACTTCACATCAGTTTCCTCTGCCGTCCACCCAAAGGTCGGAGGAGCCTTGGACAGACTGCCCCCTGACACCTGCTTGCTCTGCTGCCTGGCGGAGAGACGACCCCAAAGGTGTTCACAGCACTGCCCCAGAGGACGTTCCCGTTGGAATGCCAGTAGTTGGAATGCCAGTAGTTGGAATGCCAGTAGTTGGAATGTCGGCAAGCGGAACTTCCCTTTTCAAAGCCTCTCCGGCTTCTGGCTGTCGTCCTACTGATCTTCGGAGAAGTTTCCGACCCAGGGCTTTCCGTCTGCCCTTGTTTGTGATGACCTCAAGGGGGCAGCCTGAGGCACCACCGGAAGCCCGGATTGCCGAACGAAACGCCCTGCTTCGTCGAAGACTTCTCAGGGAATCAGTAGTGGTCGGTTTCCTTCTGATTTGGCAGTTGGTTCTCCTGGA
>CAZYKP010000035.1:0-71886 GCA_964648025.1 uncultured Pirellulales bacterium | reverse complement strand
TGAGTGGATACGGTCCTGAGTGGATACGGTCCTGAGTGGATACGGTCCTGAGTGGATACGGTCCTGAGTGGCTTTTGGGGTGGCTGGGGGTCGGTCACATCGAGGAACCCGTTGACTTAGGCAGCCAACGAGTGTTCTCTCGGCCGGCGTCGTCCGAACCAGTTCATCTCTTCGACAACCAAGGCGACGCGATCCTGCAGATTGGGACGAAAGGCCGTCAGCAGCAACAGCGGCAGATACCAGCCCAGATAGAGGCCTCCTCCAACTGGGTGCCAGAACTGTGTCGCCAGCATCACCGCTGCGGAGCAACTCAACAAGGTGCCCAAGTTCTTTTCCACCGGCCAGAGCATGAATGTCAGACACATCGCCCCAAAGGCAACCTGCACCGGCAAGCGGTAAGCAGGCTGAAAGACCTGACCCCACAAACCATGATCCGTGGCCACCTCCAGACGCAGCCACCCAAAAGTCTGCAGAAGATGCCAGGTGAAATTACCAAATCCTGTCGTCACCACCGTGACAGTAATACAAACAACCAGTGAAAAAGCGACGCCCGCCAGAAAACGGATGATACCCCGGGGCCAATAGAAAGCGCACCAAAGAGGCACCAAGAAAATTGGGTAGTAAATCGTTGAGGCAGCAATGCCGATCAGTAACCCAGAAACCAACGGCAAGCGGTAGGCAACAATCGCCCAGATCAAGAGGGCGGACGGTAGAACCTGGTCCACCCTATCAACGCCTACTGCTGTGCCCGGCAATAGCAAGTACAAGGTGGCGACTGCAACGCCAGTCTGGGCTCGGCCGAAATGCAGACGCCCGACTGCGATAATTCCGCCGACTGCTGCCAACAGGGAGACAATCGCCAGCACTCGCGCTAGGATTTCCACCGCGGGCAAGGCGGCCCATCCATCGGTGGATGCCCTCGGGGAGTGCTCTGTCGGGGAGTGCTCTGTCGGGGAGTGCTCTGTCGGGGCATTCTCAGTTGAAGTGCTCTCAGGTGAAGTGCTCTCAGTAGAAGTGTTTTCAGTAGAAGTGTTTTCAGTAGAAGTGTTTTTAGTTGAAAAGTGTGCTGATCTATCTGGGGAGACAGGTGGGGTTGCTGAGCGACGGGAGTTGCCCAGACGAACGATCAAGGGGTTTCCGACGCTGGGGACCCCCTTTTGCTGAGGCAAGCGGGGATCGGTTCCGGTCACCGCAGCCAGTTCGGCGGGCAATGGTTCGGGAGTTCCCTCTTCAGTCAGCCGATGAGGGCTGACCACGGGGAAGGACTCTTCGGCCTGCAGGCCTCGGGTGGCGATATGTGCTGTCAGAAAGATCAGCAACGCGGTGCCCAAAAAGGTTAGCCCGCCAGCGTTGAGATTCGGTTCCAGGAGAGGACGGCGGACCATCAACGGATCAAGCAGAAGCCGGAGGAGAAAAAGCCCCTCAACAGCCAACAGCCAGAGATAGCCGGCACGTTGAGATGATTCGGTCTGCAACATGACAAACGCGGGGGCCAAGGCCACAAGCGCAAGCATGTCCAGATTGCGGACCCGCCACAAAGGACTGAACTTGAAGTACACCGTCAAAGCCAACAGACTTGAAAGGTACACCCAAGTCGTCAGGTCAAGATTGTATTCATACAGTACCGACTGCACGTGTCGACCTCCTGCGGGTCCGCAGACCCTGCGCCGACCTGGGGATGTTCTCTCAAGGTCAACCCCTCATCAACCACTAGCATTCTCTCAGCCGAACAAAAGCTGGAGCAGTTCGGGCCCGAGTGCCCCTTCCAGGAAACTTTGTCGGATCGGCAAAGCCCGATTCCGGTCCAAAGAGCGTCACTGCACCCGACAAACTCTCCGAGACGCCTCACTTGTCTGATCGGTGAACAAGTGAGCCAGTTCCGCCTTGGGTGCTTCTTGTGACCAAACACTTCATCGTCGGCTTGCCTGACCACCGCCGGAGCAACTCACACTCCCAAGAGCCCCCCTGACCTTTGCGAGCACCGTCCATTGCGAGCATCGTCCTTTGCGAGCACCGTTTATTGCGAGCATCGTTTATTGCTCGCATGATCCACTGCTCGAACATCGCACCTCTTGATTCATCCACCGCTCCAACGCTCCAACACTCGCGCGCTCCAGCATAGGAGGGTTTGCGACTGAGACACTCGGTTGCACGAACTCAGGGTGTGAGTCAGTGAAAAGTGTCAGTGACCGTCGCAGGGTTCAAAACAGTCCCAGAGTTCTGTCTTGCCCTGTGGAAAGTGCAGTTCAGCCCCTCAAAGGACTGGCCAGCGACTTCTTCCCGACTTTTGGCCATCGGCCTGGACCGTCTCTCCTGGTCGTGGACTCTCAGCGGAACAGTTCCTGGTTGAAGGTTTCCAGCCACACTGATTTGCAATGGACCGATAGCAACTTGTTGGTGCGGAAACCCGTCTCAGCCCTGATGGGTTGGTCATTGTTGTCTGCTGAGTCTGCACAGAAGGGCTAGCCAAACAACGCAGAATAAAGATTGCATCGGTGTTTGCAAGCGGCCCGCCTGGGCAGAGTGGTAACCTCCACAGGAGGGGAATTTGGTTTCCGCCTCTGTCCTTAGGGTAGGTGATCAGCAGGCACAACTGGCCGGTCAGCTGACCCGATCCTGGAAGTTGAGTCCTTCGTGAGGCTGTCTTCTACAATGCGACCAGCGTATTTCCTAGCACCTGAAAAACCCTGACTTTGATCGACCTGTGCCCAAGAACAACGCATCCCCCCAGGGACCAGCAGCAATAGCACCTCCTGAGGGCCAATCCGCCCGGCGGCGAGCTGAACGAGCGTCGCGATGGTTTCTGGCGGTCATTATGCTGGGTCTACTCGGCTGGGGCAGTGTTCATGCCCTTGGTGCCTACCGGAACCACCAAAGTGTGTGGTACACGGCAACCTTGCTCCTGTGCACTGTGGGGTTTTTGGAGTTCTGGTTGCTGATGTTGATCTTGGGGGCTCGTCGCCTCCGCACCCCCCCTCGCTATGCCATCTCACCTGAAGAGCAACCGACCAATCCGGCTCCAGAACCTTCGGAAGCTGAGGCCGAAGTCCACAAGTCAAGAGAAGCCGAAGACCTACAAAAGCACGTCTCCGGCCAGTAAGAAAGCCTTCTTGTATCTCCCTGTTTGTGGGGGGTTGTGCGAGTTGTCCGGGCACAGAAGCGTGCGAATAATAGGGTGCGATCGCCAAAGGATGACGGACGATCTCCCGGAGGGCCCTTTGAGTGGCCCCTCCGATCCCCAACACCCTGGTTGCCAGGGGGAGTAGTATCAATGGCGCATTCAACCACCTCTCGTCTCCCGGACGTTCCCCGCACAGCGGAGAACCGACAGCTTGAGTCAACTCAGAGGCCGGAGGCCCCTGGCTTGGAGTCCGAAGTGGCCACCACGGTTGGCCGGTATCTGATTGAGCGTTTGCAGCAAGTCGGCGTGAAAGACCTCTTCGGGCTCCCCGGAGACTACGTGCTGGATTTTTACACACAGTTGGAGAGTTCTCCAATCAATGTGGTCACCTGCACACGAGAGGATAATGCTGGCTTTGCCGCCGATGCCTATGCGAGAATGACCGGTTTAGGCGTTGTCTGCATCACTTACTGCGTTGGGGGCTTAAGCTGCTGCAACTCCATTGCTGGGGCCTACGCCGAGAAGAGTCCTGTCTTGGTCATCAGTGGTTCGCCTGGTGTCAGCGAGCGGCCTCGGCATTTGCTGTTGCATCATTCTGTCGGCGAATACACCACGCAGCACGAAATCTACCGTCGCATCTGTGTGGCCACCGCTGATCTGAACGATCCGAATGTGGCCTTTCGTGAGATCGACCGAGTCCTTGACGCGGTCTTGCGATACAAACGCCCCGGTTACCTGGAGTTGCCCCGCGATATTGTCAATCTCATCCCAGAGGCTCCCTACAAGCGTCAAACTCAGGAAGTCAAAAGTGACCCGGCGGCCCTGAGTGAAGCGGTCACCGAAACGGTTCGACGCCTGTCCCAGAGCCTCCGCCCTGTGGTGATTGCCGGAGTGGAGATCCATCGGTTCAATCTCCAGCAACATGTGCTCTCGCTGGTCGAAAAAGCCAACATCCCGTTTGTGACCACCGCTCACGGCAAGAGCGTCATCAGCGAAATGCACCCCCTCTATGCCGGGTTGTACGAAGGAGCGATGGGGCGTGAAGAGGTTGCCCAGTTGGTCGAAGAAAGCGACTGCGTGTTGCTTTTGGGCGATCAGATGCATGATATCAACTCAGGCATCTTCACCGCGCAGATCGATCCGCTGAAAGTCATCCACGCCACCAGCGAGCGACTGCGGATTAGCCACCATCACTTCGACAATGTTCTGCTTGGGGATTTCATCGATCGCTTGGCTCAGTCCGATCTGAAATGCCCCTCTCGGCCGCTTCCGTCCAAGCCTCAGCTGGATGGGCCACCCACGTCTGCCGAGCAACCCACGTCTGCCGAGCAACCCACGTCTGCCGAGCGAACTGAGTCGGATGAAGGCGCCGGTGGTCCTCACGGTTCTGGGGGCACCGAAGCGGAAGTTTGCGGCGAAAAACCAATGACCATCCAGCGTTTGGTCGCGCGTCTCAACCACGCCTTGGACGAGAATACGGTGGTGGTGGCCGATGTTGGTGACTCGCTGTTTGCCTCGTTGGATCTGACGGTTCTGCGACAGACGAAATTCCTCAGTCCTGCTTTCTACACCTCGATGGGCTTTGCCGTGCCCGCAGCTCTCGGTGTGCAAGTTGCTCAGCCGGAGGCCCGGCCGATTGTGCTGGTCGGTGACGGGGCGTTTCAAATGACGGGGATGGAGTTGTCAACAATCATCCGACATGGTCTCAACCCGGTTGTCATCTTGTTGGACAACAAAGGATACGGCACCGAGCGGTTTCTGCACGAAGGTGAATGGAAGTTCAACGAGATTCACCCTTGGAACTACCATAAGCTTGTGGAGGTCCTCAAAGGCGGCCGGGGCTACGAGGTGCAGACCGAAAGTCAATTCGATCAGGCTCTTTCCGCAGCGATCAGCGATGTTTCCCAGATGCACTTGATCCAAGTCCACATCGGCGTCCATGATGCCAGCACCTCCTTGCGTCGACTGGCCGAACGCCTGATCCCCAAAAGTTCTCAGTGAGCCTCTCCAAGCGTTGCCCCGGCCAGGATTTGAGAACAAGCAGGCTCGCTACCAGGCCGTCAAGAAAACCTCACTCTGAAGAACCGGCCGGGTGCGGCAGATCTTTGGAGCACGTTCTCTGAAGGACGAATCACTCGACCGTGGCAGATCGTGCTGGAGGCTCACTCCGTTGCGACCGGAAGGAGCCAGTGTAAAAGATCTGGGTAGACACAAGGCCTGGGTAGACACAAGGCCTGGGTAGACACAAGTTGTGGGACACAAGGCCTGGGTGGCAACGGCCACATCTGGGACAGTTCAGCTGCTGAGGTTGAGGGAGATCTTGGCTCGTCCGGCGGTTTCGCGAGGCTGCCAGATCAGTCATGATTCCGCCGGTTCCTGCGTTTTGGACGAGCAAGAATTTTCCTCAAGAGCAGTAAAAACGTTGATGATGAGACCACTTCAAAAGAGACTGCCAGAGAAAGGGCCACCTCGGTGAATCCAGCTGCCCAAGTTGTCACCATGGGCCCACCTTATCCCACCCTGGCTTCACCGGTGCAACACCATGAGCCGGCTGCGGAGCGGATGAAGATCAATTTCTCTTGGCTGGTGAAGCTCCGCTGGGCCGGGGGAGTCGGCCAGTTGATCACCATCTTGGTGGTTCGCTTTGGACTGGGAATCGACCTGGCCCTCATCCCGTTGGTCATCCTAGTGACCTTGGGGTTTGTCTCCAACGCGGCCGTTCAGTTTTGGATTGCCCCGCGGTTTCAAAATGCCTCGGCTCGGCAGTGGGAAGCCCTGGGTGATTGGCTGCTGGGCTGGGTTTGTGTGTTGGACATCCTGATTCTCAGTGGTTTAGTCTACTATTCAGGTGGTCCGAGTAATCCTTTTAGTATTTTTTATCTAGTGAATCTTACGTTGGCCGCTGCTGTGCTGCGGCCGCGGTGGGCTTGGGTGGTGATGGTGGTGGCCATCCTCGGGTATGTGGTGTTGATGTGGTTTCATGTGCCCGTTGTGGCTCTTGGAGATGTGGTCGATCCGTCTTCGGTTTCTCAAGAGGTCCGCCAGTGGGCTCGGCAGCGGCAGCTATTTCATTGGGGCCTTCAAGTTGCCTTGGCGACCTCAGCCACATTCATCGTGTATTTCATCACCCGGGTGACCACAGAACTGGCTCAGCGTGAGCAGGAGCTTTCCGAGGCCCAAAGGCTGCGTGCCGAAAGCGAGAAGCTCGAAGCTCTTGGGACATTGGCTGCAGGCGCAGCCCATGAGCTGGCCACGCCCCTTTCGACAATCGCTGTGGTGGCCCGCGAGCTGGAAGTCCACCTTGAGCGGCAGTCTGCCGATGAGCAAGCCGTCACTGACGCCCGGCTGATTCGCACAGAGGTGGGACGCTGCCGAGAGATCTTGGATCACATGGCCAGCGATGCAGGTGAGGCCACCGGAGAGGCCCTCAACTGGACCACCGCAGAAGACTTGATGATTGCCATTCGGGATGGGCTGAGCCATCCTGAGTCAGTGGAGTTGGTCTACGGGCGGCAGGTTGCCGAGGCTTGTCTCTATGTTCCCCATCACGCATTGGCCCAAGCTCTGCGAGGCTTGGTGAAAAACGCCCTGGATGCCACTGACTCTGGAGAGCCTGTTCTGATGCGTGGGGAGTTCTCGCAGCACTGTCTGACCATAACGATTGAGGATCACGGGAGGGGGATGCCGCCGGAGATCCTCCAGCGAGCCGGAAACCCATTTTTCACCACCAAAGACCCCGGAAAGGGCATGGGTTTGGGTCTGTTCCTCGCTCGTCGTGTGATCGAACGCCAGGGCGGCTCCATGCGGATCGAGAGCACCCCCGGCGAGGGAACCATCGTCATCGTCCGTCTTTACGCTCAAGCTGCGCAGAATCAGCCTGAGTCTGGGCAAGGGGGCACCGACAGTGGTGAGGCTCAGGGATCTCAGTCCCTCAAATCCCAGACGAGTGTGCCACAACTCCGCGACCCTCGAACCGCTCCACCTTCGTCATCCACCAACTGCTGATTCTCCCAGAGGTTCCCGTGAGATCTTACCGAAGTTGAGGAAAATCTTGACTCCTCCGGCAACGCGGAAACGCTGCTCGATCAACGAGTGGTCATCGGCGAACTGCCGAAGTCAGTTCTTGGGTGTCCCAGTTCTTTGGTGTCCCAGTTCTTTGGTGTTTCGCCTGGACCCTTCATCGGGACTCGGCCTCGGGGCGGAGGCTCTGCTTCTCAGCGATACCCGGTGTGAAGGACCATTGGGCTGACACCGGGCCGTTGGCGGGCTCACAACCCACTTTTCTGACGCTGACACATCCCCAGGGTTGACTCGTCTGTCGAGTTGACCAAACCGCAGCAAAGGTTTCTGATAAACAACCGACCCACAAAGAAGCGGGTCTGGCGACTCATCCGGCAGTGAGGCAACTATGACCGACCAGCACGCGGATCAACCTGAGAGTGGGACTCCGCCTGAAAACTCAGTCGAAGCTCATGCCCCGACGATGCTGATCGTCGACGATAACGAGGTTCTACGAGAACGATTGGCTAAAGCTCTCGTTCAGCGAGGATACTTGGTTAAGACAGCTAGTAATTATGAAGAGGCGATTGCAGCCGCGCAAGAGGAGTCGCCCGAGATGGCGGTGGTGGATTTGCGGATGCCCGGACGCAACGGTCTGGATTTGCTCCGCGATCTCAGGGAAATCGACCCTGCCACCAAGGTGGTGATGCTGACTGGGTTTGGCAGCACAGCCAACGTTGTCGATGCGATGAAACTGGGGGCCACCAACTACATCACGAAGCCGGCTGACGCTGATGATGTCTTGGCGGCCTTTGCCCGCGGCGAGGCCCCGCCAGGAACTCATGCCCCTGACTATCAGCCGCTGACTTTAGCCCGTGCTGAGTGGGAACACATCCAGAGAGTGCTTGCCGACTGTGGGGGCAACATCTCAGAAGCCGCTCGTCGCCTGGGGATCCACCGCCGCAGTCTGCAGCGAAAACTCCAAAAGCTGGCCCCCGAGTGAGGCCCAAAGGCCAGTCCAACTTTCACCCTCTCCAGCCCAGTCATCTTCGGCCGACTGAGCACGCCCGACTGAACACGCCCGACTGAGCAAAGATAACCCGCAGCATCGCTGAGGTGACGCGCTAAGTGACGCTCATCAAGTGCGCGACAGCCTTCTGGGTCTTCCCCTCAGAAGACGGGGTGATGGCGAATCGGCGACGCGCAGCGCTTGCTGGCAGGGCAGTTCCTTCGACGACTATTGTGGTTGGCAGGTCCTCTGGCCACGAGCGTCGGCTGCCGTGCGACAACTTGTCGGTCATGGCAATCCTCTTTCCCCCCTAGTCAACCGATCCTAGCCTGTTTAGTTTGTGCCCAGACAGGTGTCGGTCTCATCTGAAGCTCAACGCGAACTTCCAAGAGGGATCACCAATCCCCACCTGAACCGCCTTCCATCCTTAGTGGTTTCGAAGCTCTTCAGCATTGGATTCGTGGAGCCAAAGGCACTCTCGCAGAGAACGCTTCAGAAGCGGGGGTTTGCTGCATCGGCTTGACCGGACACCTGTTGTCGGTCACGTTTTTCACAGATTTCTGTGACGATTTGCCACGGAGCGAGACAGGCTGCTTATCACTAGGATAGGATAGGCACACACCTCACGCCTTGGCCGGTTAACAAAAGCTCAAAAGGCATGGAACAGACCATCTTCCCAATGTGGGCCAACAAACTTCGGCCTGCCATTCCCGTTGTTGCCATTGTCATTCCGACATACTTGATTGCCTTGATGGTCTACGGAGGCCACCCCGAGACCACACACAAAAATTATCAGCCTGCCCAGCCCGTCGATTACAGTCATGCCCTCCACGCTGGGCAGCTCGGGATGGACTGCCGCTACTGCCACAACACTGTGGAGAAGGCCGCCCATGCTGCGGTCCCACCGACAGCCACTTGTATGGGGTGCCACACAAATATCTACCCCAACAGTCCCAAGTTGGAAAAAGTCCGAGATAGCTGGGCAAGCCGTTTGGACGGGGAAGACGGCACCAAGTCAATCGACTGGGTTCGCGTGCACAACTTGCCCGACTACGTCTACTTCAATCACTCCGTTCACGTCGCTCGTGGTGTCGGGTGTAGCAACTGCCACGGACGCGTCGACCAAATGGAAAAGGTCTACCAGCACTCCACTCTCTCGATGGGGTGGTGCATAGACTGCCATCGTCAGCCTGAGAAATCGGTCCGACCGGTCAGCGAAGTCACCAACATGGCCTGGGAGGCGGAGCACACCGAGGCAGAGCGATTGGCTATTGGCACCCAACTGGTTCAGGAAAACAACATCGCACCTCCGGTGAATTGCTCGACCTGCCACCGATAGTGATGTCTGACCAGTGAAGTTCGGCTGCCTTCTTGGACCCCCGGGGGTCTTTTCCTTAAGGCAGCTGGACGGGCTCAGCAGGGAACAAGCAAGATTCTCAGCGGGCGAGAGTTGGAAGGCCGGGTTGTCGGTGAGCTGCGACTTCACCAGACCTCGGCACCAATCAGAAAACCAGAGCGGAGATCGTCCGGCATCCACGACTGCGGAACCGCAGGATCTCCCCAAATTGCGTCAAAGATTTTTGCACCTCGCTTACTCATACTAGTTGGTTCTGTGGCCACTAGTGAGTTCTCCGGCCGACGGCTGAATGATGACCACCGATCCAGGCAATAACGCTGCCAGTCAGGACACCTCTTCACCCTCACCAGATCCCCGGCAACACGGGTATTGGAAGAGCCTTGCTCAGCTTCAAGGAACTGCGGAATTTCAACAAGCTCAGCAAAAGGAGTTTCCCAGCGAGCCTCCTGGGGAGTTCAGTGAAACATCGCGACGGCGGTTCCTCCAGGTCATGGGGGCCAGCACTGCTCTTGCTGCCGCGGCTGGGTGCCGTTCGCAGGTTCGCTACATCGCTCCTTATGTTGAGCGGCCGGAAGGCTTTGTTCCTGGTGAGCCCCTCTCATTTTCGACGTCGATCGAGCTGTCTGGGGTCTCTTATCCGCTGCAAGTGACCAGCTACGATTTCCGGCCGATCAAGGTTGAGGGGAATCCTTACCATCCCTTCAGTCAGACAGTTGCTCCGGCCCGGGGGCAGAGCCGTGACCGCGGTCGCAGTGGGAAGCCCGAGATTGGCTATGGCTCCAGCAGCACCTTTGCACAGGCCTCCATTCTCGAGCTGTACGATCCCGATCGGCTTCAGGCGGTCTACCAAAAGGGTGCCGCTTATAGCGACTCCGAGAAGGGGTGGCGAGAATTTCGGAGTGTCCTGGAGAACCTGCCGGCCGATGGCAGTGGTCTCCGAGTGTTGGCTGAGCCATCGGCCTCCCCGACCTTGGCGCGTTTGAAGGCTGCCTGGCAGGAAAAGTATCCTCAGGCCCGTTGGGTCGAATACGAGCCTCTCTCTCGTGACAACGAACGGCTTGGCGTCAAGCAGGCTTATGGGGAGTCTTACCGACCTCTGTACAAGTTCGAGGCAGCCAAGAGGATTGTCTGCCTGGATGCCGATCCTCTTGGCGACCATCCGGCAGCGATTGCTTACAGCCGTGATTTCGTGAAGGGACGCGACCCGGACAAGCCGATGAATCGGCTGTACGTTGCCGAGAGCGCGTTTTCGAAGACCGGGGCCGTCGCCGACCATCGCTTGCCGATTAAAAGCAGTCAAATCCGCAATTTGTTGGTCGCCCTGGAGACGGCCCTCCAAAAAGTCGACGGCACCTTGGCTTCAGCACCCAAGGGGTCGACCCTCAAGCTGGACGAACTTCTCCCCAACGCACAGGCGGTCGAGTTCGTTGAGGCCATGGCCGAAGACTTGGCTTCCCATCCAGGGCAGAGTTTGATTTGCGTCGGTGTGAGTCAACCTGCCGAGGTCCACGCCTTAGCCTGTCGACTTAACCAGCTTCTCGGCGGCGTGGGCAAGACCATTCATTATCTTCAGACCGAGGAAGCTGAGCGGCCAGCACACTTTGCGGCCTTAAAGGGTCTGGCCGAGGAGATCAACGACGGTTCGGTCAAGGCTGTGATCATCCTGGGAGGCAATCCTGCCTACGATGCCCCCGCCGATCTCGATTTCGGGCGGGCACTCAGTCAGGTTGAGCAAGTTGCTCACTTAACGCTGTATCCCAACGAAACCACGCGGCTCTGTCGCTGGGCCTTACCGAGGGCACACAGCTTTGAGTCGTGGGGCGATGGTCGCAGCTACGACGGGACCCTGAATCTCCAACAGCCGCTGATTGAGCCGCTGTACCAAGGTCGCTCGGCTGTGCAACTGATGGGGTTGCTTCTCGGGGACGAATCTCAAGCTGGCGAGGCCGAGGTACGCAAAACCTTTGAACAGCTCACCGAAACCTCCGGGGAGGCAGCTGAGAAGGCATGGCGGAAAGCGGTGCATGACGGTTTTCGTCCGGGGACGAATTGGCCGTCTGTGGATCCCGCTGGCCTGGAAGTGCAGGAGGTTGCTTTTGAGCAGCAGGAGCTCAAAGACGCTCTTGATGACAGCAAGCTCGAGGTCACCTTTCTGGCGGATTCGACCGTTTACGATGGCCGCTATGCCAACTTGGCCTGGCTGCAGGAGCTGCCGGATTTTCTGACCAAACTGACCTGGGACAACGCCGCCCTGATCAGCCCAGCGACAGCCAAGCGGCTCAAGGTGACCAACGAAACCCTCATCAAGTTGACCGTTGGCGATCGAGTCTTGGAGATCGCCGCTTATGTGATGCCCGGTCAGGCAGCCAATTCCATAGCCTTGCCCTTGGGTTATGGTCGGACCGCTGCCGGTCGTGTCGGAGGGAACGCTGAGGTGGATTCGGCAGGGCGGATCACACGCACCCTAATGGACTCTCCTGGGTTTGACACCTACAAGCTGCGGACCTCAAGTGAACCCTATGTTGCGACCTCCCAGGTCGAACTGAGCAACACACGAGTCCCCTACTCACTGGCAACGACCCAAGATCACCACACCATCGATGAGATCGGTCTGGCCGAAATCAACAAGCGTGTCAAGCCGCTTGTTCGCCAGGCCACTGTCGACCACTACTCAGACCACCGCGATTTCGCCCAGCATGTGGTCCACCTCCCAGTGTTCGGGTCTCACTCAGAGCACGCTGGCTCAGATCATGCTGGCTCAGATCATGCTCACGACGGAGAGCAAAAGCAGTCTGGGTCCGCTTCGGGTGCCTCAAGTGCGGACGAGGCCGAGAAGTCTCACCAGAAAATCCCAGAAGAGAAATTGCAGAGCCTCTGGGAGGAATGGAATTACCAAGGCCATGCCTGGGGCATGGCGATCGACCTTAACAAGTGCACCGGCTGCAATGCCTGTGTGGTGGCCTGTCAATCCGAGAACAACATTCCTGTTGTCGGGAAGGAACAAGTTCTCAACGGCCGCGAGATGCACTGGATCCGTATCGACCGGTATTTCCATGGCGATCCTGAGCAACCGGCGGTGGCTCATCAACCGGTTGCTTGCCAGCAATGTGAGAACGCTCCTTGTGAGCAAGTTTGCCCGGTGACTGCGACCATTCACAGTCACGAGGGCCTCAACGATATGGTTTACAATCGCTGCGTTGGCACTCGCTACTGCTCGAATAACTGCCCTTACAAAGTCCGGCGGTTCAACTTCTTCTACTACCACTGGGACGCTGACGAGCACGATGTGTTGCAGATGGCGTTCAATCCCCAGGTAACAGTCCGCAGCCGTGGGGTTATGGAGAAGTGCACGTTCTGTGTGCAACGAATTCAGCAGCACAAAATCAGCGCCAAGGTCAATCGTCGTGAACTTCAAGATCAAGAGATCGTGACCGCCTGCCAGCAGGCCTGCCCCACCCAAGCGATTGTTTTTGGAGATCTGAATGATCCCAAAAGTGTGGTTCGTCAGGCCCAGAGCAGTCCGCGGGCCTATGGGATCTTGGCGGAGTTAAACACCAAACCGCGAAACCGGTTTCTGGCCAAGGTGACCAACCCGAATCAAGCCCTTGTGAAGGAGAGCCACGATCCAGGCTCTCACGGCTAAAAACTTCGACTTCCCCGATCAATCTCGGACACCCACAAATGCTCAGGAAGCCTCCAGCAGCTTCCCGAGAATCAAGACACTCTGACATCCCGGTCGCGAGCAAACGATCAATTCACTATGGCCACCATCATTCCAACCTTAGACGACCCGGATATCGATCTTGGCAACGATCCTCGACGGCGGCCGCCGCTGGTGTTGGGGCATGAGAACTTCCACACTGTCACTGAGCAGGTTTGCCAGGTCAACGAGCGGAGTACCCCTCTGGCTTGGTATGTGGCCTTTGCCATCAGCTTGACCTTCCTGTGTGTGCTGATGGGAGCCTTGACCTACCTGGTCTTCACTGGTGTCGGTGTTTGGGGAAACAACGTCCCAGTTGCTTGGGGCTGGCCCATTGTCAACTTCGTGTTCTGGATTGGAATTGGCCACGCCGGCACGCTGATTTCGGCGATCTTGTTCCTCTTCCGGCAAAATTGGCGGACAAGCATCAACCGATTTGCCGAGGCGA
The DNA here is from genome assembly GCA_964648025.1 of uncultured Pirellulales bacterium. Taxonomy (GTDB): domain Bacteria; phylum Planctomycetota; class Planctomycetia; order Pirellulales; family Pb10988; genus CAZYKP01. Next base: position 58,252 of record CAZYKP010000035.1, on the reverse strand, counting down.
TGACCATCTTTGCGGTGATGGCAGCTGGCATCTTTCCCGTCTTCCACGTGGGACGCGTCTGGGTGATCTATTGGCTGTTTCCTTACCCAAACTCGATGTATCTCTGGCCGAACTTCCGCAGCCCCCTGATGTGGGACGTTTTTGCAGTCAGCACCTATTTCACGGTCTCGTTGCTCTTTTGGTACATGGGCATGGTCCCTGATTTGGCCACATTGCGAGATCGAGCTCGGAACCCCTGGCGTCGGGCGATCTATGGGTTCTTTGCCATGGGTTGGACCGGTTCGGCAAGACACTGGCAAGTCTACGATCGGGCTTATCTGATCCTGGCAGCCCTGGCCACGCCGTTGGTGTTGAGTGTTCACTCGGTGGTGAGTTTTGACTTTGCAGTCTCTCAGCTGCCCGGTTGGCACACCACGATCTTCCCGCCGTACTTCGTGGCTGGGGCGATCTTCAGTGGGTTTGCCATGGTGATGACGCTGTTGGTGCCAGCACGACAGTTCTTTGGTCTCCAGCACCTGGTGACCATCCGTCACCTGGAAAACATGAACAAAATCATGTTGGCCACTGGGATGATGGTGGGCTACGCCTACTCGATGGAGTTCTTCATCGCTTGGTACAGCGCTAACGAGACGGAGTTCTTCACCTTCTACAATCGGGCGTTTGGCCCGTACTGGTGGGCTTACTGGACGATGGTCAGCTGCAACGTGATTTCGCCACAATTGTTCTGGTTCAAAACATGCCGAACAAATCTGTGGATCATGTTCGTTGTCTCCATCTTCATCAACATCGGTATGTGGTTCGAGCGTTTTGTGATCGTCGTGACTAGCCTCTCCCGGGACTTCTTGCCCAGTAGCTGGGGCTACTTCACGCCGACCTGGACGGACATCTTGACATTCCTGGGCAGCTTCGGCTTGTTCTTCACGTTCTTCTTGCTCTTTATTCGGTTCCTGCCGATTATCGCCATCGCTGAGGTCAAGCACGTGATGCCACAGGCGCACCCTCATCACGATGATCACGGTTCGAGCGAGCATCGTGATGGACAGTCCAACGGTCAGCCTGCACCGGCAAGGTAGAGCCCTTCAATGGCGCTTTCGAAAGCAAGGGGCTCTCTGCTGGCCTGGACTCTCCACCAGGTTCGAGCGGCTCCAAGGATACCTACTGACCTTCAGATCAGTTCCGACCAAAGGGCGACCAACGGAAGCCCGGATTGTCAGGCGAAGGGTGCCCGCTTCGTTGAGGACTTTTCAGGGAATCAGTAAGACAAGTGCAGGAGTGAGCCACGGTGGCTGACCAGCTCTGCCAACGAAGGAAAAGCTTTAATAACGGACAGTCAGTATAAGAGACGGCTGACGAATCACGGTCGAGGATTTCTTACGAGAATCAGAAAATGACAACGGTCATTGAGACCCCAACCGAAACTCCTACCCCGCCCCTTCCGCCAAGCGGCACAACTCGCGTTGGAGGTTTGTTGGCGGAGTACCCTGATGTCGATTCGCTGCTTGCAGCTGCCCAGCAAGTCCGGGACGCCGGCTATACCAAATGGGATTGTCATAGTCCATTTCCGGTCCACGGAATGATGGAGGCAATGGGCTTCAACAGGACTATTCTGCCGTACTTCATCCTGGCGGCTGGTCTGACCGGATGTGCCATCGGCTTGGGCTTTCAACTCTGGGCCAATGGCATCGACTACGCGATGATCATCAGCGGAAAGCCGCTGTTTGCCGTCCCTGCGAATATTCCCATTGCTTTTGAGTTCACGATTCTGCTCTCGGCGTTGACAGCCTTCTTTGGCATGTTCGCCCTCAATGGGCTTCCGAAGTTCTGGGACACACGATTCACTGTGTCGCGGTTTCGCAAGTTCAGCGACGATGGCTTCTTTGTTTTCATCGACGCAGATGACCCCAAGTATGACCCGCAGCAGACTCCAGCCTTGCTGGAACGCTCTGGGGCGGCAGTCATGGATTCCACCTATGTTCCAGAGGGGCCTGCGGCCAACTCTCGCGTTCCCACCTGGATTAGTGTGACGACTCTGTTTGTAGGGCTGTTTGCGATTATCCCGTTGGCTTTCTTCATCAAAAGCCGCTTCGAGAAACATCCTCTGCCGCGGATTCATCTGTTGCAGGACATGGACTATCAGCCCAAATTCCGTGCACAACAGCCCAATCCGTTCTTTCGAGATGATCGCGCTGCTCGGCCACCGATTGCTGGGACCATTGCGGTTGGGTTTTTAAGAGATGACAAGCCGTTCTTCACCGGCTTGAAGGAAAACCGCGAGTACGTGACCAGTTTTCCCATTCAACCGACCCGTGAGGCGCTCGCTCGTGGTGAAGAACGGTACAACATCTATTGTGCCGTTTGCCATGGACTTAATGGGGGCGGTAACGGGCCAGTCAACCAGCGTGCCATCAACCTCCGGGGTGCCGGAGGGACCATCTGGAGCCCCGCCAAGACACTGGTCGAAGGAGACGTTGTTAAGTATCCCGTCGGAGAGCTGTTTTACGTGATCTCCAACGGCGTCGCCCGGCCTGACGGGACGTATTCCATGCCGGGGTATGCTCACGCGATTCCTCCTGCAGATCGCTGGGCGATTGTGCTCTACATGGAAGCGATGCAAAAGGCTTACAACGCCACATTGGAGGAAGTCGCGCCAGAAGATCGGCAGACACTTGCTGACCTTTCCAGCGGTGCCCCAGCAGCGGGCGATCAACAAGATGCTGATGGAAAGGAAACCACTGAGGAAGAGGCTGGCGGGGAAGAGGCGAGCGATAACGTTGTCCAGCCAGCAGAGTGAGACACTGGAGGGGAGTTGGAAGAGTCCCCGACGGAAGCGTGCTTGCAGTCGGACCTTCCCGAAGACGGCATCCGCTCCTCTCTCTCGATTTTGTAGTGTGCGGTCAGTACAGTCCCCTTGCTGTGGTTTTCGTCCGACAACGTGGCTGATTGGTTGAAGCGTCAACTGCTTTGGTCACAGCTGATCAATCTCGAACCATTAGACAGACAACCCTTTAGTTACCAAGAACGAGGCTGATAGCCCCATGAGTCAGGCTGATAGTCCAGCTGTAGCAGGACCGCTGCTTGCACAGCCGGTTAACGAGGATTACGCCCGTTCGCTCAGCGAGCAGGGTGCAGGGGCATTCAACACAGCCCTCTTCGGCGGCCTGATTGCTGTGTTGCTAGCATTTTCGATGAGCTTTGCTTCCCCCGACGGGTTGAAGCACTTTATGCTCAGCTACATTACGTCCTATGGCTTTTTGCTCAGCCTGACGTTGGGTTGCCTGTTTTTCGTTCTGATCCTGCATTTGACCAAAGGCGGTTGGGGGGTGCTGACTCGGCGGTTGGCCGAAATCGGTGCTGCCAACCTCCCGGTGATGGGGATTCTGTTCATCCCGATCTTAGTGACTGTATGGTCAGGAAGCGGTCAAGTGTATTCCTGGGCGATCCCCGCAAGTGAGGTGGAGCCTGGTTCGATCTTGGCCTGGAAAACCCCATTTTTGAATAATTGGTTCTTTACCATCCGGTGGGTGCTCTACTTTGCGATCTGGGGTCTCCTCAGTTGGTACTTTTATAGTCGGTCGCTGCTGCAGGACCGCACAGCCGACGACCAGGCCTCCATCTGGATGGAGGGGATGAGTGCCCCGGGGATGATCCTCTTTGCTCTGACAGCCAGTTTTGCGGCGATCGATTTGTTTATGAGCTTGGACTATCACTGGTTCAGCACCATTTACGGGGTCTGGTTTTTTGCTGGTAGTGCGATCAGCGTGCTGTGCTTCCTGATTATTAGCATCAACGTGTTGCAACGATCGGGCCGACTGACCGAGGATATCACCGCTGAGCACTACCATGACCTGGGCAAGCTGCTGTTCGGCTTCATCGTCTTCTGGTCCTACATCGCCTTCAGCCAATACATGCTCATCTGGTATGGGAACATCCCGGAGGAAACCGGCTGGTATCAGGCCCGGCAAGAAAACGGCTGGTGGATTGTTGGTGTGGTGCTGATCTTCGGGCACTTTGTGATTCCGTTTCTGGGAATCATCTCGCGTAGCGTGAAACGGCAGAAGAATCTGCTGATGGGGTGGGCCGTGTACATGCTGGTGATGCACTGGATCGACCTCTACTATCAGGTCTTCCCCTCCTGGTCTGAGTCGGGAGGCCCACCATTTCTGCCATTGGATCCCCTGTTGCTCTTTGGCTTAGGATGTTTTTGGATCGCCGGGTGGATCCGTACCGCTGGAGACAATCCGCTGGTTGCAGTTCATGACCCCCGTTTGGAGATGAGCCGAACCTTTGAGAACATGTAATGGCATGTTGGTCCGACATCAGCCGTCCTCAAAGAGAATCTGGCAGAGGCGTTGATCGAGGATTCTTCCTCTTGAGCCTCAGAGTTTTCGGCCCAGGAAGGGACAGACGGGAGCCCAAGTGACCGGCCGTTCCCCTCAAGCTTGGCCGAAGACTTTGAGGGTATCAGCTGACATTCCTTCATCCGGTTGTCACTGTCCCCGATGCGGCCCAACGATCCTGAGTTGCACCGGTCTGTTGTGGGTCCCAACAGGTCGGGCCTTTGCCATCATCTGGGACTGTCAAGATAAGAACTAATCGAGACGATGACACAAACACAAGATCCGACGGGCGTGAGTTCGCCCCAAGCGAGTTCTCCCTCAGCCGGTCATTCGACGGGAGTTGCAACAGGCGCAGGATGGGAAGGAGACCCTGAACTGAATACCTCAGCGATTGTTCTCTGGGGGTTCTTTGGGGCGATTGCAACCTTTGCCATTATCATCGGCCTACAAATTCTCTATTTGGTCACCGCGCAAAACATCCAACGCGGCCGGGCCTCCCCTGCCCTGAGCGTTCAGACTCGAGAGCTGCGAACGAAGAACAAAGATGAACTGGCTCGACTGGCATGGCGAGATCAGGAAGCCGGGCGGGTGAAAATCCCGATTGAGACGGCCGAAGGCCTGGTCCTCAGGGCCCTGCAAGAGGGGACCACGCCGACGCCAGAACCGGAGCCTCCTGAAGAACCCGCGAAGGACGATTCGAAGTCCGCCCCCATTCCTGATCAACCGATGAGCACCACTCCGGGGTTGCCGACGTCATCCAGCCAGCAACAATCCGACGACTCGTGAACGCTTTCAAAGAGGACGATGTCCGCGTGCGACTGGGTGCGACGCTTGGGCGCACCACCCTTTCGAGCGGGCTTCCTCAGTCGTGTGCCGCGATATGCTTCACAAGGACACCTGTTGAGGCAGAGACTCCAGGTGCCCTGAAACAGGGAGACATTTGCTCCTGGGCTTTGGCTATCGATTCCCTGAATCACTCTCGACGACTTCCTTGGGGAATGATCGGCAATCCGGGGTTCCGTTGGTCTCCCTGAGTCGAAAACTGATCTGAGGATCAGCAGCGGGTTGAACACACAGAACTGTAAGACCGTTCTTGAGCCTCAATGGTTTTTTGGCATTGTCGCAGCGTGTTTGGGTCTTCAGAGCGTGTTGTTCAATTGTCGGAACTTCAGCACAACACTCCGCTGAGGAACGTGGTTGTGAGCAAAATCAAGCAATCCGCCCTTGTATTGATTGCCTTGACCCTTGGCATCGGGCCGAGTGTGAGCCAGGCGGAAACTTCCGAAGATGGGGGAGATGGTCCAAGTCTCTTCCGGAGGGAGCAGATCTTCGACGATCTGGAAGGTGTCGGAATCGAGGAGCATCTCTCGGACAAGCTTCCTTTGCATCTACGCTTCACAGATTCTACCGGCCAGTGGCAGAGCCTCCAGGAATTGTTTCGCGGCGACCGACCTGTTGTGCTGACTCTCAATTACTCAAGTTGTCCGTTGCTCTGCGGTACGCAGCTGCAAGGACTTGTGGAGGCTCTCCGGAAGATCGATGCCACCGTCGGAAAGGACTTTGACGTGATCCGACTGAGCATTGACCCGCTGGAGGGTCCCGAGATCGCGGCTGATAGCAAGAAGCACTACGTTGGTTTGTATGGTCGCCCTGGAGCGGCGAAGGGCTGGCATTTTCTCACCGGCCAACGACCGGACATCCGCAAATTGGCTGCAGCTGTTGGGTTTCAGTACAAGTATATTCGGGCGACCGGTGAGTACGCCCATACAACGGCGTTGATTCTGTGCACCCCTGACGGCAGGATTTCTCGCTACATCTACGGGAAATCTGGCGTGGAATACAATCCAACGACCCTTCGCCTCTCTTTAGTCGAGGCTGGGGAGGGGAAGATCGGAACCTCACTGGATCAGGTCCTCCTGTTTTGCTACCAGTGGGACCCCGACCGCGGCGATTACTCGTTGGTGGCGGTCCAGGTGATGCGGATTGCAGGCGGCCTGACAGTGATTGTCCTTCTTGCGGTGCTCGTCCCTGCCTGGATGTTCAGCCGCCGAGGAACAATCAACATGACCAAAGGCACTGGACCTGATTCACCCGGATCGGGGCCGGGGGATTATGGCGGCGATGGGCCCGAGGATGATCCCGATGGCGACCAACCACCTCCCTCCGAGCCCTCCCGTCGGACCCGCCAAGATGAACCCATTAGCATCTTACACTGAAGTCAGAAGGGTTGGGGTCTTCGGGTAGAGAACTGTCGGCAAGAGAACCGTCAGCAAGTGAACTGTCATCAAGAGAACTGCCTGGGACTGACCCAAGCTTCGGTGTTGACAAGACAGTTAGTGCTGTTGCTGCAGGCCTTGAGATCCAAGCGAGTTGGATAACTGATACACACTTCGAGAGGCACACCTGTTGTTTCATGCGTTGCGAATCAAGAATGGTTCAGGCGGCGTTGAAGCAGCAGCTCACACCATCACACGACCGGTGAGTGATCCGATGGGTTCATTGTTTGGTTTTATGATGCCGCCGAGTGGCTCAACGTTCTCGGATGGCGTTGATACAGCGTTCTACTTCGTCTTTTGGGTATCGGTATTCTTTTTTTTCCTCATCGTGGGAGTGATGGGGTACTTCGTCTACAAGTATCGACGAAGAGGCGCAGAGGCTCCCGTTGGAGCACCACACCACAATCGGACGTTGGAAATCGTCTGGTCGGCGATTCCCATGGTTTTGGTGTTGTTCATGTTTGGTTGGGGCTTTGTCGAGTTTATGTACATGCGAACCCCACCGGATGACAACGAAAGTTATGTCATCCAAGTCAATGCGGAACAGTTTGGTTGGACCTTTGAGTATCCCCAGCTGCCCGGCATTCCGTACCCTGAGCTTCATGTGCCGGCCAACAAGCCAGTCAAACTAGTGATGACTTCGAAGGACGTCATTCACAGTTTTTTTGTTCCGGCTTTCCGAGTGAAACGAGACATCGTCCCGGGACGGATCAACTACACCTGGTTTGAGGCTACCCAGGAAACGACCGAAGAAGAACCGTACCGGTTGTATTGCACTGAATACTGTGGCGAGGGTCACTCGCTGATGTCCAAAGACGTCCACGTGCACAGCGGTGGAGCCTTCGATTCATGGATCGAGCAGGTGCGAGAGAAGGAGGTTGAGGGTAATCCCATCAAATATGGCGAGTTGATTTACAAAGGTCGCTGCAGCGGCTGCCACTCCGTTGATGGAACCCGCAAGGTAGGCCCCTCGTTCAAAGGGGTTTGGGGCGAAGAGCACGAGATGTCGGATGGGACGGTTGTCAAAGTGGACGAGCAGTACGTCTTAGAATCCATTTGGTATCCCCAGAAAAAGATCGTTCAGGGATACCAGAACAAAATGCCGTCCTTCCGTACCCAGCTTAACATGAAGCAGATCAAGGCGATCATCGCCTATCTCAAGTCACTCAGCGACCAGGAGTGATGAAGAATAGTATCCGGGAATCGAGTTGAGAGCACGTCCGAACTGATTGGTGCTCGGTGAACTTCTTGAGGGTTCGAAGACAAACATCCTGTCTGCTTGGGCTATGTGGGTCGCCCTCCGGTTGCAGATTTATCTGAGCTTCAAGAGTTGTTCGACTGCCAGCTCATTTGTTCCGCAGGGACACCGTGCGACTTCAAGATTTGTTCATACCGAGTTTGCGAGCCCTCGGAGCTTGCGGTTCTATCGACCCCTCGTCGGCGGCAGGTCAGCTAAGCTGTTGCGGATGTCGGGTATTCCCAATCCAGAGCACACACATCCCCTAAAGGTGAATTGTCTATGTCTGCTGTTGATGCAGCGGCGGTTGGAGGCCGAGGGCCCAAGCCAACCCCCGAGAACTATCTGAACTGCGATACATCAGTCGCCAGTTGGATGTTCACGCTGGACCACAAGCGTATCGGGATCATGTATCTCATCGCTGTGATGAGCATGTTTTTCGTCGGTGGTGCCCTAGCGTTGGTCATTCGCACAGAGTTGGCCTTTCCCAATTCGACGCCAGTTGCGGAGGCAGCGTCCGACGCTGAAGCCCAACTACCGGACGGGGCCATCATGGGCCCCAGCGCCTACAACCAGTTATTCACCTTGCACGGGGCGATCATGGTGTTTCTGGTGATCATCCCCAGTATCCCAGGAGCATTGGGGAACTTCGTGCTCCCCATGATGTTGGGAGCCAAGGACGTCGCGTTTCCCAGACTCAACCTGTGTAGTTTCTACCTATGGGTCTTCGGGGCCATTTTCATGGTCCTGACCTTGCTTCCGGTCCCATATCTGAATCAGATCATTCCAGGGATGGGCGACGGACTCGACACAGGCTGGACCTTTTACACACCCTACAGCACCAAGACGAACACGGGAGTGACACTGGCGGTGCTCGGGGCTTTCATCCTGGGGTTCAGCTCGATCTTCACTGGCATGAACTTCATGGTTACTGTGCACACGCTCCGGCCGAAGGGAATGGGCTGGTTCCAGATGCCGCTTTTCGTCTGGTCGCTTTATGCCACAGCGATCATTCAGGTGCTGGCGACCCCCGTTTTGGCGATTACTTTGCTATTGCTTGTGGCCGAGCGGATGCTTGAGGTGGGGATTTTCGACCCACGCTACGGCGGGGACCCGGTCCTCTTCCAGCACTTCTTCTGGTTCTACAGTCACCCTGCGGTTTACATCATGATTTTGCCGGGCATGGGGATCATCAGTGAGCTGATGGCGACCTTCAGCCGCCGGCACATTTTTGGCTACAAGATGATCGCTTGGAGCTCCGTGGCGATCGCGTTGTTCGGGTTCCTTGTCTGGGGTCACCACATGTTTACCAGTGGCCAGAGCGCCCTGGCGAGCATGGTTTTCTCGGCGTTGACCTTCAGTGTGGGAATCCCCTCAGCGATCAAGGTCTTCAACTGGTTGGCCACGATGTACAAAGGCTCGATCAGCTTGGAGACGCCGATGCTGTATGCACTGAGCTTCCTGTTCCTCTTCACCATCGGTGGGTTGACGGGGTTGTTTTTGGGAATGCTCAGCGTGGACGTGCACCTGCACGACACCTATTTTGTGGTCGCTCACTTCCACTATGTGATGGTGGGCGGAACGATGATCGCCATGCTAGGCGGGATTCATTACTGGTGGCCTAAAATGACCGGGCGGATGTACAGCGAGACCTGGGGAGCCATTGGAGCTGGCCTTGTGTTCTTCGGCATGAACCTGACCTTCATCCCCCAGTTCGTGATGGGCAGCATGGGCATGCCGCGACGCTACTACGACTATGATGCGATCTTCACGCCCTACCACCAGATGAGCACCGTTGGGGCCTTCACACTAGGCGTCGGCTTGCTACTGGTGCTGGTGTACTTGCTGGCTTCGCTCTGGACTGGCAAGAAGGCACCGGCAAATCCTTGGGGAGCCGCGTCCCTCGAATGGCAGTCCACCAGCCCACCGAGCCACTACAACTTCGACCAAACCCCTGCTGCCAATGATCCCTACGACATCGAGCATGTCGCTTACATTGGCCCAGGTGAGGGTTTCCGGTACGAAGGTGAGAAGTTCCAACCGTCCCAAAAGCCTGCGGAGCCAATGGTGGCTCAGGGCCACTAACTGGCCCCTCAGGACTGCCCCCCTCGTCGATCGGCGATGGGGCGACTGAAAAAGATGCTCACGGCTTGTTGAATCCCGAGTGGCTGGCTGGCAAGATTTGTCGGCCAGCCTCATGGACGTCTGGCCGTGCTGAGTTCCTTGGCTAAGGCTGGGGTGTTGCCTTAGTCGCCATGCCAAGCATAGTTGTTCACCCTTGAGAACGTCTTCGACCGCGACGGGCGTGGCTGGCCGGCTTCCGTTCGGCGAAAACTGATCTTGAGGCACAGCGGGTCCTGCAACCATTCATTCCCTCCGGCTGAGATTTGGCACCGCTTATGGCCACAACTGCCGAAACCCAAGCGCCTCCACGTGAGACTGTTGAACATGATCCCCATGCCAGCAGCCACGACGCCCACGATGATCACCATATCCCTGATTTGGGACATCACTGGGATGATCTCAACCAGCAATTCGATGCAGCCAAGTTGGGTATGTGGCTGTTCCTGGTGACTGAGATTCTGTTCTTCAGCGGGTTGTTCGTCGCTTACGCAATTTTCCGCTCTTTCAAGCCAGAGATCTTTGCCTGGGGACACGCTCAGCTGGAAGTGCTACCCGGGTTGATCAATACGATTGTGTTGATCTTCAGTAGCGTCACGATGGCTTGGGCTGTGCGTGCCGCACAGCTTGGCCAGCAAGGTTTGACCATCGCAATGCTGATTGTGACCATCGCCTGTGGCTTCACGTTTTGTGGTGTCAAGTCGTATGAGTACAGCTCCAAACTGATGCACGGGCACGGCCCCGGAAAGCACTTTGGGACACATTATCTGACCTTCCTCACCGGAGAGGACCACAACGGTGAACATGGTCACGAAGGTCATGGTCATGAGGAGGGGGCCGGCCAGAAGCACTCTGGGGAAGAGCACTCTGGGCAAGAACACTCTGGGCAAGAGCACGCTGAGGAAAAGCACTCTGGGAAAGAGCATAGCCATGCCGAGGATAGTGACCATCAACCCAATGGCAGCGGCCAGGAAGATGAGCAACTCGAAAGTCAATCAGCCTCGATGGCCAACAGCGTTGATTCTCACGAAGGTCATGGCCAGGGTCCCCCACCCCGAAACGCTCACATCTACTTCAGTATTTACTTTAGTATGACTGGGCTGCACGCATTTCACGTGATCGTCGGGATTGGAGTGCTGCTTTGGATCTTGGTCCGGACAATCAACGGGGACTTCAGCCCAAGCTATTACACGCCGGTTGAACTGACAGGTCTTTACTGGCACTTGGTCGACCTCATTTGGATCTTCCTATTTCCGATGCTCTACTTGGTGGACTAGTGCCGTGGGCAGCCGCGTTGGTCTGTCCGCCGCTTGCGGTAAACAAGGCGGCGCCAGACACGGTGCGGCCTGCTGAGTCCGGTTGGCCAAATCCGGTTGGCTCAATGAGCGCTGGCCGTTGTGCTTAAGATTTCCTTGCTGACAGCTTGACCCTCCGACGAACACCCGACACACCGATGAGCACAGATGTTGCTGCCGCCGAGCCCGGCTTTGCCTCGACTGCCACCTCAGCTGGGGGTTCCCCTGAGGCCGACCATTCTGCGGGGCATGCTGGGCACGTCGACGCATTGGGTCACCACGTGTCCAGCCCGGCTACTCTTTTGGGAGTGTTTGCGGCATTGATGATTCTGACGGCGTTGACTGTTTTGGTTTACTACACCAAGACAGGGATCGTCGTGTCGATGGGGATCGCTGCTATCAAGGCGACCTTGGTGGGCTTGTACTTTATGCACCTTCGCTACGACCGGCCGTTTAACGGCTTCGTGTTCGCCTCGTCGCTGTTTTTTGTCGCCCTGTTCATCGGCTTTGCCCTCATGGACCGAGGTCAGTATCAGTCAGTGATTACCGAGCAGGAGGAAGTCGACCTCCGCCAGGAAATCGAAACGGGCGGGACGGATGCCCCTGAGTGATTTTCTTGCTTGGGCCCGGCAGGGCGTTTGGGTTTGGAGGTTCGTTTCTGCGAGGGACTGCTGGAAGGCACTCTTTTGGCCCTTTGCAAGTGCTTTGATAGATGGAGTGTCGGACTCCAAGCGAGACAAGCACACTTTGATCCCCCAAGCCGAGCGTGATCATCGGGCAGATGTTTGTCTGGTTGTTGGCTTGGCTTACTTTTCTGAAATGCGGGATGGCGTCAGGCAGGCGACCAACCTAGGCTCCGTTTTCGACCGTTGAGCCACTTCACGACTCCTCCTCCCAGTGCTTCCATCAAGTTCGCACATCTGCTTGAGCAGCCAAATGCAGGCCTTGCTCCTAGGGCCCCTTGTTTGGCCCTCCTCTTGTTTGGCCCTCCTTTCTCAGATATCCTCCCCTATCTGAGCTGTGTACTTTTGTTCGTTGTTTTCCCGGCCTTTGTTCTCTTGCCCAGAGCTCTTCTTATCCGCCTGTGGGTTGTTTGGCTCAAGCACGGAGGTTCCCGGATCCGAGCGGCTGAGACGCTTGGCTGATTGCGACGGTCTTGTCTAACCCGTATGCTGATGAAGAGATACAGGTCAGTTGGCGGAACCTACCAACTTTTGGCAGCAACGGAATTTCGCTGGCTCGTTCACTGGACAAAGTTGCAGAATAGACAGGCTCGAAGATTGGATTGAGTTGGACAATTTGGGGCGGTGCCAACTTCACCAAACATTTTGGAAACCGAACGGAGTGCTGGTCGAAACGAAACCGAGCAACCAGATAGAGCTGTTGTTGGTCACAACCGGTGTCGTTGTGTCCAGAGAAACCCTGTGTCCAGAGAAACCCTCAAGCCCCAGCTTGGGGAGGCTCAGCCAGAAAATGCCTTTGCCACAGCTGGACGGCTGAGTAAGGTCGGAGTAGGTGCTGCTGTTGGCGCGCTAAGCGAAGACCTGGCAAAAAATGGTGAAGCAACTGTCGTGGCTTGCCTGGAAAATTTCGACCCTTGCTGCTTGCGTTTGGCGCCGTTTGTGAACTCCCGAGGGCGGACAGATCGCTTCGAAAGATCGCGTCGTCCGATCCACGCTGATCCGTTACACTTAAGAGTGGTCAGCTGAAAGCGTGGAGTTGGGAAGACCGCGCGAGACCGTGTCGTAGTCGAAGCACCGTTGATGAGGCGGGGCGACCCGAGGCTGACTCGTGCATGCGTTTGCACTGAGTATTGAGCTTCCTGGGCGTATCCAGGGGGCCTTGTGAAGAGGGTCGGACGGCGATACCCCCCGGGTGTGAAACCTCACGCTGCTTCAACTCCCTTCGGGCGGCCCGGATGCTGACCTTGTGGGCGCAAGAGTCAGGATGGCGAATGTCGACCGGAGTGTGGCCAAATGGTGCAACGCAGTTTGACGTACAACCTCGACGATGCTGCTCGTCTTCTTGGCATCTCTCGAATCGCCTTTCGCCAACTGACCGATGCGGGGCGGGTTCGCATTCATCATGACCAACAAGGGCAGCAGTACGTCACCCATGCTGATCTCACTCAAGCCGGTTTGCTGAGACCCCACTCTTCAAATTTGAAACCCCTGATCAAGAAACAGTTGGAATCCCGCCCGGCCGATTCTGGACCCCAGTTAGCGGACACGTTTGTGGACACTTCTCCGGACCAGCAACACGTTAACCAAAAATCTCCAGATCAACGATCTGAAGATCAACCCCCTGTCGCATCTCAAACGCCTGTTCAGAATGCTCAGGCTCAGAAAGTCGCCGAGCACCCCCAAGTTCAGCTTGTTGCAAAACAAGGGGCGGAAGACCGCCCAGATGGACCAGCCGCTGAAGGGTTTGAGGAACGGCTTGGCGGAAACACAGACGGTCGCGGGCATGCTGATGGTGCTGAGCCTTCTCACCGAGCTGACCTTGCCCAAGCAAGTGATCGGATCGAGCTGGCTCAGCCCGAGGCACCGGGAGACCATCAACAGTTTGGCTCCTTTGGGGGCAGCTTCCCTCAAGGGAGCTTACCTGAAGGCAGCTTACCTGAAGGCAGCTTGTCAGTTTCCCGATCAGAAGCTCCGCAAGAGTTGAGCCCCCAACCCCCCGATGTTCAGCAGACTAGCAGCCATCCACTGAATCTCCTGGAGGAAACCTTCCAAGAGGAAATCTCCCGGGACGAAGTTGGCCGGGACGAAGTTGGCCAGGATGAAGTTGGCCAGGATGAAGTTGCCCAGGTGGAGGTTCCACAGGAAGCCTTTCCCAGCTTTGAACTTCCCTTGCCTCCCAGCTTCGGCCAGGCTGAACAGGTGGATGAACGTGTCCCTGGGGAGCCCGGACCTTCGACAGGGGTCCCAGCAGTCAGTGACCCGACTGCTGATGAGGAACCCACCCAGGATCTCACAGCACAACTGAGCTACCCTCAGTCACCTCCGTCTGGTGAACTTCCGGTTGACGACAGTGAAATGTCTGAGGCGACAGGCGCTGAGGCCACGATGTTGGGGACTCCACAGGACCAACCCGAGGCGGCCACCCCCATTGAGATGAATACGCTCTCTTGGTCGGAGAGGCCTTTCTCTGCGCAGAGTAGGCATGCCGACGATGAGGAATCTGATCACCTTGATGCTGACGAGGGTGTCCTTGCCTCGCTTTCGCAATCCTCGACTCCGTTTTTCGGATTGACCGAAGGTGACTCAGGATTGGGTTCGCAACAACTTCAGTTTGACGACGAAGAAAGCGTCTGGCAGGACCAGACAATTCACCAAGCTGAAGCCCTTGGAGATCAGGTTGAAGATCTCTCGGGTGGTCAGCCAGCAACTGAGGGTAACCCCGTTTCAGTGACTCCAGCCTCGAGCGATTCTCCCCCAGGTGAACTCCCGCCAGGTAAACTCCCGCCAGGTAAACTCCCGCCAGGTAAACTCCCGCCAGGTGATTTTTCGCCAGGTGATTTTTCGCCAGGTGGTTCCTCGAAGGGCGATCAGCCCCGGGGCAATAGTCTGGGAAGCGCTGACTTCGAGGCGGCTGGTCAGGCAAGTGCGAGCAGTTTGGGCTACCGAGAGGAACAACTGCAGTTCTTTCGGAATCGTGAGAACTCTCCTCGGCCTGGTGAGCCAATTTATGAGGGTCAAGTCCTGGACTCCAACTCCGAAGCGAAACCTGGACCTTCCCATGTGGATGGGCAAGATCAGAACTCTCAAGAGGCCAGTCGTTCCTCGCTGAGCTCCCAGCAACTCCAGTTTCTTGATTCTGACGAGGCTACCCTCCAGGACGATATCATCTTTGAGGGAGAGCTGCTTGAGGCTGTCCCGGAGTCAGGACTGGGCGATGCAAGCCCCTTGGCTGAATTGGAGGTTGCTCGTCCCGAGGAATCCGAATTTGATGCGTTGGCTCCTCCCGACCCAGAGCCACTGCCAGGTGAAGCAGCCACCGAGTTTGAGGACCCAGACTCTGTGCTGTTTTCTGAGGAGGATACGCGTCCAAGTGGGCCGATCTCTTCGATCAACACCCGTCGCCACGATAGCTCGCAAACACAATTGCCAGAAGCGGATTTGCCCAGGTCAGCAAGGGCCAGCGGGTTGTCGCCTCTGCTCGAGGATGATTGGGTGCATCACGACCCCAACATCGGCGGGCCTGCCGCTCGGGAGGTCATGACCGATATGCAAGCCAGCGACTTCGATTTTCCGGACATCGATCTCGATGTGCCGGGTACCGTTGTAATGCAGGGCGATAGCCGCAACATCTTGGATCAACTTGCCAAACTGGACGACAGCCGGCTCCGGGATAGCGATGGAGCCGCCCCCGGGGATGGCTCCTCGGTTGACCAGCTTCCACCGGCGGTGGCTGCGTTGCGAGGGCCATCCTCCTCTCAACAAGCCTCCTCCCAACAAGCCTCCTCCCAACAAGCCTCCTCCCAACAAGCCTCCTCCCAACAAGCCTCCTCGAGGCCGGTGGGTGATCCAACTTCCGCAGCTGGCCCAACCTCGGCAAACAGCCAGGCGGAGTCACCGTTGCCCAACCAGCCGGTCAGCTCGCCGGCAGCTGACCAGCCTGCCGCTAACCAGCCTGCTGCAAGCGGATCTCCGGCAAGTCCACACGGCAGCACGATGGAGCCCTCGACTGGTCTCCATCAGACAGCCATGCCTGCTGCCATCGAGCCGAACAGCCCTGCCTCGGGCATCCCCATCGAAGGAGGCCATGTCCTCAGGCTCGCAACTGACCGCGACGTCCTCCGCGTCGGTCCTGACGTTCCCCCACCACCATCCGCAGGACCACCATCCGCAGGACCACCATCGCCGGAAGGCACAGCCCCTGCGCCAAGCCGGCAGACGTGGCCGGAGTCGCCGTCAAGTCGGTTCCGTCCAGACCAACCTACGCACTCCACCCGTCGAGAAGCTCCGGCGGCTGAATCGCCTGTCAGCCACAGCACGCCAGCGGGTGCGAAGATCACCGCTGGTCAACAATACCCTGGCCCGGAGATCACCCCCGGTGGGCACCCAGCTGCGGAAGCAGGAGGTTCTTCTTCAACCGCGGCCCATGCGACTCCGGGGCATGCGACTCCTGCTCATGCGACTCCTGCTCATGCGACTCCGGAAGGTCTGGAGCCACCCAAGGAAGGTCCTCCTGCTGGATCCGGATGGGATTTGCCTCACCCTCAAATGAGTGGACAGCCCAGGTCTGCTCGGGAAGAGGACTTTGCCGTTGATGAAGAGAACGTGCTCTTTGATGAGGAAGCCGATCTGAGCGGAGACGCCGGCAGCATCGTTGGCTTCATCGGGGATTTCTCTGGGATTTTCACCACGACCGTGGAGGTTTCTGGTGGCTCGGGCGATTCGACGATTCTTGTCTGGCCGCGGAATCCTCAGAATCCTCAAGGTTCTCCCAGGCAGCGAGCTCGACCCGCTTCGGCCGGTCGTCCTGCTGACCGCTCGGGCGATCCTTCAGCCAACGCCGGCGAGGCCAGCTCCTGGGATCTGGGGACTCTTCCTCAAGATCCTTGGGCGCCAACGCCCCCCCATGGATTGACCGGCATAGGCGGTTCCAATCGCTTCGAGGACCTCGGTTCTTCGGACAATCCGCAACAGCGTGTACCGAGCGCCGACTCTGCCGTCCAAGATCGCCCCAGCGAAAGTGGTCCCCAGGCGGTCTCGCCGGAAGCGCTCTCGAGTTGGGGGCTGCTTGTGGTCTTCTGCTTGCTCATTTTGGTCTTCAGCGTCCTGTTTGTGGTCTTGCTGGAAAGCCTGATGTGAGCGAAGAGCTTGGCCGAGGTGTCCTGAGGATCACTAACAGTCTGTCCGAAAAGTGTCCCGGCACAACGAGGATTCGTTGCATCAAGACTCGTGAGCCACCAGCCGTTGTGCCTCCGCCACTATTTCGGACAGACTCTAATTCGACTGTTCCAGATTGTGGCAGAGGCCCAACCTGTCGGGCCCTCAAGAGTTCCATGCAACAACATCTGGCTGGGCAATGGCCACATCTGGGACAGTCCAACTAAGAGGCCTCCCTAGAGCAGTTTTCCCTTCCTACCGGTTTTGCTTCAGCGGCTTTGCCCTGAGGCTGCCAAGCGGGTCGAGGACGGGAAAGATTTGGGGCCCCGTAATCAGGGGATCGTCTTTCCCCGACTGGGTTGCCATGCCTATAACTTAAGTTGTGGGGGAGAATTGCGGGAGGCGTGCGCGGTGTGACAATAAACGGAGAGGCCTGATGGTCATTCGGTTCCGGTGTCCTCAATGTGGTCGCCGTTCTAAAGCGCCGGCTGAATGTGCCGGTCGTGTGGGCCGGTGCCCAACCTGTCAGTGTTGGGTCCGCGTTCCCCAACCATCAGCACAATCGTCGCTCGGCGACCCCTCAGCCAGCCAGGCCTCCGCCCGTACCCCGAGCGCGAGCTTTCCTCCAGCAAGTCAACACGCTGCAGACAACTCGCCGGGTGCCACCCCGGCAACCCCACAGGCGGCCAGTCAGTCGGCCAGAAGGCCAGCCGGATTGACGCCCCCTCGCGATCAACCTTCGAACTACAACCTCTCGGGGCAAACAGGCTCACAGTCGGCTTCTGGTACGTTCCCCCATGGAATTGAGGGTGCGGCTGTGGGCGACGACACGGGATTCGGGCAGATTCACGAGATTGGACCGGTTCGCAGCAGCTCCGCGATCGATTCTCAATCGCTGGAAAGTTCCTCCTTAGAGATTTCCTTGACGGAACTTTCCTCGATGGAGTTTGCTGCCGAACAATTTCGTGCACTGCCTTCTTCAGATAATCCTCCATCAGACGTCGCCCCGACAGCGTTGCCCGGCCTTGATGGTTCCGGTGCCCAAGGTGAGGCGGCTGATCCGGAGAGTCGTCATCAGGCTCAATCCGCGAATACGAAGCCGCCGATCCAGATGGAGACGAGATTGTCGGTCGCGGAGTATCTGGAAGCGGTGAAGTACAGCGCGTTGGTCGAACCTGGCCAACTGGCTGCGTTCTTGCAAGATCTGCGAAAGAGAGGTTTCGACCGGCACGCTGATTTAATCGGTCGCGAGTTGGTGGGAGCCAACTTGCTGACTGCCTGGCAGCACGCCATGCTGCGCAAAGGGCATCGAGCCGGGTTCTACCTCAACCGCTACAAACTGCTTCGGCAGATCGGGGTTGGCGGCATGGGCGTGGTGTACCTGGCAGAGCACCAGTTACTCCGCCGCGAGGTGGCCCTGAAGGTCCTGCATCCTCATTTGGCCGGCAACCGCACGCATATTGCTCGGTTCTTTCGGGAATCACAGTGTCTGGCCGGACTGGACCATCCGAATATCGTCCGAGTTCACGATTCCGACCAATGCGGGCAGCACTACTATCTAGCCCTAGAGTACGTCGCTGGACCGAATCTTCAAGATTTGGTCTCACATCAGGGATTGCTCTCCTTCGTGACTGCGGCTAACTACGTCGGGCAATCCGCTGCTGGCCTGGCATATGCTCATGAGCGAGGTTTGGTCCACCGAGATGTCAAGCCAGCCAACCTGCTGGTGACTCGAGAAGGTTTCGTCAAAGTCTCGGATTTGGGGCTGGCCCGTGCCGTTGGAGCGGACCACGCCCTCAGTAGCGTTACGGTCGATCGTCCAGACGGATTGCTTGGCACCGCGGACTACGCGGCTCCTGAGCAGGCCCTGGATGCCACGGCAGTCAACGACCGTGCCGATATCTACAGTCTTGGCGCAACACTCTACTTCCTGATCACCGGCAAACCACCGTTTTGCGAGGGAAGTATGGCCCAGAGGCTGATGGCACATCAGATCCAGCAAGCACCGAGGCTGGTTGCCTCCCGGCCGGACACCCCGGCACTGTTGCAGCACCTCTGCGATCAGATGATGGCTAAGAACCCAGCGGGCCGCCCTTCAGCGCGAGCTGTCCAACAGCTTTTGACCGAATGGACAAGCAGCCAGCCAGACCCGGTCGCCGAAGAGTTCCGTCATTCGGTGCAGGCTTATGTCCCGCTCAATCGCCTGATGGGCGCCGAGGAGACTCGGAGCAATCAGGCAGCGCAAACCGACTCGCGGTCCTTTCAGTAAGGCTCCTTGAAACCGCCACAGCCCCTCGGCCAACTCCCACCGGACGCTTCTCCTCTCAGTTGATGCTCCTGCGAAGTGTCACTCCTCCCAAAATTTCCCTTCCACCGAGGCCTGTGGCGTGAGTCACTCAGCAGGTCTCAAGATCAGATTTCAGGATGGGCGAGGTTCTCCCTTTTGGCCGGGCTTCGCTGTTATTTGGGACGCATCCTTTCTCCACTGGGCCATTGGGGTTGCGAGCATTGTTGTGCCTGCGGCCGCGATTGAGCTTCAATCCGTTGGACGCGGAACAGGGGAATTGTGGAACGACCATTGGTGGATTGTACACCAAGAACCGATTCTCAACGGTGTAAGTCAAATCGATGGTGCGTTTGAGGGAATGCCTACACGTCTGAGCCAGGCGATATCAGCCTAGTCAGGATAGCTGTAAGCAAGAACTCACCGCTAGTTTTTAGGTAATAAAGGGAAAGAATTTTCCGTCGTTTAACTGAGGTTGTTTCAGCAACGACTGCCCTGAGGCCTGCGCACCATCGGCCATCTGAATCCTCACAAGGAGCGGACCGCTCCTGAACATCTCCGTGCCCCAGAAAGCATCGCTGTGCACACTTGAGGGCTCGGGTGTTCGTCGGTATGAAGAGCGAGCTGATGTCCTGTCCAGTCGGTCGAAATTCGTCTGGATGGCAAAAAACCGCTCAATCGAAATAGCTGCTTCGAGAAGCTAGTTTCAAGAATCTAAGTGATTTCCTGTAGGGGGGTGTTTTTCGTGGTGTTTCGTCTCTTGACTTAGGAAGGAAGGTTGTCTCCTCGAAGCAAAGCCTGCCCGCCCAAGGCCCCTCCGGTGGACCAAACAACACGTCAGCCAACCGACAAACATAATGCCAGCGAGAACCGGAACTCAAGCTTGGGTGGTCCTGGTAAAATTTTTTAAAACTTGCCGAAACACTCGGCACTGTGTTAGAACGCCAATCTGGGTTCGTGCGGCTGGGGTTTGTGCGGCTGCATCGACGAATCTTCTGGATTCGCCTCTTGCGGTTTTCTTGTCAGCAACTCGCCTCTCGCGCCTTCTGGCCGACCGGCGTGCCCTGAGACAGAGCCTAGCTTGCTCTCCATGCCGACGAACACCCCAGAGGTGTTGACAGCACTTTCACAGAAGACACCTGACAGAAAACACCTCCAACTTCGCTTCATCGTCTGACAGCGTCTTTTCAGATCAAGGAAGCCGTGAACCGACTGCCGGCTGTGCCTGTGGTTTTCGCTTTTTAGGTGCAAGAATGCTGGTTCTGGCGCAATTGGAGGCTGACCAGAAACCAGGACCACTGACGAGGGTAGCGATTGGTCGCTCGACGAGCATTGAACAACAGCGAAGTTTGGGAGGGGACTGCGATTGCAGCGTCGCGTGCATCCGACTCTTCGACAGGGCCAGATTATCAGGCTCAGGGTCGGCGGGCTCTCAGGAACGATGACGACTGGAAGGGCTGGGGGGTTTGCACGCTGGAGTTCTTGTTTTTCGTCGGTCGTTCGGTCTGTTTTTTTCTGATAGTTTCCTGGTGGGCATAGGACGAAGGTGTAGCCGAGTGGAGCTCACAGAATGGCTCTGGAGATAGTTCGGCTACACCTCGATGGAACGAATGGCAGCAACCCGACAGACTGCACTTAGCGAAGTCGTTCGAGTGCGTCCAAGGCCTTGCGGAGGGAGTCGACGCCGCCTAGCTGATCGGCCAAGGCTTTGGCCCGAAGGAGTTGGTCGACGGTGACCCGGCTTCCTGCTCCGGAGAGGTCGGATCCGCCAGTGGCAGCACGCTTGGTCTTCCAATTGTTTTTGACGGTGCTGAAGTACTGAGTCTCCACGCGAACGCCCTGGGCCGCCAGCGCAGCAACCCCTTCTTTGGGTTTCGCATCGGGATTTTCGTCCAGATAGTCACGAATCAACTGGCTGACGCTCACCTTTCTGCCCGATTTGGAGGACGTTGTCTCCTCAGCTTCGGATTCCTCGGTCGCTTCGCTTGCAGCCTCCATGGGTGGCTCGGTTGTTGGCCGAGGGGTTTTCTTTCTGCCGCCCCGACGGGCGCCTTTCTTGGACTTTCTAGGTCCTTTCTTGCTCACGGTGCACTTCTTGGTTGTTGAGGTTAAGGAAGATTCCAAGTCAGCGACATATGCCGATTTGGGTTGTGTGTTGGAGGGGAACATTCCCGGCTGGGACTCAACGCTCACGGTCACAGGTTATGCTGTGGTCATAAAGGGCCTATCCCGAGAAAAAGGCCTCTCCCAAGAAACCGAGCTGACCGACTGCCATCGTGGGTGAACTGCTTCTACTGCTCCTCTCGGGAAATTCTTGCTCGGCCAAAACAGGCCAGCCGCACGCACCATCAGCGATTTGGCAGCCTTTCCGCTGTGCCGGACGAGCCAAGATTTTCCTCAACCTCAGTAGGAAGTTCCCCCGGATTGCGAGTTCCCTGTGATCTGAGTGCAGCCAGATGAAGCTGTGTTGGCTTGAGTTCCGTTGTGTGACAGCTTTGTTCGAATTAGCTCCCTCAGCCGACTTGCTTCTCTGAGTTGCCCCTCCAGCAAACCTGTCGACAGGGTGTTGTCCCACTCGAATGATCGATGCGTGATCGAATTGAGAGACGCGCGACCGAGGAGGATTCCGGTTGATCGACAGAGTTTGAGTTATTCGGTGAGGTTGGCTTTCGCTGGCTGTTTCCGACTGTATAAGAGTGCATGTTGTTCGGACAATTTCGGTTTGGTTCAGCGGTGTCCGTTGATGCACATCAGGGGCAATGAGTCTCATCCGTGTTGGGTCAAACCAGATGACCATGACACTCACCGACACATTTACACATACAATGAGGCCTTGCTGCGGTCAACGACTGTAGCACTAATTTCTCTATTCATCAAAGGGTGCGTACCGTACCAATCTGCCCCAGCCCTCGTGTGAAGCTGATTCTTTCGGGTTGGATAGAGCGTGGTATCTGATAGTCTCGGTGCTCTTCTCCCGCCCGGCAATCGATAGGGCGACCGATGCATAGGACTCCGCATGGTGTAGGACACTGCATGCGATAAGACTGGTTGCCTGAGGCACGCACGTCTGATAGCAGGGGCATCACTTGAGCCTTTGCCCCAAGGGTGCGAATTCCATGGGCTTGTTGTCGGCGGTTTTTGGGACTCTGCACAGATGGCCCTGAAAGAACCAAATCCAAAAAAACACAGCAACCATTGGCCACGCCTGTTGGGCTCGGGACTGAGGGATTACCAGAGGACTCTCAGCAGGCCCAACAGGCCCTGAACTGTGCATCGCCGAAGAGTTGGCGAAGTTTCCTGACCTCTTGCGATCAACGAGCGCAAGAGTTTGTGCTACTCGCCCCTGCTGGGGTACCAGAGTCGCCTCTGGCTTTGTTGGCTTGGCTCGCTGTGGGGGGCGGCTCTGCCAGCTTCCGCTCCAACGCTGGTCTCCCAAGAGAAAAGCGATCAGACACCGCCATCTTGAGCGAGTTCTTTGCAAAAGGGGGGCTCACGGTGGTTGTAGAAGCTTCGAGGCGGGACTTTCCAGGAGGTCTTTGGCTCCGTAGCCTCCCCATCAGTGATGACCTGTGCGAGACACAAGGAAGCAGAAACCCCGGGAAGCACAGCCAGCAGCGCTTTGGCTGTTCGGGGGGAGGGGTTACTTGGCAAGGAGGGGCGGCGTTTCTACTGCGAGGCTATCGACAGACAAGTCCTCTTGCGATGCACGCACTCGCCACGGGATTCTGTGAGGCTTCAGACCCACACAATCTGTCTTCGGGTAGTCAAGTTTGGTGGCAGGTGTTGCCCACCGCTGAACGCCTCAGCCAATGTCGGCGAGCACAGGCTTGTTCTAGGCATACTGTTACCAGGTTTCCGTGAATTCGCTCTCCAGCAGACCGGATTTCCAGCAAATTGTCTTTGCAGCGGAGTGTCTTTGCAGCGGATTGTCTTTGCAGCGGAGTGTCTTTGCAGCGGAGTGTCTTTACAGCGGATTTTCTTTGCAGCGGATTGTCTCAGGGCGCGGACGAGCTCCGGCGGGGCGATACGCGTGAGCGAGGATGCACGCGAGCGAGGATGCACGTGAGCGAGTGAAACGCCCTGAGGCCAGTTATGGCATTGCTTGCAGGAGAGAGGAGTCCAGTCCAGTGATGGCCTGGCCGGAAAGGCTGTGGCCGACTGAGAGCGGCGGCAAGGTTTTCTTGCCGATGAGGAGTTTTGGCGTCCAGGCCAACGGGGTGGGACGAGGGTCTTGGCTTCTGGATTGGCCAAAGGGGTTTTCGACAGAGGCAGCGCGGAAGCTGCGGGAGTGTATGTCCTTCAGCGAACGCTTTCGTCTCGGAGTGATATCAAGCTCTGGGGGAAAGCTTTCGCGGAGCTGTTCTGCCGATGAGGCGATTTTGGAGTTTGTTTCCAGAAGGCCTCTGGGTGCACGAAAGAAGCCTCGGTTCGCCTGTGGCGTCGTCGTTGTGTTCCTCCACCTGAGACGACGCCGCTGGCGAATCGAGGCGGTCGCAAGGGCTCACTGGTTCCCTGAAAAGGCTTCGACGAAGCGGGCACCTTTCATCCTGCAATCCGGGCTTCCGGTGGTGCCTCAGGCTGCCCTCTTGAGGTCATCACAAATAAGGGCAGACAGAAAGCCCTGGGTCGAATACTTCTCCGAAGGTCAGCAATCGGAGCTCAGACCGCCGAAACTGAGCTCTCGGGGAGGTTAAGTCCCGGAAGGAGGCGGCGTGCCGCGGCGGATTGGTTGAGCACATAGAAGTGCATACCGGGAACTTGGTGAGCAATCAGGTCTTGGACTTGTTCAGCAGCATAACGCAGGCCGACCTCGAATTGAGCGTCCAGATCGTCTCCGCATTTCTCAAAATCCCGGACCATCGATGGGGGGAGCTTGGCGGCACAAAGAGAAGTGATGCGTTTGATCTGTGCGAAGTTTGTAATCGGGAGCAACCCGGGGACAAGAGGAGCGGTGATTCCTGCTTTTTCGTAGCGGTCGCGGAAGGAGTAAAAGTCGGAGTTGTCATAGAACAGTTGAGTGATGACCACGTCGGCGCCGCAGTCGATTTTGTGCTTCAGATGGACAAGGTCTGCTTCTGGGCTGGAAGCTTCTTGGTGAGTTTCTGGGTAAGCAGCCACCGCAATCCCGAAATGCGGAAATTCTGCGTTGATCAACTCAACCAGCTCACAGGCGTATCGGAAGCCTCCCTCAACCGGCCGAAACTCACTCTCGCCTTTGGGTGGGTCCCCGCGGAGAGCCACCACGTAGTCGACACTCCGATCGCTTGCCTCTTGCAGGTATTGGCGGATCTGCACGCCGGTGGAGCCGACGCACGTCAAGTGTGTGGCCACCGGACAATGAATCTTGGCCTTGACCTGGGTGATGACCTCTAAGGTCTTTTCGCGTGTGGAGCCCCCCGCCCCGTAAGTGCAGGTAACGAAGTCGGGCCCGAATTTGGCCAGCTCAGCGACGACTTCGTACAGCTCACGCTCTTTCGCTGGTGTTTTTGGGGGAAAGAGCTCAAAGGAAAGCCCAAACTTCCCCGGCCCGTAGAATTCATGGATTTGTTGCATAGGTTCAGCTCTGCTAGAAGTGTCTCCAGTCGAGAACGTTATAACAGCTCAGCAGGTGTTGTGCAGCCCGAAGGCGGCTTCAATGGCCCAGAGCGTTGCCGATTGCCACCAACGCTTCTGCCCCTGCCGTCACCCTCTGCCGTCACCCTCTGCCGTCACCCTCTGGCAGCGGCTTGACTGATGGCTCAGCGTTTCCTCTTGGCCTCTTTGGGGCGGCCCGTGGGGGTCGGCTTCTGCTTGGAGGTGTGCGTGACTGCTGTCTTCGGAAAATTGTTGCTCGGCCAAAACATGCGAGCCGCCGGAACGACCAGTGATTGGGCAGCTGTTGATCGACCAGCCTTTCCTCGGTGCCGGACGAGCCAAGACTTTCTTCAGCCTCAGGAGGGTGCCAGGACGGCCTGCACGTCTCGTTGTGGGACATCACCGACCAGTTCGCCATGACCGAGGCCAGTCGGGAGAATGAATCGAAGTTTTCCGTAGCTGACTTTCTTGTCTCGGGCCATGACCTCCAGCACACTCTCAGGATTCAGATCGGGAACGGCCACGGGCAGTCCAAGGTCAGTGAGGAGGCGACGTTGACGCAAGACGAATGACTCATCCACTCGGCCCAATCGCTCTGCCAGGCGGGCCGCACAGTCCATGCCGATGGCGACAGCCTCGCCATGCAACAATTGGCTGTAACCGGTCAGGGTCTCAAAAGCATGGGCAAAAGTGTGGCCATAATTCAGAATCGCGCGTCGTCCTGTTGTTTCCTGTTCATCAGCAATGACCACCTCGGCTTTCAGTTGGCAACTGCGACGGATGATTGCTCGCAAGGTCGCGTGATCCATCGACAGCAGCCTTTCGGTGGACTTTTCAAGTTGGGCAAACAATTCCGGATCGAGGATGGCCCCATATTTGACGATCTCCGCCAGGCCAGAACAATACTCCCGCTCCGGCAAGGTCGTCAGCACCTCTGTATCAATCAGAACACCTCGAGGTTGCCAAAAAGCGCCCACGAGGTTCTTCCCGCCAGGAAGGTTGACACCGGTTTTTCCGCCGACCGAACTATCCACCTGGGCCAACAACGTGGTGGGGATTTGAATCAGCCGTAACCCCCTTGCAAACGTTGCTGCCACAAATCCCGCCAGGTCCCCGATGACCCCTCCCCCAAAGGCCAGCACGACACTGGAACGATCGGCATGGACCTCGAGCATCGTCTCCCACAACGTATTGGCGGTCTCAACCGATTTCAGTGTTTCGCCAGGGGGAATCACCAAGACATGCACCTCCAGCTCCGACGCAGCCAGCCCGGTGGCGAGTCGATCCAAATGAAGTCGCTCAAGATTTTCGTCGGTGATCAGCACGATATGTTCGGTTTGGCCTTGGCTGAAGATGAACTCGGCGGCGTTTTGTAAACAGCCTGTGCCGATCTCAATCGGGTAGGCTCGGGCGCCCAGATCGACCGACAACACTTCGCGTTCGGTTGGGTTGCTGTTGGTTCGGCTGTCCTTGGTGGGCTCACCCCCTTGGTCGGACTGCGGTCCCGGCAAAGGACCGGCTTGGCCGTTAGAATCGGGCGAGACACTCGGATCATTCTCTGCTGATGCGGTCATCGCGGATTGCTACCTTCTCTTGGGGATCTTCTCGTGAGGGAGAGCGAAAACGGCGATGCTGATCGCCTGAGGGGATTGGCCAGCGGAGTCTTTCCGAGATTGGCATCAATTCCTGTTCGAAGATCCCAAGCGTCGACCGCTGAGATGCATCAGTGGATTCTTGTGACAGGAAAACGCCGCTTTGCTGTGGGAGTCCTCTCCGTTGCACGACGCCTCTGGCTCCTTGACTCCGGATCCAGCCAGCCAAACGCCAGTGAATCAACAGCTCCGCCGTCCCAGGCTCGTTTGCCGGCGAAACTCCAGAGATCTAGAAGCCTCCCACAAAAAACCCACCGCGACAGAGTGTTCTTGGCTTCGCAAAGAGGCTATTTGAGAGATCGAATATCAAAAATCCCTTGAGTACCAAAATGGGCTGGCAGGAATCATGGGTTTTTCTTCACGGCAACCAGAACGCAGTGACGCCTCGGCGGTTCCACAACCCAGCTCCAATCTGCCGGAGTCAGTTGACCAGTGATCCAACCAAGACGTTGCCCCCAAATCCGTTTCAGAGACCACCGAAGCGTGACCATCGCATGAACTCGGCGGTGCAATCATCGCTGCACACTCCCGAACCTGGCTCTTGCCCCGAGAACTTGTGGACAACAAGACCTTGTGGAGACCGAGACCTTGTGGAGACCGAGACCTTGTGGACACCGGGAGCTTGTGGACACCGGGAGCTTGTGGACACCGGGAGCTTGTGGACACCCAAATGTTGTTGCCTGGGCGGTTTCTGATTCCAACGGAGTGAGCCTCTGCCACAGTTGGGAAGAGTCGAGACCCTGATTTTCCGGGCTCCCAGCCTAGATTCTTGGTGCGGGCTGTCAATACAAGCACTCAGCAAAACCCTGCAAGTAGAAGCAACCTAGACTCTTCCTGGAGGCTCAGTCGCCCACAACATCGGCCTTGACAGCTCTGGCATGATCTCGAGCACTTGCATCGGCCTCAACTTATGGGGTTTTGTGAAGGATTGACCCCCAACCGAGCGAGGTCTTCTGGAGTGATGGTGATCCGTCGGCAAAAGCCAGTGTGCAATCGGATGTATTCCAACTCAGCGGCACGCCCGGCATCCGCGTGCAGTTGCTGCTCGATTCGTTCTCGAATGGTCTGGTCCAGCAGGACCCCCTGAGGCCACACGGTTTCAGTTTCCAACACCAAAGCTTCACGGTAGGGATCGAACTTGTTAGCCATCACTTCAACGGTCCGGAAAAAACGGTTTCTTAGGAAGCAGTTGGTTTGTTAACAGTGTGTTGAAAGATCGACGAAATGACCGAAACCCCAGTTTGCCGTAAGCAGTGCTTGTCAAAACAGCCTTCGGAATGGTTTGGACTCAGCGACCTAAGGATTGTCAACTCTGCACTTTTTCGTTGATTCAGGCCCTTTCGTTGGCCCAGGCAGTCTTCCAGCGGAAAAGAACTTGTCCAGCCCCAGTCCCACACCAGACTGCTGCTTTGGAAGAATCTTAGACTGGGTGGCTGAACTCTCACGCCGCATCTTGTCTGTCTTGACACAATGGCAAGCGGCAGAGGAGACTCGCCCCCTGGTCAGGAGGCATGTCGATGACGCGCCTGCTCCTTACAATGGGAACGGTCGAGCCGATGATTGCTGAGTTTGCGTAGGTCAACGCTGAACAGTTCCCAAGCAAACTGATCAGATTTTCCAACAGCTCTTTTCCCTTAAGTAGTCCCCGAGACCGGACTTTCGGCCTGCCTTCAAGGCAGTCTGGGCTCCACCAGAAGATCGGCCTCGCTGGCGGTTGCTCTGCCAGGGGGTCGAAGACTCCCCAGGGAATCAACGATTATCTTGCGATGACCCAATTCAGACCGACAATAACGCTGTCGCTCTTCGGAAACTCGTCGAACAATCATGCCGATCGATCTTCAGTTCGCCTTGAGGAGATTTTTCGCTCCGGACAAGCGTCGTGCCGAACCTCTGAATCATCCGTTGCAGAGTCCATCCAGTTTCCGAGTGAGAACTTCCCCTGGACTCGCTGGGAGGGGTCTGCGATCAACTCCCCAAGCAACAAACTCGGTGAGAGTTGGTAACAATGATGACTGATACGCAGCCAACACCCTCCATAGGTTTTGAAGGCAAATACCTGGTTTGGCTTCTGCTGGTCCTTGGAGTTGTGGCAGGAGTCGGAACCTATCTCTGGCACTCTCGACAAACCTACCGAAGCGTGGAGTTTTGGGGACCTCAAGCGGTTGCTGCAATCCGACATGCTCAAACCGTCGAGGCTTGCCGCCTTGAGTTAGCCGAGCCAAAAGACCTCGGCGACCAGCTTGCAAAGACACAGCTCGCCGATGCACAGCTCGCCGATGCACAGCTCGCAGGAAAAAAACCAGCAACGACATCCTCCGAACACCCTGAGAGCACAGACGATTTTCCCGAGACGATTCTTGTGGGAGGGCAGAGGTGGCGGATTACCGATCGACGCCCGATCGTCAGCGGCATCGGTACCGAGCTAACTTTTGTCCGTCGGGCGATGCTCTACGACTACTCTTTTGCTTGGTCGGGGCCGTCAGACAACCAAGATAGCAGCAATCCTGGCCCTCAGCGTCAGTGGCAATATGCTCTACGTTTTCTTCACAACGGCCAGACCACCACGGTGCTGATTGATCTGGAGCCTGATCAACCTCTGGAGTCGTTAAAGAGTCCACAGATTTATTATCTGGAGGCCAACAAGTCTCTGCGTCTCTCGCAAAGCGGAACTCACCTGTTGCGAGATCACTTAACAATCGGGCTTGCCCGACCTTCCTCCACAGATTAGTTCGCTGCCAAGAGTTCCCCCACGGTTGGCAACGAACAATGGACTCCTCAACAGTTCCTTGCCCTGACCTCGATTATTCCAGATCGTGGCAGAGACGCACTCTGTCGAAACCGGAACAGGTCAAGGCAACAATATCCCCGGATTTCCCAAGTTGCCCGGAGAGGCTCAACGTCGGCAAGAACCGCAACAACAGCCTGTGGCGGTGGAAAGTATCTTGAGGGGTGCTCAGAGGAGCCAAAGGATTGACCGCTGATGGCTGAAGAAACGCTGTTGTGAGCAGATCAGCTCCTCGACTACAACCCTCCGCGTCACAGACCATCGCTTACAAGTTGACCAGGAGGTTCCCTTTTGCACCCCATCAATGAACAGGCTCCCTTTGGGCTGACCGCTCCAATCCTCAAGCTTTCAGCTATGGGTCTGCTTGCCCTCTGTGGAGTCACCGACGCTGCGGACTTTCGCGTCGACAGCCAAGTCGTGTTGCGGGGTGAAAAGCAGCCCCTGAGTAAGAACGCAACACTGTTCTACAAGGGATCCATCTACAATTACGACTACACCCTTCAGGAAGTGACCGTTCTGGAACCTCAAAACAAGCGGTTCTTGCTGCTCAATCCTGCTCGAGAGCAGCAAACTCAGGTCTCCTTTGCTGTGATGAGCGACTTCATCGCAGGTGTGCATGTTGAGGCCAAGAAATCGCCCTCGGAGTTCATTCGCCTCCTAGCCGAGCCCAAGTTCGAGCAGTCTTTCGACCGCGAGACAGCCATTTTGTCGTTATCCAACAAATATATGGAGTACCAGCTAACAAGTGTTGCGCCTCCGCGTCGCCAAATGGCCGCCCAGTGGGCCGAATTCTCAGATTGGCGAGCCCAATTGGACACATTGACCAACCCTGGGGGGATGCCGCCGTTTGCTCGCCTCTATGTCAACAGTTTGCTGAAATCCTCCGGACGGATTCCCGGCGAAGTGGTGCTCACCCTCAGGATCACGGACGGAGAGCCAGTGGTTTTTCGCCGTATCCACGAACCGCGGTGGAAACTGCAAAAGGCCGATCTGCAAACGCTGCAGCAAATCGAGCAAATGATGCAGTCGTTCCCGGAGGTTCCACCGCAGACTTACTTCCGCAGTCCCCAAGTCGAGGCCCAACGGCCTGCCTCCGCCCCTCAACGTTGAGTGGCAGCCAAGCCGTCTGCAAGGCTGCAGTCCGCTCTCCCTCGTCGTAAGCAAGCAGCAATGTCGAAAGTTTGAAGACGGGCGTTTCGATCCGCCCCACCTGACATGACAAGTCGCAGGGAAGGGGCCTCTCCTTGGATGGTCCGTTCTTTGCCAGCTTGGGGGCTTGGGGGGAGGGGAGTTGGTCCATCGTTGACCGCATGAGACTGGTCAGCGTAGACTCACATGGTCTGGGATGAGTCATCCCAGGTGCCCAGCGGAGGGTGTGCTTTCCACGTCAAGAGTACGGGTTAACGGATGGTCGATTCGGCTCGCGTTGTGCTGGCCTGTGTTCCACTGGCACTTGCCGCGCTGTTCTACGGATTGATGAATCTCTCTCGACGACCGATTGTGCTGTGGGGATCAGCGGATACAGCACTCTTGGCAGTTGGTTTAAGCGGGCTGGTCATGGTGGGACCCATCGAGCTGTTAGCCCCCACAGGTGCCTTTCTCGCCTACGGTCCGCTGACTTGGGCGATGTTGCTGACGATGTATAGCTTGCTGGTCAGCCTCTATTGCCTGGTTCGCCCTCCGCGGCTGATTCTCTTCAATCTGACCCTCGAGCAAGCTCAGGTTCTGGTCACACAGGTCCTGGAGCGTCTGGGAGCTCCCGCCAATCGGGCTGGCAACACGCTGGAACTGCCCTCGCTGGGGGTCGAGTTCCAGGTTGAGGGCGACAATGCCTTACGCAACGTCCGCCTCAAAGGAGCCAGCGTCCCGCAGAACCCCTCGGGCTGGCAGGACTTCGAGCAGGCCGTCCGACAGGTCGCCGCCGAAACAACAGTACGACCCAGCCCTATCGCCCCAGTTCTGCTGGTAGCCTTCGGAATCCTTCTGGCCATCGCTGGGTATGCCATTCGCTCCAATCCCGACGACCTCTGGCAGTTGGCCGCCTTTTGGTCTGCCGAGTGATCGGCTCTCCCTCAAGCCCAATAGGCCCGAGTTCTCGAGCCTCAGGTGACCCAGGACTTTCCTCCCACCAACCTGCGGTCCCTCAAGCCACCGGCTAAAGCAACCTTAAACAGTGTCTTGAGAGGATCCGCTAAGGCCCAGCTTCTGGATGGCCCACTGGCTGAGCTTTTCCCGGCCGATCTTCGCATTGTGGCGAACGTCGACGGGAAATCTGGGGTGAATCAGAAACGTGTCGATGGCCCGAGTGAGGGCATGGCTGACGGCAAGCTGTCGAAGGTCCGACAGAAGGCTTTCCCGATCGGCCGCCCCACGGATGGGCTGACCGCGTTGCAACTCCACGATGACAACCGGACTCTGGCTTGCTGGCTCCCCGACACCCACCAGGGCTGAGCGAAAGACGCGGGTGTGTTGGTTGAAAATCCCCTCGACAGGCTCGGTATCCAGTGGGCCTTCGGCTGTCATCACGCGTTGTTTGAGTCGTCCGCAGAACCAGAGCCGCTCTTCGCTGTCGAGATATCCGACATCACCCATGCGGTGCCAGAAACTCTCTCCGTCTTGGATTTTGGATGCAGCGGTGACCTCCGGTTTACGAAAGTACTCGCTGGTGACAACCGGTCCGCGGACGATGACTTCGCCGGTGTTGCCCTGGCTCACTAGTTCAGCTTGGTCCAAGCTGGGAATGACCCGATCAGTGGCCTGGATGATCTTCCATTCGATCTGGGAAAACCGTCGGCCCACGCAGGTTCCGGCACCCAGAGAGGATTGGATGGCCGTTTCGCCCAAGACCTCAGTTGCGCTGATCGAACTGATCGGCAGGGCTTCTGTGGCCCCATAAGGTGTTTCAATCTGGGCCTCGGCCGGCAGACAATCCTGCAGACGCGATAACACACTTGGGGGGACCGGGGCGCCCGCTGAGAGCACACGCCGAAGGCTGGGAAGTTTCAGGCGGTGTTCTTGGCAGTAACGGCTGATCTTCTCCCAGATCGCCGGCGAACCAAAAGACTGAGTGACGTGCCAGTCGTGGATAGCCTCGATCAGCTTCGGGGGGTCCAGTTGGGCTGGCCGAGATGGGTTCATGTCCGGGATGACTGTGGTGACGCCCATGGCGGCATCGAAGAGGGTAAACAGGGGAAAGCCGGGCAGGTTGACTTCCCCAGGTTGGATGTTGTACCGCTGCCGGATTTCGTCGACTTGAGCGTCAAAGTTTTTGTGGCTGTATAGCACACCCTTGGCCGGACCGGTGCTGCCGCTGGTGAAGATGATTGCAGCGGGGGCCTTGGGTTCCAACTGCTCCAACTCGGGGCCTTTCCAGGGGCCGCCACGAAGTTCTTCCCAAGAGAGCCCATCCCACAGACGCGGCTGAGCCCCCACGGTGACATTGAACCGAGCTTGGGGATAGCGACCGTGGAGCAAAGTGCGGACGGCCTGCACGAGTGGCACCCCGAGAAAACCTTCCGGCTCGACTTCATCCAGGCAGGCTAACAAGTTGCGGAGGCCCATGCCCGGGTCAATCAGCACAGCAACCGCCCCAACTTTGAATATGGCAAAGGTCAAGGCGACGAACTCCAGGCCGGGTCGCACCATCAACACCAGCCGCGTTCCCGGGGTGACACCGAACTGCCTCAGACCCCGAGCCAGGCGATCAGTTTCCTGGTCGAGCTCTTGGAAAGTCGTCACCTGATACTGCCGGCGGTTGGTGGCGTCCCGTTTTCCCGGGACGATCACGGCTCGGGCATTCGGCAGAGCCATGGCAGTCTCCACCAGCCGAGAGGCGACATTGGTCGCTTGGTCCGGCTGGCTTCTCTGAGTGAGGCTTTCGGCCTGGATGAGGTTCGCTGAAGCACGCCGGGGGTTTTGCTCTCGAGCCAAGAAGCCCTCTAAAGTTTGCAGGACCTCCTCGGGTGCATCCTCCACAATGTAGTGCCCGGCTGCTTCGATCCGCCGGACATCAGCATGGGGAAAGAACTCCCCAAGCCAACGGCTCAGAAAATGAGGGGTAAAGCAGAAGTCCTGCATCCCCCAGAGAAGCTGGACAGGCCGATCTCGAAAAACCTGCAACTGAGATTCGATCTCCGCCAACTTGCAGGCCGTTGCCGAACGAGGGTCCAAAGGGATGTCTTGGACGAATCGCAGCAAGGCAACTCGGCTGGCCCAGCAATCGTACGGCGCCAGCAAGCCGGCTTGCACTTTCGCTGGGAGGCCCTGAGGAGACGCAGTTGCCCACCTCAAGGCAGCACGGGCGAAGGCATTCAGACCACGGACGGCACAAGGGCCCAGAACGGGCCACCGACAGACCCGAATGCTCCAGGGGATGTGGGTATCCCGAAAGCAGGCGGTATTCATCAACGCCAGACCCGCAACTGCATCGGCGCGTGCAACCGCCGCCCCAAGGCCAATCGGCCCTCCCCAGTCATGTGCGACTAACACCACCTTTTGTAGCTGGAGATGGTCCCAAAGGGCGAGCAAATTCGTGATATGCTCAGCAAGACAGTAGCGATAACTCTGCGGCTTCTCAGAAAGGCCACACCCGAGGTGATCCACCGCAACCACCCGAAAGCGTCCGCGAAAGCGTTTGACGATCTCCCTCCAAAAGAAGGACCAAGTAGGGTTACCGTGGACGCACAAGAGCGTCCGCTCCGCATCGGCCGGGCCCTCGTCGAGGTAATGGTAGCGATGTCCTCCCACCCGCAATTCCTGCGATGAGAAAGGATAAAGCTCCCTCCAGTCATTGGTGGGGGTGTCCGTTGGGGTTGTTGGGTTGGCTGGGGTTGCCACTTGCGACAACCGAACACCAGCCTCGTGGGAGACTTGAGGGTCTCGATCCGCACCCTGGCTCAGAGGAGGGCTGTGGTGGAAAGGCTTGTTGTCAGAAGGGTTGTTGCCAATTGAGGAATTGGCAGGCCGGGTGGCAGTCATTGTTGAGGTCGCAGAGAAGGTTCAGGGGCGGCTGCCCCACTGTCTTTTTCAGACTGAGGTAAGCAACTGCTACCAGCCATGGAGTCAGCGATGGGAAAACGGCCCACGCTATTGTCCGCAGAGGGCCGTGGCTGACAATGAACCTGCCCCCATCATCAACGAATTTTCTCTCTTCTGCTTTTCCAACCTTTATTCCCGATCCCAATCCCCAAGAATCAAGTGAAAATCGAGCAAAAGCCTGATCACGTTCCCAGCTTGTCTCAGGCACCTCTTGCGAGTCCAAACAACCTTTCCCCTCATCAGTCAGCCAGTTGGGCGATCTACGGCACGGGCTTTTGGTTGACCTACGCAGCGAACGCCTCACTGGTGATTTCGGTGAGTCTGTTGGCAAGGTATGGGGAATTTGTGAAGTACTATCAGCCAACGAATTCTGAGTGGTGGCTCGGCTGGATCATTGGGGTTGGGATGGTCGGCAGCGTGCTGATCCGCTTGGTCCAAGGCAAGGGCATCGACCACTATGGGGCACGTCGGGTGTGGCTGGTTTGTGGGTTGCTTTATGCGGGGAGCTGCTTTGGGCACCTGTTGGTCACGGAGATCGGTGGCCCAGGGTCGTTCTTGATGCGAGTGCTATTCAGCAGCAGCGTGGCGGGCGTCTTTGGGGCAACCACAGTGGCAACCTCGCAGCGAGCCAGTCCGGATCGGATGGCCGAGATGGTCGGCACCTTGGGAACCAGTGGATTCGTGGGAATGCTGATTGGTCCGCTCATTGGCGACTGGATCTTTGCCAGCCAACCCGTGGAGTCCTGGCAGATCCGTGCGATGTTTATGACGGCAGGATGTGTTGGTCTGTTGAATGTTCTGCTCGGGCAATTGGCCACCAGCAGCCATCCAACCAAGATCGCTCACCGCCGACAGCTCCCCGTTTACTGGCTGCTGAGAAGGTATTGTCCCGGCAGCTTGTTGCTGGTGACTATCACGATGGGTTTGGTATTGGTCATACCCCAGGTTTTTCTGGTGGAGTTTGTGCGGGAGTTGCAGATTGAGGGACTCTCCAGCTTCTTTACTGCGTACGCGGTCAGTGCCTTCACCACGCGGTTGCTCATCCGCCGATTTGCTCAGAAATACGGCATCATCCTGATGGCATTGATCGGGTTGACCTGTATGTCTGCCAGTACCGCCTTGTTACTGCTAGTTCGTTCTTCTTGGGATTTGGTGATCCCGGCAATGGTCCAAGGGATTGGTCATGCCTTCCTTTTCCCGGCTGCGGTTGCTGGCGGGAGTGGGTTCTTTCCGTCACGCCACCGAGGGGTGGGGACCTCCTTGATGCTGATGATGCTGGATGTGGGGATGCTTTTCGGGGGGCCGCTGATCGGTGGACTGATCTCCCTGAGCCGTTTTTTCGGCCTTCCCCCCTTTGCGACCACATTTTTGGCGGTCTCGGTTTGGTGTGCAGTGGTAGCGGTGCTGTATTTTCTGACGGCACGTCACCCTTCGCCGACGAGGGTTTTCAGCTCGGGTCCCGCGTCGACGCTTCTTCGGAAGACGGAGTCTGGTGAGCAGGCAGGCAGGAAAGCAGGGGATCCGCAGCTAAGCGACGGCACAGGAGAGTCCATCCCGCCACCGCTTCAACGCCCAGCGGGGAAAGCGGTCTGTGTTGAGTGTTCCGCAGAGGGGACAGAACAGCGGGCGAGGGATGATGTGACGCCGATCTCGCGAGCGTAGGGGGCGTCCTCTCGAGTCGGAGCCACTGCGAATTCCCTGAGGGGGTTGGTTGCCTTGGGCTGAAACTTTCCCGGGATTTAAGAGATCAAACCTTCGCTGAGCAACAACCGCCGCAGCCCTTCCTCAAAGCGAACAGGGGGTGTGTAGCTGAGCTTGTCTTGGGTGTTGGTGATATCGGCCCGGCTGTGCCGGACGTCCCCAACGCGGGCCTCTGCATGGATCGGCTGGATGTTTTTGCCCAGCAGTGTGTTCAAGGTTTCGATCAGCTGGAGCAACGTGGTGGAACCGCCGTTTCCAATGTTGAAGACTTGTCCGCCCACATTTGGGGCTTCGGCGGCCAAAAGGTTGGCATGCACCACATTGCCGACGTAGACAAAGTCGCGGCTTTGCAGTCCGTCTCCAAAGATTGTGGGGCTTCTGCCTTCCTTGATGGCTTTGATGAACAGCGGAATGACCGCTGCGTAGGGGCTACTGGGGTCCTGGCGAGGCCCAAAAACGTTGAAGTACCGCAACCCCACAGTTTCCAAACCGTAACTGTGATAAAAGCTCTGGAGGTAAAGCTCGCCGGCGAGCTTGGCCGCTGCGTAGGGCGAAAGCGGCATGGTGGGCACGGATTCTTGTAAAGCGCCAGTTTCTGGATCGCCTGGTTGGTTTCCGTAGCAACTGCTGCTGGCTGCGTAGACAAATCGTTTCACGCCGGCCCGACGGGCAGCGTCTAACATCACCAACGTGCCTGTGGCACAGGCAGCATGCACTTCCAAGGGCTTTTCGATACTCAGCGGGACGCTGGCCAGAGCCGCCTGGTGCCAGACCACCGAGCAGCCTTCTACGGCAACAGCCGCCTGCTCTGGATCTGAGACATCTCCCCGGATCAGTTGCACTTTGTCGCCATGCGGTGCCAGGTTCCGCTCATACCCAGTGCTGAGGTTGTCCAGCACACAAACCTCGTCTCCTCGAGCAACAAGCGCCTCGACGAGGTGAGATCCAATAAAACCAGCGCCGCCGGTGACCAGCACCCTTGCCATGGTGCAATCCTCGCAAGAAGCCGTCTCAAGGGAAGATAACCGTTGGCCAGGGCACGGAGGAAGGCAACCGTTCGTCTCGGCCCTTGTTAGCCAAGACTGGTACCATACCAGAAATCTGCGTCCCCGCGACCCTGAGGGGAGGGGGCCGACAACTCCAGAGTGGGAGCGATCTCCAGGGATCAGTCCTCCATCTCGCCTGGCTTGCTTTGGCCCGTTGGCTCCGTCAGGTTGCCATGATTTCTTCACACAAGGGCCGATTGCGACCAAGGCTCCTTTTCAAACGACGGCCTCCGATCACTGGTTTCTGCTTGCTGATTTTTCAATAGCTGGTGTCTTACAGATGGGGGCCTTGTTGCAGACGAGCGAACATGTGCCGGTAATCGGCTCGGCGGACGATCCGACCTGAGGCAGCGTTGATCGCATCCTCTTCCGATTGGCTGGAGCTTGACTGTCCCGAGTCCGTTTCCTCGCAGCAGTCGTGGGGCGGATTCGACGTTTCGCTGGAGTGGTGATCAGGGCGAGGCTGGCCGGCTTCAGGGCAGTCCTGAGGCGTTTCCCGAGACCTGGTTTGGGGCTCACCTGGTGCGGCTTTGTGAAGGATTGGTCCGGTTTCTGAAACCTTCAGGTGAGGGGAACAACTGTCCGAAGGTTGGTCGGGTTGCGTCTGCGAATTCGACTGAACGGCCTGGTCTGGGGCAGGCAAAGCGGCCAAGGAGATCTCCCCACCTTCGTTCCAACCCTGCGGTACCGCCGGCAAAGGGAAACTGATGGCCACCGGGAAGAGCTGCTTGGCATCCTCCGCAGAGAACTCGCTCTCGGGCAAGCTGGTGACAAGCGAGCCAGTCTCAGTGCCAGCAGTGATCTCCCGTTCTTGGCCGACATTGCTGTCGAGGTCGGCTCCGCTGTCGAATTCGTCAGAACTGAGCCAAGGAGTGATCGGTTCGACGGTCGGCTCAGGCTCCTCTAAGCTCACCGTCACAGTGTCATCTTGATCGCGGATGAGGATCGCTCGGGAATCCTCGCTCACCTCAAGTTGAAGGGTCACCAGTTCTGCCGAAGGATCATGCACTGCACGCCCCTCGGCTCGGTCAACCCGGAACTCCTCAGTCTGACCATCTTGGGGCTCGTCCACGGGGAACCCTTCGAAAGTCAGGTCTCCGGAGAGCTCGTCTTCTGCGAATTCAGTTGGAACAAGGTCCGTTGTTGCTGGTGGCATCGGGACATTCTCGGTTCGGGTGCTCCCTCGCTGGGAATCCATCCCGTTCCCGCCTCCTTCGCCATCCAAGGCTTGGGGAAACGAATGTGGCCCAGTTCGCTCGCCGATCGCCTCAGGAGGGATCGGCGTCTCTTGCTTTTCCTTGCTGATTTCTGTGGGAGTGATCTCTGTGTGAGCGATTTCTGTGTGAGCGATTTCTGTGGGAGCGATTTCTGTGGGAGCCAGCTTGGAAACGGCTGGAGTCTGACTGGGTTGGTTCACTTCGACCCAGTCGCCGAAGACGGAGGAATCGGGATCGGAGAGGCTCGGTGGCTTTGCGGAGGTTTCGCCATTCGATCGGGCCGCAGGGTCTTTGGCGGTGTATGGATCAGGGACCACCTGCTCAGCGATATAGACGCTGTCTCCTGGTGCCAGGCGAGCGTTGGCGGCCTTCAGCGTGGCCGAGTGAGCATCTGTCTGACGAAGGGATAACGCCTGGTGGCCGGGTGCGACACGGGAGGAAAAGGCGGGCGGGGAGACCACCGGCGACAAGTGTGCTGTGTCGACCCGGGCGTGTTCCCGGGCAGAATCTCGCCGCCCGGCACAGGGTGGCTCTTGGAGGGGCATTTCTGCACTCGGGTGATCGACCTGCTCCAGGTGGGGCTGGGCAGTTGGAGATTGAGGACCTTCGGGTGGATCGGTTTCTTCTTCCAACTGGCCAAACTCGACAACGCTGGTGGCAATCAGAGCGTCTGGGTGGTCGGGTGCTTGTGACGCTGCAGGCTGGCCGTTGAGAGCGTGAGGTGAATCATTCCAGGGTGTGGGCAGCTGTTGTAGCTCCGCCCAGGCCTCACTGATCAGGGCTTCATCGACCGGCAACCGGTCGGCAGCGAGGGCTAAGTTGAGGGCCACGTCGGCAACCTGATTGAGAAGTCGGGGGACCCCGTCGGTGGCTTGATGAAGGTTCGCCAGGGCGTCGGATGTGAACAAGTTGGCGGGATTTCCACCGGCGGAGCTGACCAACATCCGCACGTAGTCATGGCTCTCGTAATAAGAGAGGGGCCGCAAGTAGCCACGAGCAGCGACGCGTTGAGCCAGGCTCTCCAGCGAAGGATCGGCCAGGGTTTCTTCGAGCCGGACCGTGCCAGCGAGGAACAGGGTGACTCGAGGTTGCCCACCGGCGAGCACCTCACTGAAGACTCGGAGCTGGTCCAGCAAGATCTGTGGCAGCTGGTGAGCGTCATCGACCAGCAGAACCAGGCCGGCCCCGCTGGCCGACGGATCCAGCAAGAGTTCGACCAGTGAGAGCCGCAGCTCTCCTTCATCCAAGCCGCGGTAGGGCAGCTCTAATTCAAAAAGGATCGATTGGAACAGCTCTCGTCTGCTGAGTTCCGCATGAGCCCCCCCGATGAGCACCACCCTGTGCGAGTTCGCCAGCTCTGCACCCAGCCGCCTAAGCAAGAGGGTTTTTCCCGTGCCGGGGGGGCCGATGATCAGTCCAATCCCGGCCTGGTGGGCAATCGATCGTCGAAGACTTTGGCGGACTTCCTCAGCAGCACCGACCGGGACAAAGTGGTTGACAGATCCCACTGCCAAGAATGGCCAGCGATCCACACCCAAGCGGCGCAACTGGTCCTGATCATCAAGTTGATCCCAACCAAGCTCCTGAACGGTAGGAGTCATGCGGTCCAATTCGGTTTGGGTGTTTGCGTTGGCGGCATCCATACTTTCTCCCCTTGGCTTTCCCGAATGGGACTGTCCCAAATCCTCTGTCCGTTGGTCCGCCCCGATCAGCTCCCACGACGCAGCCGAAGAGGCGCTCTGGCACTCCACCCATCGGCCAGGGCGTCGCCCGAATCGACCGATCTCAACTTGAGGTTTGTTCAGACACTGCTGTCGGCGACCATCAGGGGTTCTCTGCCTCCCTGCGTGGATTCCAGGAATCCTTCCCTGAAAGCTTCTGGGGACCTCTCGCCCAGACATCCCGTTGCGAAATCCTGAATTGAAGCAGATCGAGGAATCTGAGTTTGCCCGCGTGGAGACAACCGCCCGTTAACGAATTCGGCCTGCCAGGGAACTCCACTGCAACAGGAGCCCTCAGGACTGCACAATCTAGCGCAGTTCGCCTAAGTTCCACCCCGCCGGTTCGGAAATTGGCTGTCGGGGTGCCAGTTCTCCCGTTCTTTCTGACCTCTGGGCCTGCTGACCACGGGCCTGCTGGCCCCTGGGCAGGTCGGCGTTGGTGGAAGTTGAGGTCCGGGGAGTGACACGCCTGGGCAGAAAGATCACAACGAACGCTGGCGGAGGGATCCCTGTTAATCAGGAAATGCAACCTTTTTGTGACTAAGTTGCACAGAGCTGGGCACATTCCTGGGTGCGATATGTTCCATGTGAAACTTTGTGGAGTGACCGGTGTCCAAGACGCTGTTTTGGCAGCTGAGTCGGGAGCCGATGCTGTGGGTTTGAACTTTTCCCTGAAGAGTCCGCGGTATGTGTCTGCTGAGCAGGCGGCGGCCATTTCACAAGCCCTTCCGGCGGAGGTCGCGCGAGTCGGGGTGTTTGTCAACTCCTCACTGGGGGATGTGCTCAGCGTGGCGGCTCAGGTTGGCCTGACCCACGTTCAGCTCCATGGGGGAGAGCCGGAGGGCTTCGTCCGACAATTGCACACAGAGCTGCAGCGTGCCACCAGGCGGCCGGACCAACCTAGCAAGATCATCTACGTCAGCCGAGTGCGGAGCGAGGCATTGGAGGAGCTGGAGCAACAGCTTGTCACCTTGGCCGACTGGTCGCCGGTGATCTCCGGAATTCTGTTGGACGCTTACCACCCCTCAAGCCACGGTGGAACCGGGCAACGATTGGACTGGTCGGGCTTGTCCGCCTGTCGGCATCTTTGGACGCAGAGCCGTGGGGCCGCCTGTCCGCTGATTCTGGCTGGAGGACTCACCCCCGAGAACGTTGCCCAGGCGATCGACATGGTGCGTCCTTTCGGAGTGGATGTGGCCAGCGGGGTGGAAGCGGAGCCAGGACGGAAAGACCCTGCGAAAGTGCGACAGTTTGTCAAAAACGCTTTGCAGGCGATCAACCAGCAGGGCCTGCTTCAAGCCGACCAGTGAGGCTGGCGAGAGGTCCCCAAGAGGACCAACGCCCTCAAGCCGGAAAGCAGAGAGGCTCTCGCATCTTGGAGCAGCCCCTTTGTTGGATTCCAGAGTTCCTCTTGCGGAATAAGGTCTTTGCTGAACTGAGCTTCTGTGGCAACCGTGGCGAAAGTCTGTCATCAAGTGATGGGGTGTGGCCCCAAAAGCGGCCACCGTGTCGCTTGCCTCGGAAGCCGTGAACACCACTGCCGACCAAGCTCATGGGATACTCAGCCGCGCCTGAGCAGGGCTTGGCACTCTCGCTGACGGTTGTCAGGGTAGGGGGGACCTCTTATGATGTCGACGTCCTCCAAGGTTCTGCGAGGAAGTTTCGGGAATTCCCTACGTATTCTCAACTGGTGCGTATCAATAGTCCTCGACCTGATCTCACAGAAAAACTGATCGGGGGGCCCAGCAGAAACCTCCGAGGAAGTCAGGACCTAGACAACTCGGAACCATTTCTCGGATGGCCTGTTTGCGGGCAGTTTCACTAGATCACCTTCGGGAAACTGCTTGCCAGAAACAACTTGAGACAAGCGTTGTCGGAAACGAGCGGATCTCCTTGATTGGCTGTTTTGGACCAATGTTCGCCTCTTGAGGGCTGTTGATCGTTGAACTCACCGTCTGAACCTTTGGTTCGAGTCAGGCGGTTCAGGTGCCGCAGATGAAAAGGTCTTAGCCGATTGGCTGGGGTATTTCGTTGAGCATCTGATTCAATTCCACCAAACTCCAAGGAGTGCTCAGTGGCACAAGTCGAATCCACCAAGCTGCCGTACAAAGTCGTCAATGTTTCAGAAGCCGAGTTTGAAAAGTTGGCCGCCTGGGGCCGCAAAGAAATCGTTCTGGCTGAGAATGAAATGCCAGGAATGATGGCGTTGCGGAAGAAGTACGGTCAGCAGAAGCCGCTGGCTGGGGCCCGAATCGCCGGCTGCCTGCACATGACCATCCAGACGGCTGTGCTCATCGAGACGCTTGTTGAGCTGGGCGCTGAGGTCCAGTGGTCCAGCTGTAACATCTACAGCACGCAGGATCATGCCGCCTGTGCGATTGCCAAAGCTGGCCTTGGTGTCTATGCCTGGAAGGGCATGAGCGAAGAGGAGTTCGACTGGTGCATCGAGCAGACCCTCGTGTTCCCCGATGGCAAGCCGTTGAACATGATCTTGGATGATGGCGGCGATTTGACCGCGATGGTCCACGACAGATTCCCGGAATACATGGCTGAGATCCGCGGAATCTCTGAAGAGACCACCACAGGCATCAAGGATCTTCGGAAGCGTCTGAAACGCGGCGAACTTCGCGCACCGGCAATCAACGTCAATGACTCGGTCACCAAGAGCAAGTTCGACAATCTCTACGGTTGCCGAGAAAGCTTGGTTGACGGAATCAAGCGTGCCACCGATGTGATGCTCGCCGGCAAAGTTGCTGTTGTCTGCGGCTACGGCGATGTCGGCAAAGGCTGCGCCCAGTCGCTGCGGAGTTACGGCGCTCGAGTGATCGTCACCGAGATCGACCCGATCAACGCCTTGCAGGCCGCGATGGAAGGCTACGAGGTCAAACGACTTGAAGATGTGGCCGATATCGCCAATGTCATCGTCACTGCCACTGGGAACACCCAAGTGGTCACCGGAGAGCATCTGACTCGCTTGCCTCAAGATGCCATCATCTGCAATATCGGGCACTTCCAGGACGAGATCGACGTTGCCTGGCTCAAGGCACAACCCGAGGTGACCTGCGAAAACATTAAGCCTTTGGTGGATCGCTACACCTTCCCCAGTGGGAAGAGCCTGTTGCTACTCGCCGACGGCCG
Organism: uncultured Pirellulales bacterium; assembly: GCA_964648025.1. Classification (GTDB taxonomy): domain Bacteria; phylum Planctomycetota; class Planctomycetia; order Pirellulales; family Pb10988; genus CAZYKP01. The sequence continues at coordinate 14,994 of CAZYKP010000035.1, read as the reverse complement.
TCTTGTAAATCTCGGCTGTGCCACTGGACACCCCTCCTTCGTGATGAGCAATTCGTTCACCAATCAGGTGCTCGCTCAAATCGAATTGTGGAACCACGCCGACAAGTACGAGATCGCCATCCACGTGCTGCCCAAACATCTCGACGAAGAAGTGGCCCGTCTGCACTTGGAGCAGATCGGCGCTGATCTGACGGAACTGAGCGAGGAGCAGGCCGATTACATCGACGTTCCCAAAAGCGGTCCCTTCAAGTCTGACGGGTATCGCTACTAAACCGGGCACGTCCAAACAGGTGGTTCCTCGAGAGAGCGTTTCTCAATCACTCTGCGGGTTCCACACGATCATCGCCAGGCAGGCCGCAGTTCATTCTGCGGCCTGTTTGCCGTTTTCAGACTGACTTTTGACTCCTCCGCGACAGCATCCCCGGGTGAAATCTGCCAGAGCGAGCGTGCGGTCCACCCGAGGCCAGGCCGGACTCCTTCGGCTTTCCTCCGAAACGCGGGTTTGTTTCATGTGAAACGGATTCGCCTCGGTGAATCTCGCAAGCGTTGGTTCAGCGATTCCCGTTGGGTGCACCAGCCTTCGGGGCTGAAAGCTGGCCTTTCACAGCTGCGCGCTCACGCTACAATAACACCCGCATGCGTTTGTCAAACCAAGGCAGCCAATTGGCCGTGGCCTTGGTTTGCTCAACCATCGACGGTCGGACAGGAGGTCAGACGCGATGAGTGTTGGGAGTCAGCCATCTCAACCTGCTCCAACTCAGGGGCAGTCAGCCCAAACGAATCCCGCAAAACAAGGGACATCACCCCAGTCAAGATCCTCAGCGGCCTCGCAGCCCGAGCAGGGGGCACAACCTCAGCGTCGCCTCGGTCGGGGGTTGGAGGCTTTGCTAGGTGGGGCTGGCGACGATGGCCAGCCACAGGTTCGTGAAGCCGGGGCACGGGCTGCCCCAGCACCTGGGGTCCAAAAGGTCCCCATCTCCAAAGTCGATCCCAATCCTTTTCAACCGCGGCGGGAATTCGACGCGGCCGAACTCGACGGTCTTGGCGAAAGCTTGAAGACCCACGGCATTATTCAGCCGCTGGTGGTGCGACTAATCGAAGGTCGCTATCAGCTGATCGCTGGGGAGCGTCGGCTGCGTGCAGCGCAGAAAATCGGCTGGAACACCGTTCCAGTCAGGATTATCGACGCCGATGATCGACAAGTCGCCGAAGTCGCGATCATCGAAAATCTCCAGAGAAAAGACCTCAACCCGTTGGAGAAGGCGAGCGCATTCCAACGATACCTGAAAACTTACAAGTGCAAGCAGGAAGAACTGGCCAAGCGGATCGGCATCGATCGTTCCACCGTCTCCAACTTGATCCGACTTCTCGAACTGCCCGACCCCATCCAGAAGGCCGTGCGAGACGGTGCGGTCTCTGCTGGGCACGCGCGAGCCCTTCTCCCGCTGGGCGAGGAGAAGGAACAGGTAGAGGCCTGCAAGAAGATCCAAAGTGAAGGGTTGTCGGTCCGCGCCACAGAGCAGCTGGTCAAAACTCGCCTGGCCGACGAAGACAGCCTCAAGATTCACGATCCTGAGGGGGAGGAGGCCAAGAAGCCAGCCGAGCCTGAGTCCTCGGATGAGCACCTGGCTTCCTTGGAGCAGGATTTCCGCACGGCCTTGGGAACCAAGGTCGATCTCAAACAGGGCCCCAAAGGCACCGGTCGAATCACCATTCACTTCAACAGTCATGAGGAGTTCGAGCGAATCCGCAAGCACTTGCTTGGTGGCAGTCGCGGACGCAAGGCCGGTTGACGGAACTCCCCTTCCTCCCCGAACCGGCTGCCGACTTGGCGTGTCTCAAAAGCGTCGAATGGGAAAAGCTCTTCGACGCAACTTCTTCGGGGGGTAGCTCAGCCTGGCAGAGCGCCTGGTTTGGGACCAGGAGGTCGCAGGTTCAAATCCTGTTCCCCCGACTCATGCCTTCCAATGAAAGCCCATCGCCTTCGGTGGCGGTGGGCTTTTTGTCTTTAATCCTCCATGTCCCCCGTGTTGGTCAAGACACTCTCCAGCGATCAATCGAGAACCCCAAGGTCGCGTCAGTTCATTGGGACCAGGTTCCGCCGGGCGAAATGGAAGGAGAGGTAGGACCGTCTTCGAGGAATCGATCTCGCCTGGATATCACCGACAGGGCGTTCGGCTCCTCTCGATTCGACGGAGCTTTGCCAAGAGACGAGCCTGACTGGAAACTCACTCGGCGGCAACGAAGCCGGATCGCTCGGAGGGCCGGTGCGCTCAGCATGTGAGGTCAACTTGGCTTGTCAGAATTCTCGGGACGCCTGGTCCTCGGTCAGCCCGATGGACTGGTGATACGCATTGTGGGTTTCTTGCAAGCAGCCACCCTGAGCGAGCAAACGGGCCTTCAGCGCCCAACAGGGAGCGTCGTGTTTGACAGGAGCCGGATCAATTGACTGAAGTGCCTACCACGCTGACTGAAGAGAATCACACTCAGCCAGAGCAGCAGCGTGTCCCAGGGCTGCGGCGATCGTGGGGCTTACTGATTCCCTGAATAGTCTTCGACGAGGTAGGGGGTTTCGTCGGGCAATCTGGACTTGGCGGCCCACCCGAGGACGGTGTCCAGGTCGGGGACGGTGTCCAGGTCCGGGACCTCGATGGTCGGTGCCAGCAGCGAAATCGTCAGAGGTTTCGTTCACGGCGATCACCTACTTCGTGGGTCTTCCCAACGTTGGAGGCAGTCTGGTTCGCAGCCGATCCGCGACTTCGCAAGGTTGACGTTTGGCCGCGGCGATTTCGACACCGGAGAGATTTCTTTCTCTGAACTCTTGCCAGACTTTGCTTCCAGACCAGTTTGCGAGATGATCGGGTGGGCTAGGCCAGAACCTCCCGTGACAAGTCCGCTGCCGACTTGCTAGACAACCACCTCGCTGGGTTCTGAATCCCTTTTCGAGAGACACCATGTCCAGTTCCTTCGATCGTCGTGCATTTTTGGCCGCCGGCGCGTTGACGCTTGCCGCTGGTTCAGCTGAGGCTCGTTCCGCTTCCGCCCGGCGTGTGCTGCGTCTGGCTCACTTGACGGACATCCATGTTCAGCCAGAGCTCAAGGCAGCTCAGGGGATGGCCGCTTGTTTGCATCATGTTCAAGCTCTCCCGGATCAACCCGATTTGATACTTTTCGGGGGCGACAACATCATGGACGCCTTCGCTCAAACTCGCCAGCGAACCAAGCAACAATGGGATGTGTGGCATCGAGTCCTCAAGGGGGATTGCTCGCTGCCCTACGAATCGTGCATCGGCAACCACGATGTCTGGGGTTGGGCCAAGGACGCCAGCGGAGCTGGAGAAGCAGATCAGGGTTACGGAAAAGCCTGGGCTGTTGATGAGCTTGGCATCGGCAAACGCTATCGGGCTTTTCAGAAAGCCGGTTGGAAGTTCATCGTTCTGGACAGTACCCACCCCGGACCGAAGCCACACAGCTATGTTGGCAAGCTTGACGAGGAACAGTTCCAGTGGCTCTCCCTGGAACTCAAAGAAACCCCAAAAACGACACCAATCCTGATCTTCTCACACATCCCCATCTTTGCGGCCTGCCCGTTTCTCGACGGAGACAACGAGACCAGCGGGAACTGGATCGTCCCCGGAGCTTGGTTGCACCTGGACGCCCGGCGTCTGACGGCGCTGTTCCATCAGCACGGCAATGTCAAAGTCTGTCTCAGCGGGCATATCCATTTGGTCGACCAGGTGCGGTATCTGGGGACCAATTACTACTGCAACGGAGCTGTCTGTGGTGGCTGGTGGAGGGGGAAGTGCCAGCAGTTTGCTGAAGGGTACGCCTTGGTGGATCTCTATGATGATGGTTCTTCCACCTGCCGCTACGTGACCTACGGCTGGAAGGCCGCCGTCCCGGAGGAATGACGAGGGCCTGAGGAGGATCGGCGGCGATTGGCAGCGGGCAAGACATTCAGTTCCGAGCGTGGGAGTCAGACACCTTGCTGCTGATTCGCCACTGTGTGCATCCTGCTTGGAGAGCACGAACAAGTCCGTGCACCGGACGCCGCCCCAGTCGAGGAACTCCACCCCAGCGGCCGCGGCATTGCCCTGATCGTCAATGGAGACGATTCTCGATCGGACTTCAGGAGACCCTCCCACCTCATCAATGAGCTTGCAAAAGGCATCGGCATCGAGATTGATCGCCTGGCCGTCAAGCGACCCCACGATATCTGCGTGATCAAACCGGATCGACCGCATCCCTGATCCGTCGCCGGTGCGGGCTGCGTCGATGTAGGCCTGGCAGGTCGCTGCGATTTCTGCGTACTCGTCGAAGCTGAGGTTCCACAGGAAACGATCTCAAGAAACCCCTGCGGACCTGGTGAGGTATCCTGTGCAATCCGAGGCCGTGGGCGGGAGCTGTCCGCCCGCGATCCGAAGCCCGGGACTGTGGGGACCAGCTCTTGAGTCTCCATTACAGGATCACAAAGAAGGGGTTGGCCATGAGGAAATCGGGTTCACCGCGTTGGGGGATGAGTTTTCGAGTCTTGCCTGTGGGGTTGCCCTGCTTGGGACTCCTGCTCACGTGGGGTTGTTTGCTGGGTTGTGGAATGGCAAGCGGTGATGAGCTCACCAAGCACACGATCGAAATCAAGGGCGTGGAGCGAACGTATTACGTCCACCGGGGCAGAGCTGTGAACAGGCCGCTCCCGGTTGTGGTGGTGCTCCATGGTGGCGGGGGCCAAGCCAAGGGGCTCAAGGAAACGTACGGGTTCAAGCCGTTGGTGGAAAACGGCGAGCTGATTGCGATCTATCCACAAGCGATCAAAGGTTGGGTCCCCGAAGATGTGGCCTTTCTCGATGGGGTCATCGATCAGGTGTTTGCCCAGCAACCGGTGGACAGCCAAAGACTGTTTGTCACGGGTGCTTCTCGGGGAGGCATGATGACCTTCATCATGGCCTCCAAGTCGAAGCACCGCATTCGTGCAGCCGGTACGGTGATCGCCAGCATGATTCAGTTGATCGCCAAGGACTATCGGCTCGCTCGTCCTGTCGACTTTGCCATGATCAATGGGACAGAAGATCCGCTGATGCCCTACCAGGGCGGCTGGGGCGGGATGCGCCAACCCAAGAAATCTGGTGAGCCCGACGGTCGGGTCATTCCCGTTGAGGACGTCATTGAGGTGCTGGTGGAGGCCAACGGGATTCGCGGCAAGCCTGAGGTCTCTAGCCTGGGCAACCGTGATCCTGACGATGGCTGCACCAACGAGGTCCGCACCTGGACCGATCCGCACTCAGGCCGACGAGTCATGTTGGTGAAAGTCCAAGGCGGCGGGCATGTCGTTCCCGGCGGCCGCCAGTATCTCCCCAAGGGTTGGATTGGCCCGGCCTGCCAGGACTTCGATCATGCCGAGGTGATGTGGGCCTTCTTTCAGTCAGCCCGGCCAACCCAGGGCGAAGCAGCAGCCGCTGGCCCAGGCCAACCTCGCCCAAGGGCCGCAAATCCTGCCCAAGAAAAACAGCTACGCACACGTGTGGCTGCCATGGCTGAGGCGACTCGCCTCGGCGACCTCGACATGTGCCTGAAACTGTCAGACCCTGCCACCGTGAAGGAACATGGCCGCGAGAAGGTGGAGAGATTCTTCCAACTCGCGATCTGGTTGGTCAAAGTCTCCCAAGTCGGCCCGGACGACCATCGCGTGGATGAGATCGCCATCGCCGCTGATGGAAAAAGCGCACGCGTGAAGACACAGATCCGCAAAGACGGACAATGGAAACGACCCTCGACTCAGATTTGGGTGTTGGCGGATGGGGAGTGGTACTATCAGGGGACCGCCAAATTCTAGTGGTGCCCCCTTGCCGAAGTTCTCCTGCCAGCTGACATCGGCCCCGCTTGCAGCGAGCTGACCCAAAGATCACCGCGAGGCCCTGGAGGTCAGTCCAGCCCACCTGCATCAGGTTTTGGACCAAGGCGGTGCTGGCGACTGGTGCTTGCTGGGCCAGATTGGCCTCTTCCCAAGAGTCTTTCCGAAAAGTCAGCAGAGAGCAGGTGCTGAATGAGGCTTTCTCGGGCCAAAGGGGCTTTGACCCCAACTGGCAAAGTCGCTAGGATCAACCCCATGACCTTTCGGGGCGTGGCGCAGTCTGGCTAGCGCGTCTGGTTTGGGACCAGAAGGTCGGAGGTTCGAATCCTCTCGCCCCGACTCCTTTCTGCATCAATCCCTTGTCTTGCCCGTGCAAGCGAACCTCTTGAGAGAGTGTCTATCCTACCTCTGGGGCTTCTTCGCACACCAGTCCGCGGGGCAACATGCCGTGGCTGACGACGTTCTGAACCGTACTGCGGTGGCCTTCAAGGTTTCCAGTCCTCTGCGGTGTCTTTGGCCAAGAATCCACTGTGGCCAGTAGCATTCCTGCCGACAACAGCGATTCCGCCAACGAGGGCGATCCCCTCGGGTTTCCGTCTTCCAGCTGTGTGGTGGTTCTATGCACCTATAACGAGATGGGGACCCTGCCAGAGCTTTTGCAGCGAATCTGGGAGCATCTGCCTGAGATAGAAGTGCTGGTAGTCGACGACAACTCCCCGGATGGAACCGGCGGTTGGGTGCGGGACCAGGCTGATCACAACCCGCGTCTGTCGCTGTTGGCCCGCAGCGGGAAACTGGGGCTGGGCAGCGCCACCATTGCTGGGCTGCAGCAGGCCATCGATCAAGGCTACCAGTACGCCATCTGCATGGACGCGGACCTCAGCCACGATCCTGCTGCTCTTCCGGCCTTACTGGCTGGCATGAACCACCCGGACGGACAAGCTCGGGTCGATGTGATGATCGGCAGCCGTTATGTGCCGGGGGGCAGCATCCATGGTTGGCCGTTGAAGCGGCACATCATGAGTCGGGGGGTGAACTTTCTTAGTCGCTGGCTTCTCGGGCTACGCCCTCGAGATTGCAGCGGCTCCTACCGCTGCTACCGCACGCAAATGCTGCGGCAGTTGGATTGGTCTGAATTCTGGTCGCGGGGCTACTCGTTCTTTGAAGAGGTTCTCTGGCGGCTTAAGCGGCTGGGAGCCACCTTCGATGAGCGGCCCATTCAGTTCGTCGAGCGACCCGCGGGGCTCTCCAAAATCGACCTGAGAGAGATTCTTGTGGCACTTCGGGTGCTCTTTGGCTTGGGCTGGGCCAACTACTTCACGCGTTCGCCTGGCCCTCCAGAAGCCCACCAAGCTCGCGACCCAAGATCTCACCAGGCTGAGAACGCAGACTCGGGATGATATCAGCTTGTTCTTCCGTTCCGACGCAAAAGCCCACACCTGCAAGAACGGCTCACCTGACCAACAGCCCCGGTCGGTCCAAGCGGTGCCCGCCTACCTCGATCTGCATTTGAGGCCAACGCTTCAAACCGGTGATGATATCGAAACCATCGGGATCGACGATGATCGTGTCACAGGTTTGGGCCGCACCAAAGGAAGGCCGCCAAATCAGGCCAACTTGATCACCCAATCGATAGGTGCTGCCTGGAGTAATGGGCAGCTCGCAAGGGGAATAACCTGCCACCGCTCCAACCGAACTGCGTGTGTATTCCTCCCTCCGACGGCGCCGCTGATAGGCTCGTTCGATCTTCCCCAAGACCTGCTCACAGGTCATGTTGGGTCGCGAGTGATAAATCGCTGCCGCACTGGTCATGGCAGCCTGCTCAAAATCTTCTTGAAATTGCTGAGGAGGCTCGCCGAAACAAACGGTCCGACCCGCTGCGGCCACCAAACCAAACAACTCCCCCGCAGCAGCGACATAGCACCATTGATCGACCGCCCGGTGGGCCACGGTGGGCTGTCGGAAACGCTCGCTGCGGCCGTCGGCGGCAACGTGCAGCTCCCAGGGGACGACATGACGCTTTATCAATCGATGCGCCAACTGCGCTGCTATTTCGGGTTCCGATTCGCCTCGAGCCAAACTGCGGGCGGTGGCCTCCACGGCGTAGCTGACAGCCCAACCGACCTGTCGATATCGGTGGCGTTCCAGTTGCGTCAGGTCGATGCGGAGCCGAGCCAGCGGACCGGCCAGAGTCCGTGCCTCCGGGATCGCAATGTCACTTCCGACCCGTCGCCCGCGACTCCGTGCGGTTGCCTCAGCGGTGGGGCTGTCTGTCCACGGAATGGGTTCCACCCGCAGTCCTGTTTCGTGGAGCTGCTCGACGCGAAGCCTGTCGGCATGGCCGATCTCGGCCAGAACGACTGAGTCGAATCGATCCACAAGGATGACCGCGCAAGTGAGCCCGGGTCCCCAAGCAGCGGTTCCCAGCGTGTTCCTTCCACCGCAGGTGAACCAGCTGAAGGCAGAGGGCGAGGCCAGCACAAGGACGTCGAGCCCATAGTCTTCCAGGAACTCACAGACCCGGGCGTGCTTCCGCGTAACATCCTGGGCTCGAGTCCCCGGCGCCTCCGAATCAAGAAGCGAAGTAGGAACAGTGTAGGTCCCGATGGGCCGACCCGATGACGCTCTCATGGTGCGGTTGGAGTCCCCGTGTCGTGAACCGAGAAAACAAACGTGGTCGTGGATTCCCCTCTCTTTGGGAGCCATCGACACACAGCAGTTGCGAGAAGCCCCTGCGACTGATCTGGCCGGCAACGCGTTGGCCCTGAGAACGACCCCCAGGAGAACTCGCTCTCAGAAAGCAGTCGAAAACCGCAGACTCGAAACCCTGAGAAGGCCATTCCGAGTCCAAGAACCCCTCGGTCCCCATGGATCAGTCCAGCCCCCGTGAGGGGCTTATTACCGCCAAGCCTGAGGGCTGATTTTCGCCGATTGAAGACATCCTTGGCAACGCTACAGGCTGTCCTTTGGCGTCGCTGAGGCTGAACTCGTTCCGCATCCTCCGGAATGCACGTCTTCCCGCCTTGGTCACGGGGGTCGCCACTGAGGAGGTGACCGCGGTGATGCAGGACGCTGCCGAGCGCTCCTGGCATCGGAACTCGCTTGATCAACGGTCGTTCCGAGGGTTCCACGTGAAACGCGGACGATACTATTTTAGTCTCGCCCGCGTTTGGCAGATGGTTGGAAAATTCGTGGAACCTGTTGGTTGCAGTCGACCCTAGGTGAAGCAGGTCGATCCCGACAAGTGTTGCAGGTGCTTTGGTGAGACTGTTGCGGCTGCAACAACAGAGACCAGCTGCAACAGTCGTTCTTTGGGGTGATGAGGTCTATTTGACCACGAAACTGACGACACGGCCGGGCACGGCGACTTCCTTGATGAGTTGTTTCCCTTCGAGGAATTCGATGATTCGCTCGTCGGCGCGGGCGATTTCGACCATTTCCTCTCGGGAGGCCTCCGCCGGGACTTGGACCGTGCCGCGGAGCTTGCCATTGACTTGAACTGGGATTTCGATGCTCGATTCGCGAATGTAGTCCTCGTTGAACTCCGGCCAGGGGTGGTAAGCCAAGGTGTGGTCGTGTCCCAGGGTCTGCCATAACTCTTCAGCCATGTGCGGAGCAAAAGGCGAAAGCAACAAGGTGAACGCCTCCATCGCCTCCCGCGGCCTCGCAGAGAGCTTGCCGAAGTAGTTGCAAAACTCCATCAGCTTGGCGATGCCGATGTTGAAGCTTTTCGATTGGATGGCCTCGGTGAGGGCCTTGATGGTCCGGTGGAGCACCCGCCGCTGCTCCTCGTCGCAGGGCTGGTCCGAAATCGCCGGGTGAGGGGCCATCTGCTCAGCCTCGGAATCGACGATCATCCGCCAGGCACGATCAAGAAACCCTCGGACCCCACTGACGCCCGCGGTACTCCAGGGTTTTTTCTGCTCCAGAGGTCCCAAGAACATCTCGTACAAGCGTAAGGCGTCTGCCCCGAAGTCGTGGACGATGTCATCGGGGTTGACCACGTTGCCGCGGCTCTTGCTCATTTTGTAGGCCCGACCCTCGATGCGAATCTCTGGGTTCTCGGCCAACACCCAGTTGTCGCTAGATTTCTCCGCTTGCCCTGAGGCCAGTTGCACGCGATGGACTTGCTGGTCGCTTCCCTTGAGCACATACACTCCGGGGGCGTTTTCCTTCTCCTGGACCTTGGCCGCCGAGATCCAGGTGCCTCCCTGCCAGTAGCCCTCGAAGTGAGGCAGACCGGCGACTTCGATCTCGGGCGTTTCGGCCAAGGTCCAGCGGTCCTGCTGTTTTTGAACTTGGTTGGCCGCCAGGCGAATTCGAGCCACTGGCTGGCCAGTCTGCTGAACCATCCAAACCCCAGGCTGGTCGGCATTCTCAGTGACTTCGCTGGCAGAGATCCAGGAGCCGCCCTGTTGGTAGCCCGCAAACTCGATTTCTCCCAGGATCATCCCGGGGTTGACCAGCTCGTGGAATGGCTCGGGACTGGAGACGTGACCCAGATCGTGGAGGACTTTGTGCCAGAAGCGAGCATACAGCAAGTGCAGCACGGCATGCTCGACACCCCCGACGTACAAGTCGACAGGCATCCAGGCTCGTTCCTTCTCAGGGTCGACCAGGTGGTTCTTGTTGTGTGGGTCGATGTAGCGGAGGTAGTACCAGCAGCTTCCTGCCCATTGGGGCATGGTGTTCAGCTCGCGGCGGTAGCGGGTGCCCTCGAGGGTCACCATCTGCCACTGCTCTGGGGCCTTGGCCAACATGGGCTCGGGCCGTCCGTGAGGCTGGAAGTCATCGAGGTGGGGCAGTTCAACGGGCAACTGGTCTTCGGGCACCCCTCGGACAGAGCCGGTCGCTTGGCCTGAGGAATCCAGCTCATGCAGCAAGGGAAACGGTTCGCCCCAGAAGCGTTGACGACTGAAGAGCCAGTCCCGCAGTTTGTAGTTGACTGCACCCCGACCAACTCCTTGGGCCTCCAAGGCCTCGGTCATCTTCAGTTGACACTCGGCAGTCGGCGTCCCGTCGTAGGGACCACTGTTGACGGCGACCCCTTGTCCGCTGAAGCAAGCTTCCCCTTTTAAGACTGCTTCCCGCGTGATGGTTTCATCGTTCTTATCTTGGTAGCCCTCGCCCGGGTCGACCACCGCGACGACCGGCAGATCGAATTTCTGGGCGAACTCGAAATCCCGCTCATCGCCGGAAGGCACTGCCATGATGGCCCCGGTCCCGTAACCGGCCAGGACATAGTCGGCCACCCAGATGGGAACGGCCTGACCGTTGACTGGGTTGATGGCAAAACTGCCTGTGAACACTCCTGTTTTCGTCTTGGCCAGTTCGGTCCGTTCCAGATCGCTTTTGTGAACGGCTTTTTGGCAATAAGTCGTCACCTGGTCTTGATAGGCAGGCGTTGTCAGCCGCTGGACAAAGGGATGCTCTGGAGCAATGACCATGTAGGTGGCCCCAAAGAGCGTGTCGGGACGAGTTGTGTACACACGCAACACGTCCGCAGGAGCTTCACTGGGGAATCCTGATGACGTCCGCTGAGAGGCCCATTCTTCAAAGGCCGTCTTGAAGGGCTTGCCGCTGCGGATCTTGCCTTTGCTGCCGATGTAAAAATCCAGCTCGGCGCCTGTGCTTCGGCCAATCCAGTTGCGCTGCAGGGTCTTCACATGCTCAGGCCATTGGATCAGCTCCAGATCCTCCTCCAGCCGCTGAGCATAGGCGGTGATGCGTAACATCCACTGGCAGAGTGGCAGACGCTGGACTGGGTGGCCCCCGCGTTCGCTCAGCCCGTTGATCACCTCTTCATTGGCCAGCACAGTCCCCAGGGCTGGGCACCAGTTGACCGGCACCTCGGATTGATAGGCCAGCCGGCGGTCGTCTTGGTACTTGCGGACGGCTGCTTCTCCGGCACTCTGGACCTCTGGGGGGATGGGCAGCTCGCCGATGGGCCGGCCTTTTTGTTGTTCCGGGTCAAACCAGGTGTTAAAGATCTGCAGGAAGATCCACTGAGTCCAGCGTGTGTAAGCGACATCTGTGGTGGCCACCTCACGCTGCCAATCGTAGCTGAATCCCAACATCTTCAGCTGACGGCGGAAGTTGGCGATGTTCTTCTCAGTGTTGACTCTTGGGTGGACTCCTGTCTTGATGGCGGCCTCTTCGGCAGGCAGGCCGAAGGAATCAAATCCCATGGGGTGCAAGACGCTCACACCTCGCATCCGCTGATACCGACAGACGATATCTGTGGCGGTGTAACCCTCCGGGTGACCCACATGCAAGCCAGCGGCGCTGGGATACGGGAACATATCCAGCACGTACATTTTCTCGCCAGCTGGCAGCTCAGGCGTGGCGAACGTCCGTTGCTCTTCCCAGAACAGTTGCCACTTTGGTTCGATGAGGTCCGGCTGATAGTGAGGCATCGGCTTGGCCGTGTGAGAATGCTAGAATCAGTTGCCAAACCGCAAGTGAAAAACGTCCCTGACAACACGCCGTGTCGTCATCACCGTGCTTTCATTCGAGAACGGTCTGGCCACCATCTGAAGGCAAGAAATAACGCTGAGTTGGGTGGAGGCACCCCACCAGGACGTGACACCGCGGAAATTCTAGCGGTTCAGGTTCCCTGCCAGCAAACCCCTCGGCACCTCCTGAGGTTGGGGAAAACCGTGGCCCGTCCGGTTTGCGAAAAGGCCGCAAAATCAGCCGTTGTGCCTATTCCAGCGTTTTGGACGAGCAAGACTTGTCCCCGAGGAGACCGGCAAGCAGAGACCGGCAAGCAGAGACCGGCAAGCAGAGACCGGCAAGCAGAGATTGGCACGAGGGCAGCGCAAGGCAGGCCCGCCGGAACGACCGAGCTGACCGTTGAGGCCGACCACCAAAGTCCCGCGATCAATTCCTTGATGAGTTCTGCCAGAGACCGCCCAACTCAGGGACTGGCCTGGTTGTGTCAAACAAGCACGTGCCAAGGAGAGGCCATTCGGACAAGCTTTTACCGCCTGAGGCAGGATGAAGCGGTCATCGGTCGGGTTTCGGGGGCTCCTTGCGGGATACGGGGTCAGCGACTACTTTCTGAGTGTTGTTGTCGAACTCTCATGTCCCCTTCTTGATCTTCTGGCTTGCCTGCACTGATGGTTGCCACCAGGTCGCCCACATCGCCACGACTTCACCACCGACCTCCCCAAGAGCGACCGGAGCATCTCCGTGTGGTTCTCACGGGCATTGGCTTGACTGCGCCAAGTGGGGACAACGTGGGAGAATTCCGTTCGGCCCTTCTGGAGGGACGCAGCGGGGTTGAGCCGTATGAGATCCGCTACTTTGGTTCAACTCTGGCGGGTGTCTGCCATTTTGACCCCCTCAAGTATCAGCGAAAAAAAGAGGTGCGAAGGGGCACGCGAGCCGGCAGCGTCGCGATCTACTGCGCAAACGAGGCGATTGCCAATAGTGGATTGGACTGGCCCAATGTCGATCGCAGCCGTGTCGGCGTTTACGTTGGAGTCACCGAGCACGGGAATGTGGAGACCGAGCACGAGATTTTCTCCTGCGCTCAGTTTAACTATGACACCAGCGTCTGGAGCCATCACCACAATCCCCGCACTGTTGCCAACAACCCCGCTGGTGAGATCACGCTGAACTTGGGCATCACCGGAGCTCACTACACCATTGGAGCGGCTTGTGCAGCCGGCAACGCCGGCATTATCCAGGGGTTGCAGCAACTCATCCTCGGCGAGTGCGATGTTGCCATTGCCGGGGGAGTTAGCGAGAGCATCCATACTTTCGGGATCTTTGCCGCCTTCAAGAGCCAAGGCGCCTTGGCTTGGAACGACGACCCCACCAAGGCTTGCCGGCCCTTCGATCAAGAACGCAACGGCATCGTCGTCAGCGAAGGTGGTTGCCTGTACATTTTGGAACGGTTGGATGACGCCCGGCGACGCGGGGCACAGATCTATGGCGAAATCGTCGGTTATGCCATCAATAGTGATGCTGCCGATTTTGTCCTGCCGGTGCCTCAGCGGCAAACAGAATGTATGCAACTGGCCATGAGACGGGCTGGCATCAGCCCCCAACAGGTCGACATCGTCAGCACCCATGCAACGGCCACAAGCAGCGGAGACACCCAAGAAGCCCAAGCCCTCCGCAACGTGTTTGCCGGGTGCCAGCGTGTCCACGTCAACAACACCAAGAGCTTCATTGGGCACACGATGGGCGCAGCGGGAGCCTTGGAACTGGCGGGGAATCTCCCAGCTTTTCAAGACCGCATTTGCCATCCCACCATCAACTTGGAGACGCTCGACCCAGAGTGCGAATGTCCGGGTTTAGTCGCTCAGCAGCCCCGGGAGCTGGGCCCCCAACCGGTCCAGTATATCCTCAACAACTCCTTTGGGATGTTAGGCATCAACAGTGTGGTCATCGTCGGGCGGCTGTAGTGTCGCAGAGTGTTGGCTTGCTGTTTTGTCGATCGGGCGTTGGTGCATTGGGGGGAGGCGAGCGAGGAGACTGGGAAAGGGCCTGGGTTGGGTTGCTTGTGCCTGTTAGCGTCTCCGGCGGGAAAGTTGGCCGACGGCCAATATCAGGGAGTTTCTCCGGGGAGGGGACTGACTGTGGGACCGCCTGCGGCCAAAACATCGGAAGGCTTCATTCAAGATGATTTCGTGATCAGCGATCGGGGGCTCTCGCATCGCGACTCCACAGTCTGTCATTCGTGTGTTCGAGGACTCCAGAATTCATGACCCGCACTGAGATTCGAGACGTCATCGCCGAAATCCTGGAAGACATTGCCCCAGATGAAAATCTGGAGGACCTTCAAGACGAGGTTCCTTTTCGTGAGCAGATGGAGCTGGACAGCATGGATTTCCTCGACATTGTGATGGAACTCCGCAAACGCTATCGAGTGACCGTCCCCGAAGAGGATTACCCGGCCCTGGCCTCTATGCAGAGCACGGTGGAATACCTTGAGCCTCGGATGAAAGACATTCCCAAGTAGATTGCCCTCGCCCGCCTAGTGGTCGGTTTCCTTCTGATTTGGCAGTTGGTTCTCGTGGAATCGGGGGATTCACGTCCAACCGACTGCCAAAACCAACCGACTGCCAAAATCAACCGGCTGCCAAAATCAACCGGCTGCCAAAATCAACCGGCTGCCAAAATCAACCGACTGC
>CAZYKP010000034.1:0-76274 GCA_964648025.1 uncultured Pirellulales bacterium | reverse complement strand
TGATTTTGGCAGTCGGTTGATTTTGGCAGTCGGTTGATTTTGGCAGTCGGTTGGATGTGAATCCCCCGATTCCACGAGAACCAACTGCCAAATCAGAAGGAAACCGACCACTAGATCGAGTTAGCGAAGCAGCACGCTGCGGAGACGCTGGGCAACAACGCAGAACACAAGGCCTGACCTGGCGAAGCTCCTCCAAGGAAAACGGAAGATTTTCAGTAACACTTCCGCGTCTGGCGCATTGTGACCCACAGAATGACCGACAACCATCAGCCCAATCAGACGGACTCGGCGGATGAACTGGTCATAGCCGCCCGGACCGACCGAACGGCATTCGGCCGGCTTTATGACGAGTTTTACCCGCTCATTTTTGCGTACTGTACGCGGCGTCTGGTGCTGCGCGCTGTCGCAGAAGATGTGACATCCGAGGTGTTCCTCAGGGTTGCCGGCAGCATTGGTGGTTTTTCAGGGACCAGTGCCGAGGACTTTCGTCGATGGCTGTTTCGTATCGCAACAAACGAGATCAACGCCCATCTGCGGCAGTCGATTCGTCGTCGCAAATTACTCGAAGCGGCCGTGCAGATGGGGACCATCAATTCGGCCGTAAGCGCCCCGTTGCTCGAGGACGACTCACCGCTCGACTGGCACACGCTGTACAGAGCACTTGGCGAGTTATCCGAACGCGAACAGTCGATCGTCTCTTTGCGGTTTTTTGCAGGCCTCAAGCACCACCAGATTTCGGAGGTCCTGGACCTCAAAACAGGAACGATACGCGTTGCGCTCAGCCGAGCTCTCGAGAAACTACGCGAGGCCCTCCACGAGATAGACATTTCTAGGCCCGTGTCGCCTGCGTCGCAAGATGGAGGTCACTGAAATGACAAACACAAACGACAACTGGGACAAGCTGTTCCAGCAGTTGCCACTGGACGTGACGCCGAGCGAAGACCACCACAGAGAACTCAGAACGCGGGTTCTGAATCAGTTTGACAAGCAGTCTCCTACACCAGCCATTACATCAAGACTCAAACACACAGGAAGAATTCTCATGAAATATAAAGCTCCTCATTGGACAGCGGCCGTCGTTCTGATTGCCTGCGCGTCCTGGATGTTCCAGTCCTCCTCTCCAGCCTGTGCCGTGGAAGATGTCGTGGCACACATCATGAAGGCGCGAACTGCGCAATGGGAGATGATCGTCAAAAGCGAAGGATTTGCGGACCAAACAGTTAAGTTCTACCTCGTCCCTGGTCAAATGCGTCAGGAGTTCACAACTGGGATGGTCATGGTGACTGACTGGAACCAAGGCCAGAGCGTCGGTCTGTTCGAGGATGAAAAGCTGGCGTTCAAGCGGTCCGACGCAAAGCACCCCGGCCGGGGCATGGAATATAATCAGTTTGAAAAGATGCGCGACAGGCTGCGTGAGGCCATGGAGGATCCGGATAAGAATGTGGAAGAACTCGGCGAGAAACAATTCGAAGGGCGGACACTCGTCGGTTTTCGGTTTCAGTCCCAAAAGCAGTTGATCACGATTTGGGCAGATCCGGACACGGCGTTTCCCATCCGCATCGAAATGGACTTTCCACCCTCCAAGACGAAACTTGTCATGATGAACTATCAGTTCAACATTGAGATCGACCCGTCGCTGTTCAGCCTCGACGTACCCGAGGGATACAGCGTGAGGGATGAGAACTCGCCGATCTCACTCGGCGATGAGCGGGACCTGATCGAATCGCTGCGAATGTATTGTAAGAGTTCGGAGGGAGAATTCCCCGCTGGCCTCGGTGCAGACGCCACGGCAAACGCCATGTCCAGGTACACCAGTTATTTGGTGAAACAAAACTACGCTGACCAGGTGAAGCGTTCCCTAGACGAGCTGGGACAAGAGTCGTTGCGATTGATGCGGGGTTTCACGTTTGCAACCGGGCTGGCGGCTAGTGGAAAGTGGGATGCTCATTATGCCGGAGCCGGCGTGAGACTCGGCACCGAGGATCGACCGATCTTTTGGTACAAACCAGGAAAGTCCGGAATGTATCGCGTCATCTATGCTGACCTTTCCGTCCGAGATGCCGTCGCCGCACCAAAGATCGCCGATGCGGTGAAGCTAGCGCCGTAACGAACCGACTGAGCGAGGCGGACCCCATTGACTGGACCACAACCACCTTGGGTCAGGGAGTACCCTCTCTGGCAAGAAGCGGCCCGCCAGACCCATGCCACTTCGACTGTTGCAGGATCACTTCTCCTTCCGCGAGATCCTGCATTGCTTTTCAATTCTCCTCTCGGACCCATCGGGTGCCGCTGCGAACCTCATCTTCGTAGATTCCGCTCACGTCTTCAAGGATCGTCTCCGACGCCCTCGACTGTCCTCGGTTCAACGGGCGCATCGGCACCCTCAACCCCAATTCCGAGGCGTTTCTCAAACTCTTTCTTGCTGATGCGATTGAAGACCATCACTTCGCCATTCTTCTTGAATGTGAGTTGGTCGCCTTCGATGGTGGCAGCGCCTGGCGATGTTCCGGCTTCATCGGTGAGTTCCATGGTCAAGGTGTTGCTGACCTTGTCCTGGCTCTTCAGAGTGTAGGTGGCGGAGTCTTTCACACCCGGTCCGTGAATCATCACTTTGCCCTTCTGGATCTCCAACAGGAATCTGGGCAGAATCTCCGGCAGTACCAACTCCACCAAAGCATCGCTGATCTCCTCGGCAAGGCTCGCGGGTGAGGAATCGATTTCCTTCTCGGACCTCCTGGCTTTCTCGAGCGCTCTCTCCACGTCGAGCTGCCAGTAGCCGAGCATCTGCGCTTCCAGATCGGCAACCGTGGTGGGGGCCGATTGCTGATCGGCAGCCATGGCAGGCGCGACGAGAAGCGCAGCAGTGAGAACGATAATGGTTTTCTTTTTCATGCGTCTAGCTCCTTGAAATGAAGTCAAGAATTTCAACTGCCTGGAATAACCAATCCTACCGATCACGGGATCTTCGTCTTTTCCGGCGAGGGCGTTGCCTTCAACTTGTCGACCAGGGTCTCTTCGGCCGGAGCTACCTCACCCGGTCTCGCACCGGCCTTGTTGGCTTCAAGGCGTTTCTCAAATTCCTCCCTGCTGATACGCTTGAAGATCATCACGTTGCCATCCTTCTCAAAGGTGAGCTGGTCGCGTTCAATGGTGACTTCCTGGTCCTCACCGGGGATGACGAAGGTCAGGGTGTTACTGGCCCGGTCCAGGCTCTCCAAAGCGAATACGCCGGTTTCTTTCAGGCCCGGGCCATGCCGGATCACTTGGCCCTTCTGGATCTCTAACAGGAATCTGGGCAGAATCTCCGGAAGCACGTATTCCGCCAACGCATCGCTGATCTCCTCGGCAAGCCTCGCGGTTGGCGAAGCGGTTTCCTTCTTGAACTTCCTGGAAAGCTTCAGCGGTTTCTCCCTGTCGGGCTCCCAGTAGCCGACCATCTGCGCTTCCAGGACGTCTTTGAGGAAGTTCGAGAACTCTTCCGCCTCCCCCAGACGCCGCTCGGCGAGGGCTTCGGCCGCCATCGCGCGATTCATTTCTCGGGTAGCCCGCAACGCCTGCCAGGCAGTTGCGGCAATGCCTGCCATCAGCAGCGCCACCATGGCCGCCGCCGCTCCGAAGGCCGCCTTGTGACGCCGGGCGAACTTCCCCAACTTGTAGGTCACACTTGGCGCAGCCGCCTGCACCGGCTCGTCGGCCAGGTAACGATTGATGTCGGCCGCGAAAGCACTCGCGGTTTCGTAGCGGCGCGTGCGATCCTTTTCCAACGCCTTCATGACGATCCAGTCCAGCTCGCCTCGGATCAACCTGGTGAGTTTCTCTGCTTGGATTTGACGGTTGGCCGCGACCGCGGGCAGCGTATCGTTCGTACTCAGCCGCCTGCTCGGTCGAGGAGGCTCTTCTTCGCGAATGATCCGCAGCATCTCGTCGAATGCCGTGCTTCGCAAAACCTCCTTCTCAAAGGGCATGTTGCCAGTCAGTAATTCATAGAGCAGGACCCCCAAAGAATAAATGTCGCTGCGGGTGTCGATGTCCAACTGGTTGAGCTTGGCCTGTTCTGGGCTCATGTACTCCAGCGTTCCCACCAATTGGCCGTACTGCGTGAACAGCGTCTTTTCGGTCAGGGTCTGACCGGTCGCCTTGGCCACCCCAAAGTCAATGATCTTGGGAATAGCTCGGTCGTCGTATTCGGCGACCATCACATTCGACGGTTTGAGATCGCGATGAATGATGCCTTTCTGATGCGCGTGCTGCACGGCCTGCAGGATCGAAGCGAAGAGCTGGAGACGGTCTCGGGTTGTCAGATGATTCTGGTCGCAATACTCGGTGATCGGCACCCCTCGGACCAGTTCCATCACGAAGTAGGGTCGGCCGCTTTCAGTCGCCCCAGCATCCAGGACTCCAGCGATATTGGGATGGTCCATCAGCGCCAGCGCCTGCCGCTCTGCCTCGAAGCGAGCTACCACTTGTTTGGTATCCATTCCAGGCTTGGTGATCTTCAGTGCCACCTGCCGCTTGACTGGCTCCTTCTGCTCAGCCAGGTAGACGACGCCCATGCCGCCTTCACCGATTTGTTGGAGTAGTTTGTAAGGGCCGATCTGCGTGCCCGGCTTCTCGGTGATGGACTTCTCGACAGTGGAGGGAGCAACCCCCTCAGGTGGCGATTCCAGGAAGCTGCCCGCGCTGTCATGTGCTCGCAGGAGACGATCAACCTGACGGAGCAATTCCGCGTCTTGGCCGCACACCCTGGCGACATACTCCTGCCGCTGCTCAGCGGATTCCATCTCGATCGCCGTACAAAACACGGAATCTAGGCTCGGTTTCTGGTCAGCCATCGCAGTGCTCCACAATCGACTCTTCTATTGGTCAATGCGACGGCCATCCTCCTCAGGGCTCAATGAAACCGAGAAATATCAGCTGTGTGAGCTGTGGTCTGGATCATTCAACTCTGCGAAGAGCCAAGCTCGTGCGTAAGCCCAATGCCGCTTGGCGGTTGCGTATGAGATGCCGAGAGATTTTGCCACCTCTTCGACAGACATGCCGGCAAAATATCGAAGCTTGACAACCTCTGCCTTGGACGGTTCCAGACGCTCCAACTCGGCTAAAGCGTCGTTGAGTGCCAGCAGGTCGTCTGCCGGAGCCGCTGCCACCGCTTCAACCTCA
Source organism: uncultured Pirellulales bacterium (assembly GCA_964648025.1). Lineage (GTDB taxonomy): Bacteria > Planctomycetota > Planctomycetia > Pirellulales > Pb10988 > CAZYKP01. The sequence continues at coordinate 71,114 of CAZYKP010000034.1, read as the reverse complement.
TCGAGATCGAGGCGCTCGCGAGCTCCGCCATGTTTGAGGCGTTGTTTGCGCCGCGCGTTCTCAACCAGAATCCGCCGCATCGACTCCGCTGCGGCTGAAAAGAAGTGTCCGCGGCTGTCCCAATCCTGGGCTTTGTCGACGTCAACCAGCCTGAGATAGGCTTCATGGACCAGGGCGGTCGCCTCAAGCGTCTGGCCCGGCTTCTCCTGGGCCAGCCTGGCTGAGGCCAGTCTCCTCAACTCGCCGTACACCAGTGGTAACAACTGCTCCGCGGCGCTGGGATCACCCTGCTGAATCTGGGTGAGTATTTGCGTGATCTCACTCATAGGCGGGACTTTCACCACGGGTCGTGAGCACCAGCAGGACGGCCCGAAGGGTCCGGAGGCGTCATTGACAACAACTGTCTGTCCGGACCCCCGCCGGGGGCTGGGTGCGTCGGTAACCGGTGATCGCCGGTCTGATCTCTCTTAAAGGACGGTCCAGTTTTTGGGGTCCACTTCAGTCAGGCGCAACGAGCCGAGGAACAAGCGGCAACCACTCCTAAGCCCGCCGAGACCTCGACGGGTGTCTCACGGGTCTTGGACGCACGGACGGGCATCGCGCGATTCATTTCTCGGGTAGGCCCCACGGCCTGCTGCGGCTGGTCGGCCCGGTGACGATTGATGTCGGCCGCGAAAGAGTTGTTGAAATCGACGACTTTCCCAGTTTCGTGTCAGAATTCGGCAGACCGCCAAGTTAGGTCCTGTGGAGAACAGCTATGAGCGAATTCCCAGACACTCGATCCACCCTGTTAGTCCAAGTGCGATCCCCCGAGAATCGCGAGGCTTGGGCACAGTTCGTGACACTGTATCGCCCAGTCATTTACCGTATGGCCCGGAAGCGGGGGATGCAGGATGCGGACGCGCAGGACCTCGTGCAAACCGTCCTGATTCGGGTCGCGGGGGCCATCGATCGATGGGAGAAAACTGATCCCAGCATTGGCTTTCGCCACTGGCTGGCCCGTGTCGCCAAGAACGCCATCATCTCGGCTTTGACCAAGTCTCCGCAAGACGCCGCGGCGGGCGGGACAGACATCCAAGACCTGCTCGACGAGCAACCGGATAGTGGTGGCAATCTCGAGCAGGACTTAGCCCTGGAGTACTTGCGTGAGCAATACCATCGGGCTGCGGCGATCGTGAAGACCGACGTCAGTGCAGAAACTTGGCGTGCGTTTGAACTCAGTGTCGTTGATGGCAAACCCTGTGACGAGGTCGCGGAGCTAATCGGCAAGCCGATTGGGACAGTGTATGCCGCACGGAGTCGCGTCATGCGAAGGCTTCGTGACCAGGTCAGCCAACTGGAGGGAGATCACCCATGAACGGGCAAACGGAGGGCTGCGATCATCGTCGCATCGACAGATTCCTCGAGTCCGATCATGTCGGACTTGAAGACGAACAACTGCTGGCCCATCTCGATAGTTGCTCTGCGTGTCGCTTGTATCTAGAGACCCAGGCTGCCAACCAAGACAGCTGGACCAACGCAGCCAAACTACTGCAGGCAGGGGAGTTCGATCAAGCCAGTTCTGTCGAGTATTCGGTGGCAACAGTTGGGTGGTCGGTGGTCGACCGAACGATGGCTATTCAAAGCGTCATCGATTCATTGGCACCCTCAGATGATCCGCGTTGGCTGGGACGCCTTGGATGTTACGAAGTCTCAGGTGTCATTGGTGCCGGCGGAATGGGTGTGGTCCTCAAAGCTGTGGACCCCGCCTTGGATCGGGTGGTCGCTATTAAAGCCCTGGCTCCACATCTGGCCAACAACGGCACCGCGCGTAAGCGGTTTTTGCGCGAGGCCAAGGCGGCTGCGGCCGTGATCCATCCGAACGTGATTTCGATTCATAGCGTGGCGGGCCACGGGCAGAACCCCTACTTGGTGATGGCATACATTCGTGGTGGTTCACTCCAAAAACGACTGGAGCTGGAAGGTCCTCTCAGAACCGTCGAAATCCTTCGCATTGGTTCTCAGGTTGCCGGCGGTTTGGCCGCCGCTCACGAACAAGGTTTGGTTCACAGGGACGTCAAGCCAGAAAACATTCTTCTGGAAGAAGGAGTGGAGCGAGTCACGCTCACTGATTTCGGACTGGCACGTGCGGTCGATGATACATCAGTCACCCAACCCGGCACGATTGCTGGCACGCCCCAATATATGTCCCCTGAACAGGCACGTGGAGAATCGGTCGACCATAGGAGTGACCTGTTTAGCTTGGGATGCGTCCTGTACGCCCTCTGTACTGGTCGACCGCCGTTTCGCGCGGAGACGTCCTACGGGGTCATGCGGCGGATCATCGACGAGAGGGCGGTCCCCATCCGCGAAATCAACCCCGAGATTCCCGACTGGCTTTGCGAGGTCATCGAAAAGCTGATGTCCAAGGACAAAGCGGATCGATTCCAGTCGGCCAGCCAAGTGCACCGGTTGTTGGAGGCATGCTTGAGCCACGTCCAGCAACCAACAGCGATAGGCCTGCCCATCGAACTACTGACCTTCGGAGAAGTTTCCGACCCAGGGCGACCAACGGAAGCCCAGATTGCCGAACGAAACGCCCTGCTTCGTCGAAGACTTTTCAGGGAATCAGTAACACCAGGCGACAGCGAGATTCGCACGCGTAGCTCAACACTCCAATTCTCAACGACCAAAACAAGAATACTCATCATGATTGCCGCACTGACCGCAGCCGTTCTCATCGGCATTGCTTCCTGGACCTCTCACGATCCAGCCGGAGAAGCTCGCACAGCGTTTACCCAAGCAAAATCACAACTCCATCCACACAACAGTACCGGTGACCCGACCAACTCAGTCGGAACACTGTTGAGTCATCCACAGGGCCGGGAATACTTGCTCAAACTCGACAAACAATTCAAGCACTTCACTTACGACGACCGTTTCGCGTTTGACGGCGAGTCCGCCGGGGCCGTCTTCATCTGGAACCGCAATGACGCCCACGCGCATTCTCAAATGTTGATCCGTAGCTTCCGCAGCAGCGGCAAGAGTCAAGGCCTGACAGCCGAGTTGCCGCCCCAGATTCATGTCAGGGAGCTGAAGATCGAGAAAAACAGGCTGCTGATTGGATACACCGCCTCCGACCGAGCGGAGGATCAACTCACCATTGAAACCGCGTTCAAACTCCGCCCCGGGGCATCTTATGAAACAACCGTGGAAATCACGACCTTGCTCGAAGGTCAAATGGATTGGATCGAACCGTTTAAGAACGGACGGTTGGCAAAGGGCACCAACTTGCATCAGAAGCCCTTCCCGTGGCTGATACGCGAAGCCGATGGGCGTGGCCCCAACAGTGAGTTGGCGGTGGAAGAACTGCTCCGGCGTGAGGAAGAGGGCCTGCTCAGCAGCAAGCAAGGTACCGACCTGATCGACCTAATCCTCAAGTACCAGGCCGATCGGGAACGCCCCTGGCGTACCGAGCTGGGCGACCTGATTGAAGAACGCTGGGTCGCGGGCAAGCTGGACCGCGACCTCTGGGAGCAGTACACCGCGCGGCTGCTTGTCGACGCGTACCAGCTCAAGGTACGGCCGCGGATCGTCATCGGATCGCCCGGTGGTGTGCTTGTTCAGAAGCTGATTCCGGACGTGCGCTGCGGCAGCGGCAAGCACATCGCCTATCTGCTTCGAGAGAAGAACACGGTCACCAAGATCGGGTCAACCGTGGTCGGACGGGTCGATGTTCCCGGGACCAGACCATTCGGGAATGACACTGGTTGGAAGTATACCACCAACTCAAACAACTTTGGCGTACAACTGTGGGAGACCATCAAGCCCGGCAAACAAAAAATCACCTTCGAAGCCGAGTTAGCCATCCTGGAAGCCCCAGGCCCTGAGAAGATGAAGCGGGAAGACGTCTTCGCCTCCCGGCGGGTCACCTTCGAGACGGAGACGACGTTCCTGCCGCCGGGCCAATCGACGGTCAACATCAACGTGGACCCCGCGATGAAGGCTGCGGTCGATCGCGCCCTGACGATCATTCGTATCGAGACAGGCCCGATGTCGAGACCGACTACCAGAAACAAGTTCTATGCGAAAGTCATCCTCGCCTTCAAGCCGCGGCCGATCGATACCGCCTTGACCATCGTCCTGAAAGACGGCGAGAACGAATACAACGCGGGTTCGTTCGCCATGAAGGCAGAAGACGAATCCCGCAGCCTCAATAGCATGGGAAGCATTGCAGCTGACCTAAGTGGAAAGCGTGTCGATGTGATCTTTCGGCCAGCCCCCGAAGTGGCCGAGAAATCGGTCGACATCTTCGAGATCTGGGGCGGGGAAATCGTCTTCAAGGACCTGTTGGTTCGGTAGAAAAAGCAGGGGCTGCTCACCGACGGACACGACTTTCTTCCGACTTCCAACCAAAAAATCCTCACAATCTCATTCAATACCGGAGAGGTCGTCCAGCGAGTTCCCACCAACGTGCATCTCGGTCACCTGGACCGTACCGGTGTTCGAGTGGCCGGCCGCGGAATTGCAGACGGGACTCACTCGCTTTCTGCTTCCTGCCGAGTTTGCGTCCCTGAGCCAGCCGGACATCTTCACGATGGTGGAAGCGCAGTGGCCTTCGACACAGACTTTGGCCAAGGCGTTCGCGATTCCGTATCCCCCGCGTACCAAGAGATCATCGGGATTGTCAGCGCCTCCTGTTGGACCGCCGGCACCCCCTCCAGCAACCGCACCTCCATCCACAACAGCACCCGAAGAGCTTTGGCTTGTGCAACTCGCTCAGGGGCTTTGGTTGGCGACCCCAAGTAGAAACCAGTCAACAATCGGAAGCGAGTGATACATCCTGCAATCCGTGGCCGTTCGCCGTCCGCTCCAAGAAATCTGACCAGAATGCGTGCAAGATTCGCGGTCCGAGGTCGCTTTTGATTCAGGAGCCCTTGCCGCCACGCTCACAATTGGGAAGCGAACACCATGGAATCGACCCGAGCCAGCCTGACTCTTCGACTGCAGAATGCAGACGATGTGGAGGCGTGGGATGAGTTTGCCGGAATCTACGGGCCTGTGATTTACCAAGTGGCCCTTTCGCGAGGTTTTCAGGCTGCGGATGCGGAAAACCTCGTGCAGGAAGTCCTGATGGCTGTGGCCGAATCCGTCACACAATGGCTAAAGCAGGAAGAACGCGGCAGCTTCCGGGCGTGGCTGCCGAGGATCACTCGCAACGAGGACGGAACTGCTGGACTTTGGAGACCTTCGCCGGGAGCAGACGGGTGTCGACCCGCGGACGCAAAACCTGGGTGACAGTCACATTCCTTTGGGACTGGCTGTCCACGACGGGCACATCTGGATAAGCTCCTGCAGCGGTCGGTCGGTGAAGGTGAGGAAGATAGCGATTCCATCACGCGCAATTCGACCCTGAGCCGAATCCGCCAAGCCATCTCACAACTGTACTCAAGGCCACGAAAGAACGGATTGTAGCAATGATTCAACACCGGAAAACACTGATCGCAGTTGCGGTATTGCTCCTCGAACCCCGTGTCTCGTGCCTTGCGCAACAAGTAGAGAAATCGCCGCAGGTGAAGGCAGAGATTGTCTCGACCTTTGCCGTTGGGCAGCCCGAGGAATACCGATCGGATGCAGACATCGTCCGCTACAAAGACCACTTGTACATCGCATTCGCCAAACCGATCCAGGAAAATGAGAGCGGGTTTGAGATTCTGCAATCCGCCGATGGACGCAATTGGAAGTCAGTGGCGACACTACGTTCCGAGACCAAAGAGCGACGTCCCGACATCACCCATTCGACTCACTACTCAGGCAGGCCGGTCTGGTTTTCCACAATGCCGTCAGGACGACTTTGCGTGACGGGCCGCGCGTCTAAGAACACCATACTCTGGTCGACTGACGACGGAAAAGATTGGCGAGAGGAAGTCGATATCAAACTAAGCAGATCGTATAGCCGAATTCACTGGCAGAATGAACAGGCATATTGCGTTTCGGATGAAAGCTCAAGTTGTGGCGAGAAGTTTGAGTTCTTCCGTCTTGAATCCGCTGAGGTAGGCTCCGCGCCGAAGACAGTTTACAAGCTCTCTCACAACTCACACACACTAACCGGGCCCCGGGAATCGCAGCTTGTGCTTACCAAAGATTGGGCGGTTTGTTTGCTAAGTTTTGAGACTTACAACTTTGATAAGCCGCGCCGCTGGCTCATCCCGAGCGGAAAGTATGCTACGGGGAAAATCGGTGTTTCGAAGGCACCCTTGACAGATTGGACGTGGACGCCTAGCAACCTGCAGATTGGGCATCCCAACCTGTTGGTACTGAAAGACAAACGCATCATCGCTACGGTGTTCATCGACGGCGATGATCCCCATAACGCGCTGTGTCAGGTTGATACCTCGACGGGAAAGCTGACCGAACTCTTCCGTTTGCCGACCGGGGCCACGAGACAACCCATAGGCATGACGGAACACGACGGGCACATCTGGACCTGCTTCCACAACGGGCCTCAGGACACAAAGAACGCACCCACATTGAAGGTCGCGAAGATCAAGCTACTGATTCCCTGAAAAGTCTTCGACGACGCGGGGCCTATCGTTCGGCAATCCGGGCTTCCGTTGGGCGCCCTTTGGTCGAAGACTTTTCTGAGGCTTACTGATTCCCTGAAAAGTCTTCGACGACGCGGGGCGTTTCGTTCGGCAATCCGGGCTTCCGCAGGCAACGGAAGGTATCACGCTCTGGTTGAGAAATCGACGAAAGTCCTCGGCACTGATCCCAGAGGAACCACGAATGCTGCCGGCAACCCTGAGGAATACCTCGGACGGCAGATCTTCTGCGACCGTGCACAATACCAGACGCCGCGTCCAGTACGCAAAGATGAGGGGGTAAAACTCGTCATGCAACCTGCTAAATGCCGTTCGGTCGGCGTCGGGGGCGTTGCCGGGATCGCGGCTCGATAGGTCGCAATCGGAACCGGAGCAGGCTAGACCGAGTCGGCGAAGCAGTACGCCGCGGAGACGCTAAGCAACACCGCAGAACACAAAGCTTGACCTGGTGAAGGGCCCCCAACGAAAACGGAAGATTCTCTGTAACACTTCCGCATCTGGCGCATTGTCAATTGGGGAATGAACGACAACTATCAGCCAAATCAGACAAACTCGGTGGCTGAACTGATCATAGCCGCCCGAACGTCATGCCGCAAGCAAACCATCCACAAGGTATTGCAAACCGCCGGATTCGAAGGGATGACCATTTCAGCCGAAAAAAGCCAAGCCGTCTTCGACCGTGTCCGCGCGTTGGGCGGCGCCGTCGTGTTGGAAGAGGAGGTCGTCGCCATATCCCTGAGTGGAACCGACGTCACCGACGATGACCTCGCCATGTTTAATGCTTTTGGCCCTGTAGAAGTACTCGAGCTCAGCAATACGAAAATCACAGACGCTGGTCTCATACATCTGAAGCAACTGCGATGCCTTGATACGTTGATTCTCGTCGACACGAATGTCACGGAAGTTGGCGTAGCAGAACTGCAGGCCGCATTACCAAATACGAAGATCGCAACTGAAACAACCCTGAATGACTCAATCACCCCAGGGCCACCCCCAGATCTCCCCTCATGGTATTGGGTCGCAGACGCCACGCTCGAATGGGGCGCAGCAATGGCTGGGGTGTTTGCTGGCACTGCTCTGGCGGAGCGTCTTGGAGTCAGGATCACCTTCGGCATTCTTTGGGGACTCATGGCGTTTGGCGGACTCGAGGGCCTCATATACTTGATATTTGGCCGCGTCTTCGGCGCATGTCTGCTCGGCGGTTTTGCATTTGCTTGCATCGCAGTAGCGAGCTGTTGGCTACTCGATTGCGGGTCTTTCGTGACCATCAGCGTTGCAGCGGTATCTGCGATCGCGGGCATTGGAGTCGGTCGCAGAATGGGACAGCTTAAGCATGCCTATGAGGCCTGGGAAAAGAGGGTGAATGAATTCTGCAGCGAAATAGATTAAATATGAGAATCGGTTGAATTGCGGTTAACAAGTCGAGTTCCTGGCCAGAGATAGGGGAACTGAGTTGGCTTCGCGACAACGGTCGTTCACACTGGTGCGAGCTGTCCTTTCCGAGAATTCGACAGGTTGTGCGCTCGACGAGCGGTCTTGATTGCGCTTCGGCAACGACAGAAACGAGAAAGTTTCCGTTCGACCGCGTCAACGCACAAGCTTCCACCGCTCAATAAGGGAGGTGGACCCCATTTCCTGGACCACAAACCGCCTTGGATAACGTATTGACCTCTCTGGCGAGAGGCGGGCCACCAGACCCATCCCAAAGGTCTCGCGCGGACGCCTCCCTGCGGCTGCCTGTGATTCAATCCGCCGCCTCTCCTTCTTTTTCTAAAAAAATTTCACTGGTTTTTTGCTACAATCGAAAAGTACTCAATCTCAGCGGCGCGTGAATCGTCCGAATTCGTCCTGAGAGTGACCTGCCAAGGCTGTCAATTCTCTTCGTGAAGCACCCAAGATCTCTTCTCTGATTGAGCGTTTCCCTCAGGGTGCCGCTGCTCCGGCTTCCTTGAACAAAGGATTTGAGGTTCGGCTGCGCGAACTCACAATCCTCAAGTTGTTATCCCGCGTTTCCTTGATCGCCAACTCGAACGAACACGACCAGCATTGCTAGTGACAGGAAGAAGACTAACGGAGATGTCAAGAACGCATTGAGATAATTTCCGTCCATTGCTTTGGTCACGATGCTAACAATAGCGCCGAAGCAGCATACTCCAGCAACAAAGCAACCGATGGAAAGCGCGACATCAGCTATCGGTGAATAAGCAATGCCAGTTTTCTTCGGATTCGTCGATTCGGAAGGAAAATCGTACCCACATTCAGAACAACGAACGGCTGTAGCACTGATTTCCGCTTTGCACTGAGGGCAATACGCCATCTTATTGACCCGCAATCTGAATGATTGTTGCCCCAGCGGGATCACGTCCGAGCTGAGGCCCCGTTACCGGAGGAACGCATTCAACCTGGAACCAATCGTATTGAAATGACTTAACAACTCTCAACCAAGACGCAGGGTAGCGGTTGCGCTCTGGGCTATTGTTCGGCTGGGCCGATTCGTGCAAAGCCTATTCCAGCTGTTGGCAAAATTCTTGCTCATCCAGAGCCGTGGAATAGCCACAATCACCGGTGTTTCGCAGGTTTGCCACAAACTGGATGAGCCAAGATTTTCCTCAATCTCATTAGCTAGCGTAGGGTCAATCTTCCCTTTGGACATGTGGGATGGGGCTTCTGCTTCAGGTTTGGTTTCATCCTTGTTACCGGACTGCTGAAAGTGGTCCGCCCGGACGGAAAGACCGGCGCCTGCACGAAGAAGAAGTCCGGTTTGAACGAGCAGGCATACCGCGACTGTGCGTTGGGAGTTCCGTCAACGTGTTGAATTTCAGAGACAACAGCAGCCACGGCTCCGATTGGTCACACCGATCACACAGTCGCAGTGCGATGCCCGTTGTTGTGCAGCGGGACAAACGGGCCCAAGGTCGGCGGCATGCTCCGCAGCCGCTGTCCCCAAACATGCCTTTCCGCGACGACACTCCGGTCTGGTGTTTGCAATTCTCGCTGTGGTGGTCTTCACGCCGGGGCTGATCGTGCCTGCGATCCTTTAAGCGATCGACACCGATGAGAGGATCCAGGCCGCACAGGTGACGTTCCTCGTAACTGTGCCGCTGGCTTGTGTGTTCGGGCTGCTCGGCCATCGGAACGGAATGGGACGATCCACAGCCGGTGCTCACGCGAGCAGTGGATTCGGTCAACCGGCTGAAATTCAAACGTCAACCCGATGCACGATTCACTCTTGGCCTCGATGCTCTGGTGGACCACACTCAATATCTTTCTCGCCGGCGAGCGCTCGTTGGATCTTGGCAACTTGGCCATCCATGTATTCGGGATTGACTTCCAATTCCAATCAAACGGGGTTTTCTAGGTAATTGCCTGCGATGATCTGAGCTGCGCGATCACAGAATCTGACCGGATGTTCCTGGGGGCCATAGACCTCAAATCCTGACATCTTCGCCTTGTTGCTGAGCTGGCCCTTGAGGAAGTCAAGCATCCACGGTTCTACGGTCGCCGGCTCGCTGAGCATCTTGAGTTGTTCGCTGAGCTTCTCCTCGGTGTCGGACGATTGAAAATCTGAAAAGAGCTGCCGCGACTTCTTCGGCTCGTACTTGACGTGCAATGACAAGACCACCCGCCGCAGGTGAAAGTTGTATGGGTGTGTTTTCTCGTATATTGGATCGCTGGACTTTTCCTTTTCAATGATCCTGTTGCAGAGGTCAAATAACGGGTTGGAGCGACCGTCGGCGTGGAAATTCTGTCCGTACAATCGTTTGAGACAGGCTTCGGTAAGCCAGGTCAGCTTGTACCTTTCATTCGAACTAAACTTGGTTTTCAATGCGTCTTGCAACAACTGGAAAACCTGGGCGTCAATCTTCTTTGATGACACATTGCCAAGCGATGATACTGCAACTCTGTGGTCGTTCATCTCTGCGGCTTCAGAACGCGCTTGACCGGTCGGCTCAAAATCTGGATAGAGCTTCTTAAGAATCCGTTCGGCGTTCTGTTGTTTGCCCAAGAACGTTTCTGTTCGTGCGAAATCAGTGCCCCAATTAATCTAATGCATCCAGAATGGAATCTGCCGCGACACATGGGCTCCGTTCTCCCGCACATAGTTGTCTATTTTGACTTTCCAGTTCTCTGGATCGGTTTCTGCTGCCAGATCAGTTCTGATGAAATTCTATAGTTTGGATTGGTCATAGATTGGCCTTCGAAGGAGTCGGATTGCGACGTGTTTGGCAGACTCTGGGTAGTAGAACCGCAGCTTGTGCCAAGCAGTCCATTTCGCGAACTTTGAGCTTCTCTCGATGAGGTACCGTTGATAGTCCCCTTCCGAGACCTTTCCCCAATCCTTCTGAACTGTTTTTGCCAGTTCGGGCGTGTCGATAGGAGACTTGACGACCCGCCAACGCACCTTTCCCCCCGTGAAACTGACGGCTTTCATGGGCTGGTCGACGATCTTGCCGATCGCTTCAAAACAAAGATCTCCGACCCCCAGTCGATACGCTCGCAGTCCATCGATGTCTTCGCCGCTAAACAGAAATTCAGTCTCTCTCTTGTCCGTGACTCGGTCAGCCAGCTCCGGCAATGCTTTGCCGCCTCGTCGAATCAATTCTGCCATCGCGGCATAGGCTGTGGAGGTGTCGGGCTTGAGTACCTCAAACGGGCGATTGGAGTACGTCTGCACAGGGATCAATTCGGCGGAGTACTGTGACAAGGCAGTTCCCGACTTTTCATTGTGAACCAACAGATCAATCAGCTCACCATGGGTCAGTTTCTGGAGTTGGACAGAAACCTTTCGCATCGATGAATTTTTTGGATCAACGGGTTCATTGGCCTTGGCATGTTTTTGCCCGATATGCAAACATGCCAGGCAGATGCAAACGACAAAAAACGAACGATTCTTCACCAGGACAGTCACTGTTCGCATTCTTTTCCTTCATAACTTCATGTGCTGAAATCGAGGATCTATTCTCCGTGAACTGACGTTGTGGGTTGTGCGAGGTGTATTGACTTTTTCGGACACTTCGTTCTCTTATTCTCAATTCAAGATAAGCCCAAGAGGAGTGACCCGTATCCAAACAAGCATCCAGACACGGCGGCAAGCGTCCGCGACGCTGGCCATCAAAAGAGCACTCAAAGAAGTCAGGGAGTACATCAACTGCTACAACGTCACCCGTAGGCATTCAGCGTTGGATTACCAGAGCCCCAGCGAGTTCGAACTTCCTTGAATTCAAGAGAGTCGATTGTCCGTGAAACCCAACGCATCTTGACCTCGGCTGCCTCGTTGGCCAGATCAAATGACCCTGTCGCGTTGCCAAGAATCTCGACCGAACGAGGGTCAGGCAAGAACTCCTCGCAACGGTTCGGTTGAGTCGCCGAATCGCTCTGATGGCACGTCCATGGCTTTGAGCACCGCAACCCAGAGATTGTTGAGCGGTGTGTTGATCGGGGACTTGATGTGTTGGCCTGTGTTGATCCTTCCAGCTGCGCGACCGGCAACTAAGACGGGGAGATCGAACGGTGTGTGAGCGCCTCCGTTGCCAAGGCCGCTCCCATAGAAAACGAGCGAGTTGTCCAGCAGTGTCCCTTCACGCTCCGAAACGTCTTTCATGCGTTTGATGATGTAAGCGAATAACGAGACGTTGAAGCGGTCAATCTTCCGCAACTGCGCACGCACCTCTGGCTTGTTGATCTTATGGGAAAGTTCGTGGTGACCGTCTCGGATGCCCAGCATCGGATAGGTCTGCCCGCTAGCGGCCGTTCCGAACATCAAGGTACAGACTCGGGTAGCATCGGCTTGGAAGGCGAGCACCATCAGATCGCCCATCAAACGCACATGTTCTGCGTAGTCGGCTGGCGGCGCGTTGGGGATTTCGAGATTCGGCCGCTCTCCGATCTTGAGCGGGGCTGTCATCTGCACCCGCCGCTCCAACTCGCGAATGGAGTACAAGTATTCGTTCAGTTTCAGCTGGTCCGCTTTTCCCAAAGTGCGGTGCAGTCGCCGCGCATCGTCCAAGGTCGCATCCAGCACGCTGATCCGAAGACGTTCAGCGCGAGATCGTTCGCGGGGACCACGCTGGCCTGTTGCATCACCAAAGAGCCGCTTGAAGACGGTCGCGGGATGATTGACAGTCGGTAGCGGCGAGGTTTCGTTTCGCCAGGAAATCACGGAACTGTAAACGCATGAGTACTCACCATCGCACCGGCCACTCAGACTGCTGCCGGCAATCGACAACTCCATCGATTTCAACTTCGTGTCAGTACCCTGCTTGTCGGCAATGTATTGGTCGACGGATTTGCCGGCCTTCACTCCGTTTTTGTCGGCAACCGCTCCAGTCAGCAGCGCAGTGGTGGGACGAGCGTGACCCACTGCGTATTCCTTGTTGTAGGGAAGCTGCGAGAGTCCCGTCAGCACGAGCACCTCTTGCTTGACTGGTCCAAGCGGTTCGAGACTGGAGGAAAGGGCGTAATCCGCCCCGGTGGAAACTGGTTTCCAGGCGTCGTGAATGATGCCGTTGGGCACGTAGAGAAAAGCAGCCCGCTTGGGTGGTGCTTCAATCGCGGCTGCCAGAGAGCTGCGCGGCACCATGACTTCCAACAGAGGGAGTCCCAATGCGACACCGGCGCCTCGAAGAAGCGTTCGTCTGGAAAGCATTTGTCGGGTATTCATGCTCGTAGTCCTGCTTGAGTTATCGCGACTTGACGACGGCTTGCACGGGGATGTCCAGATAATACAGTTCCTTCATGGGCACGCCTTTCCCGCCGGATGATCGTCTCCCCACGCCTCCCGCTTGAGTGACGATCCGTAAGACGGCCTGATACGTCCCTACCTTTTTGCTACCGCGAAACCTGACCTGAAACTCCTCGAATTCCGGTTGCGGGCCTCCTTGGAGACCCGGCTTCCCGTCGCTGCCGCGAAGTTCGAGCGCGTGACCGTCCTCGATGACCTTCTGGCCGACCAGCTCGAAAAACGCAGCATCCTGCCCACGGAGTTCCACGCCAACGTGCTCATTTGAAAAAAAGTAGGCACGCTTCGGGTCCTGATTCAGACGTGACACCCCGTAGAGTATCGATTTCCACACGGTGCCTTCGTGATCCGTCAAAGTCATTTTCTGCGCGTTGAAGATCCGACGCGGATTGGCTTCCGCCGTGTTTCCGACCGCGACATTGTTGAAGCGAATAGGCGAATCGTCACTGACCCCCAGTTTGGGACGTATCACGCGTAGCGGCGAGAAGTTGCCGACGACTGTCTGCACCTGGGTGTGGACGACCATCGTGATCACATTGTTCCAGGCATCGTGCATATCAGGTTTTCGCCGGCAAACCCGCGTCAGGCGATGCTTGCCTGCGCCTTGGACAGTAAAGCCTCGCCCCGACGCGAACATCGAACGATTGGGGCCGCCAGGCGAGGCCAGGAAGACATCGAGCTTGTCCTGGTCTTTGGCCACCATACGCACATCGAACTTGAACGAAATCAGTGAGCCGGGCCGGATGTTATCCGCCCCCAACAGAGATCCGTTCCATCGGTGTGACGAGTTGGTGAGGTTCTCGATGAGTTTCATGTCGGACTCCGGCAGCGCTCGGATGGGCTTGAGGAAATCATCCGCGTATTGCTGAGGTCCAATCATCCCTTCAAGAAAGGAAAGATAAACCCTCTCGCCGACCGGAGCGGTCATGGGATAACGGAATGGCTCCTTGACCTTGGGACCGCCTTCCGGTTTTCCCACAATCACCGGCCTTCCCGATTGGGTTGAGGCGTTCAGCAAAGGCCGCAGCGTGTGCAACTCGAACCGGGCCTGTTGCAACTCGCTTGGCGGGGTCGGTACTGTTGGGTTCGGCCGGAGCGTCAGCATCGCTTGCTGTTCGGGATTCCCAGTGAGTTCGCAGACAAATCGATCCGCCAACTGTTCGACACCGATTCGGCCTGGATTACGGCGGAAGCGAAAGACATTGGTTTCAACGAGCGCTTTGACCAGGGAGGAAATCGTGTCGCCACTGGCTTCGGTCTTGCGGACCACCTGCTGGAGTGCCTTCCGGTCATACATGCCCAGGTTTCGCCCCAGGCCGTAGACCATCATCCGTTCGGCGAGATTTCGGCGAAAGTCGTCGCTTCGTTTCTCCCGCAATCCATTGATGAGTTCCAGTGCGTTGTTGAATTGGCTTCCGTCGCTCAGCTCGCCGGACGCATCGACCGGCTGGCCTTCGTCGGTTGTTCGCCACACGCCGAGGGCATCGTAGTTCTCAAATGCCAGGCCCAACGCATCCATCTGTCGATGGCAGCCGGCGCAGCGAGGGTTCGTGCGATGGGCTTCCAATCGCTCACGCAGCGTTCCTTGCACCTCGACCGTCTCCAGCTCGCCGGCGTTTGCGACCGGTGGCGGAGGGGGCGTGCCGAACATCGCTTCAAGGATCCACTTTCCGCGAAGCACTGGCGAAGTCCTCAGCGGGTGCGAGTTCATTGCCAAGATGCCCGCGTGAGTCATCACTCCAAGCCTCGGCTGCCCCTTGAGCGTCACACGCTGGAACTCCTTGCCTTTTACCCCCTTGATTCCGTAGTGTCGTGCCAACCGTTCGTTGAGGAAGGAGAAGTCGGCATTCATCAGCAGCGTCACGGGCATGTCTTTGCGAGCGATTTCCTCAAACAGCAGCAGGGTTTCCTGCTCCATGGCTGCCCGGAGAGACTCGTCGAAGTTGGCAAACGCCTTCCGGTCGGGTCGGATCTTGCTCAAACGACGCGTTTGCAGCCATTGTCCAGCGAAGTTCTCGACCAGCCCATTTCGGACCTTGGGATCGGCAAGCATGCGGTCGATCTGCCGGGACAGGTTGTCCTGAGTTTGCAGTTCACCCGAGCTGGCAAGTTCGAATAGCTCCTGATCAGGCATGCTGCTCCAGAGCAAGTACGACAACCGAGTGGCCAGCTCAAAATCGTCGAGCTGGCGATCCTGACCGATAGGGCCATCCTTCTCGATGCGGAAGAGAAACGACGGTGAAATCAGGATCTTGGTCACACACGCCACAATGGCTTCCTTGTGCCTGAATTCCCCCTGGCGACACTTGTCGTAAAGGCTCAAGAGCCGGGATTGCTCCAGGTCGTTCGTTGGTCGCCGCCAGGCTCGTTCCATCAGCGGGACCAGCGTTAGACTGGCAGCGTCTCGCCCGTCGGCCTTGACACCGATTTCGTGTTCCACCCATTGGCTCGCCAGGTCTTCCGCCGAGGACAGGTAGTGCTCCATCAGCAAGGGAGGCAATGAGATCACATCGGCTAAATTGTCAAAACCAAACGCGACATCGTCTGACGGGAACTCACTGGTATCAGCGTCTAGGCCGAGGAGGTCGCGGATCGTGTTGCGATACTCGACCTTGGTCAGCCGCCGGATCGTCACGCGGCCTGGATTGGAGGACTCGCCGACGAGAGAGTCGATCTTGGAATCGAGCCAGGCCAGCAATCTCTGGCGGTCTTGCTCCGGTAGCTGAGTCTCTGCATCCGGTGGCGGCATTGTGCGTGATTGCAGGCGTTTGGCCATCATCTCCAGTGACGCCACCTCTCGTAGCCCACGCGGCAGACTGGAACTGTCCGATGCTAGGGTGAGGTCGCCTTCGGGACCCTTGATGCCGTGGCAGGCAACGCAATGTTTCTGGACGATCGGAGCGAGCTTGTCGCGGTATTCGGCCTCGATGTCGCCGTATACTTGCCCTGCGACAACAAGCCAAATGACCGGCGAAACCCTGGTCAGGATGATCCGGGGTGTCATGCGTTTGTCCTCTCACCTATTCTGGGGGCGTGCGGTCAAGATTCGCATCACTAACCAAGCGTCTATTATCGGGCCAGGAAGCGGTGAGTAAACTTCCTCAACTTTTTTGGCGTGGACTTCGGAGTCACTTTGATGAAGCCATCATGTGTTCACCAGTGGAGGTGAGGGATTGCTTTCGTCAGAGCCTGCCGTAGGTCGTTTCCCCTCACCTGCCACCTGACAACCGTTGACAGAGAAAGCAGCCCCGGTGGTCGCGGTTGTGGAAAGGTCAGTGGAGAACGCGAACACAGGGGTTCCAACTCAGGATGTTCCCCCGAATAGAAACGGCCGCACCTGACCGCAGCGAGACACCTGACTGCGGATTCGTTCAAGCTTTTCAGCTGGTTGAAAAACGCCCAGCAAAATTGCACGGCATGCACGATCTTCAGACTCGACTGACCACGTCTGACCCAATCTGTTCGCCCCCCATCACCACACATCAAAGCCCCCGGCAACGGGGCCAGGATGCTCCGATTCGGCCAGCGTACGCGGATCTGGCAGGCCATCCCAATGGCCGTGCTGGTCACCCTGTCGTCGACTTTGGTGGTCATCTCCTGGTTTTCCTACAAGTGGAGACGTCATCCTCTTGGATTCTTTTTCGGGCTGGAGGCAGTTCTTCTCTTTCTGGTGACGATCTCCACGGCAATGTTGATCGCGTTCGGTTCCTCCAACGCACGCCCTGCCCGACCACACCGAAATCTCGCTGTTTCTATCCGCGGAAGTGAAATCGACGAAACCGTGGGCCGTTTCACCGCAGCAGACCGGAAACGGCCCGACGCTCTCGCGTTCGGCTCACAGACGTAGACTTCGGTGGATCGCCACAGCCTAGGGGGTCAATGGGGTTGTTGCCCATCTCCGGTTCCAGCGAACTCCAAGCGACGAGTGCCACGGTGGGAACGTGTGTTCTGCCCCCCCTGTCAGCTTGCCACGAAGGCATTGCTTCGCGGCCAGTGAACGAACACCCGGGAGATGAGAAGATTCTCATCTCCAGTTCATCGGCGGCTCACCCCCACGCCGTATGCTGCAGCACGTGTCTTGGGCGCCTCGGCCGCAGACAGAGAGACTTCAGGGGAGAACACAGCGGATGTTGGGGATCGAGCTATTGGGGGCGACGACGATCGGTTTGGCCGCCTTGGGGGTTCTGGAGTCGGTGAGCCATCGACGCAACCTTGCCAAAATACCTATTCGCATTCACGTCAACGGGACCCGAGGCAAGAGTAGCGTCACTCGGCTGATTGCGGCCTCCTTGCGGGAGGCGGGGATGATCACCTGTGCCAAGACGACTGGAACTCTGCCCCGAATGATCCTTCCGGATGGGTCGGAGTTTCCGATTTTTCGGCCGAGCAGACCGAACGTCATTGAGAATGTCCGCATCGTCAAGACCGCAGCGGTCTACGGGGCAGAAGCTCTGGTCATCGAGTGTATGGCCCTGCAACCCTACCTTCAGTGGCTGAGCGAGCGGAAGCTGGTCAGGGCCACCCATGGGGTGATCACCAACTGCCGCCAGGACCACCTCGATGTCATGGGACCGTGTGAACGCGATGTCGCATTAGCCCTGGCCGGGATGACGCCCTTTGGGACAAAACTGTTCACCGCCGAGCGTCGTCACCTCGACGTGTTGGTCGACGCCGCCCGAGACCGAAAAACGAAGCTGATGCCGGTCACCGAGGAGAACACCGCCGCGGTCACTCGTCACGACCTGGAAGGCTTCAGCTATGTCGAGCACGCCGAAAACGTGGCGCTGGCTCTGGCGGTGTGCGCGGACTTGGGCGTTGAGCGTCAGGTGGCTCTGCGGGGCATGTGGAAGGCCCCATTGGACCCCGGGATGATGACCGAGCACTATCTGAATTTCTTCGGCCGACACATTTGGTTCGTCAATGGATTCGCCGCGAACGATCCGGAAAGTACCGGCCGGATTTGGGAAATGGCCAACGCTACGCATCCGGATGTCCACCGACGGGTGGCGGTGTTCAACTGCCGACTTGATCGTCCGGACCGGTCCGTTCAACTGGCCAGGGCCTGTGTCAATTGGCGTCCTGCGGATCACTACCTGCTCATTGGCACGGGCACCTACCTGTTCGGAAAATATGGCGTGGCGGCAGGGATTGATCCCCGCAAGGTCCTGTTTGCCGAAGACCGTAGGGTCGAGGCGGTCTTTGAGACCATCCTCGAACTCGGTGGTGAGTCGAGCCTCGTCATGGGGCTCGGCAATATCGGCGGCGTCGGGCTGGATCTGGTACGGTTCTTCCGCAACCGCAGTATGTTGCTGCCGGAACTCTCCACCCTGGCACCGCCCAAAACCCAGCGGGCCGGGCAGGAGGGGGCCAGCCTCGACCTGGCCGAGCGACAGCCGGCAGAACGGCTTGAACATGCCGCCGAATCAGCCTCACCAGTCCAGTTTGGCGTGTGATGATCAAGTGGTCTCGATCGAGTCAACTCCAGTTGTTTTCGCCAGACCGAAAGCTGGTCTGCTGGGTGTCTGTGTGCTGGGTCTTTGATGTTTTCTGACAGTCTGTCCGAAAAGCACCGGAATCCACCTGGATCGTGTTGCACCATGACTTCGGCTCCACAACATAGTGGATTGCCGGATGCTTTTCGGAGAGTCTCTGAGTGTTTTTGCTCCGGCTTCGATAAGGAGGAACGAAAGTTTCGCAGATGGACGTCTTAATTGTTTCCATTGGTGTGGGGCTGGTCATCAGCCTCTTGTTTTCCGAGGTCTTTGGGCTGGCTGCCGGCGGGATGGTGGTCCCAGGCTACATCGCCCTGTCGCTGCACCATCCTGTGGACGTTGTCCTCACCCTGGTTGCCGCGTTGGAGCGGATGACCGTGAGCGAACTGCGCGAGCGGTACACGGAGCTGTTTACCGAAACGACGCGGGCCCGCAACCGCATCTGGCTGATCCGCCGCATCATCTGGCGAATGCAGTCGCTTGAGCAGGGCGGCCTTTCTGAACGCGCGATTCGGCAGGCCAACGAACTGGCCAACGGGGCCGACCTGCGGGTTACGGCGCCGCGCGAGTCAAAGCTGTTGCCGAATGCGGCAGGGCGTACCAAGACGGTGCCATGCCAAATCGAGGGTAGCTCGCGCGTGCCGCTTCCAGGCACGGTGATCACTCGCTGTTACAAGGGCCGATTGATACAGGTCAAGGTCGTGACAGGCGGCTTCGAGTTCCAAGGCGAATTCTTCAAGTCGCTCAGCGCCGTGGCGAAATGCATCACGGGTTCGCACTGGAATGGATACAAGTTTTTTAATCTCAACAAGGAAGGAGAGAGCCAATGACGCGCCGTAAGAAGCAATCCGAGGTTCCGGCCGTGCGGCGTGCCATCTACACGCGCAAGAGCACGGACGAGGGACTCGAGCAGGAATTCAACTCTCTGGACGCGCAGCGCGACTCGGGCGAGGCCTACATCGCATCCCAGAAGCACGAGGGATGGCAATGCGTGTCGGACCCCTACGACGATGGCGGTTTCACGGGTGGCAACATGGACCGGCCCGCCCTCCGTCGCCTGCTCGCGGACATCGAGGCTGGCAAGATCGATTGCGTCGTGGTCTATAAAGTCGATCGCCTCAGCCGGTCGCTGTTGGACTTTGCCAAACTGATGGAGGTGTTTGACAATACAGGAACGTCTTTCTGCAGTGTGACCCAGCAATTCAACACCGCGACTTCCATGGGACGACTCGTTTTGAATGTGTTGCTGTCGTTCGCCCAGTTCGAACGCGAGATGATCAGCGAGCGAGTCCGCGACAAGATCGCCGCCTCCCGCCGTAAGGGGAAATGGTCCGGTGGCATGCCGATCCTCGGATACACCGTAAAGGACACAAAGCTCGTCGTGGACAAGGTTGAATCTCAACGCGTCCGGCAGATCTTCGAACTCTACCTTGAACATCAATCGCTGCTGGCGACGGTCACGGAGCTGAACCGCCGTGGCTGGACAACGAAACGCTGGACCACCAAGAAGGGAACCCAGCGCGGCGGCAAGCTGTTTACTAAGAACAGCCTGTATTCGCTGCTCACCAACGTCACCTACATCGGCAAAGTCAAGTACAAGGACGAGGTTCACAACGGCGAGCACGAAGCCATTGTGCCTGACAAGCTTTTCCAGCAGGCTCAGCCACTCTTGCAGCGCAACGGCCACACCGGCGGCAGAGCCGTCCGCAACAAGCACGGGGCCCTGCTACGAGGCCTGCTGCGCTGCGGTCCTTGCGGATGCGCGATGTCGCATACCTATACGACAAAAGGTAATCGACGCTACCGCTATTACGTCTGCGGCACGGCGCAGCAGCGTGGCTGGTCAGAATGTCCCTCGCCCTCCGTCCCCGCCGGCGAGATTGAGCGATTTGTTGTCGAGCAGATCAAATGCATCGGGCGCGATCCCGCTGTGATTGCCGAGACTATCCGACAAGTCCGCCAGCAGACGGAAGAGGGGATCGACCGTTTGACCCACGAGCGAATCTCGCTCCAGCAGCAATTGCGAGATGATTACGCCCGACTGCAAGTTGCTGCCACCGTGGTCGACGATGTGCAACGGGAATCCGACCTGGCGGAAACCCAGGAGCGCATTCGCAGCGCCGAGCGCCGACTGACCGAGATCGACAACGAGTTGATCACGCTCAATGGCGAGCTCGTCGATGATGCCGAGGTAGGCAAGGTGTTGGCCAACTTCGACGATCTGTGGCTGGCCCTCGTGCCGCGTGAACAGGCTCGCGTGCTGGAACTGCTGGTCAAGCGCGTCGAATACGACGGCGAGCACGGCAACGTCTCACTCACCTTTCACCCTTGAGGCATCAAGTCGCTAACCCAGGAACTTGCCAGCCACCAGGAGGATGCCGCATGAACGAAAGGCTCAAGGTCACTCGTAAGTTTCACGTTGCCCGGAGACGACATGGTCGCAAGCAGCTCCGCGAAGGTGCTGCGTCTGACGTGCCGAACGGTCGAGTGCCTCGCATCGCCCGACTGTTGGCCCTGGCGATCCGTTGCGACCAACTGATCCGTGACGGCGTTATCGCCAACCAATCGGAACTTGCAGAGTTCGGCCAGATCACGACTGCCCGGATGACGCAGATCATGTCCTTGCTGAATTTGGCCCCTGATCTCCAGGAGCAAATCCTCTTGTTACCTCGGACAGAACGTGGCCGCGACGCGATCAAGGAAACGGACTTACGTCCAATCGCCCAGACACTCGACTGGCGCAAGCAGCGGCGGATGTGGGCCGCTCTTAAACGAAACGCCAACTGGCCCGTCGCTTCGACAAGCTGACGCTAGAGTGTCGTGGACTTGTCCTCTATCTCTGCCGATTCCAATACGTGATCGCGCGGCCAGATTGCCGGTTTGACGCGCCCCGAATCTGATTGCAAAGGGCAACGCGGAGTTCTCTCTGCTTGTGGTCTCAATTGGACGACTTGCGTTCGCGACTTCGGTCTTGGAAACGGACGCGAGTTAGTGCGAATGCAGTCGTTGGCACATTCATTTCCGGTCGAGCGCCAAATGTTGGCTCGCTGGTTGACTTACTGACACAGCGTCATTAGTATTACTGACGTGATGTCAACACCCACCTCAAAATCGCGGTCTTCGTCAAAAAAGCGGAAACGCTCCCGTCATGCGCCGGAAGAGGCGCGCCGGAAGATCCTCGACAGCGCGGCCCGGTTTCTCCGGAATCGTCACTTCCGCGAGATGACCATTGGTGAGGTCATGGCCGGAACGACGCTAAGTCGCCCGGCTTTCTATCAGTACTTCACAGATGTGCACGATCTCATTCTCTCGCTGCTGAGTGAGATTGAGGAAATCATGCATCAACTTGCCAGCCCGTGGATCGACGGAGAGGGTGAGCCTATCGCTGCGCTTCGAGAATCGAATCGCGGCGTTGTGGAAATTTGCGCCAAGCACGGCCCCGTCATTCGTGCAATCGTCGAAGCCGCGCCGCTTGACGAGCGCCTCGAGCAGGCGTGGACTTCGTTCATGCAACGTTGGGACGACGTGGCCGAAGCGAGGATTGTGGCTCATCAGCGAGACGGTCTTGTCCCACCCCTCGACGCGAGGCGGATCGCCAGCGCGCTCAACTCACTCGATGTCAACTTGGTGGTTGCAGCGTTCGGGCGACATCCGCAAGACGATCCGAACGAGGTGCTTGAGACAATGCATCGCGTTTGGAGCAGTACTCTGTACGGCCGACTTCCTCGTAGATTGCCCCAGCCGAAAGAGAGAAGTCAACGCACTCGTAAAGCAAGTAAGCATGATCGAAAGGCATAGCTTTCTACCTTTGATGCAACGCTCAACAGGATTAACCCGTGAATAAACTAATCTCTGCTCTGATGACATTTACATGCGGAATTGCAGTCGCGGCTAGCGTTTGTGCGCAAGACCGTATTCCCAGGGAAATCACGACGCCCGATCATGCACAATCAAAGATTGGCAATCTCGATTTCCGAGACGGATATCCCTCGCTGGAAACCGCCAGCAAGCTCCGTGATGAACTTGATTACATTCACGGTGTCAACGCGTTTATGAACTCGGTTCAGGGCGTCTCGCTTTACGCTTTCAGGAAGGGACTCGCGGATCTTGGCATCAAGGATGGCGAGTTCTTCTACACGGCGAAGCTGCTGGACTCGAAGTCGCTCCTGCTGACCGCCAATGCCGACACCGTATACTTCTGGGGCAACCTCAACCTCAGTGACGGTCCGCTCGTGGTGGAAACGCCACCGAAGGTTCTGGGCATCTTCGACGACTTCTGGTTCCGGTGGGTCGGCGACTTCGGACTTGCCGGGCCGGATAAGGGGGAAGGTGGCAGGTTCCTTCTCGTGGGCCCTGGATACGAAGGAGTCTTGCCTGAGGGTGGGTACTTCGTCCTCCATTCGAAGACGAACCTTGTGACGATGTTGTTCCGGGCGTTCCTTGAGGACAACAGCCCGGATGCCCCCATCGCCCGGATCAAAGAGACATTGAAGATCTACCCTTATCAAGCGGGAGGATTCGGCAACAGCGTGGGCAGCTACCTGGCCGGTGACGCACCGCTGAACCTGATGCTACCCAAACCCACCCCCCCTCGTCTGGTCGAGGCGTCGGGCAAGTACTTCAACACCATTGCTCCTGTCGGCATCGGCCACTTCGAGATGCTCAATGAGCTGGTGCAGATGGAGCCCGCGGAGGCCTTGGACCCGGAGTTGGCCGGCCAGTTCGCCGCCATCGGCATCGTTAAGGGCAAGAAGTTCGAGCCGGATGCTCGGATGCGGGAGATTCTGGAGAAGGCTGCCACGGTCGGCAACGCGGCAAGCCGCAGCTTGGCCATGGGCGCCGACCCAAGCTACCAGTGGCGTGTCTATGAGGACTCGGCCTGGTGGCAGATGCTCTGGGAGGGCGGCTACACGTTCCTCGACCCGCCGCCGATGATCACCACGGACGGCGTCAAGCCGTTCCCGAGAACCGGCGCAAGGACGGTGAATGCCAGAACCAGCTTCTTCTACATGGCGACCGGCGTGACCCCGGCGATGTGCATGCGGCTGGAGGGGATCGGTTCCCAGTACGTGATGGCCAGCCTCGACAAGGACGGCAATCCCTTCGACGGTTCCAAGACCTACAAGGTCGTTCTGCCCAAGGACATCCCGGCGGAGCGGTTCTGGTCATTCACTGTTTATGATAATCAGACTCGCTCAATGCTACAGACGCCGCAGCGGTATCCGCGTGCCGGCAGCCAGAGCTATCCCTCACCCGCCGCCGAGGCCGCTTCCGATGGTACGACGACGGTTTACATGAGCCCCGAGCAGCCCAAGGGCGTGGCCAGAGGCAATTGGATCCAGACCGACCCCAAGAAGGGCTGGTTCATTATGCTGCGCCTCTACAGCCCGACGGAGGCGTGGTTCAACAAGACGTGGCGACCGAGTGAAGTGGAACTTGTCGAGTAATCAATTCCATCGTACGCAACGGCGTTCGAATTCTGCTCAGGAATCAAAACGACAACCAGACATAGAGGAAGAACGAAATGAAACAGAAACCACACGAGAAAATGGGCGGTTTTTTCCCAATCAACGTCCCTTACTCACCACGATGGCTTGTGTTCAACGCGACAATTCTAGCCGTGGGACTCATTGTCCTTACTACCGACACCGCGTCTGCACAGGAAAAACTCGACCGCACCGTACTGCCGGTGCAGGAGCCTGATCCTCCAACCTACAGCGAATTGGACGCCCGAAATGTAAAACCACCTCCGCGATTTGAGGTCAAAGCGCCAAACGGAGCGCCAAACGTTGTGATTGTCTTGATTGACGACATCGGTTTTGGCGGACCAAGCACGTTGGGAGGTCCACTGCAGACACCGACAATGGACCGCTTGGCAAAGAGTGGGCTGCTTTTCAACAACTTTCACACGACTGCCCTTTGCTCGCCCACTCGGATGGCGTTGAAAACCGGCCGCAATCATCACACCTGTAACACCGGCTCCATCATGGAAACCGCAACGGCGTTTCCGGGCAACACGGGAGCTCTTCCCAATCGCGTGGCCCCCCTGGCAGAGATGCTGCGGCTCAACGGGTACAGTACGGGCGCCTTCGGCAAATGGCATGAGACCGCGGCGTGGGAAACCAGTCTGTCCGGCCCGTTTGACCGTTGGCCCACGCATCAGGGCTTCGACAAATTCTACGGTTTCATCGGCGGAGAAACGGACCAGTGGTATCCGCTTGTCTACGACGGGGTGACTCGTGTTACACCGCCAAAGAGCGAGGACTACCACTTCACCACAGACATGACCAATCAGGCCGTCAACTGGGTGAAAGCCCAGCAGTCTTTGACACCGGACAAACCATTTTTCATCTACTTCGCAACAGGAGCCGTGCACGCGCCCCATCATGTGCCGCGAAAATGGGCTGACAAATACAAAGGGAAATTTGACGATGGCTGGGACAAGATTCGCCAGCAGACGTTCGAGCGTCAAAAAGCGATGGGGCTCATTCCGCAGACGACCAAGCTGCCTCCGAAACCGAACGACATCAAAGATTGGGATGCGCTGAGCGCCGACGAAAGGAAACTGTTCGCAAGGCAAGCGGAAGTGTTCGCCGGATTCCTGGAGCACACCGATTACGAAATCGGCCGCCTCGCAGCCGCCATCGAGGAGATCGGCGAGATGGACAACACGTTGTTCATCTATATTGCCGGCGACAACGGGACTAGCGCTGAAGGCGGATTTGTTGGCATGTTTAACGAAATGACCTACTTCAACGCTGTCGTTGAAAAGGTCGAGGATTTGTTGCCGAAGCTGGATGAGTGGGGTGGCCCTTACACGTTTCCCCACATGGCTGCCGGCTGGGCAGTCGCGTTTGACTCGCCTTTCGCGTGGACCAAGCAGGTCGCTTCGGACTTTGGTGGGACGCGAAACGGAATGGTCGTTCACTGGCCGAAAGGAGTCAAGCAAAGAGGCGAGATCCGTTCACAGTTCGGCCATGTGATCGATATCGCGCCGACAGTGTTGGAAGCCGCGCGTCTGCCGGAACCTAAGATCGTCAATGGAACATCGCAGACGCCGATCGAAGGGACCAGCCTGCTCTATGCATTTAACGACGCGAACGCCGCGGATCGTCATACGACTCAATATTTCGAGATCTTTGGTAATCGAGCGATCTACCATGACGGCTGGCTGGCGAGAACAATCCACCGCGCTGCCTGGCAGACGACGAATCTACCACCGTTGGCGACCGACAAGTGGGACCTCTATGACGTGCGGAAGGACTTCAGCCTGGCGGATAACTTGGCCGATCAGCATCCGGACAAGCTCAAAGAGCTTCAGTCACTGTTTGCAAGTGAAGCCAAAAAATACCACGTGTTTCCAATCGACGATCGTGTCATCGAGAGAACCAATCCTGCCATTGCCGGGAGGCCCGATGTGATGCAGGGGCGGACGTCGCTCACACTTTACGATGGCATGAACGGGATGTTGGAAAACACCTTCTTGAATGTGAAGAACCAGTCAAAGTCGATCACCGCCCAAATTGAAATTCCCAAAGACGGAGCCGACGGCGTGCTTCTAACGCAGGGCGGTCGCTTTGGGGGCTGGTCATTGTACATGAAGGACAGTAAACCGGCCTACACCTACAACTTCCTCGGCCTGTCACGTAACACGGTGATGGCGAAAGAGCCGATCTCGCCAGGCAAGGCAATCGTTGTCCTCGATTTTAAATACGATGGTGGTGGTCCTGGCAAAGGCGGTATTGCGACACTGAGTGTCAACGGTAAGCAAGTCGCCCAGGGCCGTATCGACCGAACCCAGCCAAATCTCTACTCCGCAGACGAAACGGCCGATGTTGGGCTGGACAACCAAACGCCAGTTGCGGAAGGCATTGGTGTCGGCCGCGATGAGACGCGTTTTACTGGCAGGATCGAGAAGATCGTCATCGAAGTGAAGGAAGTCAAATAGGATCGCTCGACGCCACGTAGCAGCGTCTGCTGTCCATGGTTCACTTCCGATCTGATTTAGCAAGTCAAAGGACAAGCACCAATGAAGCGGCTAGCTTCAGCATTTCTAATTCCGGCAGTACTGGTGTGTATGACAGGTTCGTCTCTCGCACAGGACAAGCCGAATATCGTCCTCGTCTTCATGGACAACTTCGGCTGGGGCGAGCCCGGCTTCAACGGTGGAGGGATCATCCGGGGCGCGGCCACGCCTCGCCTGGACAAGTTGGCGAGCGAGGGTCTGTGCTTGAAGAATTTCAACGTTGAAGTCCAGTGCACGCCATCCCGTTCCGCCATCATGACCGGACGGTACGCGATCCGCAGCGGCAACGGAACGGTCCCGCTGGGAGAAGGCGTTTACGGTTTGGTGCAATGGGAAGTGACCATGGCGGAAATGCTGTCGGAGGCGGGCTATGCCACCGGCATGTACGGAAAGTGGCACCTCGGCCGCACACCCGGACGCTTTCCGACCGACCAGGGTTTCGATGAATGGTACGGCGTTCCGAACTCGACCGATGAGTCCGTCTATTCTTCTTTGGAGGAGTTTAAGAAGACTGACTTGCTGGAGACGTTCGTGATGGATGGCAAAAAGGGAAGTGCGCCCAAGAAGGTCCGCCCTTATCGGTTGGACTACCGTCCGCTCATTGATCGTGATCTGACGAATAGAGCTATCGAATTCATGAAGAAGAACGCGAAAGACAAGAAACCGTTCTTCATCTATCTGCCGTACACGGCGACTCACTTCCCGACAATCCCTCACCCTGATTTTAAAGGAAAGTCGGGCAATGGTCCGTGGGGTGACCTGCTTATGCAGATTGACAGTTATGTCGGTGAACTGCTCGACACACTCGATGAGCTCAAGATCGCGGAAGATACGATCTTCATATTTACGGCTGACAATGGTCCGGAAGCCTTGAGCGACGGCGAGACACAGATGACCGTCGAGACGGCGGTACACGGTACGGCGGGGCCGTGGCGTTCGACGCTGTTCACCGGTTACGAGGGGGCGCTGCGTGTGCCTTTCGCGGTCCGATGGCCTGGTAAGATCAGGGCCGGCCGCGTTAGTGATGAGATCGTACACGCCATGGATCTCTATCCTACTCTGGCGAAGATCGCCGGGGGCAGGATTCCCCGGGATCGTGTGATCGACGGTATTGAAATGTCGGACTTCTTCTTTGGAAAGAAGAAGAAATCTGGTCGTGAGGGCTTCATCGTCTACATGGGCAACGATGTGTTTGGTGTAAAGTGGCGCAACTGGAAACTGCACTTCAAGGAGCAGACTGGATGGAACGGCATTCTGCGAACATACAGCATGCCCCGATGTTACAACCTCTACAACGACCCCGGCGAAGTAGACAACGTACTCTTCCCTCACACCTGGGTGCCGAAAGCCGCGCTGCCCCAGCTAGAAGAACACGTGGCCTCGCTCAAGAAGCATCCGCCTGTACCAACGGGCGCACCAGATCCGTATGCTCCGCCTAAGTGAGTAACCGGCCTAACGCGCAGGTGGGCACACCAGACGCCACTTGCGAGTCGCCTTAGAAAGCCCAGCGGACCTGTGTTTGGTAACCCATTCCGTGATTGTCCAAGATACTGGTGTTGTCTGTTTCACGGTAGGTTACCTCGAAGCCAATTCGCAGCGCTGAATTAAGGTCCCAAATCAGGTTGGCGAAGATTGTTTCGTTCCGTTCCCGCTGAAAGTCAGCTGGATTGGCGGAAAGATCATCATCGTTCGGGTTGTCGATACCGTAGCCGAAGTGACTGTGCAGGCAGGGCGTCCAATATACAAACACTTCGCCCCAGCCACCCGACGTACGTATTCCCTGGAACGTAGTGACATTAGTGTTCTGCAGGATGCCGCCGTTGTAGGTTCCCAGGGCTCTTCCGGTGTAAACCTCACCCGAAAAGCCAAGAGCCTCCGTCATGTGCCAGCGGAAGTCGATGCCCGCACCCCAAACGTCGGTTACGACACGGTTCGCTTCGATGGGTGTTGTGCGTAGTTGCCCGACAACGCCAGAGAAGCCAATTTCAAAAGGGCGTTTGGCTTCGGAGCTCACAGCCTCAAGCGGACCTATTCCCAACGCGATCCGCCCTTCGACATTGGGCCAGCCGTTGTCCTCGCCAATTAGGCGGAAGTCTGGCGTAACGACGCTCGCAATCGGCTCACTCAGTGCTGCTTGAATAGTCCATTGCGCGTTTTCATGGGGGTGGATGAAGCGTTCCACTCGAAACTGGCCGCGCCAGGCGTTGCCCGCGTTGCCCGATCCACATAAGACTCCGAACGTCAACATCATCGGAGAATTCGGGTTGAAGACATCGAATTGCAACCCCGCCGCAAACCGCCAATCTTCATTCTTGAGGTCGCCAAAGACCTGGACGGGAAGTACTCCATACTGATCGGCGATCACGTTATCGTTGTAGAAGAAAACCATGGCCACACCGGCGGCCTGAAAGTCTCCCATTTGCGGCCCCGTGACAGCCGCTCCGAGATAACTCTATCTCGCGTGAACGTCTACCGTGTTCTGATCGAGGCCGGTCGCTGAAGCTGGAGACAGGTAATATGGTGCCCCTGGGGAAACCGGCCGCGCCTCGTTGAAAAGCATGTCGCCCACGAAAGCACCGAAGATGTGTACATTGAAATACGGGCTAAGTCTGGAAACTCGCGGGCAGTCGATGCACGGCGCCTCGGGAAGCGGACACTGGCATGGATAGCAGCCGCAGCGGCAATTGCATCCGTTATTGCATTTGGGAGCCTGTGCACAGCCGTTACTTGATGATTGGGAGAATTCACTCGGCGCGGCTCCCACACGACTGGCAAATCGCAAGTCAGTGGGTGTCAAAGGCTCCAGCCGTTCTGCATCCCTCTGTTGCAGGCGGCGCATTTCGTTTCGAAGCTCGTTGACTTCACGACGCAGATCCTCGACGACAGGATTTGGCGCATACGTGATACTCTGCGAATGCGCAGCCTGAGGATCGTGAAGAAGAAGCGACACGCTCAAAGCGAAGACGCCAAGACAAAGACCAAGTGGCCTGTGAAAAAAAATCGCGACATGCACATTCCTTTCCCTGGCGGCGGGCAATAGCCCATATGACACGAGTAATCGTCGCATCCGCCACAACTCGGTCAGTGCTGTTGTCAGGTATCTGATTATTCCGGAAATACAATCACACCAAACGGAAGAGTCGGCATAATCGTTCGCCGTCTCGGACCGATTTGTCCGAGCACCGTCGAACCGCACATCTGGCGTTTCGCCGATTGCCGGCGGTGAGGCACACCGAACGCATTAGCCAGCGTTCCAAACTGCTTCGGTTGCATAAGCTTCAGCATTCCCCATCGCGCGCAATTTGTGTCGGCGAGATGGGACGTGAGATGGACCGCTGCGGGATTCGGAGTTGATCCTGTGCCTCGTTTTCGATGCGATCGGTGAACTCGAACAGTTCGCGGTTGGTTGTCTTCGCCCCTCGAACCCAACCAGGTTGCTAACAAGCAAGGGGTTGTTAATCAGAGAGCGCGGGAGTTCTAGCGGCTTTTTTCGGACGGACGGAAGCAACCCTTGCTCGTGGCGCTCATCAACAGAAATCGGAGAGCGCTATTGCGAATCGAGTGTTGTCGCAAAGTGTTACGAACACTGCGGATAACTCGCGACCTTGGACGACCGCCATTTTCGCCCCCAGAGCTAACTCGCGTGTCGCTCTGAGTTTGCAAACGCAAAAGAGCACACTGGAAGCAACGCTCTTCGTAAGCACTCTCTTGTTCCAGTGTTTTCGTAAGCCGTTGGAATTGCAACGGTTGGCGAGTTCGAGTCCCTTTCGGTCGGCTAGGCAGTCGAACCGCCTTCGAACCGTGGCCTAAAACAGAGTTCGCATTCTCAGCCCGAAAACCGTAACAGCATCCTTGGCCGGCGCATTGGCTGGGTCGATTACGACCTGAATGTCCGGAGAGAGATGCGTGTGCGGTGTGATGTAGAAGCGATAGAATGCCTCCAGCACGTACTGGTCGCTCAGTGAAGTGTTCGCAGGCTCCGCCCACGACGCCGCTAGGCCAATGACGTCGTCGTTCTGCCCGAACACGTCTTCGATCCCCATGCCGACGGAAAGGTTTTGGCGAATCCCGTTGAGGCCTCGATGGGCGTAGGCGTAGCGCAAAAAGGGAACATATTTGCCATCGCAGCCGAGTGGTTGTTCCAAAGTCAGCGCGATACCGCGATCGCTCGGCCTACTGGCGTTCTGGCGGGCGTCGATATTCCAGAGCGTCAGATGATACAAGGCTTCATTCGGTTGGTCTGCGTAAGGCAACCAGCCGAACTCGACGGCAGTAAAGTACTCTCCTTCGCCGAAGAACGTGTCGAAGCCAGTGGTCGTGCGTTTCCCGTTCGCGTCATGCATCCCTGCGACGATGTAGGTGGAATCCGTCGGGTAGATGGCGCCGGCGACACCGAGTCCAGCGCCTGGCAGCGCCATCGGCAAGGTGTCTGAGAACGCCGGACTTAAAAAGGCATAATTCGAGCTGACGTAACGGCCTCCATCGTAGATCAAGGCCGGATCCATTTTTCCGACGCGACCGATGCCCCCATCCGTATACGATCCCTGTTCCCAATACATCTGCACCAGCGAGAAATCTTGAGTGCCAAACGTGACAATCGTGCCGCCAACAGTGCCAGTGTCCAATTGGGCTGGAGGAATCTCCGAGTATCGGTGACGTGTCTCGCTGTTGAACACCAACGCACCGGGACAATGATCCTCGCATCCGGTCAGCAACCAACGGCCGAAGAAATCTAGGTCGCCGCCGCTTGCATCACGCGGGTCACGAACCGTCGTGTCCGCTCGTTGATAAATGGCCGTGTAATTTAGACCCAGATCGAGCCCGATCGAGTCTCGCAGGTGTCCGTTCGCGTGATTCCAAAGATCGTGGAGTGGTGTTAGAGGGCCGAAGGGAAAAATCGCGTCGATACGATCTTCGGACTCGCGCAACTGCGAACCGATGTCGTCGGGTACGTTGCCAAGCTGCCGTGGCGCGGGGGCATCAATCCGTTGATCAGCAGAAAAGGCGGTCGCCCCATCGAACTCACTGCCAGGGCCGGTGACCTGCGGCTGATCTTGACCGCGAGCCGGCAATGCGAGCAGCGACGCGACGACAATCGCCAGCGCTGTTCCGCGATTCATTGCTCGATTCGATGTTTCCACGCAATTAACCCAATGAAAGTGCGCCAACAATGACCTGCTATCGAAATCGGTCGCGAGGGCGGTTGAGTCGAGAAAAACCGTTCTAACCCGCAAGGTCGGTTCAGGTTGTATGAGCAGAATGGGATTCGCAGAACATAACGTCGCTGGCAGGCGACATACAACGAATAGGTCGATGTCTTTTCGACGGGACTGGCGCTCTTGAATCTACGTACGAGATTGCGTGAAATGATTTCCACAAACCGCCAAGATCACCACTTACAGCGTCGCGACCTTCGCTGTCTGCACGGATTGTGTTGGCTGATTGCCACGTTGATAATCGTCCTGCGTGGCGGAGATCCGGCGATCGCACAGAACCGCGATCCGCAGGCGGTATTTGAGCGGGCCGAACAACTCGAAGAACGTGGCGTCGAAACACATTTTGGGCCAAGCGTCATTGACCGAGTTTTCGAGCCGTTCCAATCCTTCGATGCAAAGATGGAAGAAGTGGGTGGCCCGCAGATCCTGGGGCTCTATGCGCCGATCTGGCAGACCGGTACGCAATCAGGCGTCAGCGATCTGCTAAGTCAATCCGTGAACATTTACGGTGAATGGGAGTTGTTGGATTGCCCGTGCAACGAGGGCACCCTTTACGTTTTCTATTTGCACGAATCCGACTCGTTCGGCAATTCCGCCGCTCAATTCGCCGAATCGGCCGGCACGACGATTCTCCCGAACGACGACGTCGGTGATGCGGTCAACGCGGCGGCACATACTGCGTGGACCCAGAAGTTGTTCGACGGCATCCTTGAAGTAAGCGCTGGCCAGCTCGCACTGAAGATCTTCATCGACCAAAACGACTACGCCGGCTGGGATCGGGTCTCTTTCATCTCCGGCCCGCTGTCCGGTAATCAAGTCCGCAACTTCCCGATTGCCGCGTTGGGAGTCGATACGACGGTGCATGTGACCGACGCGTTGCAACTAAGCATGGTCGTCGCCGACGCCGACGGTTATCCGTTCTATCCCGATTTCAAGAGTTTCGGCCGGCGATTTGTTTACATTCCCGGCTTTGTTTACACACCGGAAATCTGCGGGTGGGGCAAGGGGCGCTACGAAGTGAACTTCAGCCACATCGAACGCACCGAACGGTTTGGCGGCACCGGCCCCTCTAGCAGCGTCTGGTTGTTCAGCTTTCAGCAAGAACTTTCGACGAAGCTGGCTGTCTTTGGTCGCTGTGGCACGGGTGACGGGAAGCGGACGGCCGTTCAACACTCCGCGGCAGCAGGGTTCGTCTTCACCCAATTCTTGGGCTACAACAACGACTGGCTGGGCGTTGGCTTCATGTGGCAAGACCCAACCGACCGCACGCGCGCCGAAGACTACGGCATGGAAGTCTTTTGGCGGATGCAACTGACCAAGAACATTCAACTGACACCTGACGTACAGGTTTACTTCGACCCATCGAGAAGCCCAACGGGCGATACGGAAGCGGCGTTTGGATTGCGGCTCGGGGTTTACTTTTGAGGACTATCACCAAGCTTTGCGTTTGCGTCGTAAACGACAAGCCCCTTGAAGATGGTCTGTTGCACCTCGGTCTTGTGAATGTCGGACACAGGTATTTCAAACAAATTGTGGTTCAGGATAATCATGTCGGCGAACTTGCCTTCTTCAATCGATCCGGTGACCTTGTCGTAGTGCAGCGACCACGCGACGTTGATAGTGTAGGCCTTGATAACCTCTTTCAGCGTTAGTGCATGCTCTTCACCAAGTTTACCAGCCTCCGGTTTGCCTGGAATCGCTCGAGTGATTGCCGCCTCCATCCCCCACCAAGGCCAGAGAACGGCCGCTGGCGCATCGGTGTGATTCACTAGCCTAATTCCCGCATCCCAACGCTCGCGATTCGCATACATGCGTTTCCACGTTTCTGGCTTCAGGACGGGCCTGATGTTGTCGAGGTTGTACTTCACGGGCGCATTGAGCACTGGCCAAATCGTGACACTTATGTCCAGATCGACCAGTCGCTGAAAATCATCGGGGTGAACAAGACTTGCATGGTCGATGTGGTGGCGAAGGCGATTATTGCCGTTCGCCTTGATCACGTCTTCGAATCCGTCGATCGTGGCGCGAACCGCACCATCGCCGATGGCGTGAACCTTTACTTGGAAACCTGCAGCATCCAATTTGGCCATGTACTCGGCAAATTCTTTGGCTGGTATGACCGGCCTGGCGTTTCCGCCGGTGTTCTCCTGCGTTTCATCGACCTGATCTCCAGGCAGAGCGCTGTCTTCGACGGTCGCCTTTGACTCTGGGGCATAGCCATCGACTAAGGCTTCCGAGCGGGATTCGAGTGCACCTCCCATTCCTAACTTCACGCCGAATGTGACAGGCAGAGGGTAAAGCTCGCGCCACTTTCTTAAGGTTTCAATCGAAGTTAGCTCAGCCGTGCCCAAATTGCCTTTCAGGTAAAGGGCGAAATGCTGACGAATCTTTCCCTCGAACGCCAACTCGTAGTAAGCCCGCAGATCCTCTTCAAACACGTAAGCGTCACCGAACGCGGTAATTCCTTTGGACAGGGCTTCGTCCATCAGGCGAGTGAAGCCAATCTTCTTCACTCTAGTGTCGAAGAGAGGAAGAGCGTCGAGGAACGGGTTCATTGCTCCTTCGTAGGCAACCCCGGCCAGGTCGCCATCTTCCGTGCGGCTGAAGAATTCTTCAGGCGTATCCTTGAAGGTCTTGTCCACGCCTGCCGCTTCCATCGCTTTCGTGTTGAACCACCCCGTATGCCCGCTTTCGTCCTCGATCCAGGCTGGCCGGTCAGGAATTAGTTCGTCCAAGTACTTCCTCGTCAAAGTCTCCTTCGACATCGCGGGCGTCGTAAATCCGTGGCCGATAAACCACTCCCGGTCCTTCGGGTATTCGGCGATGGCCTTCTTCAGCTTCGCGATAATCTGAGCCTCCGTCGGATCGGAAAACGTGCCAGGCAGGGCGCAAAACGCCCGCTTGTGCATGATCAAGGCCGGATGAATATGCGAATCGCCAATACCAGGCATGACGAAAGCGCCCTTGAGGTCAATGACCTCTGTTTCATCACCGATAAACGCCTTCACATCCTCGACCGAGCCGACCTTGATCAACTTGCCGTCCTTGATCGCGACTGCTTCGGCCCACGGCTGTTTTTCATCGACCGTGTAGATTTTGCTATTGGTGTAGACGGTGTCGGCTGTCTGTGCATTGGCAACCGAGCACCAAACCAGCAGGCCAATCAAGAATGATATTAGCGGTTTCATCGTTGTTCTCCACTGTTTGGTTTGGGTTTCCTGCTACTTCAAGAAGCTTCAGCTACTTACCATCATCCTGCCTGCCCGGCAGGAAACATCACCTAAGTGACTTGCGAATCGCGCGGGCGAACTTGTAGGTATCGTATTTCTCGCAGGTGGCGAACGAGGCGACAACGAGGTTCTTGGACGGCGATATGTAGAGCGTTTGTCCTTGGTAGCCGGCTTTCGCGAAGTCTCCGTCTTTGGTCACAAAGTCGAACTGCCGCGTTCCCCACAGGCACTCCTCGCCCATGTAGCCATCCCAGACGGCTTGACCTATACCCGCTGCATAAACTTCATGCCTTCCCTGCTTCTGTATCCGCTTGATCAAGGCGTCAGGCACAACCTGCTCGTTCGCGACGAGCTTCCAACTGGGTGTGTAGAGCATGCCGTACCGCCCGAGATCACGCAACGAGGAAGCCATGTTGCCGTGCGAGCCCGACGCTCCCGCTTCCGAGACGAGAATCAGCCCGTCCGATTCCGCGCCCATCTTTTGCCAGAACATCTCGCTGACGATTTCCGGGTATGGCTTTCCGGTCACTTCTTCGGCAAGCCAGCCAAGGACGAAGGTGTTTACCGAAGTGTATTCATCCTTCTTTCCGCTCGGCTTCTGCCGCTTCAGCGACGCGATGTAGTCGTAGGTAGACTTCATCGTCTTCTCGGTTGGCTGGTCCGCGCCCAGACTTGACTCGAATAGCGCATAGGGCGAGTTTGGGTTCGTATAGGCTTCAGGATCGTCTGCCTCCAAGCCGCTCATGCCGGAGGCCATATCGAGAATGTCGATCACCGGCGTGCCTTTCCAATCGGTTTCGGCCAGCCGGGGAATGTACTTCTCAATCGGTTTGCTGACGTCTACCTTGCCCTGTTCTTCCAACAGGCCAACGATCGTTCCGGCGACGGACTTGGAGACCGACCACCAGATATGCTTATCGATGGGTCGCATGCGCGGATACTTCTCATAAACGATCTTGCCATCGAGAATCACGATACAGCCATCGAGATGCCCGGCGGTCCACTCGTCGAGTGTCATTTCACCGGCGTGAGTCTTGGCTTTCGCCTTGCCGATCTTGAGCATCGGAGCCGACTGGAGCGCCGATACCGCGCCTTGTCGATGAATCACGCCATGCCGGAAGAATCGTGGCATGTTCAGGTACACAAACCGACTCATGTCGGGGTCGTCATACAGCTTCCATTCATACAGGTCGAAACGCGCCGTTAGCGCGAGTGCCTGCTGTTGCGTGTATCCGTTCTTGGGGTCCAACTTCAGATCTTGAGCTTTGGCGACTGGGGCAATCGTGCCTTTGGCCACGCTACAAAGCACCAGTATGAACATGAGCTGCGTTTTCATTGGAATCCCAGTCTAGCAAAATTTCAACTTGGAGAGTCGAATCGGGAATCGTGTCCTCATTCACGCTTCGGGTTACGAGACCATCGCCGTCAGTTCTTCAACTTCAGCGACTCGCGATCCACCTGGTTGCCGCGCAAGAACACATGCCGGACATTTCGTGAGTCGGAGATGTCTTTCGCTGGGTTGCCTTCAACGATCAGCAGGTCGGCGGACATGCCTTTCTGCAGTGAGCCAAATTCCTTCTCGCGGCGCAGGATCTTGGCGGCGTTGTAGGTGCAGCACTTGATCGCTTGGACGGGCTCAATTCCAGCCATCACAAACAGTTGCATTTCGCGGTGCATCGCTTCGCCGGTCCAAAGGCTTGGGAATGGGCAATCGGAACCGCCGGCGATCACGACACCAGCGTCAAACGCTCCCTTGATGTTTTTCAAAAAGTTGCCACGAAAACGTTCCATGTCGCCGAACCCGTTCTGCTGGTAAAAGGAGCTCGGTCCCTCGTACATTTGGTGACGTACTTGGGGATACACTGCGTAGAATTCTGCAACTGCGGCCTTGCCCCAGACATCCACGATTAGCGGCTCCTTGAGCATGAGTTTCTTGCCGCCTTCGTCTTTGACGCGCAACCCGGAGAGCTTTTCCCCGACGTTTGCCGTCACGATACAGAAGCGATTGTTGTCCGCCATCCACTTGTTGTTGTCGACAGATACGATCTCAAAACCAGCAGAGTGCGCCCAGCCATCCAACCCGGTCGCCTGCATGATCAGTTTGTCCATGTTCAGCGACCAAAAATCCGCGATCACTCTGATATCTCGTTTATGGGCCTCGGTTACGACGAATTGGGCGGCGTGTGGTGACAACCCGGTGTAGAGCTTGATGATTTCTATTCCGTCCTTCTTGTAGCGATCCATTTGACCAGGTATCGCAGCGATGGCCGTTACCTTGGTGGAAGCGTCAAACGTGCTGCCTTCGTCCGCGGTGTCGTCGTTGAATGAGTCCCAGCCGCTCGGTTCCTGGCTCCAAGCTGCACCAACGGCAAAGAAACGCGGCCCCATCAACTCGCCGTCGGCAATCCGCTGGCGCTGCTTGAGAATCCACTTGTGGTCATTCCCGCAATCAAGTACCGACGTTACGCCAGCATACAAATGACCAGACAGGTGTTGCTGGACTGTCTTGTCATCGTGAGTGGGCTCGTAGCGTTTTCCGGGGATCGTTCCGTTCGCCCAACTTCCCTTGAGATGAACGTGCATGTCGATGAGCCCGGGCATTGCTGTCATACCATTACCCTTGATCACCAGCGCATTCTTTGGCGAGTCATGCGCACCGGCTGGACCGATGCTCGCAATCTTGCCGTTGATCAAGATAACGTCCTGATTCTCTTTCGGCTCGCCGCCCAGACCGTCGATAACGCGAACACCCGTGATCAATGTTGAGCCGGTGTGGGAGTAACGGGGTTTGTCTTGGGCGATGGCGGACGATGCCAGCGCAACGACTAACAGTGTGACTGTGAGCTGGATGTTCATGGTCGTTCTAAATTCGAAGTGGTTCTTTTCAGTGAGCTTTCCGAGTCTTCGGCTTGGGATCTTTCATCGCGTCGTAAACGACCTTGCCGTTAAAGATGGTTTGAAGGACATTTGTCTTGCTAATCAGATCAAGACGGTTCGCCTCTTCAAGGTCGAACAAATTCTGGTCGAGCACGATCATGTCGGCGTGCTTGCCAACTTCGATCGAACCGATCGTATCGTTCATATTCATTGCCTTCGTTCCGTTGAGCGTCATCATGACGATTGCGGTCTCGAGCGAGACCGGCTCACCGAGCTTGCCGGGGTATTCGTCCCAGGGATCCTGGCGCGTCACGAGACCTTCCAGGCCGCGGAAAGGGTCGGCCGTAGGCGTGCCGGCTGGCCAATCGGAGCCGATGACAACCGTTGCGCCAGCCTTTTCCAGTTCCGCGATGGGCATGGCACGTGCTGCGCGTTCTTTCCCGACGTGCTGGGGCAGAATGTTGTTGACAGGTAGCGGGAACCAAAAAGCTGGTGAGAATTCAGCGACGACATTCAGCTTCTTGAATCGGGCAAGATCATCCGGGTGAATCAGCATGCAGTGGCCGATGTGGACGAGTTGGTCATTGTTGGGATGCTTCTTGCGCATGGCCTCCACCATGTCCAGCAGCATCCTCGCAGTTCCGTCACCAATCGCGTGGAATCGCCCAATCTTCCCTTGATCCAGTAGCTTTTGCGCGAGCTTCTTCTGGTCGGGCAACAACGTGTGCTCTCCTTTGCTTGGACGGTCGGCATAGTTTTCCACCAGCAGGGAGGTGTGCGAGAGCGGTGTCCCATCCGCCCAGTACTTGAAGCTGTCCACTTTTACAAATTCAGTATCAAAGTCAGCCGCCCGCTCATAGGCCTTTACGGCGTCGTCGATGGACACGACTTCATCCGTATATTCGTTCAAAGCCATTGCCGCGGAAATGCGAAATGTCATCCTTCCCGAGTTCTCAATGTCTCGATAGGCTTCGAGTGAGCCGGGGTAGGCAAACATGTCGACAAAGGAAGTGATGCCCAACGCTCGAAACTCGGCAAAGGATCGTTCGATGGCTCGCTTTAGCGCATCTTGCCCAACCCTTGACATCTTTCCGGCGACGAGAGCCATGCCGGTTTCGGATAGGTATCCGGTCGGCTCACCGGTTTCAGGATCTTTCTCAACAGTCCCACCGGGCGGATCTGGTGTGTCTCTTGTGACGCCCGCTAACTCAAGCGCCTTGGAGTTCGCCACTGCGTTGTGGCCGGATTCATCGACGAGATAGACCGGTCGGTCCGGGATGATGGCATCGAGCCACTGGCGGTTTGTCTTACCGCCGGGAAAAGCGCCGAACCGGAACTTCTCGGCTCGAATCCACTTCTTATCTGGGTTTGCTTTTGCAAACGCAATGAGTTTCTCTTTCACCTCATCGGCGGTTGTCGCATCGATCAATAGGTTACCAGCTTCGTCGTGCATGTAGGCAAGCACGGGATGAAGATGAGCGTCAGTGAAGCCGGGCATGACAAACTCGCCACCCAGATCGACTGCCTCCGTCTTGTCACCGATATGAACCTTCACATCCTCGGCCGAGCCAACTTGGATGAACTTGCCGTCCTTGATCGCGACCGCTTCGGCCCAAGGCTGGACACCGTTGACCGTGTAGATCTTGCCGTTCGTGTACACAGTGTCGGCAAACTGGGCATTGGCATACGAGCAGAGGAAGAGCACACCGAGAATCACTGCTGTTGTCCGTTTCATCTTATTTCTCCGTTCCAGTCGGGACGACTTGTGAGTTGGATCGACGGCTACGCTTCTGTTTCCACGAAGCCCTTCTCGAAGTCGAATGAGCTGTATTTGTAGCGATCCGGCGGACCCGGCGCGATCTGCAGGCGGGGATTGTCGGGGTCGAGTTCAATGATGATGCTCTCCAGCGTGGGGAACGTGGGATCCGTCTCGTAGTTCTTCAGGATCGGCCGCGACCGGAAGATCTTTCGGGCCTCGGCCACGTCAATCTCGCCCGATCGGCCGCCGATCGCCTCCACCAGTTTCGCCAACCGTTCCGGGCTCTTCGAAACGATTCCCGGTTCGAGGTCTGTCACCTCAAGCGGGTGGTTCGAGTGTGGGACGTACTTCTCGCCCTTGTAGCTATCGTGGACTTTGAAGAAGTCTTTACCGGTCTCCACCGTCGAGACACCGGTGGGATCTCCGATGATGTAATTCATCGGGCCCGCGTATCGGCCCACACGCTTGGCCCAATCAACTGCATCTTGCCGGGTTTTGCAGGCGAGAATGCCTCTCACCATATACGGCATTGGCAGTCCAGCCTGGTCGCCCTTTACGTGCGCGGGCATGATGTTGATTGTGCAGCCAAGAGGCGAGTTATTCAGTCCGTTGTTGGCGAGCAGGCCCGCAAACGTGAAGACGTACGTTTCGCGGCCTCCTTCCTCCTTGATCCGCAGCAAGGTTTGCGTGCCATCGAAATAGCGGGGTAGATCATTGTTCTGTCCGATGATGTTCGGCAGGTTCGTCCGTCCGTAAACACCGAAACCCGTACAGAACGATAGCCGGTACTTCTTCACCGTGAACGCCACAAACTCGTCGAACATGTTGTAGGCATAAAGGTTGTTGAAATCGACGCCCGCGCCGGCCGCGATTCCCTGTAATTCCACGTAAAGGTCGGGCGTATGCTCTCGAATGGCCCCGATGAAATCCGTCCCCTGCACGAACTCCGCGATCTCAATCTCGGGGTCTGACTGCTCGAGCACTTCGCTGATCCACTGCCTCCATTTTGCCATGCCGCTACGAATGACGTACTTCAATGCTCTTCCATGTGCAAAGCCCCGGTCATACGGCTTGCCTTCGACAGTGAGGAAATAAAGTCGATTCTGGATCTTCTCGGCTTTCGGCCCCTCTTCTTGCGAGAAGGCCTCTGGAATTCCCATGTTGAGTCCCAATCCGCATGCCGCCACGGTAGCGGCGGTTGTTCGTACAAATTCACGCCGGTCTTGGTTTCCGGTCTGCTGATCAGTCTTTTTCGTCATGCTGTGATATCTCTTTGTGGAAATGCGTTGGTGTCAAAAGTCAAAATCATCAAAACCACCGAAGTCGCCGAAGTCGTCGTCGCCCCAGTAGCCGCCGCCGTAGTCGCCGACATCCACATCGAACGCTCCGTCATAGCCGCCGAAGTCGTCGTAGCCGCCGAGGTCGTAGCTGTCGTTGTCGATGCCGAGGTCTCCGACGTCGAAGTCTTCGGCCACGTCCAAATCGCCCAGGTCCAAGTCCCCGTCGAGGTCGACGTCGAGATTGTCGGCCACGTCAAGGTCGTTCAAGTCTACGTCCACGTCGTCTTTCCAGAATTCGTCGGTATCGATCTCGGCGAAGTCTGTGGTGAGGTTGTTCCAATCAGAATCGGAAATCAGGTCTCCCACGTCGGCTCGTGCCTGGTCCCAATCCTTTTCGTCGGCGGTGTCGATTTCCTTCCAGTCGGCGGCGCTCAATCGGCCCAGATCCTCAAAGGCATCTCGCAGGTCGTGCTTGTACAGTTCGGGAATTTTGGCATCGCGCAGCCAGCGTTCAAGCCGATCGTAGTCCTCGTCTTCGCGGGCGCGAATCAATAGGTGCCGCAACAAGTCCCTGTCCTGCTCATCGCGGACAAACTGATAAATCTTGCCGGCGGCATACGCGGCCCGTGCCAAAGGCGACCAGCGATTGCGATCAGCGTTGATTGGCAAACGTCGTACGGGCTGACGCACGATGCGCTGGCGAACGGTTTTCGAGCTGGGACGGGTTGTCGGACGCGCCGAGGTTCCCTTCTTCAACTCCATCAACGACCAAGTGCCGCTCTTGAAATTCAAGCCGTAGATCCCAGCTTTGCCGATCGTTTGCTTCCGCCAGCCGGCCTTGGTGTTACCCGACCAGAACTCGATCGTCACCGGGTATTGTTTGGGTGTCAGAATCGACGCCTTCCTCGGCTTGATCTCGCGCCTCGTCTTGCCGACACGCAAGAATGCGTCGTAGCGATCGAGGTTTGCCAACACGACCTTGCCACTGACATCCGGCGCGGCACGGGCCAGCTTGGGTGTGGCGGCCAGAACAATGCACGCGATCATGGTCAGGGACAGAGCCTTCATCTCTTTCCTCCTTCACCGGATAGGAACGAGTTTTCGCACAGGGAAATAGCTCGATTATATTTGATGACACTTGGTCACGCTATCCACCCGCTTGGAAGCCCTGCCTGTCGCGCTTGGCGACGTCGCACAGGTTCATGAGTCCTTCACAATTGCTGGGTCCACCTCACGATCCATCAACAGGATCGAATGGTCTTGCACATATTCCGACGAATGGTCTTGGCGATGGCGAATTAGTGCGGACAACAATCGAGACGCTACGACTGAAACGAGAACGCTCGAGAGCTTGTCCGTCCAGCCACCCCCGGCGTCCGATGGTTCGCGCGTTACCACTCGGGCGACCGGCTGTTCTCAACCATCTCGTCGCCGACGTTCTGGATGTGACGTCGAACGGGATGGAACTCACGCCGCCACGGAAGCCAAGTGCTTTCACGAGCAGCGATTGAAGCAACCCCGGGATGACGCATCCATCGCCAAGATTTTTCGACTTTCACCGACAGTTCGCGAGCTGACCGGGTAGTTAACAGATAGAGGCACAACTGATCAAAAACGTTGGTTAGCCCGCTCTTGTTGCCAACGGATTGCAGCGCGACTCGGTAGGTAAGCAGCATACGCCCGTTGTTTGCCGTTAACAAAAGGAGTGAATGAACGGATGATGCAGGTTCCCCAAGGCCATGTTCGGTTCTATGAGGATGGCCCGTGGCTGTCTTGCACGCCCCAGCAGCAGGTTGCTGAGCAGGCATATCGAGAAGCCTTCATGGCCGCCGCCCGTGAAGCCGCGAAATGGGATGAAGTCGATGAGGCGGTCATCGAACGGGCATGGGACGAGCGACGGCAGGCGCGGGAGCAGGCCGAGATGATTGTGCCCTCGGCCGAACTGTTTGGCGATGGTCCGTGGATCGGTGAACAGGTCATCTATCAGGAAGGACATGAGGTCGAGGCTTCCCGAACGCGTGGTCGTGTTCACGGGTTTGAGTTCGTGCGTCAATGCTGGGATGAACTTGTTAAAGCCGGTGTCAATCCCGAGATTATCGGGCGCGAGATCGTTTCACCGTGGCTAGATCGCGTTGCTGAATGGCTTGCTCGCGACATCGATCCCGAACGGATCCATCTTCCGCCACGTCCCGACGATTGCCTCACGGAAAGGCAGCGCCGCATGTTGGACCAAGCGAAGCGGGCCATCGCTGCCGGCGACCCGACCAAGCCTCACGCGATCCTGCAAAGCCTGGTCGGCGTTGCCCGCGAATCGCTCGAATGGTTGTGGCCGGGACGCGTTCCGCTGGGAAAACTGACTCTGCTTGCAGGCGATCCCGGTTTGGGCAAGTCATTCGTAACGCTGGACATCGCATCCCGCGTTTCGTGTGGAGATGCCTGGCCCGATATGCCGCTGCTTAAGCAAACGCCCGGAGGCGTGATCCTGCTTAATGCCGAGGACGATCTGGCGGACACGATCGCGCCGCGGCTCGAC
This sequence comes from uncultured Pirellulales bacterium, assembly GCA_964648025.1. Classification (GTDB taxonomy): domain Bacteria; phylum Planctomycetota; class Planctomycetia; order Pirellulales; family Pb10988; genus CAZYKP01. The sequence goes on along the minus strand of CAZYKP010000034.1, from coordinate 27,381 downwards.
AAAATGAGTGCCGACGACTCGCGGATTCTCGCGCTGGAGGGCATCGAAGCGGATGGCAAACGGCGACATTTCTCACTCGAGGCCGATTTGCCGCGGCTCGAGGAAGTACTGGCCGAGAACGAGGACATACGACTGGTGGTGATTGATCCCATCGCGGCTTATTGCGGAGCTGTCGATTCGCACAAGAACAGTGATGTTCGAGGACTTCTTGCTCCTTTGGCGGAATTGGCTGGTCGGTATCGAGTAGCGATCGTGTCCGTGACGCACCTCAGTAAGTCGGGCGGAACTAAAGCAGTCTATCGAGCGATGGGCTCGCTGGCGTTCGCGGCAGCAGCGCGGGCCGTGTGGGCGATCACCAAGGATAGCGACGATCCCGAGCGTCGATTGTTCCTGCCCGCCAAGCTCAATCTTGCCCGTGATCCGGACGGGCTGGCTTACCGAATCGTTGAAGGTCGCGTTGTTTGGGAAGACGATCCGGTCAAGCTGCACGCGGATGACGCGTTCGCAGCCGAGTTACGGGTAACAAACACCGCCAGCAATCGGGGCACGGAACGTCGAGAGGCGGCCATGTGGTTGCGGGAACAATTGGCCAGCGGTCCCGTGCCGACAAGCCAGCTGGTGGCCGATGCGAAGGAAAACGGTTTTGCCGAACGTACGCTGCGCCGCGCCTTCAAAGAGATCGGCGGCCGTTCCAAGAAAGGCAGCGATGGGCAATGGTCCTGGACGCTGCTAAGTGAAGATGGCCAGCAAGATGGCCACGATCCCCCGTAATGGCAGAGTTGGCCAGTTGGCAGTCTTGGCAGCCTTCAAGATGGCCAACTGGCCACACAAATAGAAGATGGCCACCAAATTGAACCAGAGTGTGTGTGTTTTGCTCGGGAAAGAATGGAAGGCTGCCAACTTTGCCAACTGGCCAACTCGTTTGTGACGGTGGCCAAGTGGCCATGTTGGTGAAAGATTCGGAAATGGTTCCTTCCGAGAAATGGCATTCAAGTGTCCCACGTGGGAACCAACGCCCATGGTGGCACAGTTTGTTTCAAGAGTCCGAAAGTTGGAGATGCAATAGATGAGACAACTTACGCACGAAAACGCGACAGAGGGCCAACAGGACGTCAACGCGACGGTCTTATTTGAAAAGGCGGAATGGCTGTGCCGCACGGTGGCCGAACGTGACCTTGGAGCGACGCCCCTCTACATCGTGCCGACATGCACCTTGCCCGAAGACTACGGCGGCACGATCGATTGCAGGGGCTTCACCACGCCGAGCCTTGACCTTTATCTGAAGGACGACATCCCGAAGTATCGCGGGCGCGGACCGTGCATGGTCATCGAGTATCCCATCCCAGGCGATCTCTTGCCTGAAGATGTCGAGCACTCTGCGCTGGTCACCGTGCTGCACGAACTGGCTCACATTCTCGATCGACCTGCCCTGTACGCTGACCGAACTGGGGTTAATCCGGACAAGATCAAGTTCGAGTCGCTGGTCGTCGCCAACCCGTCGCGGAAGCCACGTCGCACCGACCTGCCACCGTACTTCGGCCACGCCAGCGAATTCATTCGCGCGTGCCTGCACTTGCGGCATCGCGTCAGGTTAGCCGGCATCCACATCGCTGCCAACAACCTATGCGGTGGCTGGCAATACGGTTTGTCTCCCGCAAGCCAATACGCCCGGGCACTGGGCAATGAGCCCGCTCGAATGATTGATGCGACATTTCGCGACATCCTGACATCGCCGCCACCAACTCCGTTCCGTGAGTTGTGGGAACGCGACATCCGTGACTGATAGTTCCAACCGCCATCCAACGAAAGGAATCCCCATGACCTTGAGTACTCTTTTTGACCGTATTGCAGGAAAGCAACGAGAACGCCAGCAGGCACGCGACGCCGACTTCCGCGCTCTCGTGACCGACATTGCCGATGGTAAAGATCCGGATCCAGATCTCGTCGACCACGTCTTGGCAGGCAATCAGAAGAACCTCGACGAATTGCGATCCGCCGTGGAACTCTTGCTGCGCCGGCGCGAACTGCGGGAAACGTATGACAAAGCTGGTCGACTTTCCAAGGAGCGAGCAAGCATCGAGCGGAAAATCGTTGAGGCCGACAAACTTCTCGAACAGGCCGAAATCAGGCATGAAGAAATCACCTCGCCACTCTATGGCCGCATCGAAGCCATCAAACAAGCAAATGTCGCGGCAGACCGAGCGCGCCGTGAGCTGTGGGAAACCTGTGCTGATCCAGATCTTCAGAATCGCTTGGCTCGTGTGTCTCAACGCTTCAAGGAGCTCAGTGAAAAACACGTTCAGATAAAGAACCGCGCCGTCGACATGCATCGATTCGCCGAAGGTGATCGACAAGAGATAGGATTCGCTGCGAACAAGACTCACGCCGACGAATTGAACGAACGGGCCGATCGGTACGAAAAGCAGGCGAAGAGACTCGATTCGGAGGCGGCAGAGTTGCTTCCGCAAATCAAGAAGCTGGAAGAGGAAGAGCAGCGTATTCGGGATCAAATGCTCGAGCCGTAGTCGGCTCACCATTCTGCCCCAGTCGTCTCATGATGCCAATGTTCTCTTTGACAATCTGGTTGGAAGATGTCGTGAGCCGTCGGGCGTGGAAAACCCGGCGGCTCACTTTGTTGCGTCCACAAGTACCGTCTTGCCGCCGTCGGCGCTTCGAGGATCCGACATCACGCTTGGACCGGGCCAAATTAGCGTCAGAAAGCACTGAATTTTTCGGTTGATGGCCTTGAGTTCCCACCCAAAACGAGGCTCAGTGTCCACTCGGGTTAACGATTCCGAGATTTCTGAGACAAGGAGAAACGCATGTCATTTAACGTTGGAAAAGAGATCGCCGCACTGGAGCGGATGACCGTGAGCGAACTGCGCGAACGGTACGAGAAACTGTTTAACGAGACGACGCGGGCCCGCAACCGCACCTGGCTCATCCGCCGCATCATCTGGCGGATGCAGTCGCTGGAACAGGGCGGCCTGTCTGAACGCGCGATTCGACAGGCGAACGAATTGGCCAACGGCGCCGACCTGCGGGTTACGGCGCCGCGCGAGTCGAAGCTGTCGCCGGATGTGGAAGAGCGTACCAAGACGGTGGACTGTCGAATTGAGGGTAACTCGCGCGTGCCGCTTCCAGGTACGGTGATCACGCGCCGTTACAAAGGCCGATTGATTCAGGTCAAGGTCGTGACGGACGGCTTCGAGCTCGAGGGCGAGCTCTTCAAGTCGCTCAGCGCCGTGGCGAAAAAGATCACTGGCTCACACTGGAATGGCTACAAGTTTTTCAATCTGAATAAGGAAGGAGAGAGCCGATGACGCGCCGTAAGAAACAATCCGAGGCTCCGACCGTGCGGTGCGCCATCTACACGCGCAAGAGCACGGACGAGGGACTCGAGCAGGAATTCAACTCGCTGGACGCGCAACGCGACTCGGGCGAGGCTTACATCGCATCCCAGAAGCACGAGGGCTGGCAGTGTCTGCCGGACCACTACGACGACGGCGGTTTCACCGGCGGCAACATGGAGCGGCCGGCCCTCCGCCGGCTATTGGCGGACATCAAGGCCGGCAGGATCGATTGCGTTGTGGTCTATAAAGTCGATCGCCTCAGCCGGTCGCTGTTGGACTTTGCCAAACTGATGGAGGTGTTTGACACGACGGGAACGTCTTTCTGCAGCGTGACCCAGCAGTTCAACACGGCGACGTCCATGGGGAGGCTCGTCCTAAATGTGCTCCTCTCCTTTGCCCAGTTCGAACGCGAGATGATCAGCGAGCGCGTCCGCGACAAGATCGCCGCCTCCCGCCGCAAGGGAAAATGGTCCGGTGGCATGCCGATTCTCGGATACACCGTAAAGGACACGAAGCTCGTCGTGGACAAGGTTGAATCTCAACGCGTCCGGCAGATGTTCGAGCTCTACCTTGAATACCAATCGCTGCTGGCCACGGTCACCGAGTTGAACCGCCGTGGCTGGACGACCAAACGCTGGACGACCAAGAAGGGAACGCAGCGCGGCGGCAAGCTGTTCACCAAGAACAGCCTCTATTCACTACTCACAAACTTAACCTACATCGGCAAGATCAAGTACAAGGACGAGGTCCATAACGGCGAGCACGAGGCCATTGTGCCCGACAAACTCTTCCAGCAGGCCCAGACGCTCCTGCAACGCAACGGCCACACTGGCGGCAGAGCCGTCCGCAACAAGCACGGCGCCTTGCTGCGAGGTCTGCTTCGCTGCAGTCCTTGCGGATGTGCGATGTCGCATACCTATACGTCAAAGGGGAATCGCCGCTACCGCTATTACGTCTGCGGCACGGCGCAGCAGCGCGGCTGGTCAGAATGTCCCTCGCCATCAGTTCCCGCCGGCGAGATCGAGCGATTCGTGGTCGAGCAGATCAAATGCATCGGGCTCGATCCCGCTGTGATTACCGAAACTGTCCGCCAGGTCCGCGAGCAGACCGAAGAGGGGATCGAACGATTGAACCACGAGCGCACGGCACTTCAACAACAATTGCGAAACGATAACACGAAGTTGCAGGTCGCTGCCGCCATGACGAATGACGTCGAACGCGTATCGAGCCTGGCGGAAACCCAGGAACACATTCGCAATGCCGAACGCCGCCTGACCGAGATCGATAGCGAGTTGATTTCGCTCAACGGCAAACTCGTGGCCGAAGAGGAGGTCAGAACGGCCCTCGCTGGCTTTGACCAACTGTGGGAGGCCCTTGTGCCGCGCGAACAAGCCCGCGTGCTGGAACTGCTTGTCGAGCGAGTCGAATACGACGGCGAGCATGGCAACGTCGCACTCACCTTTCACCCCTGCGGCATCAAGTCGCTAACCCAAGAACTCGCCAACCAGCAGGAGGACGCCGCATGAACGAATCGCTCAAGTTCACTCGCAAGTTTCATGTCGCACGCCGGCACCACGGCCGCAAGCAACTCCGTGACGGCAGCGCGCCGGACGTGCCAACCGGTCGCATTCCTCGCATCGCCCGTCTGATGGCGCTGGCCATCCGGTGTGACCAACTCATCCGTAACGGCGTTATCGCCAACCAGTCGGAACTCGCCGAATTCGGGCGAATCACAACGGCACGTATGACGCAGATTATGGCCCTACTGAACCTTGCCCCCGACATTCAAGAGAAGATCTTGTTCCTACCGCGGACCGAGCGTGGCCGCGATGTGCTTAAAGAAACGGACGTTCGCCCCATAGCCACCACACTGGATTGGCGCAAACAGCGACGGATGTGGGCGGCGTTGCAGCGAGATCTCGAGGACGCCAACGTGAGTTCGCGGTAGGTTGCCTTCGCCCCTCGAACCCAACCAGGTTGCTAACAAGCAAGGGGTTTCTAAACCGAGAGCGCGAGAGTTCGCGGGCGATTTTTCGGACAGACGGAGGCAACCCTTTCTCGTGGCGCTCCGCGGCAGAAAACTGAGAGCGCCATTCCGAAGCGAGCGTCATCGCAAAGTGTTGCGAACACGGCGGATAAGCGGCGACATCTGCGCCGCCGCGAAATCGGTCTCAGAGCTAACCCGCGTGTCGGCACGATTTCGCGAACATAAAAGAGTACATCCCACAGGATTCGAACCTGTCACCTTTGGTTCCGGAGGCTCCCTGTGACGATGATCTGAAAGACAGCTTCCGGTCGTTGATTTGTGAGAGAATACGCACTTGCAAGAGGCATCGCCGCTACTTGTCAACAGTAGCCAAACCTACTGATTCCTTGAAAAGTCTGCGACGCAGCGGACGCCTTTCGTCCGACAATCCAGTCGTGCTCCATCCAGGAAGATTTGTCGGATGGGATAGCAGGCTCCTCGTGCAGGAAAAGCGTCATGCCATCCGACAATCTCTCCTTGACAATCTACTAGCCAGTCCACACGATCGCAGTCAACACACGTCTGCAGAAACAGTGGGAAGCTTGAACCCGCGTATTCAGCTTCTGGATTCTGTGGTATGTAAAGTCTTTCCGGAGTCCCGATGTTCGATCCGAACATGAATTCCATCTCGCGGCTGGAGCGTCACACTGGCCTTCAGTTGGATCGGCTCTGGTGAGACCAGTCGGAAACGCCAGCCGCTGGCGAGACTTGCAACGATCAGAGCCATTTCGACCATGGCAAATTTGGCCGCAATGCAACTTCTCCGACCCAAACCAAACGGAAGGTACGCACCCCGCGGTGGAGACGCTTGTGCCGCTTCGTCCCAGCGGTCCGGCGAGAACGACCGAGCATCGTCGTAGTAGCGCGCGTCCCGATGCAAGAGCTCGGGGAGGATGAGAAATCGAGTTCGAGCGGGAAACTCATATCCTCCAATGGACACGTTCTGAGTTGCTGTGCGAGTTAAGGCCCATGCCGGAGAGTGCAGCCTTAAGACTTCCAAGAGGAATCGCTTCAGGTGGACAAGTTGTGGGACATCGCTCACCGAAAGGGTTTTCCCCTGCCCCACGGAGGCTGCCTCGCTTGCGATCTGGTCCGCCAAGTTCGGATGGCGAGCGAGCCGATACACGCACCAGGCAAGTGCGAGTGCAGTGGATTCGTAGGCTGCCACAAGAATCGTTCGCGCCTGATCAAGGAGTTCGCGGGGTGGCAACTCACGGGACGTGGTCCCGTACTGACTCAGGTGCCGGCCCAGAAAGTCTTCACCGCTTGAGGTATCACGGGCACGTGACCGGACGATCTCGCTGATGATCGACTGGAGCCGTTTGATCCTTCGCCAACACAAAATGTTGCCGGGCGTGGGGAACCAAAACGGAATTCGCACGGGAGCGAAGGCGTTGCGTGCATATTGCAGGCTGATGAAAGGATGGAGACGAATCGCTTCCTCAACAAGGTCCAGACGATCGGTGCCCAAAAACACTCGAGCGCCGATTCGGCCAGTCAGTCGCATCATCTCACGATGGATTTCAATGGGCTCGTTGGCTGACCAAAAAGACAAGCAAGAGTTCAGTTCATCAAGGATCGCTTCTCCATATCCCTGGAACATGTCTGGCCGGAAAGCCGGACCGCTGACTTGACGCTGTTGCTGCCACTGGCAACCTTCGCTGGTGAGCAAACCGTTCCCCAGCGGCGCCCTCAGCAGCTTGGATTCCTCACCTTTTGTAAACCGTTCCGGTTGGCGAAGCAGCACTTCTTCGGTGAGGTCCGATCGGTTGAGAATGCAACAGCCAGCAGTGGGGAGGCGGAAGTGAACGATGTCTCCATAAGTGTCGACCAACTCCTTCATGAGTGATAAAGGATCCTGGCGAAGTTTAGCCAGCAGCCCGACCATCCCCAAAAGGCCCGGCCCCGGTGGCGACTTGGGGCTTGCCCTGCCCTGGCACGCCTGCCCCGGGACAGCGGGTTGTGCCTCCAACTGGCTCCGGACGGTTGCGGAAACGGCATCACTGGGCATCAACATGCGACGCTCTCCTGAGAAGGCCAGATGCAAGAGTTTGCGTTGTTTCCCTCTTCCAACTTTAACGCAGGGCTCTCACGCAAAATCGCGTTTGCTTTTTCAAGTAGGCTCATCAGCGGACTTATCCGTTGATCCAGCGTTATTCGGCGACTAGGCTCAGAGCCATCCACGCAAGTCCCAAACAGGAGTATTCCACTGATGAACGCTACCCAGTCCGCAAGTTCGACATCGCTGACGCTGTTGGCGCGGGTTCGCCGTCTGGAACCATCGGCCTGGGAACGTTTTGTGCCCTTGTACAGCCCTGTGGTGTATCGCTGGTGCCGCCAGTCGGGACTGCAAGAGGATGATGCCGCCGATATCTCCCAGGAGGTGTTTCGGGTGGTGGCAGTCAAGATCGGCTCCTTCCGATACGAGGGGCCACGCGACAGCTTTCGAGGCTGGCTCTGGACGATCACCCGGAACAAAGTCCGCGATTTCTTCCGGGCCAGTTCCGGCAAACCTCGAGCATCGGGAGGCAGCACCGCCCAGGGACAGTTGCAAGAGGTTCCCGATTCTGCTGAGGATCCGGATGTGGCCAGCGGACTGGATACTCAGGCCAGCCTGGCCCATCGAGCCCTGCAACTGGTGCAGGGTGATTTCGCCGAACACACCTGGGAGGCTTTTGTCCGGCTGACCCTCCATGGCGAGCCGGCGGATCGGATCTCAGAAGATCTGGGAATGAGTGTGGGGGCTGTTCATACCGCTCGCTGGCGGGTTCTCCGCCGATTGCGGGACGAGTTAGAGGGGTTGCTGTAGGGCCTGACTCCGGAACTCGTTGTCAGATCGTGATTTCGGGGATCGGCTTCTTTTGGCAGCAGTCCGCAATTTTTCGCGTGAGTGGCCTTCGTTGAACTCTGTCAGGGCGGGTGTGTCCGCTCTGCGCCAGTTCGTTCTTGATCAGGTGAGACGGGATGAAGCTGCAAGGGTGCCCCCAGGCCGAGGATCTGGCTGCTTTTTACGCCGGGATGCTCGATGAGAGTCTGGCTATCGATGTCGGCCGTCATCTGGACCAGTGTTCCTCCTGCCAGGCGCGACTGGCCTCGCAGCAACAGCCGGATCCACTGACGGGGTGGTTGAGACAACCACCGCCTGATGATCCCTATGCTGCAGAACCAGCAGGGCAGCGGGTGCTCTCGGCGGCGGACAGCATCCCCGCCGAGGTTCGGGCATTGGTGGAGACGCGTGTGCAGCAGTGCGACGGGACCGTTGAAAACCAGGTTGGTCAGTATCGGTTGCTGGGGCAGCTTGGGGCAGGAGGAATGGGAACGGTTCATCGCGCAGTTCATGTTCGCCTGAAGCGTCCAGTGGCGGTGAAGCTACTCCCGGCCGAAAGGATGCTCAACCCTGATGCTGTGGAACGCTTTCATCGCGAGATGGAGGCGATTGGCAAGCTCGACCATCCCAATATCGTGAGGGCCACCGACGCCGGGGAGGCCGATCAGGTGCATTACCTGGTCATGGAGCTGGTTGAGGGAATCGATTTGGCGGCATTGGTCCGCAAGCTGGGGCCGCTGGGAATTGCTGATGCTTGTGAACTGATTCGGCAGGCGGCGGTCGGCCTTGAGTACGCCCATCGGAAAGGGCTGATCCATCGAGACATCAAGCCTTCCAACATCATGTTGGCCCTCGTGGATCATGGCGGGGTGGCGGTCAAGATCCTTGATCTGGGTCTGGCCTTGCTTGCGCAGGAAGCAGATGGGACTCCCAGGGACCTGACCACCACAGGGCAGATGATGGGGACGTTTGAATATATGGCTCCCGAGCAAGGGGCCGACAGCCACGAGGTCGATCGTCGTGCGGATGTCTACGCGTTGGGGGCAACGCTGTACAAGCTGCTGACCGGTGAGGGGCCTTTCCCTGCCGGTCAGTTCGAGACGCCCCTGAAGAAACTCCGCGCGCTGGTCAGCGAACCGGTGCCTTCGATTGCGACGCGCCGCTCTGATCTCTCAGAGGAACTTGTCAGTGTTATCGACAGGATGGTGGCTCGAAATCCCGATGATCGGTTTGCCACCACAGAAGAGGTGGCTGAGGCACTGGAACCGTTTGCTGACGGCGCCGACCTGGTCAGCCTGCTGGAGCAGAGTGATGCCACCGAGCAACCCGGAGGCATCGACCAGTCCGCGGTGAACACGGATCTGGGACAATCATCACCTTCTCAGAACACCAGACCCGAGACTCCCGCTCTTGAGCCCACCTCAAGTGAAATCCCAGCAGAGACGCCTTCGGGGCGCTCGACCATTCGGTGGCTGGCTGTTGCTCTGGCACTGGGCGGTTTCCTAGTCCTGGCTGGAGTGGTGTTCTACCTGCAGACCGATGCAGGAACGCTGGTGGTTGAGATCGATGATCCGGATGGCCTAACCCGTGTGACGGTCGAGGGCGAGGCCGTGGTGATTACTCAGAAGGACAAAGCGGGAGAGCCCATTCGAATTCGTTCCGGGCAGCATACCCTTCATCTCCAGCGCGGTGATTTGGAGTTCAGTACCAAGGCTTTCCGATTGCGCCGTGATGATCAAGTCGTTGTGCAGGTCAAGCTGGTCGCCGGTCAGTTGCGTGTGTTGCGAGACGGCGAGACGATCGGTGCCCAATTGCTTGCAGCGCCAGTTCAGACGGTCTCTGCTGGACCCGAGTTCGCCCTTGCCTTTGACGGCAAGGACGACTATGTGGAAATCCCTGGCTTGACACTACCCAAAGGCAAGCCGTTCACCGTCGAGATGTCGGTGATACCAGACCAGACTGACCGCCACATGACTCTCTTGACCGACGCAAGCGGAGGGTCCGGGTTCTTGTTGCAACAACTTGGCGCAAAGTGGCGAGTTCGGCTCACAGACGATGGGGTGTGGGACCGAAACTCCGCTGATAACGCTGTGAGGCCGGGGCGTCGCACGCATCTTGCCTGTGTCTACGACGGGACATCTCTTCAGTTATTTGTCAATGGCAAACTCTCCCGGGTTGATCTTCAGCAGGATGAAGACCTGGGAGTGACGACCAAAGGCTTGCAGTGGCGTACTCTCAAGCCGCCTTTTTCTCTTGGAGCCAGGAATGGTCGCTGGAGTCACTTCGAAGGCATCCTCGATGAAGTTCGCTTCTCCAGCGTCGCTCGCTACACCAAAGACTTCATGCCCGCCGAGCGATTCCAATCGGACGAGCACACGTTGGCACTGTTCCACCTCGACGAAGGAGCTGGCGATGTCGCTGGCGACATTTCCAGCAACGGCTACCATGCAAAGATTGTTGGAGCAAAGTGGGTCCGACCAAGGCAAGCGATCTCCTGGCAAACAAACTATGCCGTCCGTATCACCACGGACGAGGAGCGGTTGCTGGTCCGGGATTTCGAATTTTCACCAGGGAGCCCTCTGACAATCGAGGGCTACATCACTGCCCTGATGTCTCCTCCCTACAAAACCAAAAACAATAGTGTCTCGGTCAATTTCTTAGGTGTTGGCATTTATCGACATGTCAGCGGTCGCTGGGCCACTGCCTTCCTCACTGATACAGGGAAGACACATTCAGCCATTGGACGGGAACCGGTCGTTGTGGGTCGGAAAACGCATGTGGCTGCTGTGTGGCAGCCAGGAGAGCTTCGTCTGTATGTTGACGGCCGCTTGGCCGGGAAGTGTGTCGCGCCGAATCCTCCCAAGGTGAATCGGCTCGGCATGATTCCCATGAGAGTCAATCCGTGGGCCGATCCTCTGATCGCCGAGGTTGATGAGTGGCGGATTTCTGGTGTGGCCCGGTACTCTGCGAACTTCACTCCCGCGGAGCGTTTCCAGCCTGACAAGGACACCCTGGCTCTCTACCATTTTGACGAAGGAACAGGCGAGATCGCTCAGGATGCTTCGGGCAATGGCCGACACGCCAAGATCCTTGGGGCGAAATGGGTGCCGAGACCGCTGTCGCAGGCCGCGCTGGTCTCGGAGCCGGCGCCGATTGCGCAGCTGCAAAGCTGGACTCTGGAGACACCACAGCACCGCGGGCAGATTCAGGCCTGCCAGATCAGTCTCGATGGGACGCGACTGCTCACCGGCGGCCAAGACGCCACCCTGCGGATCTGGAACACCAAGGAGCAGACGCTTACATCCGTGCTGCTGGGGCATGAGTGTCCTGTTGCCAGCGTTCAGTGGTCCGATGATGAAACACAGATCCTTTCCAGCGGTGGCAATGAAATCTGCCTCTGGGATGCAGAAGAGGGCCGGCTCTTAAAGCGGCTGACCACCGGGAACCGCATCCTCGACCGCAACGGTTACACGCTGGCGGCCTGGGGTCTCCGGGACTCGGAAGTTGTCAGCTACAGCCAGGACGGCCGCATTCGGTTCTGGAATCTGGCCACCGGTGAGGTCGACCGCGAGATTGAGACGGGGGAAGCCGGCGGCCATGATCTCCATTGGCGGTTTGCCTTGCACCGAAAAGGTAAGCTCCTAGCCCTGGCCGCTGGTCGCCTGCCGGTGCGAATCTACAGTGCCGAGACTGGTGAACTGCTCAACACCTGGGAGCACAAGTCGGATCTCGTCAGTGTGGCGATCTCCCCAGATGGCCAGATGCTGGCCGCGGGCGGGCAGGGTGGAGATCTTTACATCTGGGCTGTTGATTCCGGCCGTCCCATCTTCCAGACGCCGATCCAGACGCCCCTCAGGCGCGTGACGGAGCTGGCATTCTCGCCAGACGGACTGCGACTTGCGGTCGCCTGCAACCGCCAAGAGACGGTTTCCTTCTGGAATCTGCAAACTGGAAAGCCGCTGTCCGAGATGACCACACCCCACGGTGGGGTGGCGGTCGCTGACTGGTCGGCCGACGGTCGCCTTTTGGCCACCGTGGGCTCTGGAACGGATACGGCGATCAGCTTTTGGGACGGCGAGACTGCCCAGGCTCTCGGCAGCATCGGCGGCGCGATCCGCCACCATATCAGGGGTCTGGACTGGTCGGCGAGCCAACGGCGACTGATGGTTGGCTTCAACAATCGAGTTGGAGGGCGGGAGCTCCGCGACGATAGCGGGCTGGCGGTGTGGGATCTCCGCCAATCCGGGAACGACCATGCCCCGTTGCAAGGGAACTCACCCCGGTTCTCGCTGGACTGGTCACCGGACGGCCGGTTCGTCGTCGATCAGCAGCGGGCTGTCTGGGATATGGAGAGAGTTGCGCCGATGACGTTGGAGATTCCAGAAGGGTTCAGGCGGGATGTGCCCCCTCGCAGGTCTGCCTGGTCCCCAGACGGCTCACTTCTTGCTCTGGGCCTGCGACGGGTTGCCGACGATCACGTCACCGTCTGTTTGCTGACGATGCCCGAGGGCAAGGTGGCACGCCAGTTGGGCCCCTTTCCGGACGTGGGGGGACTTGACTTTTCACCTGACCGAAAGCGGATTGCTATCACCACCGGCAACCGAACTGCCAAGATCCGCTCGACGCTGTCCATCTACGACGTCCCCAGCGGCAAAGTCCTGCAAAGCAATCCGATCGAAGACGCCGAGATCGTCGGGGGTAACCTGAAATGGTCGCCGGACGGACTGATGATTGCTGCCGATGGAATGTGGGTTGTGCGGCTATTTGACGCCCAGTCGGGCGAACGGACCGGTTCTCTCCCACACGATGTCGGGAACGCGGGGCGGGTCGACATGCTGGTCTGGATCGACGATCGCCATCTTGCCGGGGCTCTCTACAGCGAGGTGAAGGTCTGGGATGTGACATCGAAAGAACCCGTCATCAGGACACTTCATGAGCGCCCCTTTACAGCCAAGCCATTCAACATCGCTCTCTCCCCAGACCGACGGTATATCGCGGCCGCCACGGACTCGCGGGTGTCTATCTGGGACTGGCGGGGGAGCCGTCAGGTTGCCACGATCGTTCCCACGCCGTCTGCTTCTCCGCAGCCGATCATCATCTCACCGGATGGGCACTTTCAAGTTTCAGATTCTTCCTCGCCTCCGCTGATTGCCGTGCTCGGAACATCCTCCGGGCAGTCTTGGATGCCGCTGGAGGAGTTTTCCCGGCGCTATGGTTGGACCAACGACCCCGAACGAGTTTGGTCGGCACTGGAAGGGGACACCCCAGAAGCCCAGCGCTTCGACCATTGGCTGCCCAGCAGGCGTTGAAACTGTGGCTCAAGCTCCTTCTGGCTCTGGTCGGTCGCCAGCAACGCTACCTCGGGCTTTGCGTCGGCTGTGTCCTGGAACTCCCGGCCGGTGAACTGCTTTCGTGCGACATTGCTACGCGAGCGGATCACGATCGACTTCACGCTGGCCATCATCTCAGCAAGCACGGCCATCGACTGGCGATCACCGAGATCGGCCAGGACTAGGGTCTTTCAACTGACGCACCGCGTGTATCGCGATGTCCTCCATGGGTGAGCAAGTTCGTGGGTCCAGTCGAGCTTTGAGTTCTTGCCGGACATGATCACCATTGGTGCCTCAGTGTCTGGACTGTGGTGTCCCGCGCCGGTCTCGGGCATGTCAATAATCGTGGTGGTGTCGAAGGTTGTGCCGTTGACCCGAGGAACGACCGACCATTCGGGTTTGGGTCCTGTGTCGAAAACTTCTCTCGGACTCAGTCATGCTGCCGGTCGACCCCGAGAGAAACTCTTGGGGTGTCGACTCTTCCGAAGCCAACCGCTACCTGGCCCCCTGCGTCGCTTCTGCTGATGGAGCCGCATCCCGGAAAGCTCGATTCCAAATGGTCTCTTCGGCGGACGAATCGTCAGTTTTCCGGCTCACGACAGTTGGAGCGGCCACGTTGGTGTCTTCCAACAGTTTGGGGGACGACGATCTCGACAAGGTCGCCAGACCTGCTCTCAGCGGTCGGATTGCCCGATAATTTTTCGTACGTGCTTGTCAACAATTGCCTCAAACAAAACTCTCCGCCCGAACTGAAGAGTCAGCCGGACGGAGCGAGTTTGCAGACAGACTTGAGGCAGCGTGAGGGCAGGTGATGAGCGGTTCATCCCTGGCCCGTCGACGTGATATCTACGAAATCGCGGGCCGTTTCACCGCAGCAGACAGGAAACGGCCCGGCGCTCTCGCGTTCGGCTCACAGACGTCGACCTCGGCCGATTCGCCGAAACTATCGCCGTCGACGCAATCCGATCACTAAGCCACAGCAACCCAGCCAGGCCAGCGAGGCGGGTTCAGGGACAGGAGCCGAGGAGAAAAAGGCAGAGGCATGCTGCTGAATTTCGCTTGGGGAGAGCGCTGAGTCGTAGGTCGCCACCCCGAGAATTGACCCACTAAACTCGTCCAAGAATGTGTCAGGCGGGGCAAATGTACTCCCACCGGTGGGTGGGTTATACCATCCGGCACCCAGGACGACGCTCCCGCTCAGGGTCAGGGAAATGGGAATCGGCGAGCCCGCGGGCGATCCGTTGACGTACAGCGCTGTCTCACCGCCGCTTGTGACCAACGCTAAGTGGACGTCAGAGTCGAATGTCGTCGTCGCGTTGAATGACTCGTCACTGACCACATATTGTGTGATGCCGTATTCCCCCGTGTTGTTGAATTGCTCGAACTTGATGGCTTGGCCTTCGAAAGCGGAGAGGTCGAAATAGCCCATCAACGCTGACGAGTTGGAGACGTCGCTCCCATTGGCGATGAACTCATAGCTAACCTCGCCCGACAGCGGTCCGATATCAACGATTTGCGGGAAATCGGCGACGTTGGTCGCGGTGAAGGTGGAGGCAGTCCCCGTGCCAACAGCGGCAGACCACTCCAGTAGGCCTGCTAGGGACGAAGAAGGAATCAGTGCGAAAGCAAGACCGAGGTTAAAGATCGCGAAACAGTTTCGGACGAAAACAGAGTGTGAATATCTCATGACGGTTGGTTCCAGTTTCCAAGGGTGATATGGGTCGAGGGAATACGGACCATTCAGGCGGCGAGAGTTCCGCCGCTTCTCAGGGATCTGTCAGAGGGATTGCCCTGGGCAGAAAGCCGCCGCCAGGTCGGTCGATGCATGGAGTCGCCGTCGTGCCCACGTTGTCGTCGAGGCCCTGATGCCTTGGCGAACGTCGACGTCGGGCTCGGCAAGAATGGTCCCAAGGCAGTGAAATCAGAAGCACAACCCCACTGAGAGCGAGGGCGCCGGTTGGTCTCACAACCTTGTGACGGCGTAAGGGGGTCCGTTG
Source organism: uncultured Pirellulales bacterium (assembly GCA_964648025.1). Lineage (GTDB taxonomy): Bacteria > Planctomycetota > Planctomycetia > Pirellulales > Pb10988 > CAZYKP01. The sequence continues at coordinate 11,848 of CAZYKP010000034.1, read as the reverse complement.
GCCAAGCAGGGATCTTCACTTCGGGAAACGAAGGTCTGCTTGGGGAGTTGTGGAATTCTTGCAACGAACGTTGTGGTCGGAATCTATCTCAGCGTATGCGGTGGTTCGCAGGTGTCCGATCGACTCTGCCACACGTGGGTCGCTCAAGAAATCGTTAGGCTAGGAATGAGGAAAATGAAGGACGCGGGACCGGAGAGGGAGGGGGGTCGAAGATTCCGAAGAGGGGATGATGGTCTCCACTCATTCTCCGCAGGGGAGACGGAGGATAGAGCTCAGCTCTCTGCAGAGGGCAGGCTGCCAATCCCATAATGAGGAGGAAGGAAAGCGAAGGGTCTCTCCCGGCGTGGAAGCAAAGATCGACCGTTTCCTCACCTGTTGCGGATTTGTCAGTGACGCTGCCCGCCGAGAACGTCCACTCCCACACAAAAAGTCGAACATGCACGTGTGGATGAGTTGCAGCCACCCGTTCCTTTCGGTTCTTCCGACCTCCAGGCTGATGTGGATGGCTGTGGGAGTGTGAACGACTGTGCGAGTGTGAATGAGCGTGTTTGTGTCGGTGTTTGTGTGAGTGCTGATGCACCAGTTCCCCGTGGGCACTCTCCGGCTGAGGATATCCAGCAGCAGAATGGACATGCCGCCGATCACCCGCTTGATGACTGTGCCGCACAGTCAGCACCCCCAGAGATGGCATCGCCAGACCACCCACGATGAGGAGGACAAGAGCGACACGGAGGGATTTGAAAGCCAGAAGCATCTGCGTGAGACCAAGAATGCCGCAGAAACGCGTGGGGGAGCATTTCCACAAAAGCAGATCGATAACCGGCAGCATTTGCCTCAAGAAGGGCTGCTGCGACGGCAGAAAGGAAACCTGGTAGCACAGTGACGGTGGGTCGTATTCTCGTGGACTGATCTGCTTCGATGAGCAAAGCGTTCATCTGGGGAGTCTTTCAGCGGATGGTCTCGCCCACAACGCCGAGGCTCAACAAAACCAGCCGGGACTCGGATGCTCTAAAAGCTTACGTAACTGCAATTGATATGCAAGAGTGTCAGCGGAGTTATTGCCGTGATCTGCCCCAGAGCGTGCCGGGGGTGAACAAGCCGGCATCGCGGGGGATCTTGAGGTGATGGGAGAGAGGTCTCTTTCGACAACGAGCGTCTGGTTGATCTGGGCCGCGTGCCTCGGCCCGGAGAGCAACTGTTCAACCAGTCGTCAGAGTGCAGTGCCAGCTTACTAGACCAGCAAGATATTCCCGTGCTGCTCTTAGGGAAAATTCCTGCTCGTCCAAAGCGCCGGAACGACACAACAACGGCCGGTTTCGCAGCTTCTGCACAAATCGGGTGAGACAAGCTTTTGCTATATTGGAGAAGGAGTCGATATTCCCGAGCTTTGGAAGGGCCTGAACAAGCTCAAATTCTTGCCTGGGACTTCCCAGCAATGGATCGGCTAAGTACGAGCGGCCAGGGTGTCTTGGAGGCTTAAGTTCCATCGTGGAAATGGATCCGGAAATCGCTTCCATGCCTCGATCCCTTCCGAGACCTCTTCGTCTGTCAGTAAGCACTCCTGGAGCGAATCGTAGAGGGCGATTTCGTCCATGCCGATGCCGATAAAGACCAATTCTTGGCGGCAGTCACCCACCTCTGGATACCATTTTCGCTCGAGTTCGGCCTGAAAGGTGGCGGATTCCGGCCAGTGTTCCCGTGGAACAGCCGCCCACCAGAAGCCGCCGAAGTCCAACCGCGCGACACGCCCGGCCTGGGACCAGACGCCGATTTTATCCAGTCGACTCGCAAGCCAGAAAAATCCCTTACTTCGCAACACGCCGTCCCAGTCTTGACTGAGGCGATTGTAGAACCGCTGTGGATGAAATGGACGCCTGGCCCGATACACAAAACTGCTGACGCCGTACTCTTCCACTTCGCTGGCTCCATCGCCGCGGAGTGTCAGTTGCCAACCTTTGCTTTGTTTGGCGATCTCAAAATCAAAGCGCCCTGTGCCCATGATTTGTGATGGCTCGACGTGACCAAACGACGTACGCAGCTTGAGAGCGTGAGGATTCAATTGTTCGAGAAAGCCCTCGATCGTCGCCAGCGTGCCTTCATCCATGAGATCCGTTTTGTTCAACACGATGACGTTTGCAAATTCGACTTGTTCGGTTAGAAGATCGGCGACCGTTCGCGGGTCGTCTTCCGTGGCTGCCTGATCGATGCTCTTCAAATCCTTGCCGATTCGCAGGTCTTCCAAGAAATTGGCAGCGTCGACCACGGTGACCATCGTGTCCAACTCGGCGATGTCCGAGAGCGGTGTTCCATCGCCAATAGCAAAGGTAAATGTGTCCGCGACGGGGGCTGGCTCGGAAATGCCCGTCGATTCTATCAACAGATAATCGAAACGGCCCTCCGTGGCCAAGGCCGCAACCTCGCCAAGGAGATCCTCGCGAAGAGTGCAGCAAATGCATCCATTGGTCAGCTCGACGAGTTTTTCTTCCGTGCGACTGAGGGCAGCATCTCCATCGGCCACCAACTGGGCATCAATGTTGACCTCACTCATGTCGTTGACGATCACCGCAACGCGTAAACCAGCGCGGTTCGATAGCACATGGTTCAACAATGTCGTCTTGCCCGCACCCAGGAATCCAGAGAGTACAGTGACGGGTAGTTTTCTCATCATGTTCGTTCGTTAACAGTTATTTGTAGAGAGTGGGTACGACCTCGTCGCTTATGTTTGATTGGGCCTGAGGAAGGGGTTGAAGTCGGATGCAACTTGAGACGACAACTCTTCCCAGGCCGAGGCCAAATTCTCGGCGGGCACGCATAGTCGCTTTCCGTTGTCCCACTGCAGCAAGGTGGATCGTCGGTACTCGATCCCCAAGTGCTCGACGATGTTGACCTCGTAGCGCCGTATCCAATCGATCAAGTCCAAAGTCAGCGTGACGCATGCTTTTCGCTGAGATTCCCTGGGGGCCTTCAACGTCGGAAGGTCTGTATCAGACCAAGGTGGACGATCCAGCGTGGAGTGCGTTGTATATTGAGGTTGAAACTCGTAACGGGGCAGAAAGACGCCGCCCCACTGGCCATCTCCGTAGAACACACCAAACGCACGCAGCACCACACATCGTTTACCTGACATCGCCAGAGTATACACGCTAGAACACCTTTCACGATCGGCAGGCGGCTCGATGCGGTCGAATCCGATTTCGAGCAGCCAATTGCCTTCCGGTCGCAGAATATCGCGACCCCAGCACCACACCTGTTGGCCGAGCAAGCCCACCGCTTGTTAAAGGATGCCAGCTTTAGCACGTTTCTGATCAGTCACTTGCAATTCTACCAACACCTGAATCACCATCGGCAGTTGCAATCACCGCGATTTTTGCCAACAACCAATCATCTCTTGAGCTGATCCCGTGAGTCAGCTCGCTGGCAGCCGGTTGTCCGAGCCATTCGACGCAACACCCGAGCAGGTCGGCTCCGTCCCGCTGCGACGTGATCCGAAAGCGGCTCTGGGCAAAAGTTACTTCATGGAGAAACTTCTGCAAATTCCAGGACGTTCCCACCTCTGAAAGCGTATTTCACGGAAGCATTGAGGACTTCTGCCGGAAATTCGACGCTCGTGGTCTTTGCAACGGATTCCTGTAAGAATCGTGGAGAGCTGCCGCAAATCGCTGATGGGTAGCTCGGGTCTCGGGATCTAACATGGACGGGGCAACTCAGGGAGCGTCCGATCTATAATCTCCCAGTTCCTTGAACCTTGACCGAGGGGTGCCACCCGCAGCCGTTGTCCATGCCCTCAATCACCCTGAAAACAGAGTGAAACGCTCGATCGGTGCTGCAGTTTCGGCGCTGGATTGACGGCGCTGGATTGACGGCTCTGGATTGACGGCGCTGAGATGAATCAGCAAGTTCGGGACGTTATTTTTCGGACGCCCCTGACTGACAGTCTGTCCGAAAAGCACCGGAATCCACCTGGATCGTGTTGCACCATGACTTCGGCTCCACAACCTAGTGGATTGCCGGATGCTTTTCGGAGAGTCTCTGAGTCCATGCCGGGAAAATGCTCGCTTCCGACGACCGACGGCCAAGGCGCCCGCGAGCGCTCCGGAAAACAGCACGAGCGTTGAGGGCTCCGGGACGATGTCCAGGACGAAGCCGCGCCGGACACCCTCGGGATCGAACGCCCACCCGGCGATGGTCCGGCCGTCGCCCGAGATGGCTTGGGCCCGCTCGAGGGTCCATCCGCCGAAGTCATAGCCGTATTGGGACTCAATAAGATCCTGGAGGTCCCGCTGGCCGGAGACCTCGTCCCAGATCATCGCCCGCGTGATGGCCACGCCCTGGTCGTCAAGGAACACGTAGCTGCCAACGATCGTCGAACCGTCATCGGTAACGTCGTAGGCGGCCCCGAAGAGCCAGTCGGGGACGGGGACGTCGGGGAAGAGGCCAAGTCCGACTATCCCGGTCTCCTCAGTCCAGTGGAACCCCTGGAACCGTCTCACAGGCTCGATGCCCACGATGCCGTAGATCACCGTGCCGTCGCTGTTCGATCCGTAGGCCGAGCCACGGTCGAGGTAACCCGGCGGCGTCTCGAGGAGCGAGAAGCCGTCCGACTCGGTCCAGCGAGCGGGGGTCGAGTTGAACGACTCATCAGAGACACTCCCGACCAGCGTCCCGCCGTCTGCGGAGATGCCGAAGACGGTGGCGTCGAGGCCCTCGGGTGTCTCGAGAATCTCGGTTCCCCCCTCGGCCGTCCAGCGGAAGGCCCGTTCGATCGTCCCACCCTCATCGGTCATGAGGGTAATTTCACCGCCCACCACGCGGCCATCGGCGGAGATGCCTGCGATCCTGCGCTTGACCGCGTTTTCGGGACGGTCAGGTAAGGGGGTCATACCAGTCGTCGGGGTCCAGATGAACCCCTCCTCGTCGTCAAACCCAAGGCTGCTCGTCCCGACCACAATGCGTCCGTCATTGGTCGCGCCCGAGGCCGAGCTGGAGTCATGGTCGTCGGAAAGGAAGCCCAGTCCGATAGTCCCGCTTTCCCGGGTCCACAGAAAGGCCTCGTCGCCACGGTCGGAGCTGCTCGTACCGAGCACCACCGAGCCGTTGCGCGACATGCGTCCCACGCGGCTGGTATTGTCACCGCCGGCGAGGGATTCGATCCCATAGAAGCGGATGTGTTCGGCCTGCAGAAGAGTGTCGCTGCCGAACAGAATCGCGATAACCGCGAGGAAACCGATGAGTTTTCGAAAGAATCTCATGTTGTCCATCGAGATAGTCCTCGCAATACAAGTCGAGAGTCAGAAAGTTCGGGGCAAGGTTTCGGCCGCCCATCATCGTTTTCGCCGACGACCGAAGGCCAAGGTGCCCGCGAGCGTTCCGGAGAAGAGTAGGAGCGTTGAGGGCTCGGGAACCGGCGTCAGCAAGAAGGCACGAGTCTCTCCGTTGAGCGTGCCGAAGCCGACGATCTGCCCTTGCGAGTTAATCGCATTGGCACTGAGGAGATTCCAGCCACTGCCCTCGGGGATCAGCGAATTCAGGTCAAAGATCTCCATGTCGTCCCAAAGAACTGCTGCACCACCAAAGGACGGAGCCGTGTCGAAATCCGCAACGTAACCGACGATCTGCCCTGCCTCGTTGAAATCGAGCGCACGTGCATTGTCGAAAGAGACACCCGGCAGCAGCTCTAGGTCGAAGCTTGACGCACCGTCGTAGAAAAAGGCACGTGTTTGGCCGCTGATCGGGTCGCTGTATCGTCCGACTGCCCGGCCATCGTCGGTGGCGGCGAAAGCTTCGCCGAAAACACTGCCGGCTGGCGAGCCGATCGTCGTCGGGATATAGCCACCTAGGCCGTCCTCCAGCCAGAGCGTGGGTTCGCTGGCTGTGTCCGAGGCGTTCCGTGCGACTCCAGCAATGACTCCTGAGGGGCTGATCCCATACGCGCGGGCGAAACTATCGGGAGTGCCCAACGGCGTATCGAGATCGACCAGCGGGCCGCCTGGAGTGCCATCGCTCACGAAGGCGCGGACGCGTTGCCCGTTGCTCGCGGCGCCAACGATGACCCCCGCGTCGTTGATATCGTTGGCCACTCCACCCGCCCCGCCCGGCAGACCCCCCAGGTCGACAAGGACATCCGTGGTGCTGTCGTAGAGAAACGCTTTGCTGGGGCCGTTGCCACTTTCGCCTGCGACGACGCCGTCATTATTGACGCCAAAGCCGCGACCGAACGTCGGGACATCAGGGAGGATCGGGATCTCCTCGACGACACCAGCTTGCCATACATAAGGAAATAGCTGGGTACCCCCTGGCTTTCGGCTGTTACCAGTGACGAAACCTGTCTCGGAGATGTCGTTGGCAAAATTGCGATCACCCCCAAGGGTGTCGATGGCAATGATGGAGTACGGTCCAGCAGCAAAGGCCCAGCTTGTCGTTTCACAAATAACAAAGGCGATGAGCAAAAAGCTTGTAGGGTTATGCAAGAAAGAGGAAATTTTCACGGATCGATTCCTGGGGTGGATCGGGTGGTCGAGAGGAAAACGGAAAAAGAAATCCAGCTGAGAAATCAGTGTGGCCATCAGCGGTCAGCTTTGAATGAGCAAGCCGGCTCGGGCACTCTGACAAAGCGTTGTTGATGTCAGGCGCGAATACCCCGCAAAGCACCAGAACAGGAGGGTGGGCATGAGTGAAGTGACGCCTTCAGGCGGAACTGCAGCCAGACCCCGCAGCCTTCACCTGTTGGCCCCCCTAGGCCATCAAGCTATGGACCCGAGAGCGTAAATCACAAATGTCGTCTCCGGAGACATCACTCGGGCAATGGCGCCTCAACTCAGAAAGACCGAGCAAAACGGAGACGGCTCATCAATCCGGCGATTCCGAACAGAATGAGTGCTGCGTTGCTGGGCTCGGGCACCGGCGACGAGCCAAACCCAAAGAAGATCACGCCCGGGTTTGTGCCGACCAACTCCCACGTCCCATCCGTGAGGTCGAAGCGAGCGACTCCGCCCAAGCGGGAGAAGTCGACTCCGTCGTCCGCAAAGTTCACTGCGCCGAACAACGCGTCGAACTGACCGTCCTGGTCTTCATCGACCCCGGTCAACGCCGCAAAACCGGCGTAGGTGACTGGTCCGTTGGTCACGTCCCCGACGGCCCCGACCGCACCAACGACCGAGGCAGCCCCCGTTTCAGGATCGAGAGCGATGAGCGAGTTGGTATCGAGATCCACCCCGTAGAGGGTGTTATTCACCGCGCCGAGGCTGATCAAAAATGGGGCCGTGGTTCCCGGCGTGTTCCCGGCCGCAGAGTCGATGGCATCGCCGATCTCGGTTGTGCTGGTGGAGATTGGGGCCGCCAAACCGGTGGCAATATCGATGCTGTAGAGCTGTTGTGTATCGAAGTTGGCATCAAACGGCACGAGGAAGCCGCGGCCATCGGGCAAGACCTCGAAGCCTGTCGAATTGAGACCGTTGTTCGCTCCGATCGGCGTCTGCGTAGCGGTTGTTGGTTCGATCTCGCGTAGCTCACCACCGGCGAACCCGATCAAACGTCCTCCGCTGGTGCCTGCCAACGCAGACGGCAACCCCGTGGTCACCGGCGACACCGGGGTTGCGACGCCGGTGGAGGTATCGATCGCGTAAACGAAGTTCTGGCGGCTGTCGTCGTGGCCGGGCTGACCAGGCGGAATCGATGGGTCGCCAGGGACCAAGAGTTGGCCCGAAGCGTAGATCGTGGCGGCGTCAGCGTCAGCTGTTGTCGCCAAGGCGAACGCGGCCACCAGAACGGCAAATGTCGTGAAGCATCTCATGAGAAGGAACTCCTCGGTTAGTGGGCTGCAGCCAGGTTTTGGTTGGGTGACTGAATCAATTCCGGAGGGGTGTGGGATCTTCGCTGTGAGCAGATCCGCAGAATTTGGGGACTGGACGTGTCCCACCTTCCGCCACGTCGAAAACCACGAATCGTTTCAGAGCCGTGCAGTCAGGCAGTCTGGTAGGGATGAAGCGTGCTGGTTGGCCTGCACTCAAGCGCTGCCACACTCACCCTGGGGGAGGGCAGAGCGGCACTCATTGATCATGGAAGGCCAGAGGCGTTTCCGCCGCAAATCTTACGCAACTGCAATTTGCTTGCAAGAGTGTCGGCCGATTTCTTGGCGTTGCGGTTTCTTGGCGTTGCGATTTCTTGGCGTTGCCACACCCTGCAGCCTTCAGGTGCTCCCTGCAGCAAGCCGTCGGGGAGCATGATCCAGTGAGGTTTCCCACGACAGTCTCGGCTTGCGTTGTTGGCAATGTCGTTGACTCGATCGCTTTGCTGTTCGGGGTGCACTCATGGTTGGATCAGCATGGCGAGCTGCGTCGCGGCTTCTGGCCAAGTCGCAAGGGGCGCGGAGGTTGATCCGCGTGACACGATCATGCCCTTTCCCGCGTTTCTGGCTGGTGGCCCAACGCTTTGGAGTCACTTCGACGAAGAAATTAGAGACTCCAGCGACTTGATGGATGAAAACGCCATCCCCACGTCACGGGTAGACCGCAAGAAATGCACCATCACGGCCTCGTTCGCTCCTGCCATCTCCGCGAGTTCTTTCTGGAGTCTTAACCGAATCGCACCTCGCAGCCTCTTCAGCACCACGCGTCAGGCCTCTGCGGATCGCACCCAGAAACCCGGCCCGTTGATGACGCTTTGTTATCGACCGCAGTCTCGGGTCTCCCATCACAACCAACGGAGGATCACTTTGAGCAACAACAGCACAGAAGCCCAACATCCCTCCGGCACATGCCAGCGGATGATCGACAAGTTGGCCAACGCTGGATGTCCTCGCGGTGGACGAAAACTGAGTTCGCCATCTCAGTGGGATTTGCTCGTGGTTGCAGGCAGGCCCCAGCGAAGTTCTTCCTCGAGGAGTACGAAATCGGTGCCAACAGGAAAAACCGACCCCGAGTTTTCCCATATTCATCCCTTGCCGCTTTCACTGGCCTGCTTACAAAAAATTGCTCGCTAGGATCGTCTCACACCTTTCGTCTACCAGTTTCTTTCTGCAAAAACCGTGAAGGAGATCTTCTATGGTTCGTTCCCCATTTTTTCCCGCAATGCTACTGGTGCCCTTGCTTCCCGCAATCGCATCAGCTGATGTCCGAGTCCTTCATCTCTCTCCCAATACTCCCGCAGTAGATGTGTTGGCCGGCTTGAGTGAAGATGCGAAAGCTCCTCTCGTGCAAGGGGCTGAATACACTAACGTCACAGACTATCTGCCGGTGCCAACTGGGAACTACTTTATCGACGTCACTCCTGCCGGAGATCCCGACACCGTTGCGATTGACATCAACGATTTGCCGCTTGATGGTGACCTATCTTATTCGGTGGCAGCCATTGGACTCTTAGGCGGGGATCCTGCACTGGGGCCGCTGTTGCTGATCGACGACGCTTTCGCCTCTGACCAAGCCCAGCTTAGGATCATTCACGCATCGCCCGACGCAGGTTCGGTTGATGTCCTGGTCAACGGTGGTGTAGCCCTGGATGGGTTCGAGTTTGGGACTGCAACGGACTATTTGGCCTTGGATCCTGGGGCTTACGACCTCGAGATCATTCAAGAGTCGACCGGCGACACCTTGTTCTCAGTCAATGGACTAGAACTGAGCAGCGGTTTAGTGGCCTCAGCGTTTGCCATAGGTACCGTTGAGAGTACCGATACTGCTCCTTTTGACGTTTTGATCACCGCCGACGCGACAGCTGTTCCTGAGCCTTGCTCGGCTGTTCTTCTCGCTCTGTCGGGGTTGATCATTGGCCGGAGGCGACATCGGTAAGGCTAAAGTCCAGTCTTTCGTTTTTATAAACAACGGTTGACAGATTAGCGGAATCACTTTTGGAACCTTAGCCCGAATGGACATCGACTCTTTCAACCGAAACTTGACCGGCGTTCAGATGGGATTTGGACGCCGGGCTTCAACACGGATCTAATCATTCACTCCCAGAGCCACCAAGACCGGAGTCAACCTCGACAGTTGCAATCGATGCGATGTTCGCCAACAACCACGCAGACGCAGCGAACAACTGCAGCCAATCGCCACTGCAATTGATCCCGTAAATCATCATGCTGGCAATCCAGCAGATGCTGGCAGTCGTTTGTCCCAGCCACTCCACACGCAGTGCCCGTGCCAGTCGACTTCGCTTTGCGTCAGAGGTGATTCCCCTGCGAGCGTCTTTGGTCAGCGGATACTTCATCAAGGATCCTCTGCGAGTTCCAACACAACGTTACTGATGTGTGTGACGAACGCCCGCTTGGCCGATCGATCCGAGATCAGCACGTAGCCACTGCTGACGCAATACTCCACAGCTGCGTCGAGGACTTCTGACCGGGGCTCGATGATCGTGGCCTTGGCAACGGATTTTTGTACTGTCGTGGCGAAATGTTGCAATGAGTCTTTGGTCATAGCCTTACCCTTTTTGGATACGCCTCTTTTCAGGAGATTTAAAGGGTGATGATTTGGTCTGGTGGGTTGGTGCTCAAAGCGTCATAGAGTTGGGGAAAGCAGCCTGCGCTCACCCCGTCAACAGTCCCCTTAGCCGTCACTTCACCCCGACCGCATTGCTCTAGAGTCCCTTCGGCCAAGTGACGACGTACGGCACATTGGTCGCACATCATTAACAGGATGCCATGTTCCCGAGCGACTTTCGACAATCGCTCTCCGACCGGGTCTCCAGAGCGTAATATGAAGGTATTGTCGTCGAAGAAAAACATCCCGACGACGTCGGCGCCATGAAAACCTCCTTCGAGTTGAGGCAAGATCATTGTTGCCAGTTGAAAAGTTGAGGCCATGTTGGAGCGGAAGACGTAAGCAACTTTCATGTTCAGCCTGCTAGTTGAATGCGCAGTTCGGGTGTGCTATTTTCGTGGAAGGCACAGACTGTCTATAGAAGTAGTCGTGACGTCCTTTCATCGCTTCGACACGCTCGTGGTCCGTCAAGGAAAATTTGTCGGATTGCTGATTCCCTGAAAAGTCTTCGAAGAAGCAGGGCGTTTCGTTCGGCAATCCGGGCTTGCTGTGGTGCCTCAGGCTGCCCCCTTGAGGTCATCACAAACAAGGGCAGACGGTCGCCCTGAGTCGAACACTTCTCCGCAGATCAGTACGTCGCAGACTCCCCATGCAGGAAACCTACCATGACACCCAACGATTTCTCCTTGACGATCCCTCCTTGATAATCCCTTCTTGACAATCTACTAGGCCTTCCTCGCAGTCGGCTTTGCCATGCGTCGATCACCTTGATCGTCGCCGGTTAACATACACATTCCTCCCCGCAGCAGGAGAGGTCATCGAGATACATGCCCCACTTGCGGTAAGTCTCCAACTCCTCGGCAGGCAGTTCCAATGAACTGGCAATCGCCTTAGCGACCACAGCAAATCTCTGCCGATACTTGTAGATAAAACAGAAGACATGGTTACCGTGACGCACCGCGGGCCCACAGAGGAACAAGCCCGACACAATGGTTGACTCATCGTGCTCGCTTAGGAGTGGAAAGCCGTCGTCGCGTCGCTGGAACAAATCTGCAACCAGCTTGTGACTTCCTTCAAATCCACCTGCCAACAGTGGCGGAACACTCGCTTGAAACCGACGCCCGTCCAGCACTGTCACTTCATACGAGTCCTTCACGCGAGTGCTCGAAGCGACTGGCGTGTGCGGGAACAGTTCCACTCGCTCCTTAAAGCAGTCTTCTCGCATTCGCTCAAGCGAATATGTCGACAACGCCACGCTGGGGTCGGAACTCGCGTCCTTCCACGGACACCCTCTGTCGAACAACCGGATCCGTTTGCCGCGACGCGCTAGCAGCCTGTTGAAAAAGTCGTATCAGTGATCATCATAGCAGATACGCGGA
>CAZYKP010000033.1:57880-76934 GCA_964648025.1 uncultured Pirellulales bacterium | reverse complement strand
CAAACAAGGGCAGACGGAAAGCCCTGGGTCGGAAACTTCTCCGAAGGTCAGTAGGACTGACCATCTGGGCTTCCACCGGGGGTCGAGCACTGACCTAAAGCTCTGGAGCTCTACCGAAGGCGTGACCAGAGAGCCATCTTGAGAGCTGTTGACCAAAACTTGGGCGAGAGCGTCGTGAACCCGTCTCGGCGAAAGGGCCATTATTGGCGACAACGGTCCCAGGAGCTCAAATGGTGACGGGTTTCTTGGCGGCCCGTTTTCGCTCGTTCTCGGTCAGCAGGATCTTTCGCAGACGAATCTTGGTCGGGGTCAGCTCAACCAACTCGTCGTCTTCGATGTACTCCAAGGCTGTCTCCAGCGACATATCCCGCGGAGGTTTGAGCAGGACGTTCTTATCGCTCCCAGCGGCACGGATATTGGTGAGCTTCTTCTCCTTGGTGGGATTGACCACCATATCACCTTCCCGCGCATTTTCGGCCACAATCATCCCCTCGTAGATCTCATCACCTGGGGCAACGAACATGTCCCCACGCGCCTGCAGAGAGTCCAAGGCGTAGGCAACCGCCTTCCCACTTGTCTGGCTGACCATCACACCATTGGACCGGGTCGGAATATCCCCCTCGACGGGCCCATACTCGAAAAACCGGTGGTGCATGATCGCCTCGCCTTGAGTGGCGTTCATGATGCGGTTTCGCAGTCCAATCAAGCCTCGTGCCGGAATTTTGAAGACGACGTGTGACAGTTCGCCACGTGTGGACATCTCCTCGGTTTGGCCGCGCCTGGCGCCGACTAATTCCATCACCGGCCCGACTTTGTCGGGATGAACGTCCACGACCAGTTCTTCGTAGGGCTCCTGCAACTCGCCCTCAACACGCCGGTAGATCACCTGTGGCTTGCCGACGGAGAGCTCAAAACCCTCCCGACGCATGGTCTCAATCAGAACCGACAGATGCAGCAATCCTCGACCGGAGACGCTCAACGCGTCGCTGCCCTCGATCGGTTCCACCCGAAGAGCCACGTTGTGCTCCAACTCACGAGAGAGCCGATCCCGTAAATGCCGGCTAGTGAGGAACTTGCCTTCTCGACCCGCCAGCGGTGAGCTGTTGATGCTAAAGGTCATCCGCAATGTCGGCTCGTCGACGCTCACCCGAGGTAACGCCTGCGGATTCTCCGGATCTGACAGGGTGTCACCGATCTCCAGCCCCTCTAACCCGAACACTGCTGCGATATCCCCAGCTGTGGCTTCCTCAACCTCCACCCGGCCGAGCTTGTCAAAGGTGTACACACCGGAGACCTTCGCCTTGTTGACCCTGTCGTCGGCCTGCATCAAGGCAACCGTTTGGTTGCGCTTCAGACTTCCTGCGGCAATCCGTCCAATGCCGATGCGTCCAATGAACTCACTGGCGGCAATCGTGTTGATCAGCATCTGCAACGGCTTGTGTGGCTCGGCTATGGGCCCGGGAATCTCCTGAATCACCAAATCCAACAATGGCTCCATCGACGTCCCAGCGACACTCGGATCTGGTGTGGCAAATCCTTGCTTTGCACTAGCAAAGATATGCGGGCTGTCCAACAGCGATTCGTCGCCACTGAGTTCGATCAGCAGTTCGTAGACTTCCTCAAGCACTTCATCAGCGCGTGCATCTGCCCGGTCGATTTTATTGACCACCACGATCGGCCGAAGTCCGACCTCCAGGGCCTTGGTGAGCACAAAGCGTGTTTGCGGCATCGGACCTTCGGCAGCGTCGACCAGCACAAGGCAACCGTCGGCCATGCGAAGCACCCGTTCGACCTCACCGCCGAAATCAGCGTGGCCGGGCGTATCGATGAGGTTGATTTTCACCCCCTTGTAGAGCAGGGCGATGTTTTTTGCCAAGATGGTGATGCCACGTTCCTTCTCCAGGTCGTTGCTGTCGAGGATTCGCTCTCCCTGGAGTTGGCTTTCTCGGAACTCGCCGCTTTGACGGAGCAGGCAGTCCACCAGGGTGGTCTTGCCATGGTCGACGTGGGCGATAATGGCAAGGTTACGGATGTCGTCGCGGCGCATTGGTGACTTGTCTGCCCCTAAAATGGTCTAAATTAACAAGCATATCCAAGCAAGCATATCCAAGCCTGGATCATTCCAAAAGGCCAGCTCGCAACCCCTCCAGCGATTAGCCTGGGTCGAGAACCTCCTACCAAATCGTAGCAACAGCCCTGAAAACCCGGAAGTCGGAGTCTTCCTGTTTGTCGGGTGTCCTTGGCCGCCCTGGCACGGCGGGATAAGCGGGGATCGGAGTTCGCCGCTGGCTCTTGGGGCCACCGGCGTCCATGTGTTCGTGGGGGGGTGGCAGCTTGCTATTGGATCAACCGCTGCAGTTCAGATAGGCAGTCGTCCAGCCTGACTCGCCATTGCTCAAGGCTGTCGCGATCCCGAAAGGTGACGGTGTTGTCCTGCAGCGTGTCGTCATCAACGGTGATGCAGAATGGGGTGCCGATCTCGTCCTGCCGGCGGTACAGACGGCCGATGTTCCCTTTCTCATCGTAAAACACGTTATAGTTGGCCTTCAGATTGGCAAAAATCTCCTGAGCGATTTGCCCCTTTTTGTTGTCGTCCTTGCTATCCAACGGGAAAATCGCAGCTTTGTAGGGAGCCAGCCGAGGGTGCAAACCCAAGAGGGTTCGGGAACGCATGTTGCCGTCCCTGTCGGGCTGTTGGTCTTCGCGGTAGGCCTCACACAAAAACGCCAAGGCGGCGCGGTCGGCCCCAGCGGAGGGCTCGATCACATGAGGGACAAAGCGGTCTCCGGAGAGATCATCTCGATAGCTCAGGTCCTTTCCGCTGCCGCGATGTCGGGGCTGACCCTGCTGGTCGATCTCAACTACCAGTTCGCCAGATTCGTTCCGGCAGAGTTTGCCCTCCATGTGGCTGCGAAGGTCGAAATCCCCACGATGGGCCACACCCTCGAGTTCCCCGTAGGAACCCTCTGGTAAGAATGGAAAGGAGTACTCGATGTCTGCGGTGCCGATGGAATAGTGAGCCAGTTCTGCCGGGTCATGGTCGCGAAGAATCAGGCGGTCCTGAGAGAGTCCCAGATCCAGGTACCATTGGTAGCGGCGGTTGCGCCAATATTGATACCAAGCCGACGACTGCTCCGGGTGGCAGAAGAATTCGATCTCCATCTGCTCAAACTCCCGAGAGCGAAACGTGAAATTCCGAGGTGTGATCTCGTTGCGGAAACTCTTGCCGATCTGGCCGATCCCGAAGGGAATCCGGACTCGAGTGGTATCGCAGACATTTTTGAAGTTGACGAAGATCCCCTGGGCGGTCTCAGGCCGCAAAAAGGCCACGTCCTCCTCACTGCCCAACGCGCCGATTGTCGTCTTGAACATCAAGTTGAACTCGCGGGGCTCAGTCAAGGTGCCCAGCGATTTGGCAGTCGGAGCCAGAGCGTGTGCGAAGTTTGAGACCGAGAGCTCATCTAAGCATATCAGTTGCCCGTCCCAACTGAGCTGATCAACTTGCTTTTTGCGGAGGTTGAAGAATTTCAGCGCTCGTTCTTCGACTTCGGCCTCACCCTCCGGGCCAGCTCTCTCGGTGGTCACAAAGACCCGCTGGCCCTTGGCCTCAACCCAGCGGCCATTGATTTGGTCGTAGCGGAAGCGTTTCTTGGTTTCACGGCAATCGACCATGTAGTCGTGAAATAAATCGTAGTGCCCCGAGCACTTCCAGACCTGCGGATGCATGATGATGGTGCAGTCCAGACCCACCATCTCAAAGGGACCTGGAGCATTCGGCAAGGTCATCAGATGATTGTGTGCGCTGATCATCTCCCTCCACCAGCACTCCTTGACGTTGCGTTTCAGCTCCACGCCCAGGGGCCCATAATCCCAAAAACCATTCAGTCCCCCGTAGATGTCGCTGGATTGAAACAAGTATCCCCGCTTCTTGCAGAGCGAGGTCAGGGCTTCCATTCGGGATGTTCGAGGACTGACTTCGTCAGGCATGGCTTGGCCATCATCGGGAATCGAACCAACGGAAGGGTGGAGAGCCCAGCCGGTGGGGCTCTCCAGTGGCAGTGCTGAAGTCTAGCCGGAGCGTCCTCGGCTGCAAACGGCCAAGCCCGCACAGGGGCCTCATCCACAGGATCCCCCCAACGACAGGACCGCCTCAGCGGAGCACCACGCCAGAGAAGACAGCTCAATTGGTCGCGAGGTTCGAGGACGCTCGGGGCAATCCGTGTGGGGGATGACTTGTGGGCAAGGACTCGTCGGGACCAGCTGGACTACCTCTTGGCGGGATCTTTCATGGCCTGCAGACACACGAGGATGCCTTTGCCGCGAACATACAGTCTGCCGTGGGACAGCACCGGCGCTGCCCAGGCGGGATAGGCCACCAGCGGTGCTTCTCCCAAGCCAGGGACCTGGGGACGATCCGGATCACGGAACCAGACTCGCGAGACTTCTTCGTACTTCTTGGGATTGAGCTTGAGCAATCGCAACTCCCCGTATTCTCCTAAGCTGATCAAATGCCCATCGACCTTCAGCAGAGAACACCGAGTGGTTTCTGTCTGCGTCCACTGGACCTCACCGGTCTGCAGATCAAGGCATCGCAGATCCGCATTGTTGGTATGCCGGCCACTACACCCATAAACGTACCCTTGATGATGGATCGGGGTGCACCAGTGAGCTTGCAGAGACTGGTTGCGATTGCGAAGCTCGTCCTGCCAGACCACCGAGGGCTTCCCATCCTCGATCAAGAGACAAGCCGAGCCCGGACCGTAGGTCTCGCTAATCAGCACCCGGTTGCCAACAACAACAGGGTTGGCCGCGTTGACACTCTCCAGCTTGGAGGCACGCCAGGGAAAGTAAAAATCCTGCTTGCCGGTTGTGGGGTCAAAACCAACCAGCCCACCTCGGGCCAACAGAAAGCACCAACTGCGGTCCTGGATGGTTGTCAGCACCGGCGAAGAATAGCTGGCTAACTCATCACCGAGCTTATAGCGTATTTCTCCAGTATATTTGTCGAATGCAACCACTGCGGTGCCGTTGCCCTCAAGTTTGCTGAAGGGGACCCGGCCTGTGGATTGGGGACTTCCACCGACGTGCACAATCAACAGATCGTCAGAAATCACCGGCGAGCTGCCGACGCCAAAGAAGTTTTGGACGATGCCGAACTCTTTCCGCTCATCGACACGCCAGAGCATCTTGCCGTCGCTGACCCTCAGGCAATGCAGCACCCCCTCCACCCCGTGCAGATAGACTCGGTTGCCGTCGCAGACCGCGCAGCAGCGGGGGCCGCCACTGTAACCGTAACGATCAGCATATTCCGTCGAGTATTCAAACTTCCACAGCAGCTCTCGAGTGTTCTCATGCAGACACCGCAGACGGGCCGTATCCCCCTCTCGTTCCAAGACAAACAGCCGCCCGCGATAAATTGTTGGGGCAGCATACCCCTCCTTCAGGGAGATCTTCCAGAGGATTTTCAGGCCTCCTTCAGGCCAAGGTGCGATCAAACCTTTCTCTGGAGAAGAGCTATCCCCAGCCGGACCGAGAAACCCCGGCCAATCGACGCCAGTTTGGTCAGGCGTGAAATCCTGGGGCAGTTCTTCCTCCTGGCGAACTGAAGCATCCGCGACGATACGTTCCAAAGGTTCCGCTGCCTGAGGGTCAGAGCAGCCGAGGCTCAGCCAGCCTAAGCCCAAAAGTCCGACCAACTGTAAGCGAAGGCATGCCCCAGAATTTGTCATGATCAGTCCTGTCGCTCAGGATGATGACCAGCTCCGCCGCGAAACCACTCAGGACTGAGGGTCTTTGGCAAAAACTTGTCAATTTATGGTTGGAAGACGTAAGGACTTTGCAAAACTTCGGTAAGATTGAAGCGGGGGTTGGAAGTCACCCAGGACACTATAACTTTCGAGGAACGTACCGGCGACGGTTGGGAAGTTGCTCTTGGGGCGAACTGTTTCCGAACCCTGCCAAGTGCTGACGCGTCTATACTGCACCAACGGAACTGCCACCAACGGAACTGCCACCAACGGAACTGCCACCAACGGAACTGCCACAAAGTCAGTTGCACCAGAGTAAGCGGACCCAGAGTCGGCGGACCCAGAGTCCGCCACCAGGGACTTGGCAATCACGGAGTCGGATTCCCAGCAATACTCTCTCGATCCATTCGAAATTCCTGCGTGCGGTTATGCAGATTACCGACGACTTGACGATTCCGGAGGACGAACTGCAGTGGTCCTTTGCACGAAGCTCTGGACCCGGCGGGCAGAACGTCAATAAGGTCAACAGCAAGGCGACGCTGAAGTGGACTGTCCGTGCCAACGAGACATTGCCCGAGGCAGTGCGGGAGCGGTTCCTGCTGCAGCAAGCCAACCGAATTAACAACGAAGGCGATTTGGTCATTCAAAGCGAGGAATCCCGGGATCAACCTCGCAATGTCGAACTCTGTCGCGAGAAGCTTCGCAGCATGATCGTCGCTGCCTCCATTGAGCCCGTCCGACGCCGCAAGACCAGGCCCAGCCGAGCTGCTCGCACCCGGCGACTGGAAAACAAACGACAGCACAGCCAAAAAAAGCAAGCTCGTTCCAACCGCTGGAGTTAACAAGGATTCAGCGAAAAACCTACCGACAGGGAAACCCACCGACAGGGACACTCACCGCCAGGGACACTCACCGCCAGGGACACTCACCGCCAGGGACACTCATCGGCAGAGACACTGTCTGATCAAGGCACTGTCTGAAGTCGGCAAGTTGGCGACGACCGGTTCCCAATTCGGACACCATCTCCAGCGGCTTTCCTGTCGCGGACACCCATTCCTGGCGCTCGACGGAGGCCGGGACCTTGCGATAGGTCCCATCCGTCATCCCGACCCCGTTGCCAACATTTCCTTCTTTGTGAGGCAGGGAAAAGCCCGCCTCGGTAAGGCGAGCGGAAACGGCGACAGTCGATTGTGGCTACTCGTCGGTGCTGCAGCGATGACCTCTGCCCTTGTCTCGCTCAGGCTCTCGTTGGCGATGCTGCCGACTGCGGCGGAGCCTCCGGCAGCTGCTGCCAAGCCGATGCGCCCAACGTGGGCGGGCATTCTCTTTTCTCCCTGACCATGGCGTGAGATGGGCGGTTGATGCGACTCGATCCGAGGAGCCAAACCACTCCGATCGAGCCACTCCGAATGCCGCAACTTCCCACCGACTCTGGCTTGAGGCCTTCACCCACTGCCGGGCTGACAGGGAGGTTTTCCACCCGACAGCAAGCACAAGGCTCTCCTGCTGCCATTGTGGCAGCCACGAAAACCACCTGGGGCCTCAAATTCACGGCGGCAGCTCCGTGCTCAAACAGTTGCCCAAGCAACCTAAGAAAAATTGTCGTCGGCACACTGATTGCTCACGGACAACACAACACAGGCGGTTGGGCAACAACAACCAGATCCGAGAGGGTGTCCGATCGGTGATGTGCAGATCTGCTGAGATTTGCGGTGATCAGCCGAGAGAAGGTGCAATGACTAATTCCGGAGACCGCAACCCTCACGAGTGGAGCATCTTCCGGTGGCCGATGGCTTCTGCGAGCCGTATCCGCATCGACTCACCACCTGGAGTTGCCTTGCCGTCGGCCCCCGAAGGGTATTCCTGGTTGTTTCAGGTGAAATGAACGCTTCTCGGCCTCAGGCTTCCCAGAGGGACCTCAGTCGAGGCTTCTCCGAGTACGATCAGCCTCAAAGCCCTTGATGAGCCATGAATTTCACCCCTCAAACTCACCGCATCGAGGAGGTTGCCTTGGAGGCAGTCCTTCCTGCATGTCTCGGCAACTCCGGCGGAGCCAAGAGCCCTGCATTCAGAGGCTTCGCCCAGCCTGGTGACGGGGTGTTGGTGAGGTGCCCGAGAATACTCGTGGATGTACCGAGTAAGGGGCCGAACGGCCCAAACCGCTCAGGTCAAACGGACCGAACTGCTTAGGCCCAACGGCCCTGGCTCTTCGAAAAATCAACTCTGTGTCATTCTGTTACATTCGTTGGAGGACTCACTGTGGCAAAACAGATGGTCTTTGATGAGGACGCCCGGCAGGCCTTGTTGGCAGGGGTTTCGAAGTTGGCCAAGGCTGTCAGCAGCACGTTGGGCCCCCGAGGCCGCAACGCGGTGCTCGATAAGGGTTGGGGCAGCCCGAAGATCACCAAGGACGGAGTGACGGTCGCTGAAGACATCGAGCTGGACGACCCGTACGAGAATCTGGGAGTGCAACTTGTTAAGGAAGCTGCCAGCAAGACCAATGACGTGGCCGGCGACGGGACCACAACCGCCACGGTGTTGTCAGAAGCCATCTTTCGGGAAGGGCTGAAGCGGATCGCCAGCGGCCATGATCCCATGGCGCTGCAACGTGGGATCCTCAAAGCCGCCGCAGCGATCGGGGCTCATCTCTCCAAGATCGCCACACCGGTGGACGCGAAACGGAAAAAGGAAATCCAGCAGGTCGCCACCATTGCCGGCAATAATGATCCCTCCATTGGTGAAAAGCTTGCTGAGGCCTTTATTAAGGTGGGCAAGGATGGGGTGATCACCGTCGAGGAAGGTCGCAGTGCGTCGACGACGGTTCATACCGTGGAGGGCATGCAGTTTGACCGAGGGTATTTAAGCCCCAACTTCGTGACCGACCCTGACAACCAAAAGGTCGAGCTGGAGAATCCGCTGATTCTCATCTACGAGGAAAAGATCAGCACCGCCAAGAGTATTGTTCCGCTGCTTGAGGCCATTGTGCGAAAGAACAAGCCCTTGCTGATCCTCGCGGAGGATGTTGAGGGTGAGGCTTTGGCGACGCTTGTGGTCAACAAGATGCGTGCTGGTTTGAAAGTCGCTGCAGTCAAGGCGCCGGGCTACGGTGACCGACGCAAGGCCATGCTGCAAGACATTGCCACCCTGACCGGCGGCACACCGATCTTCAAGGATTTGGGCGTCAAGCTGGAGACGGTGCAGCTGGATGATCTGGGCAGTTGTCGCAGGGTCGAGATCACCGCAGAGGAAACCACCATCATCGGCGGCAAGGGAAACAAGGACGCTATTGACGGCCGTGCTGAGCAGATTCGAGAGGAGATTCAGGCGACCGACAGCGAATACGATCGCGAAAAGTTGCAGGAGCGGCTTGCCAAGCTGGCCGGTGGTGTGGCCGTCATCGAGGTCGGCGCTGCCACTGAGACAGAAATGAAGGAGCGCAAGGCTCTCTTTGAAGATGCTCGGGCTGCCACTCAGGCCGCGTTGGAAGAGGGAATTCTCCCTGGCGGCGGCACGGCCCTCATCCGCGCTGAAGAGGCATTGAGCAAGCTTCGAGTCAGCGGAGACGAAAAGGTCGGGGTGGATATTCTCCGCAAAGTGCTGGAGATGCCCATGCGAATGATTGCGGAGAACGCAGGCCTCGATGGGGCCGTGGTCGTCAGCAAAGTCCGAAGGGAGTCTGGCAACATCGGCTACGACGCCGACAAAGACAAGTACGTCGATCTGGTTGAGGCCGGAGTGGTGGACCCCACCAAAGTCGTACGCACAGCTCTGCAGAATGCCGCCAGCGTTGCAGGTTTGTTGCTGACCACCGAAAGTCTGGTCTGCGACATCCCTGAGGAAGAAGACGACGACCACAGCCACGACCACGACCACGCCATGCACGGTCCTGGCGGGATGGGGATGATGTAGTCCCTCAAAGATCCGCCGGCTTCGATGGAGCTTGCCCAGAGATTCCAACTCCAGGCACCAACTAAAATTCCAGAAAGCTGAGAAACACAACCAACTCAGCTGCCCCAACAGCTTCAAGGGAACGGACCTTTCGATTGCGATCCCGCAAGAAGCTTCCAACAATCCCAATTTTCGAACATCTGGTCATACCCTCAAAGATCGACCACTGAGGAGACATGCGATGAAACTCAACCCGCTTGACGATCGGATCGTTGTCCAGCCGGAAGAGGCCGAAGAAATGACAGCTGGCGGTATTCATTTGCCGGATTCCGCCAAAGAAAAGCCGCAGCGTGGAAAAGTGGTGTCCATCGGTCCTGGAAGGCTGCTGGACAGTGGGGAACGCGGATCACTCTCAGTGGCCGTCGGCGACCGAGTCCTGTACGGAAAGTACTCCGGGACCGAAGTCGAAGTCGACGGCGAAGAGTTCAAAATCCTTCGGGAGTCCGACGTGTTGGCCAAGCTCGTGTAAAGCGCGTCTCCCTGTTGCCAGACAGCCCGTTGGACCTCAAGATTCCCATCCCTGGCGGAAGTTTGATCCCGCTGGGAAACCTCTTGAGGTCCTCATTTGGAGGTTGCCTGAACCACATGGCATGACCGATGCCCTCTCCGAGCCTCTGCTGGGGATCCTCTCAGGTCGTGCCAGAGACTGGATGCCGTCTTACGGACTGGTGGCATAGTCGTCCAATGGGTGATTGCCCACATCGTCTTGAAGCGAAGGATGTTAAGTTTTAGCTCCAGAGGTTCCAGCTTCTCGATTCCGTTGCCTCGGTCGATCACCCCGATTCACCAACCCTTTGGGTCCTTAGTGAGTTTTGATGAGCCAACTCCCAAGGTGCCGGATCGAGTTGTTCTTGGGTTCTGTGACACCTTTGGCAACGAGCATCCCAGGAAGAAACGCTCAGGGCTGTTGTGGCGGGACTCATTCACCGGAACTCACATAACTGGACACAATTGGCTGGGCTGGTTTCATCAGATCCCCCCACAATGGGATTGTGGAACCTTTCCTCCAGTTCGGTTCCACGGGCGTCCTTCGCGTCCAGGTCTTACACATCCAGGTCTCGCACATCCAGGTCTTACAAGCCCGGCATATTCCGGATTGACTTTCCGTTTTCAGGAGCACACTCGCAACCATGACTGCAAAACAGCTACTCTTTGAAGATCGAGCTCGCGACAAGATGATCCGCGGAGTCGATAAGCTCGCGGATGCGGTAGCGGTGACCATGGGGCCGACCGGCCGCAATGTGATCATTGCCAAGAGCTTTGGGAGTCCTTCGGTCACCAAGGATGGTGTCAGCGTCAGTAAGGAGATCGAACTGGAGGACCGTTTTGAGAACATGGGGGCCAAGCTCGTCAATGAGGTGGCCAACAAAACCAGCGACGTTGCCGGGGATGGCACCACCACGGCGATTGTTCTGGCCCGTGCGATCTTTCGCGAAGGGATCCGTAACATCACCGCTGGCAGCAATCCCATGGCGATCCGCCGGGGGATCGAAAAAGGGACTGCTGCGGCTGTGGAGTTCCTCAAGACTGAGCTTGCCCGCAAGGTCGCCAGCGAAGAGGAAATCGCGCATGTGGGCACCATCAGCGCCAACAACGATCCTGAGATCGGCCAGCTGATGGCCAAAGCCATTGAGGCGACCGGGCCTGATGGGGTGATTACCATCGAAGAGGGCAAGGGAACCGAGACGGAGATGACCGTTGTCGAGGGTATGCAATTCGACAAGGGTTTCATCTCCCCCTACTTCATCACCAACCCCGAGAAGATGGAGTGTGAGCTGGGTGATTGCCAGATCCTCATCCACGAGAAAAAGATCGGCAATCTGCGTGATCTCCTGCCACTGCTGGAGAAGATCAGCACCTCCAACCAACCACTGCTGATTATCGCCGAAGACGTTGAAAGCGATGCCTTGACCGCTCTGGTGGTCAACAAGCTCCGTGGAACTCTGGCAGTCTGTGCCGTCAAGGCCCCTGGATTCGGTGACCGGCGGAAGGCCATGCTCCAAGACATCGCCATCCTCACCGGTGGAACGATGATCAGCGAGGATCTGGGCATGAAGCTGGAGAACCTCGACCTCTCCCATCTGGGAACCGCCAAGACAGTCCGGGTATCCAAAAACGATTGCACCATCATCGAAGGCGGTGGCGACAAGCAAGAGCTGGAGCAACGCATCCGGCAGCTCAACCAACAGATCAAGGACACCGAGAGCGAATACGACCGGGAGAAGTTCCAGGAGCGTCTGGCCAAACTGAGCGGTGGTGTGGCAGTCATCCAGGTTGGGGCAGCCACAGAAGCCGACATGAAGCAGAAAAAGGACCGGGTGGAGGACACCCTCTACGCAACCAAAGCAGCAGTCATCGAGGGCGTCGTTCCCGGTGGTGGTGTGGCATTGTTGCGGTGTGAAGATGCCGTGGAGAAGGCCCGCAGCTCGGCCAAGGCCGACGAAAAAATCGGCATCGACATCGTCAAGCATGCACTCTCGGCCCCGATGAAGCAGATCGTCGAGAACTGTGGCACCCGCGACCCGAGTGTCGTTGCCGAGGAAGTCCGCGAAAATCCCAAGGTCAACTTTGGCTACGATGCCAACAACGACAAATTCGTCGATATGGTTGAGGCAGGCATCATCGACCCTCTCAAGGTGGTCCGTACTGCCCTCGAGAACGCCGCGAGTATCTCCGCTCTCATGCTCACCACCGAGTGCCTGGTGACCAACTACGAAGAAGAGGACAAGGGAAAAACCATCGAAGGTAGCATCAGGTGATCCCGGCAGCACAGATCGGGCAGACTTGTGCCAGCGTCGCGGTGCCGGAACAGTCTGCCCGGCCCCATCAGTCTGCAAGAACGCCAGACTTTCCCCCAACAAACCGGGACGACCCAAGAGCGTTCAGCACCGAAGGGGGGCCAACAGAAAGACGGAGTCGACCCCTGTCAAAGCAGGGGAGGTATGGCCGCTGACGACTCCTTCGACGGTTCTGCCGAGTGCCCTGCAAAGCCTCAGCACCCTCATCCCACAGTCGTTAGACTGTGGGGTATCTGGTGGGTTCTCGGGTGCCGGCAACCAACGGATGCTTGAGCAGAAGGAATCCACCGGTGCCCGAATCAACGAGCTGTCCCATAATGAACAAGCCGTTGACGGGCCTTGTCTCCTTGAAGGAGTCACCCACGGTGACCAACAACTGGGTACGGCTCGGTGCTGTCAAGTCGTACATTCTGATTAAGTGATCCCAACTACGCTTAGCCGGACTCCACCATCCAACGGACGGCCATCAACCTCAAGCAACTCTCGGTTCAAGTGCGGCGGGTTCAAGTGCGGCGGGTTCAAGTGCGGCGGGTTCAAGTGTGGCGGGATCAAGTGCGGCAGGCCCTAGTGTGACAGGTTCAACCCTCTCAGGAAAACAGCGTCCAGTTCAAGTGCATCAAGTGAAGTCCGATCGTTCAGATCACCTGACTGATTTGGACTCCCACTGTGATGACCCTTTTTTAGGTTTCGGAAAATCTTGGCTCCCACATTTTGGACGAGCGAAAATTTTCCCGGACTCCAGCAGAGGTCCTCCGCAGCTGTTCGAATGTTCTGCACACAAGCCCATCCGCTGACAACCTCCACAGAAGGCTCGGCTGTTTGTGTTCAGGACAACACCTTCAGCGGACTCGGAGTTTCTGAAAACATCTAGCGTTTATCCCCGGACCGTTCTCTCCAGCCGGGTGGCACCGGAGCATGTCTTTACAGGTTGATTACTACGAGGTCCTCCGGATCCAGCGGGACGCAAGTCAGAAGGATATTGCTGACGCTTACCGGAAACTCGCCCTGAAGTATCACCCGGACCGTAATCCCGGGGATGAAGAGGCTGAACGAAAATTTAAAGAAGCCGCTCGAGCCTTTGAGGTCCTTTCCGACCCAGACAAACGTGCTCGTTACGATCGCTTCGGCCAGGCAGGCCTGGAAAGCGAAGGTGGCGGGTTTCACACCATTGACGACATCCTGGCGGCCTTCGGAAATATCTTCGGCGAGTTCGGCCTGGACGACATCATGCGTGGAGGGGCCGGGGGCCGACGGGTCAGTCGGGGCAGCCACATTCGAGCCAACCTCACCTTGGATCTGATGGAGGCCGCTCGTGGGGTGAACCGAACCGTTCGTTTCCAGCGGCATCAACAATGCAAGACCTGTGAAGGCTCTGGTGCCAAGCCAGGGTCCGGCCCTGAGAACTGTCCTTACTGCGGCGGATCGGGTCAAGTCGTCAGAAACTTAGGCCTGATCCGCATGGCGGAGACCTGCCCCTCCTGCCGCGGCCGTGGCCAAGTCATCCGCGAACCTTGCCCCAGCTGTCGGGGGCTCGGATTCACACAGGTTGCCGCCGAATTTGAAGTCCCTGTTCCGCCGGGCGTTGACGATGGCAACCGAATCGCTGTGAGAGGGGAAGGTGAGCCAAGTCCCGATGGTGGGCCGCCGGGCGATTTGTATGTCTTCGTTCGCGTGAAAGAACATCCGCTCTTTCACCGTGATGGCCAGCATCTTCTGGTCGAAGTGCCCATCACTTATTCGCAGGCTGCTCTCGGGGCTGAAATCGAGGTTCCCACCCTCGATGGGCCTGAGACGTTCACGATTCCTGCGGGAAGTCAACCTATGCAGACCTTCCGCATGTCCGGCCATGGCCTGCCTAGCCCGCAACGACGCGGACGCGGGGACCTCCTCGTCCAGGTCCAAATCGAAGTTCCCAAGCGGCTCACCGCTCGACAACAAGAACTCCTACGAGAGCTCGCTGAGGAGGAACACACCAACGTCAGCCCGCATCGCAAGACCTTTTTCGAAAAACTCAAAGACTTCTTCATACCCGAAGAACCAGAGGATCCCAAAGATCCCGATGCACCTGAGAACAACTAGTGACTAGGCTGGTTCGGACTTGATGTGATCCAGAAAGCGCAAGGGGAGCCGGCCCGTCGACGACCAATTGAGACATCCCCGCATCGTGTTTCTCCTGCTGTCAGGGAGAGTACCAGCTCGTCTACGAACCTTTGGAGAAGTTTTCGACCCAGGGCGACCAATGCCAGCCCGGATTGCCGAACAAAAAGGCGCCCGCTTCGTCGGAGACTTTTCTGGGAATCAGGAAACCGTGGAAGCTCCTGTGAGGACGATTGACCTGGCAGCCTTTGCACAGTGCCAGACGAGTCAGGATTTTCCAGAACCTCAGTAAGCGTTTTCTATTGGCAGCAAGATTGGTTGGTCTGTCGGTCGCTTGCGCAATAGCTCAACGGCAGTTCTGTCCCACCAATGGTGACAGCACCCACCTGCCGGATTCGCAGTCAATACCCAATGACCATCCGGAGGATTTTCGCTGTGTCCGAAAACACCCAACCCGAGGCATCCGCCGAACCCATGGGACCAGAGAACCAACATCGTCCTACCGAAAATCAGTCCTCCGAGGCTGAGGTGAATCCCACTCAGAGCAGCACCTCGAGGAAAGGAACCGGCAATAAATCAGCCAGCGATGATTCCTCAGGTGCCCCATCCGGTCAAGCTAAAACCAACCAAGCCCCAGGCGACGCAGCCGGCGGCGGCGAGTCGGCCACGGACTCAGTCGGTTCTTCGACTGCTGAGGAAGGACAACCCCCTTGGCCTCGATTGCTCCGCGAAGCCGAGGAGCGTGCGGTACGCCTGCAAGCGGACCTGGAGAACACCCGCAAGAGAGCACAACGTGAGACCCAGGAAGCGTATCGCTACGCGCCGATGTCTCTGATTCAGCATTTGTTGTTGGTGCTCGACTATGTTGCCTTTGGTCTCAAAGCGGCTGAGCAGACTCCAGTCTTCGCCGAGGGCAAAGTCTCCGAGATGATGGTGGAGTTTGCCAACAAATCCCAAAGCGGGGAGATCCCCGCCGACCAACTCCAGGAAAGCGCCCTTCAGTGGGTGGCCGATCGCCGTGAACAGGCCGACCAAACACTGCTGCAAGGTTTCAAGATGACCGCGATGGAGTTTCAGAGACAGCTGGAAGCCGCGGGATGCCAACGAATCCCAGCTGAGGCAGGGCAACCCTTTGACCCCAACCTTCATCAGGCGATCGCCTATCAGCCGAGCGATCATCCTGCCAACACAGTGTTGGAGGAACGTCGGGCGGGCTTTCGACTCCACGAACGAGTCGTCCGCCCCTGCGAGGTGGTTGTCTCCAGTGGACCCTCCTCCGAGGCCAGCACCAAACCCGAGTAACCGCCTGGTCTCAAAGAGAGACCGGCTCGGAAACAGCCCGCCAAGCCACTTGCGGGCGTCGATGTTGATCAGGCCGAGGCACCCCTTAAGGTGATTTCATAAGGGCCGCCCAGATTCCCTTTCGGGAACTCGTTGATCGAATCCTGGGAGGTTGGTGTTTCCTCCCCTGGCCACACTCTGCAGTAGGTCTGCATTTATGCCCACTTACAGTTATCAATGCCAGTCCTGTGGTCACCAGTTTGATAAGTATCAGTCGATCAAAGCGGATGCCCTGACCGACTGCCCAGAATGTTCCGAGCCAAGTCTCAAGCGACTGTTGGGAACCGGTTCAGCAGTCTTGTTCAAAGGTTCTGGGTTTTACACCACTGACTATCGGAGCGAGTCCTATAAGAAACGTGCTGCGGCTGACTCACCCTCGGGCGGGGAATCAACCGCCGGGACCGAGGGAAAAGCAGCCGAAGCAACAGCAACTGACGGCAGTCTGAGCGACAAGAAGCCCAACGGAGACAAGAGCCCAGCAGCGAGCGACAAGTCGAGCAATTCCGAGACAGGCCAATCGCAGCCGGCCTCCTCAGGCCAGGATTCCTCCTCACAAACCAACAACACCTCTGGTGAGAAGGCTTCCACCTGATCAATCTCACCGCCCCGATCGATCTTGGCAACTCTTGGTAACTTGATCCAGAAGTTTTTTGAGGCCAGCAAGATCTCTTCAAATCGCACCGAGGGTCGTTGCAATGGTCTTATCAAAGTGCCCGGTTTGCAAAAAACCATTCGACCCGCAGACTTCCAAATCCTTGCCGTTTTGCAGTACTCGGTGCCGGCAGATCGATCTGGGTCGGTGGCTCGACGAGGCCTATTCCATGCCCCTGGAGAACGAGTGGGATGAAGAGGGCGATCAGCACCCTTCTCAGGATGAGTCTTGCTGATCGCTGGCCAGGTCGCTGAAATCCGAGGCCACGAAATCGTCCAGACCCAGCTGCTCGAGTCGACGATAAAGCCGCGGGCGATTCAGGCCCAAGAGTTCCGCGGCTTTGGTCTTATTCCCGCTGGCAAATTCAAACGCACGTCGGATCAGAGCGGTTTCGATTTTCGACAACAGATGGGCCAAATCAATGGAGTCAGGAGGCTGCAAACCACGCACTGCAGCCTGCCGGGCGTAATGAATTCGCTTGGGCAGATCGGAGGCTTCAATCGGTGGCCCGATTGCCATAGAGTGGGCCTCTTGAAGGACCTCAGAGAGCTCCTGCACATCTCCTGTCCAAGGGTGATTAAACAACAGGTCGAGAGCCTCCGGGGAACACCGTGATAGCTGCTTCCCGCCAGCAGCGTTAAACTCTTCTACAAAACTCTGGGCCAAGAGGGGAATATCCTCTCGACGCTCTGGCAAAGCGGGTAACGAAATCACCAGTGTGGTGAGTAAGTTCTCCAGCTCGGGCAACATCTCCGCAGAGGTCCCCTCTCCGGGCACTGCTCGGGCGGTTGCCAACAATCGTACTGCCCCCGGAGACTGCTGAAAAAGGCCAACCAACAGCCGCTGAGCAGGCAAAGACAGCTCATCGATGTCGCTGACCAAAATCCCAGGTATCCCCGGGACTGATCGAGCCGCCGCAGTCGCTGCCGTCTGGTTGGCGCCAGCTGACCCGAGCTGGGTTGATCCCGACTGAGTCAACCCTGGTTGGTTTGAGCCTGGTTGGTTTGAGCCTGGTTGGTTTGAGCCTGGTTGGTTTGAGCCTGGTTGGTTTGAGCCTAAAGCGGAACCGGTCTCCAAGAATCCCGAACCACCGGAGGACCCCAAAGCGCTTGAGTTTTGGGAGAGCGATTGCAAAGCGTCCGCCAGCAGCTCAGGTGTCAGCGTGGTGCCATCCAGGGGCACCAAAGCCCTGGAAGCCGTCCGATGCTGGAAGTAATGGATCGCGCGTGCGACTGTCTCTCGTCCTGCTCCACGCGGGCCAACAATCAACGTGGCCACCTGGCTTTCACCAGCTAATTTGACCTGGCGTCGAACCCGCTGCATTTGGGGGCTCTCACCAACGAGGCGATTGAGCGGATAACGACCGGCCAGACGGAGCTGATAGCGGCGGAGCTGCTCATGCAGGCGGCGAGATTCTTCATCGAGGGAATTCGTCGGAAGTCCCGCCTCCTCGTCGCACAGCGTGTGAGGACCCACCCAGCAAAGGACTATGGCGACCTGAGCCCGTTTGGAAGTCAGTGGCTGAAAGCTCACCTGCCAACGCCGGGGGACCTCCGCCCGGCTGCTCTGGCCTTCCCCGACAGACGAGTTGCTGCGGGTTTGGCTTGCTGAAGAACTCCCCCGATGTTGGCCGAGTTGGCTGCCCGGGAATGGGTGCCCCGGTGGCGGTGAAGGACCGTTTGTCGACCGACCTTGGTGCGACCCGAGTTTGTCTGTCACCGACGATGCGGGCAAGAAAACCTCTGCGCTCTGAAGCTGTCCCTCCCAGACCGTCGGGGGAGGACCAAGAGCTGCGGCGACAGCGGCCGGCCGTTTTCCGGCAGTGGCAGCGTCGAAGTGACAGAGTTGTCCGACCAGACGATCTGCCGGGACCCCAGTCCAATCCACACAGGCTTGATTACAGAAAATGAGCCGTCGATCCGAGTCTACCGCATAGACTGGCTGAGAGATTTTATCAAGCAGTCGGGCCAGCGAAGCGATCGCGCTGCGGGGTCGTCCCATGCTCAGCCTCAATGATTTTGATCAGCAACTGCCTTGAGGGCATCGCTAAGTCGTCGGAGTTTGGCCATCAGACCTTGGCAGGAAGTCACGACCTCAGGCCAAGTGCGTTCTTGGAGCTCAAACCGGAGGCTGGAAAAATCCTGAAGCAATTCCTCAGTGGCAAAGTATCCTGCCGAACCTTGCAACTTGTGCAAGGCGGCGGAAACGGACTGCCCCTGGCAGCCCGCAAGACCTTTCTGGAGTCGCTCGAGCTGGTCGGGCAGCTCCCCCCGAAAAACTGAGGCGACCTCGCCAAGGAGCTCGCGATTGCCGCCACAGTGGCGGAGGGCCTGAGCAATATCGAGCACCTCTGATTCGGCTGGCTCCAGTTCGTTCTCGAGCGATTCTTGGCTAGCGGCGCGGTTCGGAAGGTCCGTTGGAGCCAGGTATTTTGCTGAGGCCTCTGGCTGCCGACTCTTGGGCGGAGCTAT
>CAZYKP010000033.1:0-57780 GCA_964648025.1 uncultured Pirellulales bacterium | reverse complement strand
CTCTGCCGGAAGGATCTCTGCCGGAAGGATCTCTGCCGGAAGGATCTCTGCCGGAAGGATCTCTGCCGGAGAGCCGCCTGCCCAACGCTGGAGCACAGCCGCCAACGCACGGCTTTCGAGGGGCTTGGGGAGGAAGTCGTCCATTCCGGCTTCGAGGCACCGTTGACGGTCTTCAGGCTGAGCGTAGGCTGTCATCGCGACCAGGGGGGTGCTCCTCTGGGCTAAGGATAAGCCAATGGAGGAGGCCGCAGGGTCTTGCCGTTTGGGTTGGCGAGCCATCGGCAAGCTTGCCGGACTGTTGGCCCGCAGCCGACGGGCGACCTCGAGCCCATCGAATACGGGCATTTGCAGATCGATCAGAGCCAAGTCGAACGGTTCCTCGGAGAGCATCTGCAGGGCTTGCTGTCCGTTCTCGGCAACGCGGACTTGGTGTCCCCACAAACGCAACCAGCCACAGACGACCTCAACGTTGACGGGATTATCTTCAGCAACGAGGACCCGGAGGGAAAGCCGGTGCTGGCGGTTGTTGGCGGCACAAGCCGACCGGTCTGCCGATTGGGCCCGAGCGACCTGCAGGGGTTCTTCTGGGGTTTGAACACCGGTGGCGAGCAAATCTGCGAGTCTCTGAGTTGAGATCGGTGTCGTCAGAGAATGCGTTAGTCCGGCGGCCTGGCAAGCTCGAATGAGTTCTGGCTTCCCGAGATCTACTAACATGATGAGAGTGACGCTTCGATGGCATCGTTCAGCCAATTCCTTGGCCTGTTCGATTTGACGACCATCGGCAGTTGCCTCGACCAACAGCAACGCTTTGTTGCTGGAATGGAGTCCTCGGGAGAGGACCAGCTGGGCCGATGCCAAGTCGTCAACGCCCGTTGTCGTGAACTGCCAACTCCGCAGGACATCGATCAAAGCGTCACGAGATGCCGAAGAAGCAGCGACGACCACAGAGAAGGTCCAGGGGCAGGGTCGGTCACCCCAAGGCGGCTTCACCGCCCAGCTGGCCACCTTCAGCGGCAGCCAGCAGGTCATGGTGGTCCCCGAGTTGGGCTGGCTGGTCAAGAGGAGATCACCGCCGAACAGGTGGACCAGTTGGGCGGAAATCGTTAAGCCCAAACCCGTGCCGCCATGACCTGCTGAAGAGTCAAGAGTTCCCTGAGAGAATGCCTCAAAGATCTCCTGCTGATGGTCTTGCGGGATTCCCACCCCTGTATCTGTGACGATGAACCGCAGGGGACAGATTTGTCCTCCCTGCCCAAGCCAGCCAGAGGCCAACACCGAATCGACTTCCACCGATCCAAGCCTGATCAGTTCGCCATCTTCGGTTGGTGAACTCCGCCGTTGCCCTGACGCTGCGTCGGGTCCCCTCACAATCCCAGCATTGCCAAGAGTTTCGGGGCCTCGGTTTTGCTGAAGCTGGAGCTCAGCCTGGCTCAAACCAGTTTGGCTCAACTCAGCCTGGCTCAACTCAGCCTGGCTCAACTCAGCCTGGCTAAGCTCTGGTAGGCCAAGCTCTACCCGGAGGCGAACCGACCCAGAGTTTGTGAACTTGACGGCGTTGTCCAACAGGTTGAGCAAAACCTGCTGCAGCCGCCCCACGTCTCCGACAACAACCGCGGGGACGCAAGGGGCCACCGAGCAGACCAGTTGCAGTCCTTTCCGCGCGGCAGAATGCGCAACCACCTGGATCACGGCATCGACCGCCTGGCGAAGGTCGAACGCCTCGGCAGCCAGTTCCATCCGTCCGGCTTCGAGTTTTGAGAAATCCAGCACCGAGTTGACCAGTCGCAAGAGCGACTGTGCGGCCGTGTGAACCCGCGTCAGATAATCCACAGCAGCGGGGTTGGGTTGCAATGGACTCTGAGAATCCGATCCCGCTTGGCCTGGGTCGACCCTGCTGGCCGTTTGCCCTGCCAAACTTAACTCCGTTAAACCGATGATGGCATTCAGTGGTGTGCGAATTTCATGGCTCATATTTGCCAGAAATTCTCCTTTGGCACGAAGGCCGGCTTCGGCGGCCTGCTTGGCTTGGGCCAGCTCGGAATTGGTGCGTTCCAGCAGCGCCGCATATCGGCGGACGGCTTCTTGCTGTGCGCGATCCCGGCTGATGTCTCGGATGATCACCGTGTATTGCTTGCGTTGGCCCATCAGAATTTGGCTAAAGCCAAGGGAGATCGGGAACGTTGTGCCATCGGCCCGACGTCCCTCGGTCTCTTGACCCAGTTCACTGGCAGGCAGGTTCTCGGCAAGCAGATCCTCGGCAGGCAGATCCTCGTCAGGCAGATCCTCGGCAGGCAAGGTGTGGAATTCGCCCGGTAGGGCTTCCGGCTCTGCAGGTGACTGATCTGGGGTGAGGGATTTATCATGGGGACTTGCGAAGCGACGAGGGCTCTGGGGGTGGCTATGCTGGGGAAGACCAGCCTGTGAAGGCGCAGCGAGTTGGTCAGTTGCCCAGGCAGCAAATGGGCTTTCAGGAACTTCCCGGTCCGCGTTGTGTTGGTCCGGTCGGTCCCGCGGCTGAGTCTGTGGAACCAATTTCCACAACGGTTGACCCAACAGGACACGCTCGCTGTACCCAAACATTCGCTCCCCAGCAGGGTTGACCGAAAGGATGCAACCTTCGGAGTCGAGGGTGATAATGCCGTCGGAGGCGTGTTCAAGAATGTCTTGTGCTCGGATCTCGGTTTCCTCCAGGGTGCGAATCAAGGGAGCACTCATCCTCAGAAACGCTGCCCCAAAGAGGATAACCACCACCCCGCCGCCGGTGGCAACCGCCCCAGCTTGCCAGTACGGCGCAGCGACTTCGCTGGCAGCCATACAAGTGACAACTCCCCAACCGAGCCCGTCAACTGGAGCATACCCAGCCAGAACCCGTTGATTCTGCAAGTCCACGCCAAGGTCACCTCCGCGTTGTCCAAGAGCTGCACGAAGGTAGGCTTCGCCGGGCTGACCAACCGCCCGGGGGAAGGGAAGCGGAGGTTGGTAGGATTGGCCCTGGTGGGTACAGTAGAATAAAAACTGAATCTGGTCTCCCTCTCGCCGGACGATTGCCAGCCTCCCTGTCTTGCCGAACTCGTTAAAGCGACTGAACATCGCCCTAACTGTCTGCAAGACCCGTTGCTGCTGACGCTGATCCATTCGCCCCAGATCCATGTGCCCCAGCTTACTGGAATCCAGAGTATCCAAGCCCAGAGTATCCAAGCCCAGAGTATCCAAGCCAAGAATATCCAAGTCAGAGGCCGCACTGCGATTGACCGAGTTCCCCTCGAGGGGATCCTGAGCAACAAAGTCCTCAGGGCCAACGGACTCAACCGGGTCGTCTTGGTTGGGGCGAGCTTGTTGACTGTGCTTTGCCTTGGTGGTGTGGTCGTCGGGGGTGGTTGGGCTTGACCGACGACGCAACTCCCCTGCGGCGACGACTCGAATCAGATGAGCGTTGTTGGTGGCAGCGTTGGCCAGTCGGACTCGATAACTATTGAAGGCAAACAGATAAAATCCGTACAACGTCCCTGCGGCCACCACACAGGAGATGGCTGTCATTCGGACGATATTCCAGAAGAGGGCACGTTTGCGGCCGCCAGACATCACGCTGCCTCATCACCAATCGGGTGAATTCGATTGTGCCTGGCGAAGATCGACATCGTCAATGCTGCCAGTTGCCCAGAAGCACTCTTGGCAAAAAGCACTCTTGGCAAAAAGCACTCTGACCGCTTCCTGTGAATCCCAAAAGAGTGGATCCCAAAGCAGACGATCTGGGAACCGTTACACAAGACCGTTGCATTGCGGTTCTTCTGACCTTCTGCCGGGTTCAGTTCCTTGGGGCCCGAGAATCTCTGCCTCGAATCAGGCTGGGCTCGGACGCCGAGAGACTGTGTCGGATTGTTCCAGAACTCACTTATGCCGCACAATCGCAAAACTCCGGCAACCCGCGAAGCCCAGGCTGATCGCCAAAACTCAACAACTTGTTCAAATTCGGGCCCAAAGAGTTCCTTGTCCAAAACAGACGCCGCAACGGTGCTGATCGCAGATGATGACCCCATCACCCGTCGCCTGTTCCGGTACCATTTGCAGAACGAGGGCTACACAGTCATCGAGGCCTGCGATGGCCAGCAGGCGATCCGCGCAGCCGAGCGACTTTCACGAGAGATCGCAACTGTGGCGTTGCTCGATCTGCGGATGCCAGGCTTGAGCGGTTTGGAGTGCTTGCGATATTTGAACGCCCATTTTCCGGACGTCCGGGTGCTGGTGATCTCAGGTGTTGGAGATGTCGCGCAAGCAGTCTCTGCCATCAAAGAAGGGGCCGATGACTACCTAGCGAAACCTGTCGACCCAGACCAGCTGCTGGCCCGTGTTGAGCAGGTGATCCGTTCTGCAGAGGTGGCACGGGAACACCGCTCACTCAAGGCAACCATCGGCGGACACCTGCCGAGGGTTTCGCCGGTTATGGAGACCGCTCAGTCCCAAGAACTGTGGCAACGAGTGCGGAGGCTCTCTCAGGTCGATCAGACCGTTCTCATTCTTGGGCAAAGCGGGACAGGCAAAACGACCATCGCGCGAAGCATTCATCAGCTGAGTCCCCGTGCAGATGGTCCGTTTGTTCCGGTCAGTTGTGCTGCCTTGCCCCGGGATCTGATTGAGGCAGAGCTCTTTGGTCATGAAAAGGGCGCATTTACTGGGGCGGATACAGCTCGTGCTGGGCGGGCAGAACTTGCCCACGGGGGAACGCTGTTTCTGGATGAAATCGGTGACCTCCCCTTGGACTTGCAACCCAAGTTACTGACCTTCCTGGAAGATCGCGTCGTCCGCAGAATCGGCGGTCTCCGAGATCAGCCAGTGGATGTGCGTGTCCTGGCAGCGACGCACCAAGATCTTGAGGCCATGGTTCAAGAACGAACGTTCCGCGAGGACCTGTTCTATCGCTTGGAGACACATCGGCTGCATGTGCCCCCCTTGGCAGGCAGAGCTGCGGACATCTTGGAGCTGGCCCAGCGAATGCTCTCGGAAATCGCCGCACGCAACCGCAGCGAACTTCTGCAGCTGACCGACGCGGCGGCCGAACGTCTTTGCCAGCACCCTTGGCCGGGAAACATCCGCGAACTGCACAACGTGCTCCAACGCGCCTCGGCCTTTTGTTGCGGAGGGCAAATCACCAGCGAAGACCTGAAATTCTCCCGCTTGCCCACCCCAGACCAACAACCAATCGCTGAAACCAGCCCCAGGCTCGCCGGGCGAACCTGGAAAGACATCGAACGCCAGGCCATTGCAGAGACCCTTCAAGCCTGTGGCCACAATAAGGCCGCAGCAGCACGGATGCTCGGTCTGAGCGAGCGGACAATCTACAACAAAGTGCGTGAATACGGCCTCGATGGATAGAGAGTTAAAAACAAGAAATTGCAACCATGCAGAAAGTGCAGACTGCCCTGTCCTCCGCAACATCTGCCGGCAAAATTTGCAGGATCAGACTTGCTGCCTTGGGTTGGTGAGACCAACGCTAGAATCGGGCGATGAGCCCTGAGAGCGGGAAGATTTCGGGAGTTAGGTCGACCGAGGGCCAACGAGTCAGTCGCTTGGCACTGCTGTTGCTGTTAGATTGGTGGACGTGGCGGCGGTCGAGTCCCTCACCATTCGCATCGAGGTTTTGCAATCACATGGTCGGCAACATTGTTAACATTGGAGCATTCCGAATGAGGCATCGTCACGGGTTTACTCTTGTGGAATTGCTGGTGGTGATGACCATCATCGGTGTGTTGATGGCTTTGCTGCTGCCGGCGGTCAACATGATCCGAGAGTCCGCGCGTCAGACGACCTGCATGAACAACCTAAGAAACGTTGGTTTGGGTGTCATTCAGCATGACACGAACAAGGGGGTTCTTCCTGGTTGGGTTGGTGGAACGCTGAAGACCAACAACGGCAACACAATTGCCAATCCCAAGAGCTGGGTCTTTCAGATCTTCAACTACATCGAGATGACGGAACTGGCCAAGCAGTACCGAACTAACGCCTCTGCGGCAGATCCTGTGAACATTCCTATTTTGATTTGCCCGGACGATACAGAATCTTTGAAGAACGGCGCGGCCATGACTTACGTCGCCAATAGCGGCTTGCGAGACGCCGACCCCACCAATGGATGTGCAGGAAATGACGCGGATCAGTCGTCCACAACGATCGAGAACTGGACTGGGGCGGTGTTTCTGAACACTTATGGAGACAAACCGGTTGCCCAAACGATCTCGCAAGTCTCCAGTGCCGATGGATCTGCCACCACGCTGATGCTCTCGGAGAACATCGACGCAGGGACCTGGAAGGACCTCAATGAGGGTTTGGTGGGCTTCTGTTACGTGGATTCACCCCAGGTGCCCAATTGTGGCACCAACGGCGCGACCATGAGGATTAACAGCGGAAGGGGCAGGTCCCCTGGCTTGCCGCGAGCCAGCAGTTATCACCCCGGTGGTGTGATGGTCGTCTTCTGCGAT
Organism: uncultured Pirellulales bacterium; assembly: GCA_964648025.1. Taxonomy (GTDB): domain Bacteria; phylum Planctomycetota; class Planctomycetia; order Pirellulales; family Pb10988; genus CAZYKP01. The sequence continues at coordinate 51,310 of CAZYKP010000033.1, read as the reverse complement.
AACCACACCAAGTTCATTGCCGAGGATATCAACTGGGCCGTTTGGTGTAAGCTGTTTACCCCACAGGGCGCCGAAGCATTCCATCCCTACCCGGTTAACGGCACCGCAAATACCCGGATCAATCCCCTGTTCCGGATCGCCTTGACCGAAAGCTTCTGAGAGCTGAGTCAACCAGGTCTGGGGCTCCCCTCGTGGGGATCCCCCCCGATTCATAATGACCTCCGTCAAGGTTCCCAGTGGTCAAAGCTTACGGTGGTCAAAGCTCGAGTTTCAGTCTGCCGGTGGCTGTCCTTGACAAATCCCGACAATCTTTGTCGGGATTTTTTAATTGGCCTAGCGGGTTGCGAAACACCTCTCGGGCTCAGGCTCTTGTTGGCCTCAACCTGTTTCACTGGTGGAGACAGACGCAACTCCGGCAATTCCAGCGGTCAGCCGAAGGTCAATCAAGCCTCAGAGACAATCACTCAACTCAGGTGATCTTGCTCAGCGGACCGGTGCTGTCTGCGAAGGAGTCCGCGGGGACCTTGAGCAGCTGAAGAAGAGTGACGAACAGGTTCGACAGAGGTGTTCCCTGCTCATAGTGGTGGTGGAAACCGTGTTTGAGGTGCCCGCAACCGTGACCGGCGAGCAACAAAGGCAGATCTTTGTTGGAGTGAGTGGCAGCATTCCCTAGTCCGCTGCCGTAGAGGATAGCCACATTATCCAGCAACGTCGTTCCGCCAACGTCGGGGGTGCTCTTCAACTTTTTGAGGAAATACTTCAGGTTCTCAACGTGGTATTTGTCGATTTTGGCCAACTTCACGTTGGCATCCGGTGCCCCCTTGGGGCCGCCGATGTGAGTGAGCCCGTGATGGCCGCTCCTCACGCCCGCCTCGGTGTAGGGACGTGTGGACTCGTTGAGGGCATAGGTGGCGATTCGAGTGGAGTCGGTCTGGAAAGCGAGGGTCAGCAGATCGAACATGACGTGCATATGCACGCCGCGATCGGGCCCCTGTCCACTGGGATCTTGGCGAGGACGTTTGAGGGGCACGTCTGGCTTGGGTTTCTCCAGCCACTCATGTTCCCGTTCGAGCCGGCGTTCGACCTCGCGAACGGAGTTGGTGTACTGATCGAGAATCCGCTTGTCGTTCTGTCCGATCTGGCCCTCGAGTCGCTGCAGGTCCTCCATGGCCAAATCAAGGATACTGCGTTTTTTCTTCAGCACCGCGGCGAGTTGCTTTTTGGTCGACGCGCTGTCCTCAACGAAGAGTCGGCTGAAGACGGCGCTGGGTTTCCACTCCACCGGCAGAGGCAAACCCTGCGCGTTCCAGGCCAAAAAGGGTTTCTTGGCCGTCGAGCCGACTGTGGCCAGCTCCAAAGAGCGGAACCTGGTGAGGTGTCCGACTCGTTCGGCGGCGACTTGGTCGACCGATTGGGTATTCTGAAAACCCGAACCGGCTGCTCCAAACACATCCGTGCCGGTTAAAAAGCACGTCGTCTCCGCCCGGTGACCTCCCCAGACTCGCGGATGGCAAAGTCCGGAGAGCACGGAAAAATCGTTCTGGAAATCCGCGAGCGGCTTGAGGGTAGGGGGCAGAGCATAACCTTGGCCTGTTGCTTTGGGCGTCCATTCCATCATGTTCTTGCCCAGCCGCACACAGATCGCGACCATCCGACAAGGAGGCTTGTCGGTCTGAGCGGCCGGGGCCATCGCCTCCAGGGCAGGAAGCGCAATGGCGGTGCCGGCGGCTCCCCTCAGGAAGGTTCGTCTCGGGAGTGGCCTTAGTTTTGCCATGGGTCAACCTTGCGCGAAAAACCGGTCTTAGGATGTCTCCCCTCAACAAACCTCAAGGCAGTTCAGCAGGCCTGCAGTGACACGACACTGGTGAAGCTGTGCCGGTGACAGCAAAGGCCTGGAGAGAGTCCGACTGAGGTGGACCAGATGTCCCGACGAGGAACGATCTGGCGGGAAGCTTACTTACTTTGGAAGGCTTTTGTTTTGACGATGTCCTGAATCAAGCCGCCGACAGAGTAGCCGTGTCGGTTCATGTCCGCGGCCAACTTGCTCGCAGTCGCTCGGTCTTCCACGGTTAATCCCCGGCCGAGGGAGTACACCAGCATGTTCTTGACGAAGGCATGCACAAACGGCTGAGAATACTTCGAGCGGAGGATCTTTCGCATCTGGTCCGGGCCTCGGAAACCCTCCCCGGACTCAAGTTTTCCACTAGCATCAATTGGCTGACTTTTCTGACGACCTTTGAAGCCTCGTCGTTCATGGGTGCGCCAAGTCCCGATGACGCTGTAGGCCTCCAAACCGAAGCCCAACGGGTCGATTTTATTGTGGCAAACAGCACAGGCTTTGTTCTGCCGGTGAAGTTGCAGCCGGTCTCGAATGGTTTTGGCGGAGTTGACGGTCACGTCCAAACTAGGGACGTTCATGGGCGGACGAGGGGGTTCGCGACCGACGATCTTTTCCAGCACCCAAGCCCCGCGCATCACCGGGGAGGTCCTCGTTCCGCAGGTGGTCATTGTGAGGATGCTCGCCTGACCCAACAGCCCACCGCGGTGGCTCCCTGTCGGCAAGGTGACACGGCGGAAGTGCCTCCCTTGCACCCCTTGGATGCCGTAATAGTAGGCCAGGGTGTCGTTGAGCATCGCAAAATCTGAGTCTATGAAGTTCAGGATGCTCAGGTCGTTGCGGAGGATCTCCTCGAAGAATGCTTCGGTCTCACGACGCATCAGGTACTGGATGTAACCATTGTATTCCGGGTAGATATCTCGATCGACAGCCACGGCATCCAAGTCGTCGAGTCTGAGCCACTGTGCCGCAAAGCTCTCCACCAAAGCGCTTGATCTCGGGTCGTTGAGCATCCGCCGGACTTGCTGCTGGAGAACCTGCTCGTCCTGGGTGAGTTTCCCAGAAGTTGCCACAGCAAACAGTTCATCATCGGGCAGACTACGCCAGAGAAAATAGGACAAACGACTGGCCAGCTCGTAGTCGTTGAGTGCCCGTCCGGGTTCACCTCCTTGCTCAAAGAGGTAAAGAAAGCTCGGGGAGCAAAGAATCAGCTGAATAGAACTCGCGATGGCCTCCTCGAAGCTCGCCCCGGCCGCCTTCTGGCGATCAAAAAGGGAGACCAGCTTGTTCACCTCTTCGGGCCAGACTGGTCGCCGGTAGGCATTAGCGGCGACCCGGGTCAATATCTGTTGAGCATACCCCCGGTCTTTCTTGGCCTTGGGGCCTTTGAAGAAAATCCGCTGGTGGCTCTCCGGAGGCCAACTCTCAAAGACCGGCCCTTCGATTTCTACCCAATCGACAATCACCTTCGGACCGGTGTAATCCTTCGCCCGCTGTGGCTTGACGCTCTCCACTCCGTTGTCAAACGTCAGGTTAAACCCCTCTCCCTCCTCGGCGTAAGCACGCAGTTCGTAAACCTTCACTTCGCGGCTGGCCACTTCGAGGTAAGCAACCCCCTGACTGGAACGCGAGAGCTTGAAACGCGGCAGTACGAAGCCATCGGGGACATTTTGAAAGTGTTTGTCCTCCCAAAACATTTTATGCCGGTAACCGGGATGGGCTTTCTTGCCAACCCACTTGGCCTGGAAGCGGATCACATACATCCCATGGCCAGGTGCCTTGAACTTCTTACGGAGATCCAAACTCTGGTTGTGTCCGGCCATCGAGACACTTCCATCAGGGTTGGCCGCTCGCTTGCCCACAAACACCTGAGCTTTAAACCGTTCTTTCCGAGTCTTCGGCCGGCTCGTGTAAATCGCCCGGTCGGTGATCTCCTCGGCTGCTTTGAGGTACTTTTCCAGCAGGAGAGGCGAGACAGTCAGTGCTGATCCCACCGTATCGAAGCCGTGCTCAGCCCCTTCCTGAGGCAGATGTTCCCCGGCCTCATAATGCAGCCCAAACAAATCGCGGACCGTGTTTTGATATTCTGTCCGATTCAGCCGCCGGAGGGTGCCTCCACCGTGGGTCAGTTCGCCCCGGCGGAGGTTCTCCAAAATCCATTGAACGATTCGGGTTTGCTCGGACTTGGAGGGCTGCTTAGCCTCCGCCGGAGGCATCTCGCCGCTCTCCAGACGCTCCAAGACAGCTTTCCACTTTCCCAGACTCTGACCTGCAGCGAGCTCTCCACTGATATTGTCCAAGGTGAGGCTCGCCTCGGCATCCCGGCCCTGGTGACACCCATAACAATACTTGGCCAAGAAGGGGCGGACCTGGGATCCATACTGGGCATCAGCCGCAGCTCCCTCCCACGGAAGCAGAAGCGCCGCCAAAAGCCCGGAAAAACTCAAAACAACCTTTTGCCTGACGTGTTCCATGATGGGCCTCGTTTGCTGGCCACGACCGAGTGTATTTAGGCCACGTTTTCCGACCAAAGGTGCCCGATCCGGCGGGTCGAGCTTCGTCTTGCAACTCTGGGTTCTTGCTGAGATGCCGACGTTCTCGCGGCAAGGGATCGTCCGTGGAGGGGTGTCCTGGTTTTGCACCTGCTGCACCTAAGTCGCTCCCTCTCAGAGGGGTGAGGTGTGCTCACGCAGGTTGTACTTAGGTTGGAATGATGTTGATTGCGGAGAGTCCGAGAACTGTCTGTGGATTGATCTTCCCAGCACAACGCCAGCAACGACCATCTGTGCCAGTCGGCAGACTCGCTGTGTTGGGGTGCGTTTGGTGAAGCAATCAGATTGATAACTCAGTTGGGGCACGATTTCCGAGTTCTCAGTAAAAGCCTGTTGGGAAGCCCACTGCGACACGAAACCAACCCCCACGATCGCACCTCAACATCGGCATTGTTGCAACAATACGCGGTTGCCGGTGATCGTCAAACAAAGCCGGTGGGGATCTCTCGCACCAGAGGTTGCTGGGGAAGGATTGGTGGTCCAGCGACCTGGGCCCTCAGCTGGTACTTCGCCGAGATAGCCCTCTCATCTTTTCCCCAAGCGGGAGACAACTTGAAGCTCTCGACTTGATCAACTGTGATTTTCTCAAGTTTTGCGTCCCCGTCAAGTTTCTGAACACTCCGAGTCGAGCGCGTCCGACACGCTCTTGGGCGTGCTGTGCTTGAGAACCAGTTCCGCCGCCGCAAACCTTCTCGCCTCCCTGCAAAACACCGGGCCTGCAGAACACCGGGCCTGCAGAACACCGGGCCTGCAGAACACCGGGCCTGCAGAACACCGGGCCTGCCGCAAGCAAGACAGCTGCAAAGCGGTTGTCCATGACCCAGCCGGAGGGTTCTGGCTTCAGGGCGAGCTCAGATCATCCAAGATTGATGAGCGTCGACGTCTTCGGCAAAACCGGCAGCCATCAGGAGGTCGCGCCAGTCGCTTTCGGCAAGTTCAACGGCGGCTTCAAGTTTGATGAGGTCCCCCTGGCTGAGTTTCAGGGCGGCAAAACGGATCCGTTCCATCTGATGGGGATCGTGGTCAGCACAGCCCGGCAAGTTAATACCACAGCGATGCTCTAGCAAACTGGTGGCTTCCCTTTGTGACTCTTCCGGAAAGAGCTTTTCGAGTCGCGTACGCGTTGCGTCGCTGAGTTCAAGCATCTTCGGGCTCCGTGGGCAAGTTGGCACAGCTCAGCGGGAACACCCCGATCAATGGGGGAGTCTTGGCCGACGCACGCCAGATTCGGGGCGTGATCGCGAGGGCTTGATTGGCTGTCAGGCTCAATCACCCGGCAGCGAGATTGCTGGCAAAGACTCCGTTAGGCTGCTTCTTGGCCATCTTTGTCGGTGGACCGGTCCTGGCCGTCAGGCCTGTGGCTGGGCGGTCGTTCTGAGTTTGTATCCTCTGCGGCAGTCTCGGTTTCGGCAGTCTCGGTTTCGGCAGTCTCGGTTTCGGCAGTCTCTTGGGGAGCGGCCTGCTCGGATTTCGTTCGCTGCGGGGCCGATGTTCCAGCGGGAGCTGGCAAGTCCGTACGCGCGGCAGCCTCCGGACTGATCTGACCGCCCTCCTGGACCTCCTCAAAGCGGACACTCACTCGTTTGCTGATCCCAGACTCTTGCATGGTCACCCCATAGAGTGTGTCAGCGAAGGTCATGGTTTTCTTGGAGTGTGTGACCACAATAAACTGGGTGTCTCCGGTGAATTCTTGCAACACATTGACAAACCTCTCATTGTTGGCCTCGTCAAGTGCCGCGTCGACTTCGTCCAAAACACAAAAGGGACTTGGCCGATTTCGGAAGATGGCCAACAGCAGTGCGACGCAGGTCAGCGTCTTTTCGCCTCCACTGAGCAATGAGATGCTGCGGGGTTCTTTCCCTGGCGGGCGAGCGAGGATCTCCACCCCGCATTCCAGAACATCCTGCTGATCTTCCAGTTCGATGTTGGCTTGTCCACCTCCGAAGAGCTTACGGAAGAGCTCGCGGAAGTGCACACGCACGGCCTCAACGGTCTCCAGGAACAACCGCCGGCTGTCGGCGTTGATTTTGTTGATGATCTTTTCCAAGCTCGCTTTGGCCTGCACCAGATCCTGATACTGAGCAGAGAGCTGGCTGAACCGCGATTCCAAATCGTCCAGCTCCGCAAGGGCCTCCATGTTGACATTGCCCAGCTGGCTGATCCGCCGGCGAAGGGACTCGATTTCTTCGTCGGCTTGCTCCCGCTGGTGCATCTCCTCCTCGTCGGCCTGGTGATCCAACTGCGAGACATCCACCGCGTAGTCATCACGGAGCCGATCGACGAGAGTCGTCCGTTTCAGCCTCAGTTCGTTGGACTCCAGCTCCAGACCGTGGATCTGGTCCTCCTTTTCGCGGACTTGTTGTCGGATGCTCCCGGCTGCTTGGAAACATTCTGCGCGACGAGCGGCCAGTCGGTCGCTTTGAAGGTTGAACTGGTTCAACTCCCCGGCCAAAGTCTCTTTGCGCAAGTATCCGAAGGCAACTCGGCTTTGTTCGTTGAGGACCTCCAGTGCTGTATTCTCCGCTCGTTGGCTGGCTGCTGCCAGTTCTCCGGCGGTCTCCTCGGCAGTGCTGCGTCGGCGTTGATATTCGCGATCCAGCTGATCGAGCTGATCTTGGAGTGCTATGAGGCGCTGCTCACTTTTGGCCAGTTCCACTTTGGCGGTGGTGACCGCAGCGGCGTGGGTTGCTCGCGAGGTCTCCAGCTCGTCAATGTCGCTTTGGGCATCGGAGACGGCCTGCTCTGCCGAGGTGACCTCAGCCTCGGCAGCGACAAGTTGGTTCTCGGTTTCCTGCAGGGCCGCCTCGTTCACTTGGACTTGCTCTTGGGCAGAGGTCAGCTCCGCCTCCAAATTGCCTCGCTGTTCGGCCAGTTGGCCCAGGCGTCCCTCGACAGCGCCGATTTGCTGCCGGCAGGCGACCAACTCATCTTGAACCTGTTGACGCTTTTCGGTCTGTGCCTCGACCTGCTGTTGATCCTCCCGCAGTTTTCCGTCCAGCTCTTCAAGCTCAGCTTTGCGACCGGCAATCTCCTCAGCGATGCGGGCGACCTCATCCCGGAGTTCTCGTAACTCGCTCCGGCGAGAGATCAACCCCAACGCCGCATTCCGGGGTCCCAGGGAGACCGACCCATCGGCTGCCAGCAGTTCCCCGGCCAGGGTCACAAAAGAGACCCGATCCCCTTTCGCTGCTAATTGCTCAGCCAGTTCCAGGCCCTGCGGAAGCGTCTGCACAACCCAGGTCCGCCCCAACAGGCGACGGGCTAAGGGGCCAAATTCCTCACTGGTCTCCACAAAACGGTCAACACGGCCGATCACACCCTCACGACTCTCCAGATCTGGGCCAAACTCCACAAGCAACTCAGAGAACGCATCCAGCCTGAGGAACGTCACTCGGCCGGCCAGATCGTCTGGGTCTTCGCGAAGGTAAGCCAACAGCCGGGTACTCTGGGCGACAACGACTTGCTGCGCCGCTTCTCCCAGGGCCAACTCCACCAGGGGGGCGGAATCCACGCTGACCTGAAGTAAATCCGCTACCAATCCCCGCACCTGCCCGAAAGGCCCGTCGGGATCTTCCCTTGCAGCTTGAAGAACTTGCTTGACCCCTGGGCTGACGCCCTCATGCCGTCTCTCGAGGTCTTCCAGCAGACCAACCCGTTGGCTGGCGGCGGTTTTGCTCCCCTCCAGCTGGCTCAGCTCGGTCGCCCAGGCGGCACGCCGTTCCCGTCGTTCGCTGAGTTTATGCTGGGCCTGAGCCAGCCGCTCTGTTTCTTGTTGCAGGCTCTGCTCGAGTTGCTGTTCCTGCTGGCGGAGTTGCTGAAAGCTGTCTGCCAGCTCTCCCCGCATGGCCTCCAATTCCTCCAACCGGCTTTGGGTCCGTTGGGTGACCGCTCGTGCGCTTTCCAATTGGCTGGAGAGCGAGCTGATTTCTCCGCCGAGTTGGGCGACCCGACGCAAATGGCCTCGCAGTTCCAATTGGCAGGAGTCGCGTCGCAGTCGGGCCTGATCGATGCCCTGCTGAAATCCCGCCAACTCTCGCTCGTCTGACTGCAGGCGATCAACAGCCTGCTGGTGATCCACCCGCGAGCTTTGGAGGGTTTGCTGCACAGCAGCCTGCTGGGTGAGCAGGTGGCGGCTTTGAGCCAGGAGAACGGCAACCTGGGATCGAGCTCGCACGACCTCGTCTTGAAGATCGCGGAGTTTCGAACGATTGGCCTGGATGGTGGCTTCACTGGAGGCCAGCTGCTGGACAGTGGCGGAGAGTTCACGCTGGCAGGACTGGCCTTGATCGTTCAGTTCCGCCAGCTGAGCGTCGACTTCTCCGGCCTCCTGCTCCAGTTGTTGCGCCTGTTGGCCGGTGACGGCAATCTGCTGCTTCCCGTCGGAGATCTGCTCGTTCAGGGAGGTCAGCTCCGCAGTGAGCTTGCGGTAATCCACCAGCCCTGCCTGAGTCCGCAGCGATTGCAGCCGCTGCGAATACTCCTGATAACGCCGAGCTTTGCTGGCCTGAGCTCGAACGGTGCGAAGCTGGTTCTCAACCTCTTCAACAATATCCGCCAACCGCAACAGATTTTGGTCGACACGTTCAAGTCGACGCTGGCTTTCTTGTTTGTTGGCCTTAAATCGACTGATGCCCGCTGCTTCCTCGAAGATCTGACGCCGATCTCGGGCAGAGCTTTGGAGCAGCGCGTCCACCTTCCCTTGCTCGATGACCGCATAAGCTTCGCCCGAGGCCCCCGTACCAGCAAACAACTCCTTAATATCTCGAAGCCGGCTGGGTTGGCGATTGATCAGATACTCCCCCTCTCCACTGCGATACACCCGTCGGGTGATATGGACCTCGGCGGTCTCCAAGGGGAGTAAACTGGAGGAGTTATCAAAGGTGAGTGTCACCTCGGCGGCGTTGACCGGTTTCCGCGCGCCGGAACCGTTGAAGATGACATCGGCCATCTCCTTGCCGCGTAAGCTTTTGGGGCTTTGCTCACCAAGGACCCACTTGAGGGCATCAACCACATTGGATTTGCCCGATCCGTTGGGACCCACGACACAGGTGACCCCCGGACTAAATTCAAAATGAGTTTTCTCGGCGAAGCTTTTGAAGCCGATCAATTCGAGGGCCTTGAGCATGCCAATGATGCCAACCGGTGTTGCCGGCTCGTGTTGCTAGCCTTGTTGCCAGATGGAGGGCAATGGCTGGGGGAGCCACATGGTCGATCGCAAGGTCCATCTTACTCGACATACGAACAGCCCGACTCGGCAGTGCAGCCAACAGACTACCACAACGCCCGCTCAAGAGGCGAGAGGAGCTCCGGTCGCAGCGGTTGATCACGTTCTCTCGGCTGACCCTCTTGTGAGAGATCCCACCGCGTGGTTGATTGATCAGCGACGACCCCTTCGCGGCGTTCCAAAACTCGACTGCATTCTGCTCAGTCCGGCAGAAAAGGACCAACAGTTGCTAGCAGGATCTTGTTAAGGAGTAGCTTTTCCGGGAATATCTTTTCCAGCTCGCCACTTGGATTGGAAATGCTGCCGAGGCTTCTCGGATGAGAGAGGTCTGATCAGCATGCACCTGGGCGGAGCTTTCGTCAAAGGCGGAAAGCCCGTCAGACCAACTCTCAAGGGACAAGTCAAGAACTGGTGACTATCTCCAGCAATTGGTGGATACTTCTCAGATGGGAAATCTGCCAAGCAATCGAAACGGATGAACTTGGCGGGTTGTCTTCGGCCGGCAATTCACCTTTTGCAAACTGTCCACTTCATTGAAGACGCACAAGCGGCATGGCACAGAAGTATTACCTGCCCTGTCCCAGCTGTGGGACTAAACAAGTCGTTGATACCGGAAAGCTGGGTTTGCAGTTCCCGTGTGTGTGCGGCCATCTTTTGGAGGTGCGTACTCTGCGGGAACTTCGGCAGTTAGAGCCTGTGGCCGAACCGGAGCCCAAGCAAGGGTGGTCCCTACACCAGGGGGTGCTTTTTCTTGGCCTTGTGCTCATCGCGGTGGGCACTGTTGGGGCTTTGTTGAGTGCTGCCTCACTTTGGCCTGCCCCGACGGATACCAAAAACCTCGAGCGTCGGATCGATCAATGGGCGGACAACCTGAGTTTGTCTCAGTCTTTCCAGGAATGGGAAAACCTTGAGAACCGCGGGATTGAAGACCCGCTCTATGCGGAGGAAAGTGCGGTCACGACTTTCGTCAACCTTCAAGAGGAACAATACTCGCGCCTGCTGGCTTGGGGCGGGCTTTGCATCAGCACAGCTGTCCTGGGCGTTGGCTTGACCCTTTGGTCGCTCTTGTGGCCGAATCAAGCGAAAAAGCCCACAGCGTCCCAGAAGTCTTCCTCGTCTGCCGAGACGACCGGCGAACCGCCTCAGTCACCTAACAATCCAGAGCCGGCTACCTCTGGGTCCGGTTCCTAACGCCGCCGAAAACCTCACCGATCACCCGACTCACCCGACTCACCCGGGAAAGTTGAGGGCGGGATCGACCCCGCCGCTTCAACACGCTCTTTCCCTACTTTTGCCGTTCGATGTTGCCATGGATTTTCTTGAACTGACCGGCAAAACAGTGTTGGTTTGCGGGGTTGCTAACCGCAAGAGTGTCGCGTTTCACATCGCTCGTCTACTGCATCAAGTCGGCGCTGAAGTGATCCTCTCGGTGCGTACTGCAGAACGCCAGGAATCCGTCTCACAACTTGTGAGCTCCTGGGAGCGACCCGTCCCTGTGCTGGTCTGCGATGTGGAGCAAGACGACCAAATCGCCCAACTGGCCGATGAGGTCGCCGAACACCTAGCCAAAAGCGGCCAACGGCTGTGGGGATTGGTCCACTCGATTGCCTTTGCCGATTATTCGGCGATTGCCGGTCCCGAAGGACTGAAAGCTTACCATCAAACTCCCCGCGCAAGCTTTCTGCAGGCCGTGGACATTTCCTGTTTCTCCTTAACCGCCCTGGCAAACTCCCTGCGAGATCATTTCGACCCTGATGGGTCGGTCGTGACGATTTCCATCAGCACCACCCGGATGGCCAGTGAAAACTATGGCTTTATGGCACCGGCAAAAGCCGCCCTTGATTCGAGTGTAGCTTTCTTGGCGAAGAGTTTTAGCCAGTTTTCCCGAGTCCGCTTCAACGCTGTCTGTGCGGGCCTGCTGCGGACGAGTGCCTCCGCCGGAATCCCTGGCTATGTCGAGAGTTACCTGTATGCTGAGCAGATGACACTCCGCAAGCAAGCGGTCACCACCGAAGAGGTCGCCAATGCGGCGATCTTTTTGCTGAGTCCACGCTCAAGCGGCTTGAACACCCAGCGGTTGATCGTTGACGCAGGGATGGAGGTCAATTTCTTTGATCAGGAGATGATCCAACGGGCGATGCGGCCCTGAAGACGAGGCAATCCCGGCTAGTGCCTCAGCGGATACCGCAACAGACCACCGACGCAGTGATCCGCCGGGAGCTGAGAGGAGGATCCGTTGCTGCCGATGACCACAACTCGACCACGAGTCAGCAAGGTGTTAGCCGCAGCCAAATCCAGCAGGTCCACGCTGTGAGTTTTTCTCTGAGGATGCAGGGCGACGGATTCCTGGCCAGGGTCAAACGATCCCCAACAACGGTGATTTTCGCGTACCAGCAGCGTCTCCACCTGGCCCCGTTGTGCTGCCACCACCAGAGACTGGATATCCTCAGTAGCCCAGGGGGTATGCCGAGCACGAAGAAACCGCTGCATGATCTCGGAGTGCTCGCGGTGCCACTGTTGGGATCGATAGTCCCAAATCTGCCGATGCAGCTCCCCTTCGGAGACTTTCGCTGGGTCAGCCTCCAACAACAGTTGTGAGCTTTGATCTGGCAGCCGTCGGAAAAGTTCTAACAGGGCCGCCGGGCCCACCACAATCAGAGGTCCTGGCCAGTCCTGCTCTTCTAACCACACTCGTAGGGAACCATCGAGGTTCCGGAAGAACTCCTGCAACCGTGCTGGCGGTTCAGGCGGGACAACTTCCTGGTCCGGCTGAGTCGACTGACCTGGTTGGCCGGCCAATTCCTGCAATGTCCGCCGCAGAGCTGAGTTGAGCACCATCGCCTCGACCAGCCGTTGTGGCAGCTGCCCGCCCTCCAGGGCCGCAAGTCCTTCAGCGGTAGCCTCCCAGAGTCCAACGCCTCGAACCGAGAGCGACAAGACCACCGCCTGGAGATCTTCCTGCAGCGAACGAATCAGCGGGCGAAGATCGAACCGCCCGTTGACGACAGCAGATTGGTTCACCTGAGTTTTCAGACGGTAGATCTGGTGCCAACGGGCAGTCAGGAACAGGGCCAGACCGTCTCTCTGCTGTTGCCAGAAGAGCGGGTCATCTATCAGCTGCCGTGCAGGATGCAGACACCTCTGGGCAACCGAGGCCGAAAAGTCTCGTGTGCGAAGCTGGGTTTCGACGTCGCGAAGCGCGTTTTTCAACCGGACGCGGTCCTGAGCTGCCTCTCGGCTGCGACGATGCGTCGGCAGGTAAATGGTCACACAAGGAGCCGCTTGAGTGGTGAACAGTTCCTGGAATGCAGCCTGCGTCGGTCGGTCCAGCATGCCGTGGCCTCCGAGTTTGTCTGAGTTTGGGTTGTTGATTCAGTCTGATCTCAAGACGTGGTTTCTAAGCGGGTTCCCTTGACTGTGCCGGGGAGGAACCGATCGGCAGGCCAGACTCCCAGGACAGGGTCAAACCCATGTGGCGGAACAGCGTCACAGCCCTTCGCCTCCATCTGGTCAGCTCCTGCTGGCAACCACCCTTGAATGATGTCATCTGGCGGTCTCAAAGCCCGTGACCGGCTTTTCCGACTGGTCTTAAAACACCTGGCGGCAGAGGATGCCTGCCCCCCGCGGGGCCAGTCGGAGTTCCCGGGTTGTGTGTGCCGGCAGGCCAGCATCTTGCCTTCTGACCCACCACCCCCGACCGGCCCCGCATGCGACTTTGACTAGCGCAGGCCGCAGGGGACCCCGCTACCCACCAAGCGCAGCGCTAGCCAAGTTTTTGAGCGTATCGCTCCGCAGTTCCGTCAGTTTGAAGCTCCGTCAGTTTGAAGCTCCGTCAGTCCGACACAGGCGCTTGCCCGTCGCTGATGCATCGCACCAGACTGTTTCACAAGGACGGCCACCAGACCAATGCAAGGCGGTGCGACAAGCAGAAGCCTGGAGGAGCTCGCCAGCATCATCCCCGCGACACACCTTCGCAGGAATCAAGAGACCCTGAGGAAGGCTCGCTTCTTGAGCCCCGAAAAACGTCGGACCAAAGGCGACCGTCTGCCCCGCTTCCGGCAACCCAGGGAGGCAACCAGAGGCTGGTCAAAAACCCAGATTGTCGGAATTGGCTGCTGATCTGCTTGAGCACTGGTCAGGGCATCCAGAGATGGCAAGCACCTGGACTGCCCAATTATCCCCGATGGCGTCGCAAAAGTGAAGAAAAAGCGAAGTTTTGAAGAAGAAATGATGACCCCCCCATTCATGCGGAATCGGTGACTTCAGGGGCCCGACAGGGGGAGACCCGTTTTCTTTGGGACGGGGACGGCGGACTGCCGTCGGTCTGGCTGCCTCTGAGGCGAGAGTTCAGCGGCGGCATCGTACCGCCCACCGTGAGGCAAGGGTCAAGACGCCATCGAAGATGCCGAAGTCGAACCGCTGTCCGCACTGGAGCTAACTCTTGGTGATCGTCTCATCGAGGTTCAGCAAGATGCTGGTGAGGTGGAACCAAGCTGCCCATTCGTGCAGCAGGATGTCCGCAGGCAACTTCATCGAACCGCGAAGTCGCTCGGCCTGCTGTTGGTTCGCCTGATACCGCTTGAGCTGTTTTTCGTAGACAGCCAGCAAAAGCTCCTGCTCCGGTGATGTCGGCTCGCGGGCGAGACAGACCCGAAACGCATAACGCAAACGTTGGTTGCAGTCGTCCGGCGGTCCTTCAATCAGCACGCGTCTGGCGAAGGCTTTGGCGAACTCCACATACACCGGATCGTTGAGCAAAGTGAGCGCTTGCCGAGGAGTGTTGGTGCGTGCGCGTTGCACCACACATGCAGCTCGATCGGGTGCGTCGAAGTTGGTCAGGCTCGGGTACGGGGCACTGCGACGCCAAATGACGTAGATGCCACGGCGGTATCGGTCTTCCCCGGTGCTCTGGCGGTAGGAGTTATCCACCAACCCGGTGACCCGCCAAAAGTTGGCCGGTTGCGGAGGCTTGATTGGAGGCCCGCCCAACTTGCGCGAAAGCAGCCCGCTGATGGCCAGGGCATTATCACGAATGGTCTCTGCATCTAAGCGAAATCGCGGCCCGCGTGCCAGCAGGTGATTTTGGGGGTCTTGGTTGTGGAGCTGGAAGCCCAGTCGGCTGCTCTGGCGGTAGGTGGAACTGGTGACAATCAATCGATGAATGTGCTTGCGAGACCACCCCTGCTCCATCAATTCCACTGCAAGCCAGTCCAACAGCTGCGGATGGGTCGGGGCCTCGCCTTGTGAGCCAAAATCCTCCAAGGTGCTCACCAACCCTCGCCCAAAGAACTCAGCCCACCAACGATTGACGGTCACCCGGCCCACCAATGGGTTTTTGGGAGAAACTAACCAGCGAGCAAGACCTAAACGATTCTTTGGCGACGAATCGGGCAGGGCATGCAGGACTGCCGGGACTCCAGGCTGGACTTCCTCCCCTGGATTCTGGTGATCCCCTCGCAAAAAGATATGCGTTTGCCGCGGCTGTTTCTCTTCGACCATCACTAAGGTGGTCTCGGGCTTCAGCGCGACCAGTTGCTTGTTGACTCCTTTGAGCTGCTGACGCAGTTTGACCACCTGAGGACGGGTCTTCAGAAATGCTTCCTCAATGGCGTTCTTTTGTGAAGCGGAGAGACCGTCTTTCGGCGCAGATTTCTTCTGGTTGTTGGAGCTTCTCCGAGATGTTGGATCAGAGGCTCGTGCCTGACGAGACGCTTGCCGGTTGGCCAGACTCTCAAGGGCACGGCGTACTTGGGGGGCGAGTTTGGCCTTGCCATCTTGCAGCACCTGAGATTGCCAAACAGGGAGGTCTTGCAGCGATTGTTGAATCTGTCCCTTGAGACGCTGTTGCAGCCTCAGCTTTGTCTCAGTGAGCTGCTGGCGCCGCTTGAGCTTCTGAGGGCTCATCGGCAAGGTCATCTTGGGACCAATGAAGTCAATCGCAGCAGTATCGTTTTGATTGCGGAAGGCAGTCTCCATCTTGGTGTTGTTGAAGTATGCCAACAAGCGATAGTAATCCCGTTGTGTCAGCGGGTCATACTTATGGTTATGACACTGGGCGCACGCAAGCGTGGTGCCCAGCCACACCGTGGCAGTGGTGTTGACACGGTCGATCACTGCGTTGATGCGGTTGGTCTCCTGATCGACTCCCGCTTCCACATTCACTGTCGGACATCGATGAAACCCTGTCGCGATTTTCTGCGCGGTGGTCGCCTGGGGAAGAAGATCCCCAGCGATCTGCTCAATAGAAAACTGGTCAAAGGGCAGATCGTCGTTGATGGCCCTGATCACCCAGTCACGATAAGCCCAGATATCTCGAAAGCCATCCCGCTGGTAACCATTACTGTCAGCATAGCGAGCTAAATCGAGCCACGGTCTGGCCCAACGTTCCCCATAGGCAGGCCGCGAAAGGAGCTCATCGACCACTCGCTGGTAAGCATCCGGTCGCCTGTCGGCCAAGAACGCCTCAACCTCCTCAACCGTCGGCGGCAGTCCGATCAGGTCCAGATACACCCGGCGCAACAGCCTCGTCTTCTCTGCCGGCTGAGAGGGCCCAAGTTGCTCCGCCTCAAGCCGGGCCAGCACAAAATTGTCAATCGGGTTGCTTGGCCATTTAAACTGCTTCACTCGGGGGATCGCCGGGCGTTGTGGGGCAACGTACGCCCAGTGGGTCCTCTCAGCGGGGTTGGCCGGCCAAGCAGCCCCTTGATCGATCCAGTGTTTCAGTGTCTCCACTTGCTCTGCAGACAGTCCTGCTCCCTCAGGAGGCATTCGTAGCGAGGGGTCGTCGCTGCTCACTCGAGCGATCAAGGGGCTGCTCTTGGCGTGGCCAGGCAGGATAGCGACCTCCCCGGAGTCTGCGGCGAGCAACGCCTCTTTCCTGTTGGTCAACCGGAGACCACCACTGCGGTCCTTGCCGTGGCAGGAAACACAGTGAGCCCGGAAAATCGGGGCGACATGTTGCCGAAAGTCGATCTGCTGGGCTGAGCTGTCCGTCCCCGGATCGAGAGTCCTTGGTTCAGAGGAAAAACCCGTCAGACCAATACAGACCCAGCCCCAGACGATCAACGTGCTCAATCGCAGAGGAAACTCCAGGCCGCTTGTGGGGTTGAGATGCTGAAACTTCACGTGGTGGAACTTCATCATGGTGTCAAAGGAGATTGGCCAGGAATGAGGGTTCCCTCCACTCACTCACGCGGGGTGTCGTCCCAATGGAAGTAGTGTAAGCCCATTGGTCCCAAATCGCAATTTTCCCAATCCGCCAAGGGTTGAGCAGGGCTTGGAGTCATCCCGTTCCCCCGCAGTCCCACAGCTCCGAGGACTGTTCTGCTACGGATTTGGGCTCCAATCGTCCGACCCACTGAACTGCCCCCCATTATTGTGGGGAACTCAGAAAAACCTCAGCAGATGGTGCGTTGCCTGGCGAGACTTGGTGGGGTTAGAGTGACAGGTTTGATAGAGCGGTTTGTGTTGATGCGAATCTGGAACAATGGGGCGAGTGCCTTGTCTGCTTGGATTTTGGCAGTCGGTTGGTCGGGAATCCCCGGATTCAACGAGAACCCAACTGCCCAATCAGAAGGAAACCGAACACTCGGGGGCCCGTGCGGGGAAGTTGGTCGGGCCGAGGCCCTCAGTTTCTTGATTGTCCGAACAGTTCTTCTCCCGGTCGGTCGGCAACAAACGGCTAGCGGGGCTCGATTGGTTGCCCTGAGTCAAGAGCTGTTCTGAGTCGGAATCGCCTGACTGTCTCAGATTGGATTGAAGGGAGACTTGCCAGCCCCTCAACGGCTGATGCAACGAGTGATCGGTGGGCCGGGCGTCATCTGGCAAAGACCCAATTTGTGGAGATCGAGATGGTGAGCTTTTTGAGGTTTTGCATCGTCGCCAGTTTCTGGGGAAGTTGGCTGTTGGTCTCGGTCTCGGCACAGCAGAGCATACCCCAGCAAGACACTCCGTCGTCGGAGAAGCCCAAAACCTCGGCCGATTTGCAGGCGGCCGATCAGGACGCGTTGAGCAGGCTCCAGAAGCTGATCGGCCAATGGCGTGGTGTTGGGCAGCCGCGACGAGGGTCCACCCGCGGTGCCTGGACCGAGCAGGCGACCTGGGCATGGAATTTCTCAGAAGGCCGAGCTGCCCTGGTCTTCGAGGCGCCCCAAGCCAAGTACCTCCAGTCGGGGCGTCTGACACCTGAGCCCAAGAGTGACCAGTTTCGCTTAGTCGCCAAAACACCCCAACAGGAGACTCCACTGCAGTACACCGGCACATTGAGCCAGCAAGGAGTTCTCACCATGAAGGCCGATGCTGCTGTCGACGGATTGCCGGCGCGGCTGACCCTGCGGACTGTCGCCCGCGGAAAACGTTTGGTGATTCTGTATGAGAAGGCCCTGGGAGGGACCGGCCGCTTCACGCGACTGGCTGAAGTCGGTTACACCAAAAAGGGTAGTGGCTTTGGTCAAGGTCAGAGTTACACCCAGTGCGTGGTCACCGGCGGATTGGCCGATCGGTTTGTCGAATACCAGGGCAAGAAATACCCCATCTGTTGTGAAGGATGCCGAGATTTGTTTGAGATGGATCCCGAAGGCGTTCTCGCCGAATATCGCCAGCGTCTGCAAGAACAAAAGAAAAAGCGTCAGGGTGAGTAAGCAAGCCAGAACTCTTCACTCCGGGACGCTGGACGACGAAAAACTCACCCCCTGCGGGAAACGCTCCCCGGGAAGGCTACAAGCCTAGGTATTTCGCGTACAGTCCACGTGCCACCGCCACATCCTCGGTTCCGCCGATGATGGCTCGCCCGTCGGCGAAGACCGTCAGCGTGTACTGATCGACTGCCAGCCGTAGCAGAAACGCGTTTTTGGTCACACTCCCAACCGGCTGCAGCTTCTGGGCGAGTGTCTGAAGTGACAACTTGGTTCCGGCCGGAGCGGTCAGTTGGACCGAGTTGCGTCCACAGAGGACCGAACTGTGGCTGGTGGTTTCCCCACGCAGATAAGGAAACTCCCCTCTGCTGCCACAGGTAGGACAATCGTGTTGCTCTTTAAGTCGTGAGATGTTGATCGACCGCAGGGTGGTTTCCCACAAGTCGACCGTCAGCAGCGATCTATTAATAGCCGAAATATTTCCGCTAAGGATTTTGATGGCTTCGACCGCCTGGATTGAAGCGACCACGCCGATGATTGAGGCCAAAATCCCTGCGGTATCGCAAGTTGGTTGACTGCCGGGCGGAGGCATCGTCTGCATCAAGCAACGCAGGCATGGTGTCTGGCCGGGCACAATGGTCATTGTTTGCCCGGACGCTCCCAGGCAGCCTCCGTAGACCCAAGGGATCTCGTGTTTGATGGAGACGTCGTTGATGAGAAACCGCGTCTCAAAATTGTCGGTCCCGTCGACGATGCAATCGACATCTCTGCAAAACTCCTCGATGTTGGTATGATCGACGTCAGCGACGATTGGCTCGATGGTGACCGAGGAGTTCACTTTGCGCAGTTTCTCCGCGGCCACAACTGCCTTGGGAAGACACGCGGCGACATCATCCTCATCAAAAAGTACCTGCCTTTGCAAGTTAGACAGGTCCACAAAATCCCTGTCAACGATCCGGACATGGCCGATGCCGGCTCGGACTAGCGTGTTGGCCAGGACAGTCCCCAAGGCACCACAGCCGCACACAAGCACGCGAGCTTGCAGGAGTTTGCGTTGGCCCTCGGCGGAGAGGGGGGCAAATCGCACTTGCCGACTGTAACGATCCAGCGACGTAGAGTCCGCTGTCGCCGAGACCGAAGAGAGGCCGTTGTTTGCCGAAGAGGGCTGGTCGTTTTCTGGTTGAGTATTCATAGCCTGTTGGTGGTCATCGCGACTCTTGCAAAACCGGGAGGTGTAGGTCTTTCGGCCAGTGGCACTTTGCACCTCCTCCTGAGGACGTTTCCCGGCAACGCGAGTTCATCACAAGACTCTGAGAAAGCGTATAGACGGATCAGTTGACGGACCAATGATGACAAGCCTTCCTGCTCAACTTTGCTTTGTGCCCCCTGGTGATCGAGTTCCCTGCACTTCAATGAGGCTTTCTTTGAAGGGCCTCTGCGAGATACGGGCCGGTGACCGATTCTGCACACTCGGCGACCTGCTCGGGGGTTCCAGAAGCGATCAATTGCCCGCCTGCCGCGCCGGGCTCTGGGCCTAATTCGATGAGGTAATCCGCTTGGGCGATCAGATGAAGATCATGTTCAATCACAATGAGCGAATGCCCAACGGATAGTAAGGAACTCAAACACTCCAGCAAGACAGTCACGTCTCGAAAGTGTAAACCGCTGGTGGGTTCATCGAGGATGAACAAGCACCGCTGCTGACCGCCAGTGAGGTGGGCGGCCAGCTTCAACCGCTGGGCTTCACCTCCGCTGAGAGTGTTCGCTGGTTGTCCGAGGCGAAGGTAGTCAAGGCCGACATCCAGCAACGGTTTAAGTCGGGCTTGGACCTTCGGCTGACCATGGAACAAACCAAAGGCCTCTCGAGCGGTCAGGGACAGAATATCGGCGATCGTGCAAGTCCGATAGCGGACTTCCAGGACCTCACTGCGATACCGAGTTCCTTGGCAGTCGGGGCAGGTCACGTAGACATCGGGAAGAAACTGCATATCAATCTGCAGTTGGCCGGCTCCCTCGCAACCGCCGCAGCGTCCCGCCTCACTATTGAAACTAAAATGGCCGACCGTAAAGTTGCGGATCTTAGCGTCGGCGGTCTCCGCAAACACTTTGCGGATTTCATCAAAGGCCTTCAGATAAGTCACTGGATTACTTCGTGGGCTACGGCCAATCGGGCGCTGATCGACTAGCAACACATCATGAACTTGTTCAGCTCCAACGAGCGACTGGTAGGACAGCGAATGGAAAGGCAGCGATCGGGAGGGCAGCGGTTGCGATCCCCCTTTTTCCAGGTGATCGCACAGAGCGGGAAAGAGGGTTTGCTTGACCAAGGAGCTTTTGCCTGCACCACTGACTCCGCAGACAACACATAATACCGAGAGCGGAAACTCGACGGTCAGATCCTGCAAATTGTGCCCTGTTGCACCATGCAGAGTCAGCCACCCTCGATCGCAATCGCGTCGCTCACTTCGGCGGCCGAGGCCACGCTTGCCAACGAGATACTCCTGCGTCAGGCTGCCTTCTGCTTGCAAGAGTTGGTCAAAAGCTCCCTCAAAAACGATTTGCCCCCCGTCTTGGCCGGCCTCAGGACCGATTTCGATGATTTGGTCGGCGGCCTGAAGAAACTTTTGGTCATGCTCGACCACCACCACCGTGTTGCCCAGTTGGCACAATTGGCGCGCTGCCTGAATGACTCGTCCGGTATCACGAGGGTGCAATCCCACCGAAGGCTCGTCCAGAACATATAACGTATCGACCAGACGTGAGCCAAGTGCCTTGGTCAGGGCCACACGCTGCGATTCTCCACTGCTCAGCGTTGCCAGAGGTCTTTCTAGGCAGAGATAGCCTAGGCCGATTCTTTGCAGAAACTGTAAGCGATCAGTCACCTGCTGAAGGATGCCGTGGGCAACTTCCTGATCCCGTTTGTTCAGCTGGAGCTGCTGGAAAAAGCTCACCACCGCATCCACGGTCAGCCCGCACAACTCGGCCAGGTTGAGCTCGCCCAAACGAAACCCCAAAGCCTCAGGATTCAGTCGGGCACCCAGACAGTCGGGACAAGGCTGTTGGCTTTGCCACTTGTTGAGGAACCTACGAGTGCCAAGCGTTGACTTCTTTGTCTCGATCTCTGCAAAAAAAGCATCTAAACCAACAAAGCCTTCCTCAGGCACACCGCTGCGGATCAGAGCCCAATGTTGAGGCTCCAATTGGGAGACCGGAACATCCGTTGGTAGAGAATGCTTCCCGGCTACGCGAAGCAGTTCTTGGAGGCCTCTCTGGTGGCCCGAAACCGACCAGGGTGCGATTGCCCCTTGGCGAAGCGTCTTTCTTCGGTCCGGGACCACCAAATCCATGTCCAGTCCTGGCACAGTCCCGAGACCTTGGCAGGCGGAGCACCCGCCCAAAGGGCTGGTGGAGCTGAACAGTGCCACGACGGGCTCTGGAAACAGTCGGCCGCATGATAAGCACTGCAAACGGCTCGAGAATTTTTTGAGAGTAAACCGTTTGCCGTCCAAGTCGATTGTTTGAAGGTCGATTGTTTGAGGGTCGATTGTTTGAAGGTCGATTGTTCGAGGGTCGATCGGATCGCTTGTTGTTGTCGAAGCTGTGACGGGCTCTTGGGCCGTGGCGTGCAGGACGACGGCTTTGCCGGCCCCTCGGAGGAAAGCCAGCTCCAAAGCCTCAATGGCCCGAGCAGGCAAGGGGCTCTGGACTGCCAGTCGGTCAACAATCACCAGCAATGTCCGTGGAAGCGGTGCTTCGGGCTGCCTGACCAAGGGATCAGTCAAATCGATCATCTTGCCCACCAGGGGACCTGCTTGTTCAGAGTCCCCACCAGCGGACCGGCCTGCCTCGGGCGTTGACCCCAGCGTGATCGCCCGAACAAATCCCTCAGCACGCAGCCACCCAGCTAGGTCAGACCAGGTGTCTCCGTGGACGGTGGCCAGTTCGAAGCCAACCACCAGCCGAGTTTCCTCCGGCAATGACTCAAACCACCTCGCCACACTTTCTGGAGAGTCGCGGCGGACCTCGGCCCCACAACAATAAGGCCGGGCGACCCGAGCCCACAGCAACCGCAGATAATCCAAAAGTTCCGTGGCGGTTCCCACCGTTGCGGACTGCGACTGACTCAGAGCTTGCTGTCTAAGAGCAATTGCTGGTCGAATGCCTTCGACGTGTTCGATTTGGGGTTTTTCAAATCGGGGCAAGAATCGGCGAGCGTAGGCCGAAAAACTCTCGATGTAGCGTCGCTGACCTTCTGCATACAAGGTGTCGAAGGCCAGCGAGCTTTTCCCGCTGCCACTGACCCCACAAAGAACAGTGAGCCGACGAGCGGGCACTTCCAGGTTGATATCCTTGAGGTTATTGACTTTCACCCCCTGCAATCGAATGGGGCGAGACTCTGCTGTTGGAGGGGTGGGTTCGGATTTCCGAGGGGCTGAAGGGCTGGTCATGGGTCTTTGGATTGGGAAAAGGCATGCGACGCTTTGCATGCTAAGGACGAGTTGACGCCAGAACCAGAACCGCTGGGAAGGACAGTTGGCCTTGCCGAGCAAAACACAACCCCATCCTGAGGGTCAGACGGCCAGATCCGGCTTTCATTTTGCTGACCACAGCCTCGTGCGGACAACTTGGAGACAAAATCTCATGAAACGGGGTTTCTCAGTGGTCAGGGATCCTTAGAATTCCGCCGACCTCAACGGTCCTCCCCTCAAAGAGTGCGTTGCCCCAATTCAATTCCCCAAGCCCTAGCTGATCATTCAAGATGACTGACCCGAGAAACGGGAGTTTGACACCGTTTGCCGAGGATCACCAGTTTTGCAGGGTCTGCCAGGGTGATGAAGATGTCGACCTACCTCAACTGATGCTTGAGCTTGCGGCCGATGCCTACCCGGAACTCGACCAACGCTGGTGCCTCCAAGAGTTGGATCGCCTTGCCGACGGGGCGGCCTCCCGATTGGAAGCTTGTGTTGGCCCCTCGGCCCAGACAACCACCGCCTCCGGCTCCTCGTGGTCGGAGAAATTCAGTCCAACCCCAAACCCTGCCTCCCCCGAAAACTCCGTGCGACGCCGTTTGGAGATCCTCAGCCGCTATCTGCATGAGGAAGAAGGGTTCCAGGGGAACGAAGTCGACTACTACGACCCTCGCAATAGTTACCTCAACGAGGTACTTCAGCTTCGCCAAGGTATCCCAATTAGCCTCTCGATGCTCTACATCGAGATTGGTCAACGGTGTGGTTTACCGCTGCGGGGAGTTTGCACACCCGCTCACTTTATGGTTCTCTGCCATCCTTCCCACGAACCATTGTTTGTGGATCCCTTCCACGGGGGCGATGTCCTGACTGCCAGGCAATGCCGTGACCGCTTGGAGCAGCTGCTAGGGCAGACTGGAGTGCTGCGTGACGAGGATTTGCGTCCGGCAGGGATTCGAGAGATTACTGTGCGGATGCTCAGCAACCTCAAGGCAATCTACATCGCTGGTGAAAGGTGGGAAGACGCCCTTCCGGTGCAACGACGCCTGAAGGCCCTGTTGCCAGAGCGGGCCTCCGAACAACGAGATTTGGGCTTGGTTTATCTGCAGGCCGGACAACCGCTGTTCGCCTTGGACAATCTGGGACCCTACATCAAGCTCTGTTCTTCTCAAGAGCGGAAGGCGTTGACTCCGCACCTGCTGCAGGCTCAGCGGCTGATCGCCGAACTCAACTAGTGCCTTGTTTCCTATGATTTTGGCAGTAGGTTGGACATGAAGCCCCCGATTCCACGAGAACCAACTGCCAAATGAAGGAAACCGACCACTAGTTGGACTGGCCCAGATGTGGCCCAGCTGACCAACATGTTGTTGCCTGGATTTGTTGAGGACCCTCCAGATTGGGCCTCTGGAACAATCTGGAACAGTCGAGCTGGGCACTGTCTGAAAACGCGATGGTCGGCCAGGGGGCGAGTTGCTGGCCAGGGGGCGAGTTGCTGGCCAGGAGGGCGAAGCAGGTGAAAGCCATTCTCAGACGTATCTCACAGGAGATTGGCCGATGGCGTATTCAGCGGCTGGATCCAGCCGCCCGAAGCTAAGATCGGTGTTCCGGAAAGAGTCTCGTGCTGATCAGGTGGATTTCAGCGGTCTTGCGAGTTTTGATCGACACCAGTGCATCTGCTGAGTGAGTTCCGCAGGGCGACCCGACGTTGCTTGGATGTTGAGACCTCTGGCTCTCTGGCAAGCGCCGAGGATCCCCTTGAGGCAGACAGGGTGTGTCTTGGGTCAGGGTTCTTCGGCAAGTTCCTGCACAAGAAACCGTTGCCAACTTGCTGCCTCAGGGGCAAGTGGTCCGTCGGGGTGATCAGCGAGTTGCTGAAACCGCTTTCGGGCCTCTTGGGGCCGGCTTTGGAAAACATCAACCAGGGCCAACTTATAGCGGCATTTGTGAGCTTCCAAGGAATCAGGATACTCGCGGACGGTCCTCTGAAAAGCTCGCTTCGCCTCAGCAAGATCCCCAAGTCCCATGTAAGCCTTTCCCAAAAAGAGGCCTGCTCGGCTTGAGTGAGGCCCATCAGGATGCTGCTGGAGATACTGTTTTAAAATTGGTATCGCTTGCTCATACTGGCCTTGAGTCACATAGCTGCGGCCAATCGCAAAGTGATCCTCTGGGTTGGAGTTGCATCCGAAGAGCAAGAACACGCCAGCGAGGTAGGGGATGCCCCACTGATGCCTCTCGGCCCAAGAGCGGGCAGATCCCGAAGATCGGTAACGAGAAAAGGGTGACCTGAATAGTTGGGATGATGGCCGATGTTGGGTTTGGGGTGAGGTGTGTGTTTTGGACATTGGTTGCTCGGTTTGGTTTTCTGATTGGTCTTGCACCGAGAGAAACGCACAGAACCGCACCCAGGGGCAAAAAATCTTGCCAGGCTAACTGCTTGTCCTCGCCAACCCGCGAGCATGTCCTTCCTCTGGAGTGTCGCCCAAAGCCTGCTAATCACAACCAGGCAATCACTGACTGGCAACCACAACCAGGCAATCACTGACTGGCAACGGAGGTCTGGCAACGGAGGTCTGGCAAACGGACTCTGGCAAGGTGGCCAGGAAAGTCCGCGATTTCGAGCTTGTCGCCCGGACTGATCTGCAGTATTCTCCTGCCGATTTTCCCAGGGATGGGTGTCTTTCTCTTGGTCCAGCTCGAGCAGTGATGACCAGGACGGTCATGCATGGCACGAGGGCTCACGACCACCCAAGCACCCCGATGGCAACACAGGGATGGATGAAATGCTGGGGACACTTCGCCTTCATGGGCAGGAAATCGGTGATGGACACCCCTGTTTCGTTATTGCCGAAGCTGGTGTGAACCATGATGGCCGCCTCGAGCGAGCCCTGGAGCTCATCGACGTTGCGGCCCTGGCAGGTGCCGACGCAGTGAAGTTTCAGACTTTCAGTGCGGATCGTTTGGTCTCGGCCCAAGCGCCCAAAGCAATCTATCAGCAGCGAGCCACCGATGATCAAGAATCTCAGTGGACCATGCTCAAACGGCTGGAACTCTCTCCCTCCGATCATCATCATCTGCTCGCTCACTGCCGACGCCGCAATATCCTTTTCCTCTCGACGCCCTTTGATGAACAGGCCGCAGCCTTCCTCAACGAACTGCCGGTGCCTGCCTTCAAAATTCCTTCCGGAGAACTGACAAATCGAGCGTTCCTCAAGGAAGTTGCTTGCAAACAAAAGCCAATGATCCTCTCGACCGGAATGGCGACTCTTGGCGAGGTCGAAGAGGCTGTGAGTACCATCGAGGCAACGGGAAACTCCCAACTGGTCCTCCTGCACTGCGTCAGCAACTATCCAGCAGACCCTGGGGACGTCAACCTCAAGGCGATGTTGACCTTGCGTCAAGCCTTTGGATACCCTGTCGGCTACTCCGATCACACGCTGGGCGCGGAAGCTCCTTTGGCTGCAGTAGCATTGGGCGCTAGTGTTATGGAGAAGCATTTTACACTGGACCGGACAGCCCCTGGCCCGGACCATGCTGCCTCGATGGAACCTGACGAGTTAGGTTCGCTGATTCGGGGCATCCGCACCGTGGAGGCCGCTCTGGGGAATGGTCGCAAACGACCGGTTGCCAGCGAATACGAGGTTGCCCAGGTTGCCCGCAAAAGCCTGGTTGCTCGAGCACGCATTCCGGCAGGTGCTTTGCTAACGGCGGACTTGATTGCTGTGAAACGTCCTGGCTCGGGCTTGCCTCCCTCCATGAAGCCTTACCTGCTCAATCGCACAGCACGGGTGGATATCCCTGCCGGGACGCTGCTGAGCCTGGAGATGGTCTCGTGAAACGAATCACGGCGGTTAGCGTTGGGCGTTCCGATTGGGGGATTTATCGCCCGGTGCTTCAGGCAATCCAGGCGACGCCCGAATTCGACCTCACTTTGATTGCTGCTGGGGCCCACCTCGCCCCTCAGTTCGGCAACACGATTGAGGAGATTCGCCAGGAGGGTTTTGAGGTTGCCGAATCGGTCGACATGCTCTTAGCAGCTGACACTCCTGTGGCAGTGGCGAAATCCATGGGGTTGGGCATGATTGGCTTTGGGCAGTGCTATCAGCGGCTTCAGCCTGATCTGCTGTTGGTTTTGGGAGACCGGTTTGAGATGCATGCCGCAGCAGCGGCAGCGGTCCCCTTTGCGTTGCCGATTGCTCATCTGCATGGCGGCGAGGTGACCTCCGGGGCCATTGATGACTCGCTGCGTCACGCCATCACCAAATTCAGCCACCTGCACTTCGTGGCCACTGAAGACTATCGGCGTCGTGTCATCCAGTTAGGAGAAGAGCCATGGCGTGTGACTGTCTCAGGAGCTCCGAGCCTGGATAACTTACAGTCGGTCCAGTGGGCTGAGCGATATGAGTTGGAAGAGTTGATCGGGATGCCGCTGCAGCCGGCGCCGATTCTTGCCACCTATCATCCGGTGACGCGGCAACTGGGAAGAACCGCTTGGCAGATCGAGCAATTCCTCCAAGCAGTCTCAGAGCTCCAGCGTCCGATCGTCCTGACCAAACCCAATGCAGACCCGGGCGGGCAACTCATCATCAAGAAGATCGAAGAGTTTTGCCAAACACACCCCCGAGCAAGACTTGTTGACAATCTCGGCCATCGCGCCTATTTCAGTTTGATGCGAATCTCCGCAGGGGTGGTGGGCAACTCATCCAGTGGGATTATTGAAGCTGCATCTCTTGGCATCCCGGTTGTCAATATCGGCTCAAGGCAAGAGGGACGAGCACGTTCAGAGAACGTCATTGATGTTGGCGATTCTCAAGCGGAGATCCGTCAGGGGATTAGAGAATGTCTGGAGGCTTCTTTCCGCTGGCAGCTTGTGGGCCTCAGAAATGTCTATGGCGATGGACAGGCAGCCACCAGGATCTTGCACAAGCTGAAATCAACACCCCTCGATGAGAGACTGTTGCTCAAGCGTTTCCACGACTCTGTGTCAGAAACTCTACCAGAGTCCAAGGCTTGCGGAAAAAAGGCCGGCCCGCTCCGCTGTTGGCCGCCCGGCCTGGGTCTGGACGACACGGGACCCAACGGACAACTGCGGACTGTCTCTGGTGAAGAATGTCATTCAAGTCAATAGGCGGTTTCAAACTCAACTGTTGCAGATTGTGGCGGCGGCTCATTCCGTTGGTCACCGAGCGAGCCGCAGCCACAACAATTGAGTGGGCCCAAGTTCTCAGGACATTGAAGTTCGCGGGACGCACAAGTTCTGGGGGCACAGGATCTCACGGCAAGGACCACAACTGGGACAGTCCAACTCACGAGTGATGACTCAGATGCAAGAACCATCAACCGGCCTCTCGATGTTCGATCGGGGCTTGCAGACAAGGAGTGCTCCCGGTCCGGCTCGATTCGTCGGTCCAGTCTTACTTGGTGCAGGCGGCCATGCCGCGGTGCTTGTCGATGCCCTTGCTGCCGCCGGGGCGACTTTGCCCTGCCTCGCCCTCGATCCCAGTCCGGCACGCCACGGTCAAAAGGTGCTCGGCGTTCCCATCCAAGCCGGTGACGAACTTCTCAACCTGCTTGCCGAGCAAGGGGTCCGTTCCTTTATCGTCGGGGTCGGGTCGACGCGGGATACTTCCTTAAAACGCCGCCTTTATGAACTCGGGCTCAACCATGGGCTTCGGCCGGCGGCCGTCGTTCATCCATCGGCGACCATTTCACCCTGGGCCTGCCTCGGGGTTGGGGCGCAGGTCCTGGCCAACGCCACCATCGGTGCCCGGGCATCGCTGGGTGATAACGTGCTGGTCAACACCGGAGCCATCGTGGAGCACGACTGCCTGGTCGAAAGCCACACCCATCTGGCCACTGGAGCCCGTCTGGCTGGCGGGGTTCACATTCGACACGGAGCTCACATCGGCATTAACGCCGCTGTGATGCAAAATGTCACCGTCGCGGAAGGAACTATCGTGGGGGCAGGAGCGGTTGTAATCCGAGACACGCAGCCAGGCGAGGTTGTCGTCGGAGTCCCTGCCAAACCGATCGGCGTTGCGGTTCATTCTCCACTGTGATAGAAACTCCGCGGCGTCTTTGTGCAACACCAGCAGGCTCGATGTGACGATACCAGCAAGACCTCTTTTGACAGTTCTTGATTCCCTAAACAGTTCGCAACGACATCCCCGAGAAACGACCGACTCGCGAAACAACCAAGGATCCGGGCTTCCGGTGGTGCCTCTGACTGCCCCCCTTTGGTCATCACAATGAAGGGCAGACGGAAAGACCTAGGTCAGAAACTGATCTGAGGCTCAGTAGGATCTCACTTTGGTCAGAAGCCTGTCGATAGTCTCAGTCTCGTGGCCTCGAGGGGCCGATCGTTCCTGACAGACTGGTACTGCTCTTGAGGAAAAGTCTTGCTCGTCCGAAACGCGGGGACCGGCGGAATGATGACTGATCTGGCAGCGTTGCCACACGACCGGACGAGCCAAGATTTTCCTCAACCTCAGTAGGATCTTGGTCATGACTGCTCTTGGGGGAAGTTGTTGCTCTTAAACAGGCGAGATTCTTGTCAACAAGCTGACCGTCGGGCTTGTTGAACTCACCCATCGGGCCAACATCGTCCTCAGCCTTAGTAGGAATTCGATCATGGCGAGCGGCTCCACGGTGTTGCGCGAGATCGCGCAGATGATGGTCCAGCCTGGTGACAGCATGCGTGACGTCATGCTCACCATCAATCGCAGCCTGCAAGGCCTGGCCTTAGTTGTGGATGGATCCCGGCGGCTTCTGGGCACCATTAGCGATGGTGACGTCCGCCGCGCAATCCTCTCTGGCCATCCCCTGGACACAACCGCAGAGATTCTCCTCGAGGCCAAACGGGGGACTCCCCGTGAGAAACCGGTCGTTGCCGGGACTGATGTTCCCGATGACCAGCTTGTTCGCATGATGACCGAACAACAGATTTCATTGATCCCGATCGTTGATGGCTGCGGACGGGTCTTGCGGGTGGCGACCCTCAACGAGTTCGTCAAGACACCCTTGCCGATTCAGGCGGTCATCATGGCAGGGGGTTTCGGCAAGCGATTGCGTCCGCTGACCGATGACACCCCGAAGCCCATGCTGCCGATTGCCGGACGCCCGTTGATGGAGCGAATGATCGAACGCCTGCGAGAGGCAGGTGTCCGCTCGATTAACGTGACCACGCACTTTATGCCGGAGAAGATCGAAAATCATTTCGGAGACGGTGCCGAGTTTGGAGTCAACTTAACCTACGTTGCCGAGCGCGAACCACTGGGAACAGCTGGCTCCCTCAGCTTGATGCAAGCTGGCGATGAGCCCATCCTCGTGATGAACGGGGACATCCTGACCGATGTGGACTTTCGCGCTTTCGTCGAGTTTCACAAGGAGTCCGGTGCTCAACTGACTGTGGGGGTCCGTCAGTATGAGATGGGCGTGCCCTATGGCGTGATCGAAGCACAAGACGGTCGGGTCAAGGGGCTCCGCGAGAAGCCGACTTTGGGCTTTCTGGTCAGCGCGGGCATCTACCTGCTGGAACCAACCGTCCATTCGGTTATTCCGGAGGCCACGCGGTTTGACATGACTGATCTCATCGAAGCCTTACTAACTCGTGGTGATCAAGTCGCATGCTTTCCCATCGTGGAGTATTGGCTGGATATCGGCCATCACGACGACTTTCGCCGCGCGCAGGATGATCTGACCCAAATGAGGAGGGTTGCGTGAGCTATCAAGGAAAACGAGTTCTGGTGACAGGCGCAGGCGGATTCATTGGTAGCCATTTGACCGAAACGCTCGTCTCCTGCGGCGCGGAAGTTCGGGCTTTGGTTCGCTACAATTCCGCTGGCCGCTGGGGATGGCTTGAAGAAAGCCCGTCTAAGAACGAGGTTGAAGTCGTTCTGGGCGACATCACCGATCCGGACAGCGTCCGTCATGCTGTGCACGATCGCCAGATTGTTTTTCATTTGGCCGCGTTGATCGGGATTCCTTATTCCTATCACGCTCCCCGGTCTTATGTGCGTACCAACATCGAGGGAACCGTCAATGTCCTTGAGGCCGCGCGTCAGGCCGACGTCGAATGTGTGGTGCATACATCGACCAGCGAGGTGTATGGCACCGCACTGAGCGTTCCGATTGATGAAGGCCACCCTCTCCAAGGCCAGTCACCGTACTCGGCCTCCAAAATCGCCGCGGACAAACTGGCCGAGAGCTACCATCGCTCCTTCGGGACTCCAGTGGCGATCGTCCGGCCTTTCAATACCTACGGCCCTCGTCAATCAACTCGGGCAGTGATCCCCACGATCATCTCACAAGCACTGAGCGGCGACGTGGTCCATCTCGGCAATCTCACTGCCACACGCGATCTTAACTACGTCGACGACACAGTTTCAGGCTTTCTCGCTGCTGGTCTGGCTCCCCAGGCTGTGGGACAGACGATCAATCTCGGGAGCGGCCGGGAGATCAGCATCAAAGATCTGGCGACCCTGATCGGGGACTGCCTGGGACGATCGATTGAAGTGACCACCGATTGTCATCGCCTTCGACCGCAAAACAGCGAAGTCGAGCGTCTGCTTGCTGACAACACGCTGGCTGCCAAGCTGTTAGGCTGGACTCCCTCCCTCACCCTCGAAGGCGGCCTGGCCCGAACCGTGGAATGGTTCCGCCTGCACCTGGAAAGGTATCGTCCTGATGTCTACGCCGTCTAAGCCCAAGTTCCAGACAGCTCACCCGCTCTCGGTGGCCCAAACGGTTCCCGTCTCAACAGATCCCAAGACCATTCAACATCACCCAGACTTACCTCACCAGCACCCAACTCAACTGACCAAGGCTGGGCAAGCTGGTTCCGATTCCGCCAAGGGCAAGAACTCAATCCTCGGAATCGAACACCTTTGTTCTCGAATCCCGCTGAGCGAACCAGCGCTTCGCGGGAACGAATGGATTTACGTAAAACAATGCCTCGATGACAACTGGATCAGCACTGCTGGTCAATTTGTGGAGCGCTTCGAACAGGAAGTCGCCGGGTATCTTGGATGTGATCGGGCGGTCGCAACTTCCAGCGGCACCAGTGCGTTGCACACAGCGCTGCTGGCAGCGGGCGTCGCAGAGAACGAGGAAGTTCTCGTTCCGACGGTGACCTTCATCGCCACAGCCAACGCCGTTCGACACGCTCGAGCTTGCCCGGTGTTCCTCGATGTGGAAGCGAACAACTGGCAATTGGACCCCAACCTGGTCGAAGACTTTCTGAGAACCCGGTGTCAGTGGAAGCAAGGTCAACTGGTACATCGGCAAACCGGCCGCCGTGTCCGAGCAATCTTGCCGGTCCACATCTTGGGTCACCCTGTGGAGATCGATCCCCTCCTGGAGTTGGCAAACAGATTCGACTTGCTGGTCATTGAGGACAACGCCGAGGCCCTAGGCGCGGAATACCGCGGCCGAAAGACCGGAGCCCTCGGCCATGTGGGCTGCTTGAGTTTCAATGGCAACAAAACCATCACCACCGGCGGCGGCGGAATGATCACGACCAATGATCCGTTGATCGCCGAACGGGCGCATTACTTGAGCACCCAAGCACGAGATGATGCCGGGGAATACATTCATGGCGAGGTCGGCTACAACTATCGACTTCCTAATATTTTGGCTGCCATTGGGTGTGCTCAGTTGGAACAGCTGCCAAGTTACTTAGCTGCGAAACGCTCTCACGCTGTTGCCTACCAACAGGCTTTGACGCATCTGCCGGGAATCCGCTCTCTTGAGGAAAACCCCTGGTGCAAGGCGACTTACTGGCTTTCTGCGATCCAGGTCGACGCGGACCGGTTCGGCCTCAGCAGTCGGCAATTACGAACACACTTGGCACAAGCGGACATCGAAAGTCGCCCCTTGTGGCAACCCATGCATTTGAGCCCAGCGCATCGTGGGGCTCCAGCCATCCTTCGCGGAGTGGCCGATCGACTCTACCAAGAATGTCTCTGCCTTCCCTCTTCGGTTGGCCTTCAAGCCGCCCAGCGGGAACGAGTGATCCAAGCAGTTATCGCAGCACCAGAGGCCACCCGACGCTCAGGCAGCCACGGAGTCTCCGCGTTCAAACCATGACGAGCCCTTCCGCAAATCAACAGAAAGTGCCCCAGCCCGTTCATGGATTGATCGTCGGCCTCGGCAGCATCGGCCAGCGTCATCTCCGGAACCTTCGGTCGTTGGTGCCGCAAGCAGAAATCACGGTGCTACGGCGACCAGGCAGCCAGGCCCGTCCTGCTGAAGAGCAGCTTGCTTCTCGGACAGTGCACCAACTCAGCGACGCGCTTGCTCATCGACCGCAGTTCGCCATTGTCGCCACACCGACTGCCTGCCATCTCGAAACAGCAATTCGCTTAGCCGACGCCGGTGTGGATCTCTTGATCGAGAAGCCGCTCTCACATCGGCTTGAAGGGGTGGATCGGCTTTTGGAGTTGGTGGCTCAGCGTGGGGTCATGCTGTCAGTCGGTTACAACCTGCGATTCGAGCCTTCCCTCGCTGCCATGCGAGAGGCGATGCTGCAGGGAAGCATCGGCAAGGTCCTCTCCCTGCGGGCCGAAGTCGGCCAGTACCTCCCCGATTGGCGGCCCGGGGGGGATTATCGTTTAGCCGTCAGCGCTCGAGCTGAACTGGGAGGCGGGGCCTTACTGGAATTGAGCCACGAAATCGATTATGTCCGCTGGCTGTTAGGAGAGCCATCGCAGGTGAGGGCCCATGTTCTCTGCAGTGGCGAACTTGAGATTGATGTTGAGGACTTGGCCGAGCTGAGCCTGGAGTTTTCCAGTGGGGCCGTCGGCAGCATTCATTTGGATATGCTGCAGCGACCGGCAGTCCGCAGCTGCCGAGTCATCGGCACTCGGGGCATCCTTCATTGGTGTGGACAAACCTTTCAAGCGAAGTGCTACACCCGTGCTAGTGGAAGGTGGCGAGAGTTGAGCGAGTCCAGTCAGCCGAATCGAAACGCTATGTACCTTACGCAGTTGCAACATTTTCTGGATTGCGTCTCCGGCTGGGATACCCCCTGTGTCACTGGGGAAGATGGCAAACGGGTCCTGCGAATCATTGAAGCGGCCAGGATCTCGGCCCAACGAAGACAGGCCGTGGAGATTTGACAATGAACATTGTGGGGTTCATCTTTGCTCGCGGGGGTTCCAAGGGCGTCCCAAGAAAGAACCTTCGGCAACTGGCTGGAAAACCGCTGATCGCTCACGCCATCGAGGCCGCCCGGCGAAGTGCCCTCATTGAGCGTGTGATCGTCTCGACAGACGACTTGGAGATCGCCGCCTGCGCCCGGCAGTTTGGTGCAAGCACGCCGTTTCTCCGACCCACAAACCTGGCCACCGACGAGGCTCCAGAGGTGCTCGCCTGGCAGCATGCCCTGCAGGAGACCAACCGCCTCTTTCCTCAAAACCCCGTTGAGGTGTTTGTCTCGGTGCCCCCAACAGCACCCCTGCGGTCGCCAAGTGACATCGACGCCTGCATTGACGCCTTGCTGAAAGGAAACGCCGACGGAGTCCTCACCGTCTGTGAAGCTCATCGCAATCCTTACTTCAACATGGTGTCTCTGGATTCGGCGGGCTACGCCTCTTTGGCAATGTCCCCAGAAACAGGCTCACAGAATCCGAACATCGCGCGTCGCCAAGATGCCCCTGCGATGTTCGATGTCGCGACTGTGGCCTATGCCCTCTGGCCCAGAGTCGTTTTGCGGGCTCAGCCGCTGTTTTCCAATCGAATCCGTGCAGTGGCCATTCCCAAGGAAAGGGCCTTGGATATTGATACGGAACTGGATTTTGAGCTGGCTGAATTCCTGCTCAGTCGTCACGCTCCACTGGAACGTCCTCCGCTCCAACGACGAAGCGCTTAAGAACACGGCCCGACCACAGGGCGGAGCCATGCTGGAAACTTCAGCTCCGGCCTGCAGACAGGAGCAACAATTCGTGAGTCCCCAAGCGTCGAAACACCAACGAGTCCATCGTCCACGACGGTTGTTCAAACCACTTGCCGGGAGAAGACGATGCGAACCCTCACAGAGCTGATGGGGCTCGACGGTCGTGTGGCGGTGGTCACCGGCGGGGCTGGTCACATTGGCCGAGTGATCGCCGGGACGCTCGCTGAGCAGGGGGCAGCGGTGGCG
Source organism: uncultured Pirellulales bacterium (assembly GCA_964648025.1). Taxonomy (GTDB): domain Bacteria; phylum Planctomycetota; class Planctomycetia; order Pirellulales; family Pb10988; genus CAZYKP01. The sequence goes on along the minus strand of CAZYKP010000033.1, from coordinate 16,462 downwards.
GTTGTGGATTGTCATGAGGATGGCTGCCATTCGGCCGCTGAGCAGATTCAGCAGATTCACCGCCGCGGTACGGTAGGGTTGGTTGCCGATCTGAGTTGTGACCAGCAAACGCGGGCGTTGCCCGGTCGGGTGTTAGAACACTTCGGCCAGTTGGATATCCTGGTCAACTGTGCTGCTTTTGTCGGGACCTCACGACTGAGTGGTTGGGCGACTTCTTTCGAACAACAGAGCGTCGAGGCCTGGCGGAAGGCGATGGATTTGAATTTGACGGTCCCCTTTGTCCTTGCGCAATCCTGCAGAGAGGCTTTGGCCTGTTCGGGTCATGGGTGCATCATCAACATCGCCTCGATCTACGGGGTGGTGGCGCCCGATTTGGGCTTATACGAGGGGACCAGCATGGCCAACCCGGCCGCCTACGGTGCCAGTAAAGCCGGACTGCTGCAACTGACCCGGCATCTTGCAGCAATCCTCGCCCCCAAAGTTCGAGTCAATGCGATTACTCCGGGTGGAGTTGAACGGAACCAACCTGAGATTTTTCAGCGTCGTTACCAAGCGAGGACTCCGCTCGGCCGGCTGGCCACCGAGGAGGATCTCAAAGGGGCAGTCGCCTACTTGGCCAGCGATCTCTCAGCTTACGTCACCGGTCAAAATCTGATCGTCGACGGGGGCTGGACGATTTGGTGATGGAGTTGGTGACTGACTCTTGCACATTCGTTCGCAACCTTTCTGAGAATCGATAGAATCCGTTTGCTCTTGGGCCGATCTGAGGGACACTGGCGACGCCTACGCCATTGCCGGCGAAGCTCAGGAAAGAATCTGAGTTGGGCGGCCCGCGGACGATCGGAGAAGAAGGTGTTTCAGCCCTCGATGTCTCAATGACCGTTTGCAAGAGTCAATGGTCAGGAGTCAGCGAGTTACGCGAAGACGGCGATAAGGTCCTGAAGATGACTGAGAAAGTCGAGAAGGTCGTCATCCATACGCCGTATCCGGTTCGGCGGAACAGCGCGTTGCTTGCCCTCGCCCGAGCGAAAGAGCTTCAAGATGAAGGCCACCAAGTGACACTGGCCTACTGTGCCGACACAGGCGGGGTTTGTTGCGCCAACTACGTGGGCAACCCGCTGACTTGCCTGATCTGCCAAGAAGGGATCCGCCGCACCGCCAAGAACCTCGGTCTGGAGGCGGTCCCGTTGAAACCTGCTGCCGATCAGGAGGAACCCATCTCATTACAACAACGCCAGGGGCTCGCTGAAGGGGTGCTGAGCGACTTGATTTCCAAGTTTCGGCTTTTGCCTGAAGACATTCGGAAAGTCGGCATTTTGCAGTGGATTAAGCGTCGCTACTACTGCTCATCGCTCAAACTGCTTCAGGCCACCAAACAACTCATTCGAGAGCTGCGGCCGGACCGCATCGAAACGCTCAACGGCCGGCTCGCCTGCACGAAGTACTGTGTGCTGGCGGCCCAGGAAGCGAATCTCTCTTTTAATACGCTAGAGCGAAACCTTCAACAACAACCGATCATTTACTACGGCCATACCCCTTTTGACCGATCAGAACTGCAACAGCGAATCCTCACTCACCCGGCTGACTTCCAACTGGCCGAAGCCTTCTTCCAAAACTGGCGTTCTCCCAAGCACAATCGTTTCGCCGGTCAACAAGCTCAGGCTTTCTCTCCTCCCAATCCCCTCGGATTCCAGAAAAAAATCACCTTCTTCCTCAGCAGCCAGGATGAATTCGCCTCTCTGGGAAGGGAATGGAAATCTCCCTTCGTCGATGCCCAGGTCATCGCCGCTGCTTCCCAAAAATACCCCCACTATTTCTTCTGCGTCCGCTTCCATCCCAATCAGGCTGACATCGGCAGCGATATCATCTCCCCATTCGACAACATCGCTCAGCAAGAAAACGTCCAGGTCTATTATCCCGAGGATCCAGCCAATACCTACGATCTGATCGACTGGAGTGATGTCGTGGTCACCTTTGGTTCAACGGTCACCGTGGAAGCCTGTTGGCAGGGCAAGGCCACCGTCATGCTGGGCCCATCTCGTTACGATCAGTTGGATGTCGCCGAGACTCCCAAAACTTTGGAGGAGTTTTTGGAGTTACTCGGTGGAGAGATCGCTCCCAAGGATCGCACCAATGTGGCCCGCCTGGCCTACTATTGGGTGCACGACAGCGATCCCTTCAAATATCTCGACTGTTCCGATGGAAAAGTCAGACCGCTTGGTTTGCGTCGAGCGATGCCAATATTGACTAGCATGGCACGATACCTCGAAAAACTCTCTTGTCGACTGTTGAAGGGTCTCACTTCAGGCAACAAGCTGGGCCCATCACGGTGAAACAACCTTCTGCCATACAACCAGAAAGAGAATACGTGAGAGAGGTCTCCTCTTGTCGTTCTGGGGACCGAGTTCTTACGTAGTTCCTGAGAGTATGAAAATGACCGATAAGTCTGAGAAGATCGTCATCCACGCCGCCTATCCACTGTGGCGGAAAAATGCGCTTCTCACGCTCGCCCGTGCCAAGCAGCTCCAGGACGAAGGCCATCAAGTCACTCTGACATACTGTGCGAAGACTGGAGGTGTGTGCTGTGTCAACTACATGGGCAACCCACTGACCTGTCTGGTCTGCCAGGCAAGCATCCGCCGGTCGGCCGAACAGATGGGTTTGCCTGCTGTTCCTTTGGCCTACGCTGGTGGGCCTGAGGAAGCCAGCCTGGAAAACAAGAAAGGCTTGCTGGAGGGAGTCCTCAGCGGCCTGATCTCAACGTTTCGGCTGCTGGCTCCGGACATTCGCCGCAGCAGCATTTTGGAGTGGATCAAGCGGCGATATTATCAAACATCTTCGAGTCTCCTTCAGGCTGCCAAGCAGTTGATCGCCCAAGAGCAGCCCGACCGGGTCGAGACGCTCAATGGTCGGCTCGCCTGCAGTAAGTTCGTCTTGCTGGCCGCTCAAGACGCAAAGATCGCCTACAACACTTTTGAGTGGAATCTGCAGCACGAGCCAATTGTCTACCACGGCCATACGCCTTTTGACCGATCCGAACTGCAACAGCGAATCCTTGCTCACCCGGCTGACTTCCAACTGGCCGAAGCCTTCTTCCAAAACTGGCGTTCTCCCAAGCACAATCGTTTCGCCGGTCAACAAGCTCAGGCTTTCTCTCCTCCCAATCCCCTCGGATTCCAGAAAAAAATCACCTTCTTCCTCAGCAGCCAGGATGAATTCGCCTCTCTGGGAAGGGAATGGAAATCTCCCTTCGTCGATGCCCAGGTCATCGCCGCTGCTTCCCAAAAATACCCCCACTATTTCTTCTGCGTCCGCTTCCATCCCAATCAGGCTGACATCGGCAGCGATATCATCTCCCCATTCGACAACATCGCTCAGCAAGAAAACGTCCAGGTCTATTATCCCGAGGATCCAGCCAATACCTACGATCTGATCGACTGGAGTGATGTCGTGGTCACCTTTGGTTCAACGGTCACCGTGGAAGCCTGTTGGCAGGGCAAGGCCACCGTCATGCTGGGCCCATCTCGTTACGATCAGTTGGATGTCGCCGAGACTCCCAAAACTTTGGAGGAGTTTTTGGAGTTACTCGGTGGAGAGATCGCTCCCAAGGATCGCACCAATGTGGCCCGCCTGGCCTACTATTGGGTGCACGACAGCGATCCCTTCAAATATCTCGACTGCTCGGACAGAAAGCGTATTCGCGGACCGGGTTTGAAACAGGCGATGCCAGCGCTGACCTACTTGGCACGCTATGGGGAGAAGCTGTTTTGTCGCCTCTTAAAAATTCTCGTACGTCAGCGACCTCAGCAGCCCAAGAAGGCCACCCCAACGGCAACCGGGGCCTCCTCGGCGAAAGCGGCATGAGTGCTGAGCACTGCCAGATTCCGCTTGCGTGAGATCTCCCTTTGGGCTACCCTCCGCGCCTTCAGCATGCAACAGGCAGCCCTCGAGGATCCTGGGAATTGAGTCGGCACCAACGCTCCGTCGGATGGATTGAAGGAAGTCTTTGATGAGCGAACAGGCTACGGAAATCTTGTTCATCCAGGGTCCACCTAAGACAGCGACCTCAACACTGGTGGGCATCCTCAATTGTCACCCTGACATTTTGATGCTGTATGAGACCATGATGGGGCAAGAGCTGATCTCCAAATACGGAGCCCAGCTCCTCCAGCGCTTTCCTAGGGCACGGTCTTTTTTTCGTGATTGTTCCGATCTCGGTCTGCCTTATCGAGATTTTGCCGAACATCTCCGACACGGCGAGGGACGACACTATCGATATCTTGGGGACAAACTGATCACCTTCAACTCGGATGAAACCTATCGGCACCGGGTTTACAAAACGATCTACCCGATGCGGGATATCCGCACTTGGCTGTGCAAAGGGGCGATCGTTCAGTGGTATCGGACTGATCTCGATGTCGTGCCGGTGGCGATCGCCTTCGCTCGCTACCTGATTCGCACGCATAGCCACCCGAACTGCTTACGTATTCGGGTGGAAGACTTGGTGGCGCGGAACGATCAAGTGCTCTCAGCACTTTCCTCGTTTTTGGCTCTGGATGTCTCGGCCTACGCACAAGAGTGGTGGTCGAAAATCGGCATCTACAGCACCGATGATCCTAAGAGTGCCCTTCATTGGGCCGAGAGTCGGGTGTCGGCTCGGGTCAAGCCAGAGCAGGTGGACACTCACGCGGAGATCGTGCCAGGTCCGTTTTGGGAAGAATTGTTGCCGATCGTCTCCAAGTATTACGATCACGAGCCACCCAAATACAGCCAGGAGGAGATCAACGCTGATCTGGAAGGCTTGGAGCAACTGACCAGATACTCGCCCTTGCCTCTGGAGAAGTGCTTTCACAATGTCTCCACTCAGCGGATTTTGCCGAAACTGAGTCTGTTCGCGCGGTGGCACCGTTTTAAGAATCGCACTTTGCGGCGGATCCACGGTCAAAACCAAACAGCTGCGGGCTAGGCCCTCTGCCTATGACCGTCGGCCTGTGATCGTTGTCCTGTGAACGTCGGCCTGTGAACGTTGGCCTGCAGAGACTCTCTTGGAAGGTATGTCGCAAAGGACACCATCAACCATGTCCCCAGTCCATCTGCCCATTCTCAAAGGTCTCCTCCGCGGCCGTTGGTGGAATCCAGCAAGCCCTGGGAAATTGTTCCGGGTGCTACTGGGAACTTACGAGCCAAGACAGACGCAAGCCTTTGTCGAGCAAATCCGACCTGGTTCTGTGGTTTTCGACATTGGAGCACATGTTGGCTACTACACTCTGCTAAGCCAAAAGTTGGTGGGTGCAGCTGGAGAGGTCGTTGCCTTTGAGCCGGAGATTCGCAACTTCCGTTTTCTCTCCGATCATGTCCTGACCAACGGACTTTCTGGTGTGAGCATGCATCAGCTGGCTGTCGGAGCTCGTCGGGGCCACAGCACATTTCGCCTGGGCAGCGGGAGTGGAACCGGGCATCTCATCGCAGAGGCCCCAGCGGCCCTCAGCGACTCAGTCGTCTCGGTGGTTGCCGTGGACGAGTTTGTGGCCGAGGAGAAAATCCAACCCACTCATATGAAGATCGATGTGGAGGGGTTTGAGGTCGAGGTTCTCCGCGGGGCACGAAACACCTTAGAGACGCTCCGCCCGACTTTGTTTCTGTCGACCCATGGACCAAGAATTCACTCAGCCTGCTGTCAACTGCTTCGTTTAATCGGATACCAGCTGGCCCCACTTTCCGGCGACGATCTGGAAAACTGTACGGAAGTGCTCTGTCTCCCACCACCCGCCTATCAACGGCAGGTCGCCTGAGCGTAGCTGGCTCTTAGTTTTCTTGCCCCCACAACCTTCGCTCTGCCTCAATCCTGGCCTCACGACTCTTGCGAGAAGGTCAACCGAACCTCGCAACGACCCGGCTTCCCGCCTGTAGCGTGCATTTTGCCCGCTGGCAACCTCCTCAGCGTCGTCCAATCAGGCTTGGGGCGAATGTCCTGGTTGTCGCCCTTCCCCGACCCTCTCAGCTGCAATCCGCCACGTGGCTTGCTTGTTCAACTGCGAACGTGAGGCAGATACTCCTCATAAACATCCCCCTCGGATGGAAGCCCTGGGCGGGCTTCCTGCCCCTTTCGTAAAATCTGCAAATTCGGCATTTCCCTACAGGGTGGGCCACCAATCAACGGCCGCCCGACTTGGACTGACCTCAACTTTCACGACTGCCACTCTCTGCCGCGAGTGGCGCCCGGATTTGGTGCCGGAGCGACGGAGGAAGTAGCGATTAGTGACGGTTTGACAGCTTCGGAGGGCAAGCCCACTGGGCATGAAGTGGTGCAGGTGATCCTCAATGGGAAATGCTCACCACGCGGTGAGTTGCACGAGTCCATTGACGCCCTCAAGCGACAGGGCCACGCCATTGAGGTCCTTCGCACAAAAGGCCGCGGACATGCACGCGAGCTTGCCGAAGCCTCGGCAGGCCAGGCAACCTCGGTGTTCGCTGCTGGCGGAGACGGCACCCTCAACGAGGTGGTCAGCGGTCTGCTGGAGATCGAGGCTGCCAGGCGTCCCACGCTGGGAATCGTCCCCTTGGGAACCGCCAACGACTTTGCTCGTTGCGTGGGCCTCCGCGACCTCTCGCCTGCGGAGGCACTGCGAGGCGGCCTCAGATGGCCTCTTTGGCCGATTGATGTGGCCGGTGTGACCAGCCCCAAGCACTCTGCCTTGGTGATGGTCAACATGGCCAGTGGGGGAATCTCTGCTGAGATCACTTCCCACACATCAGAAGAAAGCAAGGAGCTGTTAGGCAGCCTCGCTTACTTGTTCACCGGGATCACCTATGCCTCCAGCTTGCACCCTTGGCAGGGGACGGTGACCGGACCGGGTTTCACATGGCAGGGATCGCTGTTGGGCTTCTTTGTTGGCAACGGGCGTTACGCCGGTGGTGGTTATGCCTTGTGTCCAAAAGCGGCTTTGGATGACGGCTTGTTGGATGTGACTATGATTCCCGAGCTGCCGACTGAAGAGCTGCTGGAAATCGCTGGGTGGCTGCTGACCGGGGGTGATGTGTCCGATTGGGAATCGATTGTGGCGGTCCAGCTTCCTTGGGTCGAGCTGTCGGTCGCTGATCCCGTACAAATCAACCTCGATGGGGAGCCCACGCAGGGGACGCGATTCCGCATGGAAATCCTCCCTGAAACACTGAAGGTGCATCTGCCGGAACACACTCATCAGCGGTTTCCAGGATTGCTGCAGCCCCGCTAAGCAGAAGAACTCCTCATAAGCAAAACGTGACTGAAGACTATTCCCTCACTGGACTGATGCTCTTCCCCCATCCTCTGCCCTCAGGGTCGCCGGTGATCGACCATCCTTGATGCGGTTGACCGACACCCTTGGGGAGCGGACACAGAGCCAGCGACTGCCTCAGAGATCCCGCCACTTTGATCACAGGGAACTCCCCCAATGCTGGCAACCCAGAATCCGCCATGCTCGCTTTGCATGGAAAGAAAAGTCACGGCGGGATTTGCTGTGGACCTCGGCGTTGGCAGTCTGAACGCCTCAGCGGTCGGATTCCTGAGATTCCACAGGGACGATCCTCCTGCGATTGGGGACGATCTTGGCTCCTCCGGCACTGTGGAAAGGCTGCCAGATCCATCGTACTTCCCGCTCTTTCGGTGTTCTCAACGAGCAAGGATTTTCTCCAACAGCGGGCCGAGAACTGATCCTCCTTGACTTGTGAGAATTTCGCTGCTCGCGGACATCCTTTGGCTGCACTTCCTTGCTGCGACCCCTGAGTCAGTTCGGATCATTCAACAAGTTTGGTGCGTCGAATTGGTCAGTTGAGCCTGATTGGCAGACCCGCTACGATGGGCTACCGGCGTGATCCATTGTGTGTTCGCGACTGCCCAAAAGAACGCGTGGTGCCGTTACTGAAGTTGGGGAGAATCTTGGCTCGTCCAGTCTGTGAAGAAGCTGCGAAAGCAGCGGTTCTTGTGCCGTTTTAGCGTTTTGAAAGAGCCAGAATTTTCCCCAAGAGCAGTAGGGGTTCCCGCACACAGCTATTTGGTGAAGGGGCTGACCCCCCATCACAACCTTCTCTGACTTGTCTGACGAACTCTCAGTCCTCAACAACGCTGGCCTTGCAGCCACACTCACTTGCCAAATGTCTGCAGTGCGGTCCCAGGTTTCATGGCCAGCTCATGGACAATAGGTGATCGGATCGATGTGATTTGAGGCGCGGTTCTCACTGATCCTCAGATCGGTTTCCGACTCAGCGCGACCGCCTGCCCTTGTTTGTGATGACCGGAGGGGCGGCAGCCAGCGGCACCATCGCAAGCCCGGGTTGTCGGTGGTTCCGCTAGCCAGTCGTTCCGCTAGCCAGTCGTTCCGCTAGCCAGTCGTGAATCAGGGACATCGTCGACAACTTGTCAGGGACGAAACCGTTCTTGCCAAGGGTGGGGAGTCTGCAACGGTGGGCAACCGTCTGGCCCGACGGCGGTTGAGAAGGGTTGACTGACCTGGTCGAGAGCTTTTTCGAGACTGATGAATGTTGAGTCAACGACAGTCCACGTGCGAAGCCTCAAGGATCAACGTTGGGGCTATTTCGGGTCTGGGTGCGTCGTGAGTTAAGCGGCCCAAACTTCTCCCAGAGTCGGTGGTTGATCAACCAACAGCTCTTTGGAGACGACCAGAGTTATGTTGATGGCCTAGGTCCATCAAAAACCAATCCGATGACCTTTGAGGAGTCAAACAATGCGAAACGATCTGGCCTTAGTCACAGTATTGGTGCTGAGCTGTTTTCTTGGAGGCATTTGCCAGGGAAGTCAGCAAGCCAATCAACCCAACTCCACAACTCCACCGACGGGGAACTCAACTTCCGCAGGGCAGGCTCCAGAGCCGGGCGACTCAACCGGCCAACAGCTACCCCCCAGCGAACAAGACCCCGATTCGGAGGAGCAAGAAGCTGAGTCCATTGTGGCCAAGGCCAAAAAGCAGGCTGCTCAGTTGATCAAAGACGCTCGCGAGAAGGCCACCGAACTCGGAGAGAGCGAGAAGGCCCAAGAGGTCTCAGCAGGGATTCTCTCCCCGATTTACGGCCTGGCAGAGTATTTCTCCTTCTCTTGGTTCCACTGGATTGCTTTTACAATCATGGTCACTGGTGTCATCAGCTATGCCCTGCAACTGATCTTGGGAAAGCTGGTGGTGCTCTCCCAAATGGGCTTCAGCTTATCAGCGATCTTCGCTGACGCTTTGGGCCTAGTGATCAGTCTGGTGGGTTTGGTGCTCACCACTCAAGCTGCCGCAGAGAATTCCGATTTCACCACCAATCCAACCGCTGTCATCTCCGCTGCCGTTGTGGGCGTCATTGCCGGTCTCATCTTTTATCGTTGGGGACAGTCTGAAGAGCTTCAGGCTGCCAAAGGGCGTTCCGCAAACTGATTCACACGAGCCCCAGAGCCACGTGGCTCGACTGAGAAGCATGCTTCCCTGTGGCACCGACGCTTGGTCCACTTGAGGCTTTTGGCTGACGGCTGGTCAATTCCGAGGTGACAACTCCGCAGCTCTTGAGACCGCTCAACGGAGGCGAGCCAAAAACTGCAACTCTGAGGACGTCACCCGTAGGACGCAACCGGGCCAAGAATCCGCTTGCCCGATGCGTCGGGGCGAGCCTCCTGGCGGTTGATCTTCCAGCTGAAGTCAGCCATCAATCCATGGAATAACCGAGAAAGACAGCCTGTGCCTCCTCGGCACCTCTTTTTCTGCTTGGTAAACTACCTCGCATTCTCGAGTCTGTCTCAGAACACCCATCTGGCATCGGGTGGCCGGCCTCCAACGGCTGGCCTCCCAGTTCTGGAACGAGGCGCCGGCAGCGTCGGTTGCATCAACGAGTAGTCTGGATTTCGCCTGCTGCAACCTCCTTGCCAGCAACTCGCTGACCACCCCCTCGGGCTGACCAGCGGGTTTTCAGACAGAGGCCAGTACCTTGTTTCCTAGAATGGTGGCAGTCGGTTGGACCTGAATCCCCCGATTCAACGAGAACCACCGCTCAATCAGAGGGAAACTGACCACTCGGGTGCCATGCTACCAGTGGAGCAGTTCATCGCTGCTCCGCCGTGAATCCCTGGCGTGCCCGCTCTCTTTCGTAGTCCCCATGTTGGTCCTGGGGTTTTGGCAGGAACCAACCAGCCCGAGGATCACCCCCCCACCGATTAGTCGAGGTCGGCCTCCCCATTATGATTAGGTTGTTTGCACTTGTGGCTGCACTGATGTTTGCAGTCTTCGCCGCGGCGTTACCCATTTCCTGGGTCGACTTTTCCCGGTCCGGTGTGGCACTGGGATCAACAAGTATTCCTACGATTCCTGCTCTGGCGGCGATTGGTGGAGCAGCGATCGTCGTTGCAATGGCCGTTTGTGGCGTGCTTTGGCAATGGCTTCAAACACCAGGTTGGCTGCGTTGGTCCCTCGGAGGGGTGTTCTTGGTGACCGCCTGCTCAGTTGCTGGAGGCTGGTGGGGCTATTTCGTGCCGGGGGAGCTCACTGCCTACCTCTATCGGCCGACAGTGTCTAGTTTTCTGCTGGCGATCTCAGCGGTGGCTGCCGCGGCAGCGGCACCTCGATCGGGTCGGGCGATCGCCGAGGGCATCACGGGGTGCTTTCAACGGGGTCGACTGCCGCTTGTGATCTTGGTCCTTGCCATGTTGATGGTTGGATCGGCTGCCGCGGCGCAGTATCTCTTAGATGGGATCCCACATACTCCAGACGCCATCATCTACTTGATGCAGGGGCGGGGCTATTGGAACGGATGCCTGGCGATGGACGCCCCGATGTATCCAAAGTTCTTTGGCGGCGGTTACTTCTTTGAAGTCGGAGATGCTGGGTTTTATGGGAAGTACCCGCCCATGTGGCCGACGGTCCTGGGTGCCTTTGACCGGCTTTCAGCGTCCTGGCTGGCAGCCCCGGTGGTCGCGGTGGGAATCGTGTTGGTCACTTATCGCTACGCACGGGCCCGCGATGAGGCCGACTTTTCCTGGTTAGTTGCGGCGATGGTCGCCCTCTCCCCGTGGCTGTGGTTGAACTCGTTGACGCAGCTTTCGCACTTGATGGCCACATTTTGGCTGGTGCTCTTTGTTGACCTTCGGGCACGCTGGGCGTCAAGCCGTCGGTTTGGCACCGGACTTCTGGCCGGGCTGGCCTTGGGTGGAGCCATCGTGACTCGCCCTCAAGATGCGTTGTTTTTTTCCGCTCCTATCCTCTTGTGGATGACCTGGGAGGTTCTGACCAACTGGAGACTCTTTCTTCCCTCCTTAGCGTTTCTGCCTGGCATGCTGCTTGGCTCGGGAATCTTCTTGGGCTTGAACCGCTACTTGACCGGTCAGGCCGGCAAGTCTCCGTATGGTCAGGGGATCTTGTCGCAACTGCTCTCTCAAAGCCCGAGCACGCCACTGGAGGCACTGGTTTGGACTCACGAAGGTTGGGTCAACTGGAGCCAGGAAGTGTACGGGCGTGTCATCCCCGGGGCAGTTATTGTGATTGTGGCCCTTCTCTTTGCACGGAGATACCTCAGACAAGGGTGGGAGCTCGCCGCCGGCGGCGTTTCGCTGCTGTTGGCCTATACTGCTTTTGTCTTTATTTACCCTGTTTGGGTAGGGCCCCGATGGCTGGTTCCGCTTCTGCCGGGGACAGCGTTTCTGCTGGCTGGCGGAATCGCCCGGGCGCGGCAACTGGCCCAGCAAGAAGATCGATCCTTGGCTGGCTGGGCACAAGGTTACCTAGCGTTTGTGGGTTGGGGGCTGCTAATCGCCTGGTTGATTGCGGTCCCGGCACGCTTGGTGGAGATCAAATACGACCCACCCCAGGCGATTACCGGCGGCGTTGTGGAGGCGATTCAGACAGCGGTTCGTGAGGAGGGCCTGGACAATGCGGTGTTGGGTCTTCCTCCGGAGACGCGTCCTGGGGGGCAGCCGCATTGCAAATCGATCCGAGCCGGTCTGACAGCGATGACCGTTCCCTTTGATGAAAGCCCAGTGATCACCATCCGAGCAACCGAATACAAACTCGGCGAAGACAAGTCCATCGGTTGGATCGAGGCCGCTCGTCAGGCTTATCCCGATCGCCGCCTATATTACATGAATGAAGAAGTTGGCGATTTCCGGATCCGGCCAGTCGAAGAGCAGCCCAAAGATGGGTCGGAATCGCCTCGGTGAACACAACCCGAAAGGATTCAATCTCGGCATCCAGCGAGCCAACCTGCCAACAGCAGCAGCGGTTGTCTCCACCACTGGCAGGCGCTGAGTTTCGCGGTCGCTCGAGCCCGCCCCCTCAGCCTCCACCCCTGGTTCAATCGCGAAATTGTTCCAGGTGACTTGGAACGACGTCGGCCGGAAAGGCGAAGGGCTCAAGTAAGCCACTTTCCCTTTTTCCCAACTGGGTGCTGGGGCACTCAGGGGGGCTGATCGGAAGGGTTCGAAAGCCTCAGGTCCTCAACTCATCAGCTCCCAAGGCTCCAAGTCTGTTTCGCCTCAGCGGCCAAATCCCCCTCGCCCTGGGCCGTCGGACGAGGAGGCCGCTGCGGAACCTGCTTGAGGAAACCGCCTTGGGAACTGGGCTTGTGCCATTCCCAAATGGCATGACTTCAGCAGCAACCGCGGAGTGTGCCGATGTCCCCTCCCTTCATTCCTCTTGTGAGGACTTCTCACCCAAGATCGGTGTCTCCCATCCTGCGAGCTCTGCCGGCTTGACACCTTTGCGATGGCCTCCAAATCGGAATGTCAGCGGGTTGTAGGGACCAACAAACGACACCTCGTTGTCGGCCTTGATGGCATCCTCAAGGCCCAAGCACCAGAGATGAGCGTTGACCAACATCCGACGAAAGCCCTCGTTGAGGATATCTTCCGAAGCTCCATGTGTCGTCGCGAACACCCGTGACATCGGATGACCAGGCTGATAAAGACGCACCCAGGCAACTGGCAAGATCTTTTTGCGAGGATCGGGGGGATCGTCAAACTTCATGCCGTTGAGAACCTGCCCACGAGCGAGGACCAAACAGCCTTCCCGCGGATGGGCGTTGTAGCCGCCGCACTGGACATGGACATCGGAGACACCCCGGAGAATGGGATGCTCGAGCTGATCCTTTTCCAGGAGAAGCCGTGAGCTCTGTTTGTGGTTGCGGCCATAGTGGCCCACCCAGTGTTCGCCGAGAATGGCCTCGCCAAATCCTGCCTTCCACTCCTTCTCATCGCCGCGGTAGCCCTCGTTATATTTGGCGAACTTTCCTTTGAGCCCACGAAATCCATGTGTGGTCGTTCGCAGGCCAATGACCGGTTTGCCCGCGGCGACGTAGTCCTCGATGTGCTGCATCTGGTCATCGGGAAACGCCTGGAATCGTGTAAAGAGCACCATCAGATCGGCCGTCTTGAGGGCTTCAAGACCGGTAATGTGATTGCTGCCAGGCTTGATGGTGCCATCCTTGGGATCGGTCGTCACAAAAAAACTGCACTTGAAGCCGTAGTGCTTGGCCAGAATGCGGGCCAATGCCGGCAGAGTCTCCTCACCACGATACTCGTGATCGCCGGCAATGAAGACGATGTGCTTGCCTTTGCCAGGGCCCGATTCACCCTGCCAGACAACCCCGTTGGGGTGTTCCGCCAAGGACGCCCCAGCGGGGATCAAGGCGAATAGGAGCATCCAAATCATCGTTGGGAAGCGATTTAACATCATCGACTCCGACTGGTCAGGGCGATCGTCGGCGGCCACAATGACGATGACGTCTCCAAGACGCCACCGTGGCAGCTCAACCGTGGCAGCTCAACCGTGGCAGCTCAACCGTGGCAGCTCAACCGTGGCAACACACTTCAGAGTCAGAACGGTACTGATTCGGCAGCTGGTTGTCAAAACGTTGCGTTTCCGGTCCTCGGGTCAGCATATCCAATCCGCTTCGGGAAACCGCCAGCGTCAATCCAGCACTCTCAGACGAGTCGGGTCCTCACGGCGAAAAAGCACTCGTCTCTGCCAATGGCGAGCGGAAATCGAGACGGACAAGCCCCCGACTGCCTTGTTTCCTTCGATTTTGCAGTCGTTCGGACGTGAATCCCGGATTCAACGAGAACTCAACTGCCCAATCAGACGGAAGCGAAGCACCAGAACGGTTTTGGCAGGGGTCGTCGGTCCACACGATTGAGCCCCAAGCTGAGCCGATTGAGCCTCAGGTCAGTCTTCGATCCAGAGCGACCATCTCCCTTTGTTGAGGATGACCTCAGGGCGAGCAGCCACAGGCAGCACCGCAAACCCGGATCTTCGGTCGTTGCTCGAGTCTGGCGTTGCGAACTGACTTCCTCAAGAACTTTTTGGGAATCAAGAAGCCGCGATTCTCCAACTATTGATCGGTTTTCCTGTTTGCCGTAGCAACCTATTGCATGCATTTTAGGGGTGACTTGATGAAAATTTTGGTGGGTCTTGCCTTGGTGTTCTGGGGCATGCTGACAAGCGTCGGTGTGGCTGCGGACACTCCGGACAGGATCGTTCAGTACAAGAAGGTCAATGATATCCAGCTGAGACTGCACATCTTCAACCCTCAGGATCACCAAGCCAGCGAGCGGCGACCGGCGATTGTGTTTTTCTTCGGAGGAGGCTGGATCGGAGGTACTCCCCAGCAATTCTACAGCCAGAGCAACTACCTTGCCTCAAGGGGCATGGTGGCGATCTGTGCTGAATACCGAGTCAAACGACGGCATGGGACTTCTCCGCGGGAGTGCGTCCAAGACGGCAAGTCAGCAGTGCGCTGGATACGCAGCCACGCTGCCCAGCTGGGCATTGACCCTGAGAGAATCGCGGCTGGAGGTGGTTCGGCCGGGGGCCAGGTTGCCGCAGCGACAGGAACGGTTGACGGTTTTGACGAAGCCGGAGAAGACACCACTGTCAGCTGTCGGCCCAACGCGTTGGTGCTTTTCAATCCCGTTTTTGACAATGGCCCGACAGGCTATGGCCACGATCGAGTGAAGGACTACTGGAGACAATTCTCGCCTCTTCACAACATTGATAACACCGCTCCGCCAACAATCGTGTTTCTAGGTACCAAGGACAAACTGATCCCTGTATCAACCGCGAAAGACTATCAGGCTCGGATGGAAAAAGCCGGAGCCCGCTGTGATTTGCGCCTTTACCAAGAGCAGCCTCATGGATTTTTCAACCGGGCCAAATATTACGAGACTCTGTTGGAAACTGACAAGTTTTTGGAATCACTGGGCTATGTCGAAGGAAAACCAACCTTAGAGCGTCAATAGACAGTCGTCACTGAAGATTTCCATCTTTGGGGAATGGTCCAAAAGGCTCCAAAAGCCGTTGCCACCCTTGATGTGAGCCCGAGCGCCCGAGAAGTTTCTGAGCAAGGATGGAAGTTGGGAGAACAAACCTGTTTGCCTCCGAGCTGTTGTTCTTTCTTCGCTCCAACTGCACGGCACAGCGACAAGAACCAGCGGAGATGACACAATGGAAGTGGAGGGCTGTCTCGTCGCTGAGAAGTCAGCGGTTGCTCGCCGGACGGGAGCATCGCTGAGCTCCCATCGACTGCAATCAGAAGAATCGAAAGGAGACAGCAGTCATGGCGAACACAAAAACAAACAACTGCGTTGCGATTCCCATTCCAAAAGGCTTGCTGGAGGGATTTTTGACAGTTCCGGCTGATGCTTTAGGAGTCGCCGTATTCGCCCATGGCAGTGGAAGCAGTCGGCACAGTCGTCGCAACCAGTTCGTTGCCGAGGAACTTAATGAGGCGGGTCTGGCAACGCTGCTGTTTGACCTCCTCTTACCTGCGGAGCATCAGGTAGACGTCTTCACGCGCCAGTATCGCTTCGATATTGGCCGCTTGGCACAACGGATGGTATTGGCAATTGATTGGCTCCGCCAACAGCAAGAAACAAGCCACTTGCCCATGGGGCTCTTTGGAGCTAGCACGGGCGCGGCCGCGGCGTTGATCGCCGCCGCAGAGCGGCCGAATTCGGTTGGCGCGATTGTCTCGCGGGGTGGCCGGCCTGATTTGGCCGGAGAGGATTTGACCCGCGTCAAGGCACCGACGCTCCTGATTGTTGGTGGATTGGACGGGCAAGTGCTGGCCCTCAATCAGCAGGCCGACCAGCAGCTCGCCAACAGCCAAATCGCCGTTGTGCCCGGGGCAACTCACCTTTTCGAAGAGCCGGGAAAACTGGAGGAGGTCGCGCAACTGGCCGTCGAGTGGTTCATCCAAAATCTTCAGCGACGGTAGTCTCTTGTCAGCTTACTGGGTTCAACCACAGATCCTCCCTGGCTGGCTAGTTCGGCCAGCACAGAGGCTTGTGCCCAGTGGATTCTCGGCAAGCGGTTCGCGAAGCGAACTCGGGGCGGGGGACCGGCGAGCAACCACCCATCCCTGGAGCAACGCTTGGAGAATCTCATGCGTCCAAGCGTAAGTGTCCATTTTCGTGGCAGGCTCGTGAGCCTGATGCCCTTAGTGCAACCGA
>CAZYKP010000032.1:67495-79259 GCA_964648025.1 uncultured Pirellulales bacterium | reverse complement strand
GCAAGCCCCCTAAAGGTTCTGAAAGCCCGTAGGGGGTGCGGAATGTGGGACTAGTTGATCGCAGCACAGATGGTCTACGTTGACGAGACTGGTTGGAAAGTGGGCACGCAGTCCTGCTACTGCTGGGTGTTCTCCACGGCGATGCATGTGTTGTTTCGTTGCGGAGTCAGTCGTGGCAAAGAGGAAGCGGAAACGGTGCTGGGAGAGGAGTTTTCCGGACGGGGAGTTAGCGACGACGACTCGGCTTGTCGGACTCTGTTTTCCGACCATCAACTGCGTTGGGCGCATCTGTTGTCCGGTGAGAACCGGGCCGGAACCAAAACGAGGTTGCATCTGCGAAAAATTCTGATCATTTGTCTATAACGGACCGCTGCCGCCAAGCTGCAGAGCGGGGCGAGAAGGCGGCAAACAAGGCTCGCACGGCGGGCAACCTCCTCCCCTCTCTCGGACTGCTTGGGGTCGCAGAGCCTGAGAACACTGCGGCGACAGAGATCAGGCAGCCCTTCAGACTGGATTTTTCCAGGCCGTCCTCTTGGCCAGCCTCGGCGATGTTGCGGGGCCTCCTTGGCGCCAGGCTTCCAGGAATTCATCCGACACAAGGTTCCGGGCGGAACTGTTCGAATCCGATTGTTGTTCAGGACAGTTTCGGACGACCCCTGCCGCGGAAACCCAAGCTTCCCGAGTCCTTAAGGCCCAGTGGCTTGAGCGGACCGCCCTCTGAAAACTTTCCTGAAGGTCAGGAGTTGGAGCTTCTGACCCGAAGGTCGCGGAGTGGGTATGCTGGAAACCCCACCGATACCGCAAAGTAGCCGCACGCTCCCGCAGGAACAGCTTCTCAGGGTTGTGGGGCTTCGAGTTCTCACGATCGTTACCCGGGCACCGGCATTTCAAGGCACCATGCTGGGAGATCTGTGGAGGACAAGATGAACGAGGTTACCGAGATTCTCTCTCAGATCGAAACCGGGGACGCTCAAGCGGCGTCCAAGCTGTTGCCGCTGGTGTACGACGAACTGCACAGACTGGCGGTGGCCAGAATGTCTCGGGAGTCCGCCGATCACACCTTGCAACCAACAGCCTTGGTCCATGAGGCCTATTTGCGGTTGGTGGGGTCCGGACATGAGTACGGCTGGGAATCCCGGGGCCATTTCTTTGCAGCTGCTGCCGAGTCGATGCGGCGGATTCTGGTTGAACACGCCCGGCGTAAAAAGCGAATTCGCCACGGCGGCCAGGTTGCTCGAGCAGACATTTCCGAGGGAGAACTGGTCGCGCCGGACAAAGTCGATGAGGTTTTGGCGGTTGATGAAGCGCTCAACAAACTGAGTGAAGCGGATCCTGTGAAGGCAGAGCTGGTGAAGCTACGTTTCTTCTGTGGTCAAACGATTGCAGAAGCTGCCGAGCTGCTAGGGATCTCGACGACAACAGCTGAACGTTACTGGACCTTCGCCCGCGCGTGGATTCACCGGGAGATCAGCAAGGGCGATGAGTCACCCTGAAGGCAACGAGCGATCCTCTTGGGTACCACCGATGGATGAAGCGTCTCTGTTTGATGCAGCGATCAAGCTGCCGCCGGAGCAGCGACACGCTTTTCTGGAGCGAGCTTGTGGGGGCAATGCGGCGGTTCGGCAGCTGGTCATCGACCTGATCGCCTCGCATGAGCAGGCCCGGGCGGATTTCCTCCACCCCACGCTGCTGGGCGGGTTCGGAGGCACGATCTTTCAACCGCCCGAATCCGTGGGGACACAGATTGGCCCCTATACTCTGGGAAAACAGATTGGGGCCGGAGGATTTGGAGTCGTCTTCCAGGCGGAGCAGAGCGTCCCTGTGAAACGGCAGGTGGCGCTGAAAATCCTCAAGCCCGGGATGGATACCGCCGAGGTCGTTGCTCGTTTCGAATCGGAGCGGCAGGCACTGGCACTGATGGATCATCCCCACATCGCCAAAGTTTATGACGCTGGGACCACGGACACCGGCCGACCCTACTTTGTCATGGAACTGGTCGCCGGCATCCCGGTCACGCGGTTTTGTGACCAACACCGGCTGACAATCCGGCAGCGGATTGAGTTGTTTGTGGCGATCTGCCAGGCGGTCCAGCATGCCCATGTCAAAGGCATCGTGCACCGGGATATCAAGCCGTCCAATGTCTTGGTGCTGCAACAGGATGGCCAACCCGTGCCGAAGGTCATTGACTTCGGGATCGCCAAAGCGATCGATCAACCCTTGACCGAACAGACCCTGGCAACCCGCCATGGCCAGGTGATGGGGACTCCCCAGTACATGAGTCCCGAGCAGGCGTTCGGCGAGGTGATCAAGATCGATACCCGCAGTGACATTTATTCCCTTGGGGTGCTGCTGTACGAACTGTTGACCGGAACCACCCCGATTCCGCGGGAAGGTTTACCAACACTCGGACTGGAGGAGATTCAGCAGATCATCCGAGAGGTGGATCCGCCCAGCCCCAGCACACGGCTGACCGCCGCGACCAAGTCGCTGGAGACGGTCGCCCAAGTTCGCCGCGAGGACGCCAGGGGACTCGTGCAGCGAGTGCGCGGAGAACTGGACTGGATCGTGATGAAGGCTCTCGAAAAAGAGCAGTCCCGTCGGTATCAGTCGGCCATGGAGTTGGCCGCGGATCTCCGCCGACATCTGACAGGCGAGGCTGTTGAGGCCAGTCCGCAATCGAATCTCTACCGGGTGAGGAAATTCGTTCGGCGCCACCGCCCAGTGGTAGTAGCTGCGAGTTTGGTCCTGTTGGCCTTAATCACCGGCGTGGCGGGGTTGACCTGGGGCTTGCTCCACGCAGCGGCGGCTCTGAGATCGGAGGGAGAGCAGCGCCAGGTTGCCGAGGCGGCGGAGTTGTTGGCCAAGCAACGGCTGGAGCAGTTGCGGCAACAGAAGAAGCACGCTGTGACCCAAGCCAATGCCGCTCGTCAGGCCGAGTTGGCCGCCCGGGATGCCCAGGCGGATTCCGAGAAGTTCAGCAACTTTCTGATCGAGGTCGTCTTAGCAGCAGCCCGGCCGAGAGATCAACGTCACGGCCAAGGAAAAGATGTCAGTTTGTCTGAGGCGATCATTGGGGCCGAGAAGGTGGTCGACGACTGGTTTGAGGATCGCCCGATCGCACTGGCCAAGACCCTGCACTCCTTGGGTAACACCTTGCGACAACTGGGCCGTCTTGAGATCGCTGAGCGGTATCTTCGACGCGCGGTCGCCTTGCGCGAGGAGTTTCTTGCGCAGGACCATGAGGACATGCTCCGAGCAAAAAACAGCTTGGCCGTCTTGCTCTATGAACGGGGGAAGTTCCAGGAAGCCTTGCCCTTGTTCGAAAAGGTCCACAGCAAGGTCGGTGAGGATCACCTCACCTTGAGGGTAAGCCTAGGGGCAGCCTACCGGGCAATCGGCCAGGCCGAAACGGCCCTGCCTTTGTTGGAAAACGTGTACGACACCAACCTTGAGGAACATGGTCCCGATCACTGGGTGACCCAACGGGCTGCCAATGAACTCTCGCTCTGTTACGACGCACTCGGGCAAACGGACAAGGCACTGTCGCTGACCAAGGACTGCTACATCAGCTGCCGGAGCAAGTTGGGCCCAACACACCGGATGACCCTGGAAAGCATGCATAACTTGGCCGGCCTCTATGTAGATGTTGGTCAGTTCGTCAAGGCCGAAAAACTGTATAAGCAAGCCGCTCAATCTCTCAGAGAAATCCATGGTCCGCGGCACTACCGGACCCTGACCGTCCAGCAAAACCTCGGCGTCCTCTATCAAAAGACCGGACGGCTGCAACAAGCGCTTCCGATTTTCAAGGAGTCGGTCAGGGTCTGCCGCGAAGAGCTAGGGCCCGATCACCCAAAGACTCTCCTTGCGATGACGAATCTCGCCATTCTTCACGGTGACTTGGGCCGACCAGCCTTGGCTGTGCAGATCCTGGAAGGAACACTCAAACTGCGCCGAAACAAGCTCGGTGCCCAGCATCCGGATACATTGTCCACCATGAACGCCTTGGGCGTCGCCTATTGGAAAGACGGGCGTCTCACGAAATCGGTGCCACTCTTGGAACAGGCGTACCGGTCTCAAGTTGACCAGCTTGGACTGCTTCATCCCAAGACGATTGAGACTTTGTCGAACCTGGTCGACAATTGCAGGGATATTGGGCAACCCTCTCGGGGGAAGGAAGCATTGGAGAAGACCCTCAAGCTGTCTGAGACCGAACTCGGGGTCGACCACCCACGAACCCTGGAGGTCATGTCGTTGCTGGGGGTGACCTACTGGAGGCTGCGAAGCTTCAACCGAGCGATCCCCTTGTTCGAGGACCTCTTGAGTCGGCAACAGCGGCTCCGTGGGCACAACCATCCCCACACTTTCCGGACTGTCGATAGTCTGGTCACCAATTATTGTGACGCGGGGCAACTTCCTCAGGCGAGGAAGACGCTGGAGCAAGCTCAGAGCCTCTACGAGACCCAACTCGGGCGGGACCACCCACGGACGTTAGAGGTCATGTCTCGGCTCGGAGTGATCCACTGGAGGCTGCGAAGCTTCAACCAATCTGTTCCTCTTTATGAGGAATTGTTAAGGCGTCAGCAGCGAGTCAACGGACGCAACCACCCCGATACGATGACCACCCTCGGCAACTTGGTGG
Source organism: uncultured Pirellulales bacterium (assembly GCA_964648025.1). Classification (GTDB taxonomy): domain Bacteria; phylum Planctomycetota; class Planctomycetia; order Pirellulales; family Pb10988; genus CAZYKP01. Next base: position 74,620 of record CAZYKP010000032.1, on the reverse strand, counting down.
TGAACTATTGCGATAGCGGTCAGTCGAAGCTAGCCGTGCCGCTGTTTGAGCAGATTCCGGCTGCCATCCCTGAGCAACTGACCCTGCCGGCTCGCAAGACCATACTGCAGGGTTACTTCCGAGTCGTTCAGGAGTTACGAGGGCGGGAACAGTGGTCCGAGATAGGAAGGCTCTGCGGCAAGGTTCTGGCCGTGACCGGTGATGATCTCAGCTGCGATTCCCAACGCTCGCGTTTCCTATTGGACCTCCTCCGTGTTTCGAAAGAGATGTCCGGGGAGTTGCAGCATCGCTGGCCAGGTGCCTCGCATGTTCAAGTCGCCCTGGCCCGGTTCAAGGTTTGTCATCGCCAGTGGGAGACTGCGGCGGATGTGTACTCGCGAATTCAAGAGCCAACAGTCGCGGTCAACAGTGAGCACGCCCTTGTGGCCTGGTTAGCTGGGGATGTGGAGACAGCCCGCACGATTGGTCAGGATCTGGCTTCCTTGGCCGAACGGCGACCTCATTCAGCAAATCTCTCCCTTCTGTCGATTCGTACCCTGACCTTGACTGCCCCAGACGTTGTGCCGGCCGACGATCTCTTGGCCTGGAGTCGCCGGTGGGTGCAAGCGGAGGCCAATCCCGCCACCCTGCAAACACAGGCCCTCGCCGAGTTTCGCGCCAGAGATTACGTCCAGTCCCGTAAGTCGGCCCAACTGAGTCTGGACTCCAAGAGTGATGCATTGCATCAAATCCAGGCGCAGTTTTTGCTAGCGATGATCCATCATCATTCCAGGGAGGAATCGGAGTCACAACGGTTGTTTCAACAGGCCCAACAGGCCCTGAAGAACGTCAACTCGCAACACGTCAAGTGCGCAAAGATTCCAGACTGGTTGATTGCCGTCACCCTTGGTCAACAAGCCGCCGCCTTGCTCAACCAAAGCCCTGGGTCGGATTCCCGGCGAAGGAACCCTTCTGAAGCACTTGGCCCTGAGGGCCAGCAACCACTTGGCCCTGAGGGCCAGCAATCACTTGGCCCTGAGGGCCAGCAATCACTTGGCCCTGAGGGCCAGCAATCACTAGGTTTCGCTCGTTGAGGTGCTGCCACGCCACCAAGCCCTTCGGCTGGCTTCTGCCGTCTGGGCGAAGCCCTTCGGGCTCTCTCCCTCCTTAGTTGGACTGTCCCCGATGTGGCCCGGCCCACCGACATGTTGTTGCGTCGGGCTCTTGAGATTCCTAGACGATGGTACTTTGCCACAATCTGGGACAGTTGAGTTGGGTTTGTGTGAGCGACCGGAACCCGCATTCTTTTTTTCGAAAAAGGGTGGGGGAATCTTCTGCAGAACGTCGCATCACTCATTGAACGGGACATCGGCCACAGCAAACCTCACCACCTCTGGGGGTTTGCTGGGATCCCATCTTCCCGATCAACAATTGTTCTCCTCCAGGTTCTCCTGGAGTGCTGTGATGACGGCGTGGAATGTGGACTGCCAGTTGGCCGGGAACACCTGGCCATTGGGAGTCTCGCTGCAGGAGTCGCCGGCCCCATCGCTTGCGAATTGAGCGAGCGGGCCAGTTCGCGTAGTTCTGCTGTCTCATGGCAACGAACACTCTGCGGCAAAGTGCTTATTCAGCCGCTGTAGTCCTAGGGCAGCGCTCTGGGATGTCGCATCAGTTTGTAATCAGGCCTTGGCGTCGGTACGGCCGGCGGGACCTCGGAACTGGATATCTTCACCAACAGACGAAGGAGACAACCTGTGCCAGATCAACTCGATCTCTACATGAAAGCGGGCATCAAGGCAGCTGCCTACACTCGAAAGAAAGTACCAAAGTCCTCCAACTACAAATACACAAGCTCACGCATCTGGGTGGATGACCCCCTTGGGGATTGGGCAAGCACAAAGGATAAGACCAAGCGATACAGCCTGATGCCAGCGTTTAACGACAAAGCAGGAGCGGTCGGCGATATGCGAACGGAATTCAGGGACGAAGCCGCCGGTAAGAAGGGGTGGGAGAGGATCGTCGCAACGGCAAAGAAAGCTGAGCAGAAAGGTGTGGGAAACTGCGGGGAACTCGGCGCGGTTGCCACACGGTATCTCTATGAAGAGATGGGGATTGGCAGTGTCGACCTCCTGAGGGTCACCGACGGCCGCAAGGGCGGGCCGGTGATCCCCCACGTGCTGGTGGCAGTCGGGCGACAGAAGGACGGGGACCCGGGCGAGAACATCGGGCGTCCCAACTCATGGGGTCGTCATGCCGTCATCTGTGATCCCTGGGACCGCGTTGTGTATCCCGCAGCTCAATTCATGACCTTCTGGGGTGGTCTTATCCAGGCGGCCGGCGGAAATGTGGAATCACTCTGGTGTGAGATCAAGATTCGCCCCCCAGGCAAAAAGAAGTGATCGTCAGGTTGAGTTGGAATTCTGATTTGGGGGCAACTGCCGGTCACTGCTTGCCACACCGGCTTGTCACGACCGCCAAGCCCCCCACCGGCCTCTTGACTTCGACTTTCCCAGATTGTGGCCAAGGCCCTCCATGGAGATATCTCAACAGATCCGAGCATCAACATGGGTGGGTGTCTATTGTCGCGCAGGGGTCGGAATCGAACCTTGGCAGGCAAGGACCGATCAGGAGCTGCGGTTGAGTTGATGATGGGGATTACGCGTCGGCAGTGGCCAGGGGAGGAGGATTGGGGGCGTGCAGCTGCTGAAGTTCCGCTTCAAAGGTCAAGTAGCCCTGTTAAAGCCAAAGTTGGACCTCCCCCACCAACACATGCAATCACCAACACATGCAATCACCAACACATGCAATGTGAACTTCTCAAAGAGAGATTGGAGCGAGGCGAGCACGGTCATGATGATCCCCCGACGGTTGGCTCCGCTCTCGCTCTTACTGGTTCGCCCTCCCTTGCGAATTTCTGCTTCCCGGCGAAGATTTCTCTCACTCCGGTTGTTGGTTGGCTCCAGCTCTGGACACTCCACAAAGACGAACAGTTTCTGCAACTGGTTGACCAGTTCGTTCTAGAGCCTCACCAAGGCTTGTTCGGCTGCAGTCCATCGGCCATCCACGCGTTCCCTCGCTCGGGTGCATAACTGATGGATCTGGCCGTTGAGTTTCTCGACCTTCACCCACCGATGCGGGGGATGGCGAAAGCATCGATCACACAGGGCGCCCTCGGCTGGTCCCGACCTCAGGAAAATGGACACGGACGACGTTTTTTATTCCCCGGTGGTCAGCCGCACATGTTTTTTGATGAAGTCTTGGTATTGGGTATCCAACTGGGAGAACGAAGTCTTGGTAAGGTTTTCTAAGGTGTTGGGCCGATCTTTTCCGGTGTAGAGGGTCTGAAGGTAGTCGAGCAACGCCTTGCGGTATCGCCCTTTCTGACCGTGGATGAGAAACGTGGTCAATGCTGCACTCTGGCCGTACAGAGCGCGAATGTCTGGATCTCGCAGCATTTGCAGCATGCCGTAACCGGTGAACTTCTCCAGAGGGATATAAAAATCCATCGCCAGATAGCGATAGGCGGCTGTCTTGAAGCGATCGTTATCTAATCCACCAACAACGTAAAAGCCATTCTCCTCGCGGAGGGTCTCCATGTAGCAGGCGATCCCCTCGACGATCCAGATGTTGGCCCGATGATTAGCCCAGTAGTTTCGTCTGCGGACGACTCGCCAGACTCGTTCGTTGGTCTCGGCAAAGAGCTGATGGGTGCCCTCGTGCACCACGGTTGTATCCAGCCGTTCTGGGCCAGCGAAGAAGTAAGCCTTACTCGTTCCGGCAAAATACACGCCATTGCTAATCGTGATGTCCCCAGGCGTTTCCTGACGAAGAGCCTCGTTGTACTCCTCCCGAGTCTTGTAGCAGATGACTTGATGGAGACGTCCATCACGGCTGCGGAGTTTCGGGGGGTTCAACAAGGCTCTCTTCTCGGCCTCGGTGGTCCAGAATTGCCAAAACAGTTGCCGCCAGACCCAGTGCAACTCCTCGAGCCTTTTGGCCAGCTTGACGCCCTCCGCCTGGCTGTGGTTGGTGGTCACCTCGTAGTGCTCGGTCCGTACCATCCATCCGCGGTCGATGTCGGCGCGAATCTTGGCTTCTTGCTCAGCGTTGGTCCAGCCAATGCGGATCTTGCGAACTCCGTAGTCGACAGTCCCCGCATAACGAAAGCCTTTTTCATAACGAGGCAGATAGCTCGAGCGGATCCAGCCGAAACGGTCGTCCCAGATTTTGCCAGTTCCAACCTGCCGGACCTGCCAGGGCGTCAACCACTGCCCACGAAACCGGCGAAATCCTAACAGGTTGCGGATTTCCTCGTTGTCCGGATCTTGGCGTGCCGCTTCCAACAACAAGCGGTGAGCATCGGAGTACAGCCCTGCCTGATGATAAGTCCGAGCGAGCTTCAGCAAGGCATCGCCCTGAGCGCCACGTAACTCCCAGAATCGCTGATGCCATTGGACGATATTGGCATCGGTTGATTTTGGGAGCTCCTCTTGAGCTAACTCGGTCGGCAACCTGGGGACATACCAAAGCAGCGGATCCCGAGGTTGGACCCACAGGGATGTCTCCTCAGCCTGCTCCTTGAGCCCGTTGCTCTGACACCAGCTGGCCAACTCCCGGACCTCGTTGGCAAACTGACTTTCCAGTTGCTCCCTCTGAGCACCTAACTCTCGGGCAACCTCCGCCTCGCCGGTCGCTCCCGCTGGCTCAGCAACAACTCCAAAGACACAAAACCCAAGGCAGAGCTGAGAGAAACTCCACCGCCAGGCAAACCCAGAACAAACGTCCCAGCGGAATCTGAACTGAAATTGCTGGTTTTTGCAATAAATCACTTGGGCTGCCTCAGGGTTCGAGTTTTGACAAGGCTGCGCTGGCCTTTCGGGGCTGTGCCGAAAGAGCACTGGCCCCAACCGGGGCGAGAGGGAACGTCGTGACGGTCAAGAGACTTCCAGGGGACCGGATTTCTGCGGACTGAGTCCCAAGTTGACGAGCGTTTGAAAGAAGATCTCCTTCGTCGAGATCTCCCGAGCGGAGCTTGTGAGTCGGACCCGCTGGTGCCTCGGCAAGCCGGGCTTGGCCGGGGCCATGCCGAGCATGCCTGGGCTCGCCACCTGTCGCAACAGCAAACTTCTTCACTCCCTTCATAGTACGCTGCCGAGAATTCCCGTTGGCAGGCTCGCTGGTGACCCTCTCAGTTCTCTCGCCCCAGACCAATCCTCGTCCGCTCGAGGGGCCGAGTCCTCCTCGGTGCGTACGGCCGGGTTGTTGCTTAAGTCCGAGAAATTCTGTGAGGATGACCTCCAGGACCCCGGGCCCACGCCTCAGGCGGCACTCGTGGGGTGTTCCTGCTGAAGTTACACTCACCTTCGGAAACACTCATACTCCAAGCACAAGCTTGTTGCGAAATCCTCGCATCAAGACAGCCGCTGGGCAGTGAGGCCTGAGTTTGTGAGGCCTGAGTTTGTGAGGCCTGAGTTTGTGAGGCCTGAGTTCTTGAGGCTTTTCGGCGAGGAGGTGGCCGAGGACTGGTGATGCCTATTGAATTTCTCTGTCCTCAATGTCGGATGTTGTTGGCGACTCCCGACGGATCTGCTGGCCAAGAGGCGACCTGCCCCAATTGTCAGTTGACCCTGGTTGTCCCCTCTCTTCTAGAGGGACCTCTCTCGGCTGATGCCCTGCTTTCCCAGGTTTCCCAAGATCCCCAGGAGCTGACTTTCAGTCAGGCGGGCAGCGGTCGGTTGGAAATCCGTTCAACCCATGAAAGCACCACGCAGCGGACAACCAGCCAGATCCCAAGTGACCACGGTCCCAAGAGCAAAACCCCCGAGAGCAAGGCCGCCGAGAGCAGGGCCGCCGAGAGCAGGGCCGCCGAGAGCAGGGCCGCCGAGAGCAGGGCCGCCGAGAGCAGGGCCGCTGAGCCCACCATCGAGATGACCGGGCTTGCACCGCATCCTGGCCCGCCGGTTTGGCAAGAGGAGGGAGCGCCAGCTGTTGGACAGACTTCCCGCAGAAGCCAGCGGCATCTTGGGCAACGCGAAGTCCTCGACCCCCTGAGGACTGCCGGTCCCTGTCCGGCAGCATTCACCTTGCCGGCAGCTCTGGCCTTTGGCTGGCAAGTCTTCTTAGCTCACTGGTGGGGTCTCGTCCTGGCCAATTTCTTGCTGCTGGTTCCATCTGCGGCGGTTGCTTTGGCTTGGTTTGTAGCGGGCAGCACTCTAATCAACCTAGCTTTGGGTTGGACCGGTGCGGGTGTGCTGGGCCTTGTCTTTGTTGCCCTGGCTGCGATGTCTGCAGTCAGAGCGGCCCGTGGCCTTGACCCGAACAGCGGTTGGTGGGCGATGTTCGCTTGTCAACTGGGAAGAATCGGCTGGACGATGCTTGTTTGGGCGATCGTCTTTGGGGCCGCCTTGGGGCCGCTGGGCTATTTATCTTGGCGACTCCTGCTGGTCGATCATCCCTTGCTGACTTTACTCGCCTGGGGCATCTTCTTGATGGACCTGGTGCTGGTGGGCAGCCGGTTGGGGTGGGTGCCCTTGGCGATGTTTGAACGGCCAGCGGATGGCCCCCTGCGGTTATTGGGATACTCCTGGCGAATCAGCAGAGGGCATTCCCTGGAGCTCTGGCAACTGGCCATCCTCAGCGGTTGTGCAGCCGCTGGAACCCTCATCTTCTTACCTCTTGTTGGCTTCCCCTTGGCCTTGGCCATGTTGGGGGGTGCCTATGTCGTTCTGGCCCAGGAGCAGGGCACACGGATCTCCAGAACCAGCTCCCCAAAGATCAACGGACGCGATTGAGTGGCCCTGTTGGAACTATTCCGACCCGACAGGAACGACCTCCGGCTTTACGCGAGCTTTTTGGTGCCGCACGGCAGAGTGATTCCCCGCAGAGTTCGTCTGGGCAGATCGATGGAGCGATAGCCTGACTCGCGATGACACCAGCCTGCTCTCCGCTTGAGTTTCCAAGCAAACTCAGCGCAAGAAGTCAGGCCGAGCAGAACACGTCGGCTCGGCCTGATCCATCTCGGCAGAGATTAAGGATGCCCCCTAAGGATCGCCTGAGAGAAAGTCGCTCGGCTGAGCGGCTCTCCTGTGTGCCAAAGACCTGTGTGTCAAAGACCTGTGTGTCAAAGACCTGTGTGTCAAAGACCTG
>CAZYKP010000032.1:0-67395 GCA_964648025.1 uncultured Pirellulales bacterium | reverse complement strand
CAAAGACCTGTGTGTCAAAGACCTGTGTGTCAAAGACCTGTGTGTCAAAGACCTGGCAACCTCAGTCTGCTTGGAGCTCAACGTTCCAGTAGGCTTCGCTGATGAACTTGCTCCAGCTATCGATTCGGACCTTGTGGGCGGCATACAGAGGCCGCCAGCTCGGTCGAACAGGGGTCTTGCGTAGCCGCATCCTGGCCTGGTCCGGGGTTCGGTCCGCCTTGCGGCTGTTGCAGTGTAAGCAGGCCAGCACACAGTTAGTCCAGCTGCTCTGACCACCCTGAGACCGAGGCAAAACGTGGTCGATGGTCAGCTCCTCCGGTCCTGGTTGAGCACCACAGTATTGGCACGTGTAATGGTCTCGCTTGAAGATGTTCCGACGGCTGAAGCTGACCGCAGCCGCTGGCACAGAATCGTAGCGAGTCAGTGTGACCACCTCGGGAACCCGGAATCGGCCGTTGACTGCCTGAATATATGGCTCGCCCTCGTCTGGCTCCAACTCCGCCCAATCAGCCCAGCTGTATAGCTGAAAACTCTCCGTGTCCACGACTCGGGCGGTGTCGTTCCACACCATGACGACACTCCGCGCCACGGTGGCCACCTGAATGGGCTGCCAATTGCGGTTCAGAACCAGGGTCGGGCGTTGTAAGACTTCTGCCACCATAATCTCCCTCCTCTCCTCCCACGAGTGCACAAGTACAAAGCCTACAGCCATCACGCTGGCCAATGCCAGAACTCAAAGCCGTCCTGCTCAAATTGTACGGGTGAATCGTGAAGCAGAAGGCGGGCCAAGAAAGCAAGGCACCCTCAGATACCTCGGCATTCGTAGATTTCCCAGGATTCTTTCTTGACCCCATCGCTGACGCCAAAACAATAACTGGCGGAGTCCGACCGCTTCTTGCCAATCTTCACATTCTGTCGCACAAAACCGTGATGTTCATCACTTGCTTGTGCCTGGTTGCATTGTGCCCCACAGAGTTGTCACCGGCAGAGTTGTCACCGGCAGAGTTGTCACCGGCAGAGTTGTCACCGGCAGAGTTGTCACGAGTGAAGTTGTAACCAGTCGAGTTGTTCCTGGTTGAGTGTTTTTTGGTGTGATCGGGCCCTAAGTTGGGTGTCTTGGAGCACGAGCACTTTCTGCAAGACTCAAACTGGTCACTGATCAAAGTTGCAAGCCCGGGAATCGAACCCGGAAGCCCGCCTTATGAGGGCCGGCCGGACACCAGTCGCGCCTGCAAAGTCAAGTTGGCCGCTTCCTGAGTTCAACTCCTGGGAGTGCTTGCGGTCGTCAGAGGGCTTCCGGAAAAGACCTTTCTCAGGAGATTTAGTCTCAGGAGATTTAGTCTCAGGAGATTCAGTCTCAGAAGATCCAGTCTCAGGAGATTCAGTCTAAAGAGATCCAGTCTAAAGAGATCCAGATGGCTCGAGCGGGACTCGAACCCGCAGCATCACTGGTTCTAAGCCAGCGTGGTCTCCCTTTGCCTACCGAGCCGTTGTGCCGTTGTTGGCTGCTGTTGCTGTGGATCGCCAAACTCGGAGGCTCGCTGACGATCTCCCCGTTCTGCAAGCTCACCAAGCACTTTCCTTTCTGCTGAGCCTCCGATCAGTTGTGAACCCTGCGACCGTCTGCCGTTGTTGGTGCTGAACAAAAGGCGAGAAGACAGAGGCCCCACCGGAAGCCCAATTCCTCGGTCGTTCCGCAAGTCAGTCGTTGCCGGGCACGTGGTCGAGAACTCTTCAGCGAATCAAAAAGCACGCCCCCAAGGATTCGAACCCTGACCAACTGGGTTGGAGCCAGTCATGCTTGCCGTTACACCAGAGGCGTTCTGTAGGTTTTTTGTGGAGATTTGTAGGTTCTGCTGATCTGCGTTGCTCTTTGTTTGTGTTCTGCCTTCTTCACCTTCTTAGAGGCCATCGCAGGCGGTCGGGTTCACACCTTTTCCTTGCGGCCAACTCCTCCAGGCCAGCTGACAAAACAACAGCCCACCGACAGCCAACAAGAAACCACTCAGCCAACAAGAAACCACTCAGCCAACAAGAAACCACTCAGTCGGACCGGCAACAACCAAGCAGGAGCTCCCCTGACTTGGGACGTTGTGCCCTCCGCCTTGGGCCGGCTACTATGAACCTAACCGATCAATCACGCTGGATTGGTTTCTCGGCAGAAAGGCTCTCACCTCAAGTTCGCCGATCTCCGGTTGGACTGGCCCAGTGAGCCCGTCGGTTGGACTGGATCGGTTGGACTGATTCAGCGGCACTGGTTCCATGGGGCCATGAGAGGTTTGATCCAAGTTGTTGTGCCTGGTGATTTTCTACGGGGGAGGTTGCATGTCCGTGCAACGGGTGTGGCTGTCGTGTGTCGCTGTTCTGCTTGGCTTGGCTGTTGGGGTTTGCCTGCTCCGATCGCTGGGTGGTTCCGGCACTCAGCAAGCGGTTGCTCAAGATCCTGTCACTGACGTGCCGCACAGATCGCCGGTGGATATCGTCCTCTCGCCAGATGGGCGATTCTTGTTGGCGGCCAACCGAACCAGCGATTCGGTTTCGCTGGTGGCGCTGCGATCAGAAGGCCAACCCTCTCGAGTGGTCGATGAGTGTCTCGTTGGCGATCGACCAGCCGCTTTGGCGCTCATTCCCGGCTCCACCAAGGTCCTGCTTAGCGCGAGCTGGGCGGGAACGCTCACGGAACTGGACTACGGTGAAGGTCGGCTTCGCAAGACTCGAGAGCTGTTTCTTGGCTTCGAGCCCCACGGAATCGCCGTGGCCGCAGATGGTGACCGAGCGTACGTCGGCCTAGCCACAGGGTCGGCCGTTGCTGAGGTCGACCTGTCTCAGTGGAAGGTCCAAGCACGAATCGAGGTGGGTCGCTGGCCGCGAACTCTGGCCCTCTCGCCCGACGGCTCACGCTTGGGCGTCGGTGTCAGCGGAGAGCGGGGAATCGCCGTCGTCGATACGGTCACCAGGAAAACCCTGTGGACGGATCGATTTGGGGGGCTCAACATTGGGCAGATGCAAGCCTCGGCCGACAACAGCGTTGTGTATTACCCGTGGATGGTTTACCGGCAAAATCCCATTTCCAAAGGGAATATCCGACGTGGGTGGGTCATGGCCAGCCGCATTGGCCGGAGCCGTTTGGATGAACACCATCGCCGGGAGGCCATCTCGCTGGATCCCGCCGGCCAAGCTGTTGCCGATCCTCATGGTTTGGCCTTGACCTCCGACCAGAAATGGATGGTCGCTTCAGCTGGGGGAACGCACGAGCTGTTGGTTTACCGGATCGAGGGTTTGCCTTGGCAAGACTACGGAGGCCCGGGTGACCATATCGATGATCAGTTGCTGGCTGACAAGTCACGCTTCTACCGGATCCCCTTGTCCGGACGTCCCTTGAATTTGCGGATCGCTCCCGATGATCGGACCGTCTATGTCGCCAACTACCTCCGTGATTCCATTCAGGTGGTGGACTTCAAAGACCAGCGTATCTTGGAGGAGATCCCCTTAGCCTCGACAACACCAGCCGCGACACAAGAGCTCTCACTCGAGCGACGAGGCGAGGCGATCTTTTACGATGGCCAACGGAGCTTTGAACAATGGTATAGCTGCCATAGTTGTCATTATGAGGGCGATACGAATGCTGTCATTATGGATACCCTCAACGACGATACCTACCAAACCTTCAAGACCGTCCTGAGCCTGAGAAATGTGGGTCACACACATCCCTGGACTTGGCATGGCTGGCAGAAGGATTTTCCCGCGGCGATGCGAAAAAGTGTGACCGAGACCATGCAAGGAGCCCAGCCAACGCACGAGGATGTCCTCGCTCTGGCGGCCTTTGTCAGGACTCTGCGATCTCCTCCCAACCCGTACCGCCAAGCCGCCGAACTGGGAGAACATGGGTCAGCTCAGATCAGCCCAGTCGAGCAAGTCGACCGAGGAGAGGCCATCTTTCAGGGTGAGTTGGGTGGATGTGCCAACTGTCACAGCGGGCCTTACTACACCGACGGGCAGATCCATGATGTCGGTACCGGGGACCGAACCGATGCCTATCAGGGATACAACACCCCCAGTCTGATCGGCGTGCACAACCGCGTTCGCTATCTGCACGACGGACGCGTGCGAACACTGGAGAGCCTTTTGAAGGGACCCCACAATCCGGCCAAGGTCGCCGGTCAAAAGCTCACCGATGAACAAGTGGCCGATCTGGTGGCCTATCTCAAGACCCTCTAACTCGACGGTTCCCGATTGTGGCGGCAGCTTACTCCCTCGGGACCGGAACGAGCCCAATGCCACAACATCTTAAGTGCACAATATCTCAAGTGCACAAGGTCTCAAGTGCACAAGTCCCACATCTGGGACAGTCCAACCAACGGCTTGTGTGTCATCGATGGCCATCTGGGAGAAGACGATCTGATCGAGTTATCCCTCTCGAGGATCTGAAGATGTCTCAGAGAGGTGGATCGAATAGGAGCCCAGGTTTAATGCCAATCTAAGCCAAGGTCGAGAATCGGGGCTGAGTGTGTCATGGCACCGACACTAATGCGATCGACGCCGGTTTGGGCGATCGCCCTGACTGTCTGCAAGTTCACACCGCCTGAGGCCTCCAGCAACACTCCAGCAGCCACCTGATCCCGAGTGTTGACCGCTTGAGAGAGCAGGGCAGGGGGCATATTGTCCAACAGGACCGCATCAGGAGCAGCCGGCAGAACCTCGGAAAGCTGGGCTAAGGTGTCAACTTCGATTTGAATGAATGTGCCTGCCGGACAACGCTGGCGAGCAACTTGAACCGCTTGGGCTGGTGTAAACTGTCCAGCAGAAGACAGGCCAGCAGAAGACAGGCCAGCAGAAGATAGTTGGGCCCCGAAGGCGAGATGGTTGTCCTTGATGATCACCGCATCAAAGAGCCCGACTCGCTGGTTGCGTCCTCCCCCACAACGGACGGCGTATTTGGCCAGCCGTCTCCACCCGGGCAACGTTTTGCGGGTATCGTAGATCTCCGCTTGGGTCCCGGCAGTCTGTTCGACAAACTGGCCGGTCAGTGTGGCGATGCCGGAAAGATAAGTCAGCACATTCAAGACCACTCGTTCGGCTGTCAACAGCAACTGGGCCGGACCACCGATGGTACACAGTGGCTCTTGCGGCTGGACGGCGCTTCCGTCGGCCAGGTGGAGCTCAACGGACAGCTCAGCATCGTAGGCCGCCAGGATGGCACCCACCGCTGGCAAACCAGCGACGATGCCCTGTTGCCGGGCGACGACCTGTGCTGATGAGCGAATTCCGGGGGGGACCAAAGCTTGGCTGGTTAAGTCGCCGTTGGCAACGTCTTCGGCAACAGCCAGCGGGAGCAAATCATTGAGGCAACTGGCTTCTGCCGAGGTCCATCCGGGGTGGGGCTCGGTCATCACATCAACCGTTGGGGAGCTTCAAGGTGGAATCGCTCTGGTTTGGTCACCCTCAGGGAGAGAAACAACGCTTTGTCATCTTGCGTCATGAGATGCCCCAAGCAAGCCCCCGGAGCTCTCACTGGGATTGGATGTTTGAGGACCAGTCCTCCGCAGGCCGAGTTCTGCGAACTTGGGCCCTGCAGACGCTTCCCGACGAAGATTGCCCTGCCCGCGCTGAACGTCTCAGTGACCACAGGATCGCGTATCTCGACTACGAAGGGCCGGTCTCCAGGAATCGTGGGCACGTCTCCCGCTTCGACGCTGGGACCTTTCAGTTGAACTCCTCAAGCCTAGCTCGCAGCTCTGTGGTTCTCCACCTCCAGGGAAACCGTTACCAAGGAACGCTGGTCCTCTCGCTCCTGCAAACTTCCGACCCCGAGAAGTCACCGGCTCGGAAAGACTCTCAACAGGAAGATCACCAAGAGTGGTTGTTTCGTTTTACGAGCCAGCCTGAGGGCCTGAGTGTTGCAGAATAAGCTTTGTCTTGCCGGATTCAGCCGCAGAGATGCTCAAAAGCTATCTGCCCCTTGGTGTGATGAGGTGCTACTGCTGTTAGGGAAAATGCTTGCTCGTCCAACACGCTGGATAGGCACAACAACCGCTGATTTCGCAGCCTTTCTACCAACCAGACGAGCCAAGATTTTGCCCAACCTCAGGAGGAGATCGGTGAGATGAGGGACCAACTGAGATGCCACAGCCGAGTCTCGTTTTCTCCGATACGGCAAGATTCTCGTCTCCGTTGGTGAGTCTATCGCTGTCATCATGACAAGGGCCCATGATCCCTCTTGAGGAACCACGGGCCCGAAGGTTTCTGCAGTCCTGGCCTCTTCGTCAGCCCAGCGTATTACTGATTCCCTGAAAAGTCTTCGACGAAGCGGGGCGTTTCGTTCGGCAATCCGGGCTTCCGTCCTGGGTCGAAAACTTCTCCGAAGGTCAGTAGTCGCTGGCTGATCCCGCCTGAGAAAGCTCCCAGCTCAGGGTTTCCGCCGGGAGAGGATCAAGCCGAGCCCACCGGCAGCCAGAAGAGTCAAGGTGCCGGGTTCCGGGATCGGCCTGGTGGCACTGGGGCCAAAGACCGCGAAGTCCGTCAGAGTGGTGCCGTCGGTTGCAGAACGGGCTTCGTAGCGGACGTTGCCGCTGCCTGTGGAGCTGACCGTTCCGGTGAGTTCAAAGCCAACGTCCGACCAGGAGATCGTTCCTCGACTGCCCCCATCAGCACTGCCGGCGGCTTGGAAGAGGGTGGCGGTCACCTGGTCGCCTTCGACTGTGAGGCTGAGCTCCAGATCGGCCCAGGCGGTGCGCAGACCGGGAACGACCACGTTCTCCAGGACCACGCCGTTGTCCAACAAAGAGAACTCTGCGTTGTTGTCACGAGCCTGAACACGCAAGGCCACCCCGTCGTCGTTGCTCTGCGCCCTGGCGGCCAGTTCAGCGTAGGAATTGGGATTCCCCTGGCCAAAGGGGCCGATGGTGGCCTCGATTTGCACATCTTCGGCGTCAATGGCTTCTGTGCCAGTCGGGAACCCGAACTGTTCGGTGTTGATCCAGGGTCCTGCAGAGGCTAAGCCGGCACCAACCTCAAAATCAAGTTCGGTGAGATCCCACTCGCTGGAAGTATCGCTGGAAAAATCCGCTTGATAGAGCAGTTCGCCAAATTCCGTCGGCGGTAGAGTCGGACCAGGATCGGTCGGCGGTGTCTGGTCGGCGATTCCCAAGGCATCGGAGAAGTTGGTGAGCACCTCACCCTGAATGAGCAATTCGTCGATGGCCCCGCCAAAACCGTTTCCGGATTGTCCTTCGCCGATGTTCCAGAATTCGCTGACCACATCGGTGAACGTATCCTCGGGCAACCCCCATTGGGTGACCGCTCCATCAGCATCGGCTCCCACCTCGACCAGTGTGTTGTCGATATACAAACTCGACAAGCTGGTCGAGGAGTCCCAAACCAAGGCAACGTGGTGCCAATCGCCGTCGTGCAAGACATCGGCCCATTCGAGGTTGTACCAACTGCTAAACGGGCTATCCTCGCCTTCCATCCGTAGCCGCCCAGAGTTGCTAAAACCGGGACGATAACCGAAACGTGCCTGCTGATCTCGAAAATCGTTGAAGCCGATATCCAAGACTTGGTTCTCATTGGGAAGGGCCAACGCGTCCTGCATCCAAAAACTAATCGTCACACCGGGAACACTGCCCCAGTCGATGGGCACCTGCCCGGCGGTTTGGCCGATCCGACTGTCGTACAGGGCCCCACCGCTGCCGTTGTTATTGTCCAGATAGGCACCGCTGGGGGTCTCCAGCCAACTGGGATTCGTCTTCCACAGATCGGAACCAGACAACACAAACATGTCGTCCCCAGGAGCAAGCTGGACCTCGTTGTTGGCAACCGTCCCCGATCCTTCGTTGAAGTGATACAAGGCAATCGTTTTCTCATCAGCGATGTTTTCGCCGGTCCACCTCAACTGTGCCTGGACTTGTTCGGCAAACATCAACACCAGTAAAGCAAAGGCCAGCAGCGGCAAGATCTGCAGCGGCCAGATCTGCAGAGCCTGAGATTGAGTTGTGTGACTTTTTGGCATGAGGGTCTTCCAGAGAATGGGGGTTGGATGTTCGGCCTACTTCGACTGTTCCAGATTGTGGCAGAGGCCCAACCTGGAGGCCCCTCAACAGTTCCATGCGGCAACATCGGGCTGGGCAATGCTCACATCTGGGACAGTCCAACTACTGACCTTCGGAGAAGTTTTCGACACAGGACGGAAGCCCGGATCGCCGGACGAAGAGTACCCGCTTCGTCGAAGACTTTTCAGGGAATCAGTCGAGCTCCTCGGCAGGCTACACCTCAGTGCGGCACTCATCGCGGGATTCTGCAAAGGGTGGGAAGGCCGAAAGTAGGTTGTGGGAAAATGATCACAAACTTTAACAAAGCAGCTTCGGTCTCTGATGAAGAAGCTGTAAATTGACGGATTTTTCCGGGCGCGGCAGCAGAGGTTGAGGTTGGTGAGCTTGCTGGCCTTCAGTCTCACAGAAGCCTCGGCATCCGGTGCGAACCGGCAGCGGGCTCTCCGAACACTGTGGTCCCACTGCTCTTCTCGCAAAACCCTCGCTGGGCCAAAACTCGCGTGCCGTCGGAACGACCAGTGATTGGCAGCCTTTCCGCTGTGCCAGGCGAGCCAAGATTGGCCTCAAGCTCAGTCAGCGATGCTCTCCCGCATCACTTGGCCACCCTGATCGGTCAGCCGGATGTCCAAACCCTGAATCGGATAGGTCCGCTTGAGATGATCCAGCCCAAAGAGATCCACCAGGGTGGCTTGCAGATCATCGACGTGAACTGGTCTTTACACGGGAGAACAACCGATCTTGTTGGTCTTGCCATCAACTGTCCCGGCTTGACAGTCCGGCTCCGGCATCGGAGCCATGCTCTGGGGTGAGCACAACATAGCCCGGGAGATCGTGTGACTCGCTTCCCAGACCTGAGTTGAGCTAACTTCCGATGCTGGGACGGCCAAGCGAGCCTTCTCGGATGGTGATCAGCAATTAGCCGAGATGATTGAACTCGTCCGTGTCGACCCTGCGAATCAAACACAAGTCGTCCACACCGCTTCCTACCTCGACAGTTCCAGGTTGTGGCAGAGGCCCAACCTGCAAGCCCTCACCAGTCCCAGGCAGCAATAGATGGGCGGGCAACGGCCAACTCTGGGACAGCTCAACTACTGAGGTTGAGGACAATCTTGGCACGTCTGGCACAGCAGAAAGGCTGCCCAATCACTGGAGGTTCGGGCGGCTTGTGTGTTTTGGCCGAGCACGGATTTTTTCCAAGGCAGCAGTAAGTGTGGCAGCAAATCCAACAGTTCCATCCCGCACTCGCCCTGCGTGCGGAACGTCCGCTTGGTGCCCATCAGCACGGCGGTGTCCTTCTGGATGAAAGCAAACTGCACCTGATCGACCAAGCTTTGCGGGAAAGGCTTGCCATCAAGCTGGTGGAGTTGAGGCTTAGGATCGTCAAGATCCCGCTGACGCGACGCGCCATTGAGAAACACAAAGATGCAGTTCTTCAGGGCAGCTCGAAAATCCCGCCCGACCCTTTGCTGTGCGGCCTGATCTGGGTCCGGGGCACCCTGATTGGAGGTTTCCCCGCAGACCCTTTGGGCCCCCAAAGCTCACGGGCCAGGATGCCATCGGCCGCTGGCAAGGAAAGCAAAGCGAAGCCGCCGACAGCATTGACCAAACTGCTCAGCAAGTCTCATCGGGTCTGCAGCAACTGTTCTTCAAGAACATGCAGTCGCCAGCACCTTCTTCTGGGGCGTGAAGGAGACGCCCCAAAAGCCCATCGTCGCCCGGCGACAGGCAGGAGACCTCACACAGAGTCAGTTGCCCAAATCCTGCTGTGTGGGACCACCTGCCGAGCTTGCCGAGTGACTCTGGGGCGGTCAGGCTGAGTCAGGCTGAGTTAGAAGGAAGCCTCAGTCTCGCTTCTTGCCTTTCTGGGCGGCCGACAAGGCGTCGCTGAGTTCCATCAGACGATCCTCCAGCACACGGCTTGCATCTTCCTGGGCAGCCACCGAGGCCATCAGTTCGGTCAGTTCGCCCTGCAGGTCGGCCTCCAGTTGGCGTAAGTTGGCTCGGACCACGGAAATATGCGGCGGGTTTTGTGAGCTGTGGGCCACGGAGGTGTCCTCTCGAGGATTGGATCGATCGTCTCGGTTTTGACGGCTCGTACCTGCACGCCGATTTTGTAAGGAAGGCGACTGGGCTTGTTCGCTTGCTCGATTCATGGTGTCCTCGCTGCGGGAATGCGGCCATCCAGCAAAGTCCCATGGCCCCCATCCAGGGGGTCGAGGGTCTGTGGCCCAGCGTTCTAGCGGACCAACGGGGATTTGCAGAAGCGCAATGTTGGGCTCTTCCTTGAGGGTCTGGAAGAAACTTCGGCATGGAGAGCCCGCAAGGTTGAGAGAAACCTTGACACTCGGGGAGCTTCTCGGAACACCGGGACTGCTGCGGTCTGGTGAAGGCCGTCTGAGCAGTCTGAGCAGGAGGGTGAGCGAACTTAGGCGTCTGAAGAGAACCAGGGAGGTCACGCAAAATCAGGTCAGAACAGAAACTTCACACTCCGGCCCGTGGAGGCGAAGTCAGAACCCTTGGTCTGCCCAGAACCAGAGATTCTCACAGGACCAGAGATTCTTCAGGAGGGTGCAAATCTCGGGCCCCAGCAGTGGGTTTTATCCTCACTCGCAAAATCAGCTCGCCGCGCGGTCCGGTTGGCTGCCACAGGCGAGTCGGTTGTGCTGCCCGAAGAGGCTAGGTTAAGCTGCCAGAGGAAGAGGCTTGCCCGTGGTCTGAAAAATCTGCAAAACGCAGCTCACCTGAATAACCTTACAGAACCAAACCAACCAGAACCAAACCAACCAGAACCAAACCACAGACGCCTGAGGATCAGGTCAATGATCAACGATGCTCCCAGCTCGACTGCTGACGATGGCTTGAATGCCCCGCCCCCACCAACTTCATCAACCGCGGAGATGCTCCGGTCAACGTTTTTTCTTTGGGAGCAACTACGGCTGATCTACAACTTGGTTCTGGTTGTGGTCGTGGTGACTGTGACCGCCTGGAACGACCCCAGTAAGTTTCTGCTCCCTCATTTCTGGGGACTGGTGATACCGGGCGCGGTGGTTGCCAACCTGTGCTTTTTCGCAGGGCCTGTTGCCGACAGTTACCTGCGGTGGTTAGGCCTGCGTCACGAGTCGGTCACCGCTGGGATCTTCACGCTTGGGACGTTGCTGGCGATCGTCTTAGCGATCTTTTCAGTCACGGTTTTGCCGTTGACCTGACAACTGTTGAATCAGACGGGGGTCCAAGTTCTCTTGGCCCCAATCCCTCCCTGCCTCATCCAATCACCTTGACCAGCTCCCCCAGCTGCTGCTGCAGTAAGTTCGTTGCCGGATAAGCATGACTGCGATGTTGGGTCAGAGCCTCGGCGTAGGGCACACTCACTTCCTGTCCACGTTGCTGGGCCCATCGTTTTTGACTTTGCAGGTACTCGTCGACGCCGTGTTGAGCACGGAGCCATTCGCGTTGGCTGGCATGGCAGGCCAGCATCTGTTGCTTGATGGCAAATGTCTCGGTGATATCGACGTAAAATTCCGGCAGCACCGGCTGCCCTCGGTGATCGATCCCTTCGATGGGGTCAACGTAATACAGCCAGGGGATCTTGGATGTCGCCGGAGCTGGCTCCCACTGACGTGTTGTATAGTTGGGCACGCTGGCATTGAAGCAGCCGTCGCGGACTAGGCGGCTGGTTGCTTCGTGATCATCCATGTAATCCTCCGGAGCCGCGGTGAGCACCAAGTCAGGCGCCACCCGTCGGATGAACTCGGTGACCCGTCGTTTGCTATCCTGATCAACGACGATGCTCAAATCGCGAAACTCCAAACAATGGTAATCCCCCTGGACCAGCTCAGCGGCTGCCTGGGCCTCTGCTCGTCGGATCGCAGCAATCTGCTCGGGGGGTTGATCCATGCTCCCACAATCACCCGGGGTCATCGAGGCGATCACCACCTGATGACCACGCTGTGCCAGCAACGCTAAAGTCCCGGCACACTGAAATTCGATGTCGTCCGGGTGAGCATGAATCGCCAAAACCCTCAGTGTGCCGCCACTGCCCCGCGTCGGCCGCTCGCTGGCGTCCTTCTTGGTGTTCTCGCCACTTCCTGTCGCTGGACTCGAGTCGCTCATAGGTACCCCTCTGCTGGAGGCCGGGTGGCTCCGGTGCGATCGTGGACTCCAGGCTTCCAGTTCGCTGTGGCCCCTCGTCCCGGAGTGCGATTGTGTTTGTGCCTAACTCGACTGTTCCGGATTGTGGCAGAGGGTACTACGTGTGGACTTTCAAGGAAGCCCTTCCACGACATCTTGATGAACCGGGCCACATCCGGGACAGTCCAACTCATGCAGTTGTTGTTTTGGCTTTGTCTGGGATCTGTCTGGGATATGTTTGGTATGTGTCTGGGATATGTTTGACGTGTGTCTAGGGCGGCGGTTCCATTTGGTGGGTCTTTATTGGAGGTGACTTGCCGACCTTCCACTCACCAAGTGCTGCAGAAAAGTCACCCGAGCCTGACAGTTGGTCCACAAAAAGTGACACAGAAATGACCGACCTGCGACAGGGCGATGACGGGCGCTTTGTCGAAGATCTTTACAATCCACTGGTCACCTCGGTTGCTGGGTGCTGGGCTATTCCTGAACCAGCGAAGATGGAGGCCAAACTGGGATCAACAAAAATCCCAAACTCTGTCAACCTTTTGGGGCACGGAGGCGCCGGTCCCAACCAGCAGCCAACCAGGGGCGGCCCAGGTGACCGCCAACACCATAATGTGTCGCTGCGCAGAACTGGTTGTCTTCCGGGCCGGCCTTCACCGATGTGCAGGCTGAGCAAGCCGACTGGATGCTGCGTCACTGATGCACACCACCCCGCTTCCCATCGCGCGGAGAATTGACCTTTGTCTACTGTTGACACCGAAAACACCCTTGACCCTTCTGCCACAGGCACGCCACTCCAAGATGCCGAGTCGGATTCTCCTGCCGTGGAAGGGCACCTCCTCGAATCCCTACCTGCCACCAGCGATGCTGAACTGCCCGAGTCGGCTCATGCGACGCCGGATGGCTCACCCGCAACCCTGACACAGACTGTCTCTGGTCGTCGCCAAGAGGGGGCCGAGGTCCCGCCTCCGATGCCGTGGAGCGTCAAGGCAGCGATGCTGACTGCTACCATCGGGCCACCGGTCGGGCTGATCGCAGCGATCTGGTTGCTCTGGAACACCGGTTGGGTGGGTCCTTTGCACTTGGGGGTGGCTGTTGTCTTGTATCTCCTGACCGCCTGCGGGATCACCGTCGGCTTTCATCGGCTGATGACCCATAAGTCGTTTGAGACCTACAACTGGGTACGCGCCCTCTGGATGATCGCAGGCGCCATGTCGGTCCAAGGCTCTCCTTTGGTTTGGTGTAGTGTGCACCGCCGACATCACCTCCGCAGCGATCAGCCAGGCGACCCACATAGCCCACATCTGCATGGTGAAACGATCTGGGGGGTCCTCCAGGGTCTGGCCTATGCCCAAGTCGGCTGGCTGTTTGCCGGGTACTGGTCCGATCCGCAACCCAAGAGATATGTCCCCGACCTTCTCAAAGACCCTCTGTTGGTCGGGCTTGATAGGATCTACTGGTTTTGGGTGCTCTTGAGCTTGGCTCTCCCCGCAGCCATTGGGGGCCTAATCACCTTGTCGTGGCACGGGGCTTTACTGGGATTTTTGTGGGGTGGGTTGGTACGGATCTTCTTGGTGCACCATGTGACTTGGTCGATCAACTCGATCTGCCATGTCTTCGGGACCCAGGAATACAAGTCGAGTGACCAGTCGAAAAACAACGTCATCTGTGGCGTTCTGGCCCAAGGTGAAGGATGGCATAACAACCACCATGCTTTCCCCAGCTCGGCACGTCACGGGCTGAAATGGTGGCAATTTGACAGCAGTTGGTTGATCATCAAGGGGATGGAGGCGGTCGGCCTTGCGTGGAATATCCGCGTTCCCACCGAAGCTCAGTTGAATGCCAAGCGTCTCAAATAGCTCACTGGAGCCAGGCCCTGAGCCGTTCCACTCATCCCCAGCAGCCTTGGCCAGATTTTGGTTGAGTTCGCTGGGGATTTTTCTTGCCAGAATTCAAGGACTCAACAGATCTTTCAATGCTTGGGAGCATTCAGGGTACTCAAAGGAGAAGCCTGCCTGTTGAGCAGCCTGAGGAAGGACTTTCTGGCCGCCGATGGCGACTTGTGCGGCCTCGCCGAGTGCCAGACGCAAGGCAAAGCCTGGCACGGGTAGGATAGTAGGGCGATACAGGGCCCGACCCAAGGCTTGGGTAAATTCTTGGTTTCGGACAGGTTGGGGGGCGGTGGCGTTGACCGCCCCGCGGAGCTGAACTTTTCTCAAGGCAAACAAATACAGCCGCACCAGATCATCGATGTGGATCCAACTCATCCACTGTTGGCCACCCGCCAAAGGCCCGCCTAAGCCGAGTTGAAAGGGTAACAGCATTTGCCTCAGCGCACCGCCCTGCTTGGAAAGCACGACTCCCACACGCAGCAACACCACACGCAACCCCAAAGGCTCGGCTGCCAAGGCTGCCTGTTCCCAGGCGACGCTGACCTGGCCAAGAAAATCATCCGCTGCCGGCCAATCCTCGGTGATCTCACCCTCAGGGACATCTCCGTAATATCCCACCGCCGAGGTGCTCACCAGCACATCCGGCCGCACGTCAGCCTGCTCGATCGCCCTGACTAAGTTCCCAGTGCCGATGACTCGGCTGTCTCGGATCTCCGCTTTTGTCTTGGCGGTCCAACGGGTGAGGATGTTCTCGCCTGCGAGGTTGACGACAGCATCACATCCGTCCAGAGCGGTCATCCAGCTGCCGGCAATCTGCGGTCGACCCTCCACCAAGTCCACAGACGGACCCTTGGGCAAGCGTTTTCGGGCTTTGTCCGGACGTCGAGTCAAGACGACACAGTCATCCCCCCGAGCGACAAGCGCCTCAACCAACGCTCGACCAACAAGGCCTGTCCCGCCGGTGACAAAAACACGCACACAACACCCCCAATACAAGTTCTTCTGAGTTGACGTTTGCCGGGTCTCGCTCACCAAGCCAATCCAGTGGTGCCAGCAGTATCATACCGGCCTGGCAAGACCAGCCCAGTCGTGCCCCAACTGCTGCTCGGCGGATCAAGTCAAATGCCGATGGTGGCCACGGTGACCGAGTCGCCTTACCATCATAGATCAGTCAACAGCGGAGCTTTTTTGGCGACCACGAAGATCAGAAGCACACGGGGGGGACGATCATGAATTCAGGGAGTCATGCAGCAACTCGTCCAGGCTTTGAGATTGTGGACTTTGCCGCGATGCCGGGGATGGCCTGTCCCTGTGGGTGGAGTCGACGGGGTTTATTGGAGGTAGGTGACTTTCCGGGCTCGATCCACCAAGTGGAGATCTCCGAAGAGGCCCGAGTACATTATCACAAAACTCTGACAGAGACTTACTACTTTCTTGAGTGTGAACCTGGCGCCCAGATGGAGCTCGACGGGAGGCGGATCGATGTTCACCCCGGGATGTGCATCATGATCCGCCCCGGAGTCCGGCATCGGGCGGTTGGCACGATGAAGATCCTCAATTTGGTGTTCCCAAAATTCGATCCTCAGGACGAATGGTTCGATTGATTCCTGGTTGTGTGAATTTCTGGTTGTGTGAATTCTTGGTTCTGGGACTGGAGGATTCTTGTCGCCTTCGGGCGGTCAAGGAAACCTCTTCAAGAATTTCCGGTCTCCACAGGCCTCGGGCGTTCTGCCGTTTCTGGCACCGAGGCCTTTTGGGTTGTCCTCCTCGGATCACCAAGAACTGCAACTAGCGATCAGTGGGGCATCGTACACAACCGGCGGTGTTGCTGAAAGCAGGAGGACCTCGCCCAGGTCGGACGCGGTCCTCCCGAGCAACACAGCAGGACCCGAGGAAGTTCCCGGGCCTGAGGAGCTCACTGGGCCTTCGCTGGAGTCACACGGACCCAATCATCGCCAACTTGCAGGACGACTTGGCCAAGGCTCAGGTAGGGGGCCAAACGTGGGTGATCCTGCAGCAGTTTCAGAAACTCCGGTGAGCCCAGGGCAACTTCGCTGACCTTCGTTTCTTTCTTGGCTGGGAACTCGCTCTGATACCAGATGCCTCCTGAGCGATAGAACGTGCGATTCGCGATGTATCTCAGCGGCAAGCCGGCACGGTCCAACTCCTGGGTCCGTTGGCGGAGTTCTTTCGCCCCCAGAGCGGCATGAGGCTTTCGGGAGAGCCCCAGCCGCCCGGCAGGGGGAGTGGCTGGTTGGCCGGCACCCCGAACAACCAGCGAGCGAGCGGCTGCTTCATCCAAGGCAGCGGCCCCGCCGCTTCCCTGAGCGTCTTTCCGGGAGGCGGCACGGGCGACGGACTTGAGCACACCCTCGGTGCCGTCTGGCTGCGCTTTTTCCTGAGCAAGGGCCTGTTTCAGTCGGTCTCGGTTACGCTGATCTTCCAGACGGGCAAATCCATTGAGGGGTCTGATGGCCACCGGATCACCGGGTTGGGCGACCACCGGGGGAACGGGCGCTCCCACAACATCTTCAGCCATGAGGAAGCTGGTATAGGGTGTGACAATGCCATATCTCTTGGCTAGATAAGTGACCTCATTGACCAGCTCATCATTAGAGTCCTCTCCCTTGCGGAGTTCATTGAGGAGAAAATCGACTCGACGACCGGCCCACAGCCGAGGGACGAAGCTGTGATCGTTGGTCTCGCTGAGCTCAGGAAAGTCCAGTTCAAACTCCAGTGTGCGGGTTTTCTCTCCGGACTTTCCCGTTAAACGCAGCACGGCAGGACCGTCACCGCTGTATTGTCCAAAGAGCATCAACTGTTCGCCTTGGAACAAATCGCCCAATCTTCGTGGTTGGACCTGAGCCACCTCAACTCCCTCGATCTCCACCTGCAGATCCGTCAGCAACGGGCTTCCCACGCGGTCAAAGAAGCTCCCGATCTTTTTAGCAATGTCTTCATCGGGGAGCACATAATCGGTTTCCCCTTGATTGTTCAGTGCCAGAAAGTCCAACAGCTTGGCATTGACGTCATACCCTTCACCAAAGACAAACAGCCGCACACCGTTGGTGTTTCGTTTGGCGACACGGCGGAGGATGCCGTCGGGATTACGCTCACCGATTGTGGGCAGTCCGTCGGTGGCGAAGAGAATCATCTTCAGCCGCCCATCCTCTTCTTGGAGTTTTGCCAAGGAGGACTCCAAAGCCGCCTGAATCGCCGTGCCTCCGCGGGCTTTGAGCTCTTCGGCGTAGTCGATGGCTGCTTGAATCTTGTCCTTAGTGGCGGGGAGCAATTTCTCTGAGGAGAAGCTGCGAGCTGAGGTGCTAAAATCGACGACATTGAAGCGATCGCCGGGCCGCAGTTGCTTGAGACAATAGATCAGAGCCTCGCGTGCTTGATCCATTTTGGTGACCGCTTGCCCTTGCAACATCGAACCGCTGGTATCGATACAGAAGACGACGTCTTTGGGCAGCACATCGTCTGGGCCGAAGGTCTTTTCTCCCTGTCCAACTGTCGGCGAGAGCCTGAGCATAAAATGGCCGTCCTCGTCCAATTCCCGGTGGGCCAACAAGCTTGCCGCTATAGGAGAGTCGGCCAACTGGTAATAGAGCACAAATGGTGTTTTCGCTCGGTAGTCTTTGGCGAGCCACTGCGCGGAGATATCGGCCTTCTCGGTTTCGACCAGTTTGATTTTATGAGTGGGTGAGTACACATTGGTAATGGGGATCTGGCTGCTGATGTTCACCGTGACCCGAGCGTTTTTCAGGGGCTTGGGGTTGTCTTTGATATTCAAGCACTGCAGCCGGATTTGGTTGGCTTGCTTCTTGAGCACCGAGGTGTATTTGACCTTGACGATCACTGTGCCCCCGGCGGGAACTCGCGGCAAGTTCGCTTGGATCAGCTGGTTGCCGTAGTAGTCCAACAGCGCCGGTGAACCTCCCTTGGCCAGCAAGTCATGGAAAATCTCTTTGGCCTTCTCAGCCCCCAAAATCTCTCCTCGAATCTCCTGGCCACCCACGAGCACGGACATATCGTCAACTTGAGCTCCGGCTTCCAGTTCCAAGTAAGCTGTTGCTCCCTCAATCAGGTGATCGTTGGGGTTGAAGAAAGTCACCTCATGGGTCCAACGCGCCACTTGCTCGTTGATGTCCACGCTGATGTTGCTGACAGCGACTTGGACGGGGTACTTGATCGGATAGTACCTGGGAGGAACACAGCAAAAGCATGCCCAGGCTGAAGAGAGAACGGTTAAGTAAATACCCGTCGCAAGGACGGGTGCAGTTTTGAGGGCTTTCATGGGGCACGTCCTCCAAAGTTCGAGACAGAAAGACCGCAGGGCAGATGGGGTCACCGTTGGCGAGTTGGGTTTTCCCCGGACTGATCCGGGGCCCAACACCTGCCGGTGCAATATCAGAGATCGTCCAGGTTGCGTGCATCAACGCCCGTTGCCTGGCCAGAAGACTGTTGGACGCGACGAGCCAGGGCGGAGTTCCCTGGGTTGATAGTCCAGCAGGGCACTCTCGTGCGGAACGTCACGATCCGGCTGCAAAGCACAAGTCGCTGAGCTCTCATGGAGGGCAGGAGGAGCCAAAGAAGGAAGGGGCGGGTTCAGAAGAGCGAGTGACGAAGAGAAGGGGAGCGCTCCAGGAGAAAGAGCAGCAGTTGGGTTGGAGGGCCACCGAACCGATGGGCGGGGTGCGATTGAGAACCGCCCGTCGGGGCGAGTTGGGAATTGGGGGCTGGAAGCGATTGATTACCGTTGCCGACGACGGAGGCCGGCGAAACCGCAGAGTCCCAGACCCAGGAGGGACAGGGACGTGGGTTCGGGGATCACCGCTGTTGGTTGGGCGACGAAGGTGACCTCACTGAGGAAGGTCCACTGGTTGTCATTATTGAAGGAGAGGTTGATGTACTGGGCTGCGGTGCCGTCGAGGTCGACGATCAACCGTCGACTGAAGAAATTGTTGCCGGCGGTATCTTGGTCATTGAAGCCGGTGAAGGTCAGAGGGTCGCCGAAGTTGATGCCGTCGTTGCTGAAGCTGACATCGACCGAATCTGGGGCTTCCACGCCAGCATTGCCGCCAGCGGCCATGTAGTCGACCCAGATCTCGGCCAGGCTGAACTCCTCGCCCAGATCAAAGGTGACGCCAGGGTGCGGGGTACCGGTATCAACACCGAAAACATCTTCGGGGAATCCGACCCACTGGCCGCTGTCGATGTTGGCAGCGCCTCCCCCGTTGGTGCGGCCGATGATGCCATCGGTGAGTTTGGTCAGGTCTGGGTCGTCGCGTGTGGCAGGCACAAACATGGAGTCTGGCTGGATGCCGTCTGGGTCGTAGGCGTAGCTTTCTGGGGTGACGATGAACTTGTCGGAGTCTCCTTGGGAGGCCAGCGAGGCGTGGCCGGCGATCTTCTGCAGGATGCTTTCGAACTCGGCCTCGGCGGCTGAGTTGCCGAAGGTGAGGTCGTTGGAGAGCATCGAGCCGATATCGTAGATCGCGAGTTCGTCGATACGCCCATTGGTTGGGTTCAGGCCGATGCCGAACTCTGTGGCTCCGACGCTGAGGGCCTCCAGGCCGAATCCGGCGGAAAAGTCCGAGGAGGTATCGCTGAAGGTGACGCCGTCGATAATGATGTCGCGTCGGTTGGCCACACCGAAGCCGCTACTGTTGCCATAGAACGCGAAGACGACGTGATGGAAGTCGTTATCGTCGATCGTCGGCCCTGTAGCGCCGGTGCGGCCCCCGCGGAACATTTCCAGCCGGTCATCGTCGGGTCCGTTTCCGAAGTCGAAGCCATAGATCAGCCCTGGGTCATTGAGACCACCAGCACTGCTCTCCAACAGGTAGTTCCCAGGGCTGCTTGTGTTGTTGAGTTGGACCCACATCTCAGCGGCCCAGAGTTGTGTGGGGACAAAGGCCAAGTTGGCACCATCCAGGTTGGCCGCACGAAAGCGGCCGCCGTCGGTGCCGTTGAAGCTGGCGGTGTTGCCTAAGTTGAGGCCGGAGCCAAAATCGGCGTGGGACTGGCGTGTGGCCGATCCGGCCGGGACGAGTTCGTTGAGCGGGCCACCATTGATTTGGTCCTCAGCGCTACCGCTGTCTTCGTCAAAGGTCCAGTAATACAAAGGGTTATCCCGGAGCACCTCGAACTGATACGTCGATTGCCCGAAAGTGGGGCTGGCCAACCCAACTGCCAGAGCGACAGCACAGAGGGTTGTGAAGGGTGTTTTGTGCATGGTTGGTTCTCTGGATTGTTGGGGGTTGTGGGGCCAGAGGGACGAGGAGGAGTCAGCGAGGGCCGCACGGTGTCGGCAAACGAGGGAGTTTGCACGGGGGGTACATTACCAGGTTGTAACTCGATTGCAAGCTAAAAGTGGACTAGCGATGGGGTCGGATTGGGGAGGGTTTTGGTTGAACCCCAGGCGGTGTTGGCGGGAACAGTGAATGAGCCCACCGCGGTTGCTATTCTTGGTTCGCCATCGGAATAGTTTTCGCTGGCACAGACGCTGGTTTTATCTTGCCTGGTGGTCTTCTGGGCGGGGGAGTTGGCCAGGCGGAGAGCCTGTGGGTGTTGGGCATCTGCCTGGATGAGTGCTTTGGGTCTTGAGGAGAAAGAGGGGTCTTCTGTAGACTTTGTGAGATTGGATCAAACAGTCAACGGTGGCACCTTCAACGTGTTCACATCCAACAAAACTTGGGTTGAGCTCTGAAACGAGCTGTGACCTCAAGAAATCCCAGGCGTCCGTAGCTCAATTGGATAGAGCATCGGTCTTCGGAACCGAGGGTTGTAGGTTCGAGTCCTACCGGGCGTGCTTCTTCTAAGTCCTCATTTGCCACCCACTGCAATACTGGCCTGCCACCACCCATCTTTGTTCCCGACACAAATGGCCGTGCGGGAGATTTTTCAGATTGTCTTGACCCAAACCTTGGGTGTGGCCCAGTTGACGCCACCGCGTCGATCCATTTGAGGGTGGGAAATCAAGCCTGCCCCCGGGGATTTCCTGGAACACATCACACCAAGATCGCACATCGAGGAGCTGACCTCTAAGCAGCATGGCTTCGGTCAGCCTCGAGGCCTAACCTAACTGAACTGGTGCTGCCTCGATCGAACATCCAGTTTCCTGCCTACCGCTATCACAACGCAGCGGCCAAACCCTGATGGGCACTTCCATGATTTGAGAGTCGGTGCAGAGTCAGAGCCCATCCTTCAGCGTTTACTCTGCAGGCTTTTTCTGGTGCGTATTGAAGAACTTGAAGATCTCCGGGAAGTGCTGAAAGGCCACAAAGACGTGGTCACCGCCCTCCACTTCAATGTACTGGTGGTCCATCTTCAGCTCCTTCATCTTCTTCACCCAGCGACGAGTCCCGTAGACCAATCGATCCCGATCCCCCTGCACCACGATCGCGGGGATGTGTTTGGCCTTTTCCAGGCGGGAACTGTCCCTGGGAACTGCCGGGGCGATTGGGGCAATAGCAGCCCAAATGTCCGGAAACTTGATCGCCAGGTGCAAAGTGCCCCCACCGCCCATGGAGTGCCCCAGTAAGTAAATGCGTTGGGCGTCAATGTTAAAATCCTGACGGGTCATCGCCAGCACGTTCATCACGTCCTGTTCGCTGAGTTCCCCGAGGTTCTGTGGATCGGAGTTGCGACCCCCGCCTTTCCCGCGGCTCCCGTACCAACCCCGCGAGTTGTACCCCATCGGCGCGACGATGATGTAGCCATGCCGTTGGGCATGCTTGGTGAATCCAGGATAACGGATGATCTGACCAGGATTACTGAAAAGACCATGCAGCGCAACAATCAGAGGAGTCTTCTTGGTTTTGTCATAACCAGCGGGAACAAATAATGCATAGCTCATATCTTTGCCAGCAGCGTTGAAATGATACTTGCGCGTCTGAATCCCCACAGCCGGGCGTTCCCGGTCGGCAGATTCTTCAGCTGCTGGTTTTGGATTCTCTTGGGGTAGAGATTTGGCACCTTTTTTGAGGCAATACAGGCGATCCTCCGTGCGGATGAGCAGTTTGTCCCCGGCGATCGCCGGCGTGGCCATGCACATTTCGTCGTCCGCAAGGGAATTGGTGTGCAGAAGTTTGAACTCTCGGCCGGCTTGGACCACAAACGTCTTACCGTATTCGTTGAGGCAAAAAATCTTCCCGTTGTAAGCCCAGGGAGAAGCCGTGAACGCACGCCCGTCGGGGAGGCGGCGCCGGCGGTACACCTGCTCACCGGTTTTGGCGTCGTAGCAGGCCACAAACCCACGATCTAACAAGACATACAGAAAATCACCAACCACCAGTGTCGTGGGATTGTAGGGAGCGGCTTGTTTCTGACACCAAGCAATGGATTTGTTACTGGTTTCCTCGGGTGCCAAGGAAATGTCACCGCTCCCCCCTGGTCTGATGGCGAAGATGGGTCTCTTGCGATCCCCAATGTAACCTGAGCTCACATAGAGTAACCCGTGCTGAGAGTATGGCGTGGCAATGGTAATACTGGATCCACCGCCGAATTCGTAGAGGAGTTTCCCGCTGAGGTCGTAGGAGCGGAATTTACCGGTTCCGGGAGTGATGATTTCGGTGCGCAGCTCGTTTTCCCAAATATAAGGTGTGGCCCAGTTACTTTTTTCCTCTCTTGAGATACGCCAAACCTGCTCACCGGTCTTCGCATCCAACGCCAGCAGGTAAGATTCCTCTTCATTATCGTTAATGATATAGAACCGATCTTGGTACAGCACCGGCGATGCCGCAGTCCCCCAAGAGAATCGTGTCGGGCGCGGTTGAGCCCTCTTCGACCAAACTTCTTCGCCATCAAGGGTCAAGCAGAAGACACCCAAGTTCCCGAAGTAGGCGTACAGACGCTCGCCATCGGTGACAGGCGTTTCGGAGGCATAACTGTTCTTGATGTGCAACGACGTTGCCGGCACGCCTTTGTGGACAGTCCGCTCCCAGAGCAGCTTCCCCGAGGCGAGATCGAGGCAAAGAACTTTCCAGATATGTTCTGTCCTTGGTGCCGTAAAGCGATCACCACCGAAGTAGAGACCTTTCCTGGGTTTTTCTGGACCTGCTGGGTGGATCACGGTGGTGAGGAACACACGCTGTCCCCAGACGACGGGAGAAGACCAACCACGCCCCGCAATTTCCTGCCTCCAGAGAACGTTTTCGGTGTCGCTCCACCGGTTCGGCAAATCCGGATGATCCGAAACTCCCAGCGACTGCGGACCACGAAACTGCGGCCAATGGGGTTCGCCAGCTGCGAGGCTGGTGAGCGAACACAGTGGAACCAGCAGGCCAATTGACAAGGCAAAACAGTTCATGTTCTCTGCTCGAACTTGATGATCGGAAATGGCCCAGCCCAAACTGCCGCGACCAGACGATGTTCCGGAGCAGAATAAGGCATGCGGAAACGCCGGTCTATTGAGACGGTCGATCAGGGCCCGCCACAAGCTCGAAAACGAGAAGGGCACCCCTCAGGTCTTCCCGGCGGCTCTGCTGGACGCGAATAATCGCGCGAGGATAACGAACTTCACTGGAATGAAACCAAGGCGACCGTGCCAAGGTCGGAAAGTGTTCGGGACGGCTGAGATGTTCAGTGGGCCCTGGCGATGTGCTGCGAAACCTCAGCGCACGAGCTTCGCCAATGCGGTTTTTGGCGACGCGGTGTTTTTCTGGTTGCCACAGGCTGCTTCAGTTGGGGGGTTGCAGACTGGGCTCAATCTGCGGCTCGATTGACGCACGCCGCCACGACGAGATCGCCGGATACGTTTAAGGTTGTCCGACACATGTCCAGGAGCCGATCGACGCCCAGGATGATCCCGATTCCCTCGCCAGGAACTCCCACCGACTGAAGGACCAACACGACCAGCGGCAGCGAACCTCCCGGCACGCCCGCTGTGCCGATTCCGGCCAGCAACGACATCAGCATGACGGTAATTTGTTGTGTCAGCGACAAGTCTACGCCAAAGGCCTGAGCGAGAAACAACACGGTCACGCCCTCATAAAGCGCGGTGCCGTTTTGGTTTCCCGTCGCGCCGATCGTCAGCACGAAGCGGCTGACCTCGGGGCGGATTTCCAGATGTTGTTCCGCCACGCGCAACGCCGTGGGCAGGGTGGCATTTGAGGAAGACGTGGCAAATGCGGTCAGCATGACATCGGAAATACCGCTGAAGAACTGACGGGGCCGCATCCCGGCGAACAGCAGCACGACCGCCGAATACACGACGATCAATTGCAGCCCCAATCCCGCCAGCACAGTCAGGAAGTACCACACTAGCGTCGCGAAAATGTCGAAGCCAAGCAGCGCGGCGAGTGAGAACACCAACGCCGCGACACCCAACGGCGCGAGCCGCATGGCGAAACCGATGATCACCATCGCCACCTCGTAAATCCCTTCCAACACCTTGACCAGCGTGCCGGTGCGTTCCGGCACGGCGGCAATCCCCACGCCGACGACCAGCGCGAAGAACATCACCGACAGCATTCCTCCACCGGGTGAACTGCCATCCAGCGCCCCAACCATTTCTTGCAGCGGGTTTTTGGGAATGATGTCTAGCAGCGTATCACGCAGCGATTTGGCTTGTCGGGCCTGCTCGACCGCGGCTCCTGCCCCCGGTGCATAGCGCTGACGCAACTCAAGGCGTTTTTCTTCTGGCAGATGCGTGCCAGGCTGGACCGTATTGGCCAAAGCCAATCCGATGGCAACCGAGATGCCGGACAGGACGACAGTAAACAGCAGGGTCATCAGCCCCAGTCGACCCAACCGGCGGAAATTGCCGATGCTGGCCACGCCCAACACCAGCGCGGCAAACACAAGCGGGAGCACGACCATGAAGATCAGTCGCAGAAACACCTGCCCCGCCGGCTCGGCGATGTTGGAGGCACCCCATTCCAGCAACGCGTTCGGCGACCCGTCGTCCTCGCGCGGAAACGATGCATTGGCCACGAGTCCAGCGACCGCGCCGCTCACAAGGCCGATGAGTATTTGCCAATGCAGTGCCAGCCGGGAACGTTGCGGGGCCGGCGATTCTGTAACCGAGGCCGGTCGTTTCGGGTGAGAGGGATCGACGGTTTCCATGCCGACTTCACCATTCCAACACAAGTCGCGGGACTGCCACACAGATCGACTCAATGTCCAACGACACGCCTGAGCCGACAACAACCAAAGCGGATCTTTTCGGCGGATCCGTGCGAAAAGTTCGCTTCGTGTGTGGAGCGTGCCATCTGCCGGGAACTGGCAACGCCTCACTCAACGGATGATTCCATCAGGGCACTTCGCGACAGAAGCCCAATTCCCCCAATCGCCAACTGATCGTGACGCCGGCTGCGGCGTTCCGTCAGCAAACTGCCCCTTCAGACCGTCTCTTCATCAGAACGATCCTGCAAGATCCCTGATAGCAACTTGGCAACCCGGCAACTCGACTCCCCTTGATCCTTTCTCCCCGTGATCCTTTCTCCCCGTGGTCCTTTCTCCACGTGGTCCTTGGGCCGCGGCTATTCGTTAATCAATACGGGAGAGGCCAAGCTGAAAGCCTCGCGTCCTGCCTGCCGCTTTTCTGGACCGCGTCAGACGGGTGAAGACGGCCCCAAAGATTGAGCCCAGAATGTTCAGAGGCCCTCGAACCCTGCGAGGGAATGGGAGAAGATCTCATGGACATTGATCTGACGACCCAATATCTGGGATTAACCTTGAAAAGTCCCTTGGTCGCAGGGGCAGTGCCTTTGACGGGGCTTTCTGAGACGGTGCGAATTCTGGAACAGGCCGGCGCAGGAGCTGCGGTGGTGCCCTGCATTTGCCAAGAACGCCCTGCTGGCGAAGATCTGGCCTTGCAACATCTCTGCGATCTCCCCAGCGAATCCAACCCAGAATCGGTGACCTACTTTCCGAACCTGCAGCAGGAACCGCCCAGTGCGGCGGCTTACTTGTCTCAATTCGAGGAAGTCAAACGACAGACCCGACTGCCCCTGATTGCCAGTCTCAATGGCTCGCCAATGGGGCACTGGAGCCAGACGGCACGGCTGCTCGAACAAGCCGGTGCTGACGCTTTGGAATTGAACCTGTTTCTGGTCCCCATCGACCCTGAGGAGCCGTCAGGCCTTCTCGAAGATCGCTACTGTGAGACGGTCAGCACAGTCCGCCAAGAGGTGAAGATCCCCGTTGCCGTGAAAATCGGTCCGTATGTCACCGGACTGCCAAGATTCGCTCGTGCGCTGTTGCAAGCCGGAGCGGATGGGTTGGTCCTCTTCAGTCGCTATCTCACTCCAGACGTCGACCCTGAAGACTTCCGTGTGCAGCCGAAGTTGGAACTGTGTAGCCGGAGCGACCTTGGGCTGGTCCTGCGTTGGATTGGCATCCTCCGTGATCAGACCGACCAATCTCTGGGAGCAACCGGCGGGGTGCACGAGGTCGACGACTTGATCAAGGCCATCGCCGTCGGAGCCGACGTGGTGATGGTCGCCTCCGCCCTGCGTACCAGCGGGTGGCAACACCTGGAACGACTCCATCGCGGCCTGGAAACCTGGTTGCAGTCCCACGACTACCCAACCCTGACTCAACTGAAAGGAAGTCTCAGCCGACTACGCTGCCGACATCCCGAGGCTTTCTGTGAGGCGAACTTTACCCAAGCGATCACATTATCTTCGGGCGAATTTGTTTAAGCGCAACGCTATTCTGAGCCGTGATTGGAAACAAGTGAGGCGCGAAAGGCCGCTGTCGAGCGCTCGCGAGGGCCTTTGGGTGAATGGAAGACAAACGTCGCAGCAAGTTGTTCGTCGCTGGCCAGTTGGAAACCGGCTTCTGGTCCCAGAACCATCAGCGCGGTTGCCCAAGCGTCGGCACGCATCGCCGAAGAGGTGATCACGCTCACGGAGATCAGTCGATGCCTAACTGGTCGGCCTGTTCGGGGATCGATGATGTGAGAGTACGCTCCGGCCTCAGAAGTGTGATCCCGAATCGCATTTCGGTAGCTGCCAGAGGTCGCAATCGCCTGATTGTGCAAAGCAACCGCCCCACGAACTTGAACACGGGCGTCGGCATCCGGTTGCTCCAAACCGATCCGCCAGAGGTTCCCTTGAGGGTTCGTTCCCTGGGCTCGCAACTCGCCGCCGATTTCGATGAGATAGTGCTCCAGTCGCTGTTCGTCCAGATACGCCGCAACGACATCAATGGCATATCCTTTGGCCAATGCGGAGAGATCGATCTGTAACTGAGGAATTTGCTTGCTGAGGGTGATCGAACCATCCGAGGCCTCGACCAGCCGAAGATGCTCACTGCCAACCTGATTCCTCACCGAAGCGATTGTCTCGTCGGTCGGTTGAGAATCCGGACGGCCGGTCGGGCCAAATCCCCATAAGTCCACCAAGGGTGCGACGGTGATGTCGAATGCGCCCTGGCTGAGTTCCGACGTGCGTTGGGCTTCTCGGATGACCGTGGCAAGTTCGGGAGTGATCGACAGGGGCAGCGTCGAGTCACGGCGATTGAATTGCGAAACGAGAGAATCCTCTCGCCAGTGCGACATCTGCGATTCAACGCGCTCAATCCTGGCAATGATTCCCTGCTTGAGTTCTTCGGAATCGAAACCCTCAAGACTGCCGGGCAGAATGACCTGCCAGGTTGTGCCCATCGCCTGACCACGAAGGTCAAGCTGCTTGCTGCCCGCTGACCCATCACAGCCGACCAAACACATCAACCCGAGCCAGGCCAACGGACACAGAGCGACAGCATTGGCGAGGAGCGTTCCTTCGAGGAAGCCTCTCCATCTTCTCCTCGTCGAAAGCCAGAATCCGCTTGGTTTGTTCACCGGGAGCCCTCAGTGGTCAAAGTCTTGAAAGAATTGGGCAGCGATTCAGAACTCCTCCGCAAAACATTCCGAAGATCAAACGAGTGCATCTGGGGTGTTTCCGTGACACAAGAGTTCGTTGGTCTTTGGTGCTTTCTGGAAAAGACACTCAGTAGAGTAGCTCCCTCCAACGACCCCCAGCAGCAAGTTCGGCCTTCCGACGTGACCACGCTTCTTCGGAGCCGGCAAGTTGAGCGAACGCGTGGTCTAACTGATCGCGAATCCGCTCCAGTCCCGCAACATAAACATAGGTCTTGGGATCAAGGAGAATATTCCACAGTTCTTCTGCACGCGATTGAATGGGGCTTTGCCAGTCGATTGCGTCTGTCCAGTGTGGCCGCTGGCTCACCGCGGTGATCGCTTCAAAGGTCTCCTGTTGCATGTAGAGTGCGAAGTCGTTTCGTTGCCTGTTCTGGTACACCAGATCGAGCCCCGTTCTCCCGCCGTGAAAGAGCAGGATGCGGCCCCGAAAGGCGGCCTCTTGGTAGATGTGTTTGACGAACGCCCGGAACGGAGCAATCCCTGTTCCGGCTCCGATCAGAATCAAGACCGCATCGGGTTCCTGGGGGAGATCAAACGGGGCCTCATAAGGGCCGGTGATCGTCAAGGTGTCGCCCGGACGTAAATCACATAAATAGTTGGAGGCGATGCCGTGATATTCCTCTCCGCTGTACGGATCAACGTAATGGCAGCGGCGGACGCAGATGCGGATGCTCATCGCATCCTCAGCGATCGCTTCCGGCAGGTCTGCTAAGGTATACAGCCGGAAGTGGTGGTCCTGGCCAAGCTGGCCCGGCGCGAGCACGCCGATGCTCTGACCCGGCCGTCCGTCAAAGGTCGCTGTCGCCAGTGTCAGGACAAGCTCGCGAACTTCCTCGCGGGAATCTGCGGGCGTCAGCAGATCGCTGGAAGCCACGCTGGCTTCGATGCGTGTGGTCGTGTCGTAGTCTTGTAGTCGCATCTTGTTGGCCTCCAAATGGGGCAGAGTGGCCGACTTGAGACTTGGGTTCCTCGGGGCTGCTTCCATCTTTTGCTTGGGGACAAGTTGCATCGGCTGGGCGCGAGTTGAGGCAGCCGTGACAGTTCCAACCGTTGCACCCGAATTGTCCTGGCCAGTCACGGCCGAAGACTCGTTGCCAGAGTGCTTGGACGAGCAGCCAAACACCTAACAAGACGATCATGACGATGGCAGCCTTGATCACTGATTCGAGCATTTCAGCTGAAGATACCCGCAAAGCCCATGAAACAGAGTGAGAGCAACCCAGCGAGGATCAGCGTGATGGCCGTCCCTTGCACGAGATCTGGTGTGTTGGCCAGTTGGAGTTTCTCGCGGAGCCCAGCCATCAGCACCAGCGCGAGGGTGAATCCTGCTCCGGCTCCAAGGGCGTAGACCAATGCTTGAAGGAAACCGTATCCTCGATTGGTCTGAAACAACGCCACCGCGAGGATCGCACAATTGGTAGTCATCAGCGGCAGAAACAGCCCCAGCGATCGGAACAACGCTGGACTGGTTTTTTTGATGAACATCTCCACAACTTGCACCGTGGATGCAATCACCGCAATAAAGGAGATCAGGTTGAGGTAGGTCACATCCAGACTGGTCAGCAGGAGTTGAAGTCCATAGGCGGCCATCGAACTGATGACCATAACAAACGTGACCGCAGCACCCATCCGCGCTGCGGTCGTCAGCCGACCCGAGATCCCCAAAAACGGGCAGATCCCGAGAAAGTACGCTAAGACAAAGTTGTTGATCAGACAGGCATCGATAAAAATCGACCAAAGCGGACGGCTCATATCACGCCTCCTTCGGTTTTCCGCGAACGTCCGGTTGTCACGGCTTTGAAGATCAGCAGCCAGCCAGCCAACGTAAAGAAGCCGCCTGGAGGCAGTAACATGATCACCCACGGCTGATAGAAGTCACCAAAGAGCGCGACGCCGAACAACGAGCCGCTGCCAAGGATCTCACGAACACTTCCCAAACAAAACAACGCCAGGGTGAAACCGCATCCCATCCCCAGGCCATCAAGCAATGAGCGGAAGACGCCGTTTTTTGAGGCAAAGGCCTCAGCTCGCCCGAGGATCAAACAGTTCACCACAATCAAGGAGATGAACGCTCCCAGTGCCTGGTGTAATTCCAAACTCAGGGCCTGAATCAGGTAGTCGACGATCGTCACAAAAGTGGCGATCACCAAGATGAATGTCACAATCCGCACTTGTTTGGGCACCAAAGGCCGCAGCGCGGAGACAACGAGATTGGACATGACCATCACGAAGGTCGTTGCCAAGCCCATCGCTAAGGCATTGACCGCCGTGTTGCTGACCGCCAGCACAGGGCACATGCCCAGGACGAACACAAACACCGGATTCTGACGCCAGATGCCTTTTACGAAGTCGTCCGTCGTCGGGGTAGTTGGGGACGGCTCGGGAAGGCCGAGGGAATCCGCGTGACTGACCATTTCACTCCTCCCCGGCGGACTGGACAAAATCGACCAGTCGCGCTTCGATGCGGGGAATCCACGTCTCCGCGCTTTCCCGCAACATCGTCGCGGTTGCACGCGAGGTCACCGTGGCGCCCGAGATCCCGTCGATTTGCCAAGTTTGGGTCTTCTTGCCGGATTTGACGAACTCGATCGGATGAGCCAATCCGGTTAAGGTCTCCTCCAAACGCACGTCGAGAGCCTCAAAGTTGCCGAGGAAGTCCGGGTCGTAGGCGATCCGGTCGCCAAGCCCTGGCGTTTCCCGGGACTGAAGTACCTGAAGCCCAATGATTGCCTTTTTCTCCTGCGAGTAACCGTAAAGCACGCGGACGACATCCTGATAGCCCATCGCCTCCGCTTCAATGGCAAACCCAGCCAAATTGCCGGCCGCATCAAAGCAAGCGAAGACCAGATCCTCCCCCGAGCTCTCTGCGGATACCTGCTGGAACTCCCCTTCCTTCGTCCACCGAAATGGAACGATGGACTTGGTTTCGGGGAGAACTTTCAAGATGGCTCGGTTTCGAAACTCGAGAGCGTTGCGTTGGATGATCGGAAGCGTGATCTGATAGACAAGTGCAATGGCGACAGCGCAGACCACTCCCACCCCGAGGACTACCGCGTACATCCTCGACGCAGTTGGTCGGCCCGCAGACGAGGATCCCGGGCTCTCTGAATTCGGCTTCTCGGCGGAATCACCGTGCTGCCCGCTGGCATCGCTTTCAGCCAAAGTACCACCTTCTTCTCTGAAAAACCTGTCCGTTCCAGGAACGTCCTTGTGGTCTGCGGTTCTGTCACACGGTCTTCTGATCACATGGTTGACTGATCACATGGTTGACTGATCACATGATTGACTGATCACACGGTCTATTGATCCCAAGCATAACTCATCCGTGTCCGGTGAGGTTGGAGGTCCCATAGGCCCGAGGCTGAATCCAATTGTCGATGTGAGGGGAGACCGCGTTTGCGACCAAGATGGCATACATCACACCTTCAGGCAGACCTCCCCAGACTCGGATTGTCACCACCAGCAACCCGATGAGCACACCATAGAGCACACAGCCCCGATGCGTCATCGGTGAGGCAACCGGGTCGGTGGCCATGAACACCGCACCAAGCATTAACCCCCCGGAGAAGACCATGAACAGGGGACCGGCATAGCGCTGAGGAGCGATCCAGTGCAGTAGCAAGCTGCACACGGCCACGGTAAGAATAATGGCCACCGGGATACGCCAGCTCATCATCTTCCTGACAATCAGGTAGACGCCACCTAAAAGAATCAGCACAGCGGAGGTTTCACCAGTTGATCCGCCGATGGTCCCCAGAAACAAGTCCGTCGTTTCGGTTGTGACTTGGTCGAACTTCCAACTCGCCAGTGGTGTCGCGCCGGTGACTGCGTCATAGTGGGGCTTGGTCAATGGCCAGGCGAGACTTGAGGCTGGCAATTCCGTGAACCGGTGCGTTGGCATCTGCGGCCAGGTGGTCATGGCCACCGGAAAGGTTGCCTGCAGGAACGCTCGTCCGACCAAGGCCGGATTGAAAGGGTTGGATCCCAGCCCGCCGAAAATGGCCTTTCCCAAACTCACCGCGCAGATGCCACCCACCGCGACCATCCACAGTGGCAACCCCGGTGGAAGCGTCAGCCCATACAGCAGGCCGGTCACCGCGATAGACCAGTCCCCCAGGGTGGACCGCTGCCCAGCCAGCCGGCACAACATCCATTCAGTTCCCAGGCAAGAAACCACAGCGGTTGCCAGCATCAACAACGCCGCCAACCCAAAGATCCACACGGCAAACACGCACACGGGCACCAGCGCCAGCACCACGTGAAACATGATTGTGTCAACGCTGTTCCCACTGGCCAGGTGCGGGGAGCTGCGGATCGTTAAGGTGCCTGCGGTTGTCATGCCGAAGCCCTCGCTTTGCGGAGAGCTGCCTTCGCCACGCGAAACCGTTGCACTAAGGGAATATGCGAGGGGCACACATAGGTGCAACTGCCGCATTCGAAGCAGGTGTCCAAATTCCATTCTGCCGCCATACGCTGATACTCCTGCTGTTGAGCCAGTAAGCCCAACTGCGATGGGTTGAGAAACAGCGGACAGGCGTCCAAACAGGCCCCACAACGAATGCAGGGATACTCGTGCCGGTCGATCATCGGCCCGGTCTGCTCTTCGGTCAGGGCGATCACCCCCAGAGTATCTTTGAGGATGGGGATATCCAGACTGGAGACGGCCTGTCCCATCATCGGTCCACCGAGGAACACACAGGAGACATCGTCGTTCAATCCCACTGTTTCCAGTGCGAATCGCAGCGGAGTTCCGATGGCGATGCGAAAATTGCCCTTTTGCTGAACCCCTGGGCCACTGATGGTGATCACGCGTTCCTGGAGGCCGGCCCCGTGCGGTAATAACCGCCCGACCTCGTAGGTGCTCGTCACGTTGAAGACCAGGGTGTGGATATCAATCGCATGGGCACCGGTGGGCTTCTCCCGTCCGAGCAACGTTTTGATAAGCACCTCGGCAGCCCCTTGCGGGAACTTCACCGGCAGCACCTCGACGCGGATAGGCGCCTCAGCGGGGATCACGGCCTGAATTGCCTCGGCGGCGTTCCGCTTATTCCTCTCCACGGCGATGATGGCTTCTCCGGCTCCGGTGGCCCGGAGGAGGTACCGCGTGCCCAGCACCACGTCCTCGGGACACTCCAGCATCACCCGATGATCGGCCGTCAAGTAGGGTTCACACTCTGAGCCGTTGATGATGATCGTCTCGACGAACTGACCTTCTCGAACGGACAATTTGGCATGGGTGGGAAATCCCGCGCCCCCGAGGCCGACGACGCCCGCTTGTTGAACCGCCGCGACGATGTCTTCTGGGGTGGCGGTCTCCAGATCACAAGGCTGTCCCTCCAAGCGTTCTTGGGTGGATGCGGGAAAGGGCTCGATGAAAATGGCTGGGACCATCTTGCCGCCGATACTGGGAGCAAGCCCGAGACGGCGAACCACGCCCGAGCTCGGAGCGTGCAAGGCAACGGAGACAAAGCCATCCGGTTGGGCAATGCACTGACCTCGGGTGACTTCTTGACCCTCGTTGACGATGGGGACTGCTGGCCTGCCAATGTTCTGTTTCAAAGGAACGACCAGAACCGGCGCAAACGGGAACTGGCGGATCGGCAAGTCGCAGGTGTCGTCCTTGGTATCCGGCAAATGAACGCCGTGCGGAAAGGCCTCGGCTGAGAAGGGCGGCATGTCAAGCCAGTCCGTCACAGGGGAAGACGCGGAACCGTCTGATCGGAACAACTGCCGAAAGCCCTTCCACATCGTATCTTGCCGTCAGTGTTCGGAGTTTTTGTCGGGTGTACTGTGGGAGATTGGTCGGTACGAGTCAATCGTTGAACTTTTTGGCCCGAAGGATCCACTTGTCAATGTCTTTAGCGGTGCGATCTTTGGGGAGTCCTGGGTGGATCACCTGCGCGGTGCAGCGTTCGGCTGCCTTGACCAAATCGGAATAAGGACCACCGGCGGGATCTTTGAGGTAAGCCTTCTTCTGCTGATTGTAGGCAAAGATGTTCGGATTGATCTTGATACATTCGTCGCAGGCGGTGCACTGTTCGGAGTCAATCCACGGCGCTAGAAAAGCTCCGCCTGCTGTTCTGGAATCGAGGCCGCCCGAAGGCAGGCCATTGCCACCAGGACTCTCGGCGCCGAGGCCCGGAAGCGGCTCTTGGCCAGCAAGTGTCTGCGAGACCGCCTCGGTCCCCTCGCCGATGGCCAATCGCATCAGCGTTGAGGCAAGGCGGCCGCTGAGCTCGCGTCGAACCTCTGCGGCAATCTCCTCTCGGGAGGGAGCCACCTCACCAACGCGAGCGATCGCCCGGAGCATGGCCCAAAAATCCCGCCGATCCTCGCAGGACTGCACAATCGGTTCGGCGACCAACAGACGCATCAAGTGTCCTTGCCGATCCACAGTCCAAATGTATGGGAACTGACCTTCACGTTCTTCGGGAGAGAGGTCAAGGAACTGCACCAAGGGCATCATCTTGTCATTCCAAGTGTCCGGTGGGGCAGTGCGGAAGTGTTTGCGAAAACGGATCTCGGTGACCGCGAAGTCCGCGAAGGTCATGGGCAACTGCATCGATTTTTCGCGGCCACCTTCCTGGTAATGAAGGGTGTAAGTCGGCCAATCTTGCTCAAGGGCAGGATTCCCCTCCAGATCCAAACAATCCTCCGGGAGATTGCCTAAATCCGGGTTGTAGCGGAACAGCGGATAGGCCCGCGACTCCACAACAAGTCGCCCTTGTTCAGCGCTCATGTCATCGCCGATGCCATGTTCAGGCTGGCAGGAGGTATACAGATTGAAGAGGGCAGGTCGGCGTGCTTTGAGCCCTTCGATGAATCCCTCAATCATATGGTTCGGATGGGCGATGGTACTTTGCATCACATAGCTTGTGCGGTGGGCCATGGCGATCAGCCCCATCTCCTTTCGCACTTCCTGCTTGCCCTGAATGGCTTTGCCAAATTGGGCCATATCGGAGACCTGCCCGAAGAAGCCCGAGGTGCAGGCCTGGCCGCCGGTGTTGGAGTAGACCTGTGTATCAAGGATCAGGATCTTAATCGGCTTGCCGGACATCATCGCCCGGGAGAGGTTTTGAAAGCCGATGTCATACATGGCTCCGTCCCCGCCCAGAGCCACCACCGGTGGGCAGAGCTCCCACTCCTGGTCCGTGAACTGCCGCCAGTCAAAGTATCTCAGACCCTCATCGTCTTTGCCGGGATCGTCGTGACCGGACAACTCGAGCTCCGCCATGCGGATGGCCTTGAAACCCTCAGCCATCTTGGCCATGTGACCTTCAAACACGCCCATGGCCATCGAGGCGGCATCTTGGAACAAGTGGTTCGCCCACGGGAAAGGATAGGGGTTGAAGGGGAAGGTGCTGCCCCAGACTGAAGAGCAACCTGTCGAATTGAGAATGCCCGCATTCGCACGGCCGCGGCCAGTGACACCGTCGGTGTACTGCCATTGCAGTGTCTTCAAACGGCCGACCAGATCCGAAACACGCTGTAACCACTCTTGATCGATTGGCTCCCCACCGGTGCTCTGTTCAACATGTTCGGCAATCCGAGCGAGCGTCAGGTCACCACTGCCGATTTCACGAAGAACACTCGTGATTGTCGCTGGATCTCCCACGTTGATCTCATGCACGAGCACGTGCCGGATATGTTCTTCTAAACGCTGGATCAGCTCGGTCAGATAAGCGACATGGCGTTTGACGCGTGGTTGCATCAAGGCCTCCACAGTCGCCACGAATAAGTGCACGACTGTCTTCTCACCACAGCCAAGACAGGCGCCATCGCCGCTGACAAACGCTGAGTAGTTGCGTTTGTCCAACAGGATCGTCTCCAGCGCGCCGATACCCTGTTCGATGTCGTCCACGCGGATGAATTTCGGCGGGGTATTCGGGAGGTCCAGCCAGAAATCCCAGTTGCGCCGCAAACGCGCGATGGACTCCGGAGTCTGGGTCACCGGCCGAAGGGCGTCATCATCGCACACCGCGATACATTCCATACATCCTTTGCAGGTCGTCGGATTGATCGTGATGCTCAGCAGACCCCCTTCCCCCGGCGATTTCTGTTCGCGGACTGTGTAATACGGCCGAGAGAGCGCGAACTGGAAGTCGCCCAGCTCCTCGCGAAACTTGACGAACTCTTGCTGCAATTCTTCGCCAGCAGTACCTTCCCACTGAGATTCTTGACAAGTTTTCTGAATGGCCTCCTCCAGCATGCTGGAGACCGAATCGGTTTCTTTGGCCTCGGCAAAGAGCTCCCGCAGATGGCGTTCGGTCTGGCGGACCGCTCGAGGCAGGTGCTTCAGTTTCCCGTTGTGCTTGCGTGTTCGCCCAACGACCGTGTCGAAAACCTGCGAGATCTCGCTGACAAGGCCCGGGATCGCCGTATCTGGACAGACCGTATAGCAACGGCCACAAGCGGTGCAGTTCTCAGGGATCCACTGCGGGTGCTGGAAGCGAATCCCCGTCATGTCGCGGAAGACGGAGGTCACCGCCGGCATGATACCCAATCCAATGAACGGATCGGTGATGTTGTCACTGCCCATTCCACGAGCGTAAAAACTGCCGGTTTGCTCCCAGAAACGATGAATGTCGGAGGCAGGGGCCTTGCTTTGCGGCAATCGTTTCAGCATCACCGGCAGAGGCGGCCCCGCGGTCGTCGGCCTGGGGTCAGCTGCTGCTTCGGTGATTGAGCTGTGTGGGATGGCCATCACCTCATCAAAGCCGCGTTGGACCACACGGAGGTTTTCTTGAACCACCCGCGCGCCCTTGTGGCCGAATTTCTGTTGGAGTTGGGTATGAATCGCCTCCAGAAGCTTTGGCTCACTGAGATCCGCTTGTTGCATCACCCCCGAGGCAGCAAAGAAGGCCCCCTGAAAGGCAATGCCTTGCATCCGCAATTGGAGGTCGGGATCGCTGGCTTCCTCCCGTGCGATTTTGAAGGCATCGATGCTGAAGACACTGATTTTCTTCTCGACGATCAGTTGGCGATAAGGGCTGGGGATGCTGGCCCAGACTGTTTCGGGGTGGGTGTGCTCGCTCTGAATGATGAACACGCCACCCTCGCGGAGACCCGCCAAGGCGTTGGTGTGCTGAAAGACGTTGGGGTCCGGCGAGAGCACGACGTCAACATAGTAGTACTCGCAATTGACGCGGATTGGTTTGGGCGCAGCGCACAGATAATAGGTCGTTGGCTGCCCTTTCTTCTCGGAGCCGTATTTGGGGTTGGCTTTGATATGAAAGCCCAGCAAATCAAACAACGTCATCGCCAGGTTCTTGCCTGTGGTGATCGCTCCCCAGCCGCCCACAGAGTGGAACCGGACGGTGATACTCCCCTCAGGCATCAAGTTGGGGTTTTCCGATCCGCGTAAGGCCAACTCACGGATCTGCGGATAACCTTGTTCGATTCTCTCTTGATGGATCTGCTGCTTGGGTGTGGCCGGTTGACCACGGAGGAAGTCGATCGACAGGTAGAAGAACTTACGCTTGGCTCCCCCGGGCAACATGTTTTCGACTGCGGCAATCAGCCCCTCAGGCTGCAGATCTCGGCTCCCCAGTCCAAATGAGCCGGAGTACAAGGGTGGGGCGTCGGCAAGGGACGAATAGGCTTGCAGTTCGGGGAAGGGCGGCTGTTCCCCCTCGCGGCCGTTTTCCAGGCAGCGGCTCATCGTGGCTCGCACCTCACGCATGATCGGCAGTTCGACAGCCAGAGGCTGATCGAGCCGTTCCAAAACCGTCACTCCTCGCTTGCCCTGGAGGAT
Organism: uncultured Pirellulales bacterium; assembly: GCA_964648025.1. Classification (GTDB taxonomy): domain Bacteria; phylum Planctomycetota; class Planctomycetia; order Pirellulales; family Pb10988; genus CAZYKP01. The sequence goes on along the minus strand of CAZYKP010000032.1, from coordinate 29,697 downwards.
ACGACTGAGCAGCCCCGCCGGGAAGGGACGAAACATCACCAAGTTGACCACGCCGACTTTCAGCCCCCGACTCTCCCGGAGGTAATCGGCAACTGCCTCAGCGGTGGGAATCAGGCTTCCTTGCCCCAGAATCAAGTAGTCAGCATCCTTGACCCGGTAGGTCAGCACAGGCGCGTACGTCCGCCCTGTCAATTGAGAAAACTCACGAAATGCCTCAGCCGCCAGTGCCGGAATGTGCTCAAAAAAGTAAGGACGCTGGGCCGCCACACTTTGCATGTAGGAATCTTGATTCTGCACCAGTCCCGCCATCACGGGATTATCGACGTCCCAGAGCTCCGGAATACGCCGTCGCTTCGCTCCGTAAATGATTTGTTGAGCCGGAGTCGGTGTGTCGATGATGTCCTGTGGATGGCCCAGGTACTCCTCGATCAGCTCTCGTTCGGGGACCTGAATCGATTCAATCAGGTGGGTTGTCAGAAAGCCATCTTGGGCAACCACACCAGGGGTTAAGGCGAGTTCCGCGATGCGATGAGCGATGATGTTCAAATCCGCAGCCGACTGCGCATCCTTGGCGAACATCTGAAAGAAGCCAGTATCGTCGATACAGTGATAGTCATCATGACCAGCGTGAACATTCAGGTTCGCCTTGGTCATCGCCCGGGCACCAATGTTGAGCACATAAGTCAGCCGTTTTCCCACCGCCGCATAGAGCGACTCATGCATGTAAGCAATGCCTTGGCCGGAGGAAAAATTGGCCGCCCTCAGCCCAGTCATCGATAAGCCCGCCGTGACCGCAGCAGCAGCATGTTCCCCTTCTGGTTCGATAAAAATCAGCGGTCGCCCGGAGATGTTCAAATGGCCCGCCGCAGCGGCTTCGGCCCAATATTCACCCATCTGAGTCGACGGCGTGATCGGATACGCGCCGGCTGCATCGCTGGATTCACGCTCGCAAAGCACCACGGCGGTGTTGCCGTCAACGGCCGCCCGTCGACCGGGATACTTGATGAGTTGGTGTGTGCTCATGGACGTTTCGTGCTAATCGTTGGGATGGGTGAATCAGACATCGCCGAAACCAGATCCCTGCTTGGCAAGCCCCACCGGCTTGCGGGCCTGATAGGCATGCCCGATGTGCATCGCAGTTCTCACAGACAAGTCACGTTTCTGGCGGATCAGTCGCCTTCGGCAATGGCAGCCTTCAAGTTGGTGCGTCGCGGACGCGCGTCTGGCGGATGACTCTGTGTGCTGCTTCGCCCTTGATGGGGCCGAGTTGTTCATCGATCCAGACGATCGCCCCTGTAGGGCAACGCTGCGTCGGTGCTGCGGTCAAGGGACCTTGGGAATAGTCGATCACCGGAAGGTTCTGACTCATTTGAATGACGTGGGGGGCATCCTGGGCACACCGCTGGCAAGCCGTGCAGGCGACCTGGCAGTCTTGCAGGATTGCGTCGCCGGCCTCGAGCGAGCGGCAGGCCACCCACAACCGATCCGTCCTTTGTTGCAGGGAGAAGAGGTCTTTTGGGCAAGCCACCACACAATCGCCGCAAGCGGTGCATTTCTGTTCATCGACCACCGGCAGGCGGAACTCATTCATGTCAATCGCGTCGAAGGTGCATGCCTTTTGGCAGTCGCCGTATCCCAAACATCCCCAGAAACACCCTTTGCCGCCCCCGGCAACCACGGTCGCAGCAGCACAGTTGCTCCAGCCTTGGTACCGGGCGTGATGACGAGAAACGTTCGTTCCCCCTGCGCAGGCGAGCCGAGCAACCTGGTGTTCCCTCGCTCCCACCTCGACACCCAGATACTGAGCGATCCGCTGGTGGTCCAAGTCGGATCCGACGGTGCATTGCGCTGGCAAGGCCTCTCCGGCAATCAGCGCTTCGGCAAAGGGTCGGCAGCCCGGATACCCACAACTGCCGCAATTGGTGTGAGGAAGCATGCCTTCGACCGCGTCGATGCGAGGATCGTCCGCGACGTGCAATCGCGAATCGGCCAGCACCAGCATGGAGGCTAACACGAGGGCCAGACCGACCATCGTGGCAATCGGCGTCACAAAATCCATAAGGATGACCCGAAGCGATGAGTTTCGAAAAAAGGGTCAAAGCCCCGCATTTCGGTGCCGAACCTGGCCGGAGGCTGGAACCCAATGAGGACGATCCCACCAAACCGCCTCCAGCCGGCTTCCCACGTAGGATCTTCCACCATCCTCCTTGATGGCCCACTGCGTCCATCCTACCAAGAACTGACCTGGAACTTGAGTAGGACGGTCCGAGCGGTCCTCGCGATGAAGTTGATCGCCCCGTATCCTCTGGCACTTGATTCGGAGGAGTTTACAGTCGGCTGAACCTCAGGGTGAGGGACGCTGTGCGACCAAATGTCACCTAGTGGCTGACAAGCGAGTTCGACAGCGGCAGCCCGAATCGACGATACTAATGTATTCACTAGTATGTAAAGGTGGTGTGGTGATAACTAAGTTGTGCTAATGCGGATTGCCCTCTTCATGAGAGCCCCCAGCAAGGAGCGGCGATTGCAGCATTCTGTTCCGCTGCACGACCAAGGCGACTGTTGCCCTTGAAGGGTGACCTGCGTTCTCACAATTCCTTTGGCCGGGCCCGGCTTGGACGCAAGTGCCCCGCCCGGGCATCAAGGTCTTTCAGAACCTCAAGCCTTTCTTTCGGCGGCATCTTGGAGAGATCAGCGTGACGGTCACGATGACTGCAGAGGTCCCTGGTTCCATCGCTGGTGCTCTTGCCTTGGCCCCGAGAGATCCCGAATCCGTTGGACCGCTGCGGCCCCGGCAACGGGAGGGCCAATACAACTCCGCGATTGAAATCCTTCAAGAAGTCGTAGTTCATCAGAACCTCCCATTCGGACTCCGCATTGGGGTCGGCTACGAACTCGCACACGCTCTGGATGCAGCGGGATGTTTTGACGAAGCGTTCAACGAATCTGATCAAAGTGGATCTGCCTTGGAGATGAAGCCCCACTTCAACGTTTTCGGCTCTCCCTCCGTATTGCCTCTCTGAGCAATCTTGCCTCCCCCAGCGACACGCCGCGTATCGTGGTCCAGCCGCGGAGCATCGCCAGTTGGAGCACCCAAGTTGAGCCGCTCAGCTGCTTGTCTCACCGCTGCATGAATGACATCTCCGGCCAACTTGCGAGACAGGTCACTCTGTCATTAATAAAAGCTCTTGAAACCTGCCATCAATAATTCCTGTCTCACCTGTCATGAGAAACCCGGTGCGACAAATTGTTTGAGGGCCGAGACAAGCGTGTGGGGCGAACTTGATCCGCATATCCAGTGCAAAGACCCATCTTGTGCTTTCACCTTTCCGGTTCTCGGTTGCCCCTTGTAGCAGCGGTTCTTGTCTACTACCCTCACAGATAGACGTCCATCAAAAAGGCTATAGGAGACTCAAGCTCGGTGGCTGGCTTTGCCCTTGGAACCTACTGAGACTCAGAGAAGTATTCGACCCAGCCCGGATTGCCGGACGGAACGCGCCCGCTTTGTCGAAGAGTTTTCAGGGAATCAGGAGTGCTGATTTGAGACCACCCGGGCGTGCTCCTCCTCAACCTCACCCAACAACCTACCAAACAATGACGTCTCACATGGTGTTGGCTGGTCAGAGTCATCTCTGCAGTCAACCGTTTTCTCCACCCTCGCAATCACTCCAAACTCCCAACATCCTCACAACCAACTTTCCGATCTAGGGACCAGACCATGCGATGTTGCGCGACCTCAGTTGGACTTGTACTCTTGCTGCTTGCATCTTCACCAGCGATGGGCGCCGTGTTTTCCGCGGACCTCGACGGCGTCTTCACCGTCGGCCCACTGACCAACCAGACGTTTCAGGGCGCAGTGACTTGGGAAGACACCAATCTGACAGGCGTCGGCCGAGAGGAGATTGGGCCCTTCGGAACACCGGACGTGCCCGAAGGGCTGCTTGCAGCCTCGCTGACCATCGAGGGCACGACCTTTCTGGCTAGCCAAGATGACGAATGGCCAAGGACCCCATTTCTCTTTTTTCAGGACGGCGAGTTCGTTGGCTTCAATTGGAGAGTCTCCGGAACACCAGGATTGTCCGTCAGCGATCTGAACGTGCTGTACGAACCTGCCGGAGAGGAAGCCTCGGTTGGACTCATCACCGTCGGGGAACCGCAGCCCCAAGAGCCCGATACGGTTGTGCTCGAACTGCCCCCGCTGGGTGACTACCCTGATGGCATCGTCATCCCGTTTGATGATTTCAATGGGATGACTCCAGCCCAGCTGGGCACGGAGTTCAACTTTGTTTTCGCGGACAACAAAAGCGTCCAGACGCTCAACTCGGAACTCTGGGATTCTCAGTTGTTGCTGGAATTCGATCAGTCGAGCCAGCTGGTGTTCATTGATGCCACCGCCGTGCTGACCGACGAACGCCACCTCCCTCTGTCGTTTCCTCTACTCGACCCTGCGTTTGCCGTGGTCGAGTTCTCAGATGTCCTGGTCAACGCCTTCGGCTGGGAAGGTGAAGTGGTCTTTCACGATCTTCATTACAGCTTGGATGCCCCCCTTCCTCAAGAATTGGGCCAGGTGGAATCTGCTGTGTTTTTCTTATGTCCCAGCTGTGTGAACCCGGATCTTTCTGAGCAAGTCTTTCGAGTCGGTCAGATCCCCGAGCCGACGACCGCAACATCCTTCGTTTTGCCTTGGTTGGCTTTGGTGATCCGACCGACTCGGGGTCGCCGATCAAACTAAGTGATCGTACGGTCAGGAACAAGCCCTCCAGTTGGTCACCTGGCCCTGCCAACCAACTCGCCGCCAAGGAGTTCTCAGGTCGGTCACTGCCTGGACAGTGCGTCGTGGCGGTTGACCGCTGCTTGGTTGCCTTCGCAACTGAGGGTCCGTAGGTTCGAGATCCGTCAGGTGTGCTTTCAGAAATTACTTGCTCCCCATACGAAACGACAAAGGCCTGCCATCCAAACGGGATGGCAGGCCTTTTTGTGACCCGGCCATTTTGCTTGCACGCACGCCCGTACGTTCGCAGTTCTCTTGAACCGACGCGACTCCTGCAGGAGGGGTGGGGTGGAGAGAAACACCTTCTCATCGTTGTTCAGGCCAATGCTTCCCACCAACGTCTGTGGCACGCCGTTGTCTCCACAATCCCACAGATTTGGTGTCGGGTTTTCCGCTCCCGGCGCCATCAACCCAGTGTTGGCCACTGGACCAGCACCACAGCCTTGCTGCCCATCTGGGGGCCCTTTACCCTAAGGCTTTTGGCACCGATCCCATCACTCGACACAGAACGTTCATCCGATGTCTGGACACTCCGACACTCGAGACACACTGGACGTCTTAGCCGATCCCCTCGTGGAGCCCATTGTGTCGGAGTTCGAAGATGAACTCTGGGATGGGAAGGACCCTACCCCAACCGACTTCTTGGCTCGGATTCCGGAATCCGCCCAGGAGGTCGTCCAGAAAGAACTGACACGAATCAAGGACTGCTGGGTTGCCCAACAGAAAGCTCTGGCCAACGAGTTTCGCAGCCTGTGGAAGTCGCTGGACTCCCCACCGGATGTGTTTTCCTTTCTGGCTGACCACTCAGATGCCAATGCCTCCCAGCAGATGGCCGTCTTACTGCAAGATCAGCGGTATCGCTGGCGGGCGGGTTGTCCGCGGAACGTCGAGGAGTACTTGGCCGGCTTGCCCCATCTCTCCCACGACCAATTCCAGCACCACATCATGCTCCCCAACCAGTTCCGCTCGCGGCGCTACAGTGACGATCCACCTGAGGTCACGGAGTTCACCGCCCGGTTTCCCGAGCTTGGCGATACGCTCCGGAGTCGACTCACCAGCCTGGTGGCTTCCCCCACGACCCACATCAGTGAGACCATTGTCGGTGATGAGCGGCTTGGTCGGTATCGGCTGGTTCGGGTCCTGGGAGAGGGGGCCTTTGGCCGGGTGTATCTGGCCTTAGATCAGGGCCACCAGTGGAAGCCTGGACCTGGCGGCGTGTCCAGCGCTGCGGCCCAAAGCTTTTCAGGACCGATCGTTTTCGTCAGCTGGAAGCCGCGATTCTCACAGAAAGTCACGGTGAGAATCTGAAACGGCCTCGACAACCATCTAAAACGAGAGCCACAATCAGCGACAACAAGAACGCGAGGAACGGCCAAACGAACACGTCTCCCTACGCGCTGGGTAGTCGTGCAGCCAAGAGCAGAGAGAACACAAGTCCGGGGACGGACAACAGCAGCAGCCAAACAGATCAGCGCATCGATCTGCTGAGGCGAGTCCTTGGTGGCCGATAGGGATTGTCGCTGTGGTCCGTGTCTCTCCGGTCCTGATAGAGTGAGCCTCTGCCACCATCTGCAACAGTCGAGGTCGTCACGGCAGGTGGACCCTGCAGGGTTCACCAACAGCCCAGAGTGGAGTTCCTGCAGCGCATGCGTCGGTCATCAGAAAGGATGCGACGTCGCCCCTGCCGCGTCAGAGTCCTGCCGTTTCACGGAATCTCCTCGCAAACGAGACGCCGAGAAAATGTGAGGGCAGAAGGGGGTTGGCAGGATAAGGGTTTTCCTGATCACCCCCGGAATCACCGTCGGTAGGATTATTCATCCCCGGGATACGGGAACTCGCGTCCAACCGCTTGGCTGGCCTCTTTGAAGATGGGACGCAACGCATCATCAACATTCCAGAAGCCGGACTTGGTGAAGTCGCTGAATTCAAGCGATTCCATGGGCATCCCCTTGAGCTTCGCGTAAGTCTTTTTATCGTCGGGTTTTGGTGGTTGTGCGGGACTGGCAAGGGGCGGGGCCCAGGTGTGTTCCTCAGTGACCGCCATTCGGGTGGTGATCTTGTCCTTGGCCACGTTCCACACCATGAAATCTTCCGCCAAGCTCAACGGTCCGTCGTAGGTCTTGCGGATGCGTTCGTACACGGCGGGGGCTGTATCGGGATCCTTGAAGAAGTGATACGCCACCGCCATGCGAGGCTTGACCTCGCTCATGACTTTGCCGAAGGCCTCAGGAGCGGTATGCACCTGCGTTCCGACTTGGAGGGCGGACTCCGGGGTGAATTTCATTTTGGCGACCAAATCGGGAACGGCAATGAAACACTCGTGGATCACCAAGTCCGCGTCCTTGGAGTATTCCACAAACCATTTGTTGGGGTAGGTGTCGCTGCTGAAGACGAACTTGAGGCCGTTCCATTGAAGGCTAAAACTCACGGAACCGTCGATCCCATGGATCGCTGGAAACGAGCGAATCGTGACACCGTTCTCCTGGTAGATCACGACGTTCTCGCCCTTGTAATCGAATTCGTTGACTTGCATCTTGTAGCCGCGGGGATCAACGTTGCCGACCCGGCAGGCAATATCCCAGGTCAGCATCTTCTGCATATGTTCCAGGGCGTAGGCTGTGCCCAGTTCTTCCGTTGGGCCACTGGGGCCCCAGACTCGCAACGGCACATTCCGCCCCATCAGGGCACCGCCGATGAATAGGTCGTGCAGCGAACCGAAATGGTCGGTATGCAGGTGGCCGATGAAGACCTTATCGAGGAAGTTGTAAGGAATCTGGAGAGACGAAATTCTCTCCGCCGCTCCGCTGCCGCAGTCGAACAGGAACTTGTCCCCGTTGCCAAGTTCGACGAGGAAGCACGCAGCGGCCTGGAAGGCACGCGTTGTGGGCATCCCTGTCCCGCAAGCAACGACGCGCATCTCGTCCGCAGCCAGGTCTTCGGTGTTCGGGTAGTATGTATCTCGCGACGGCCTCGCCTTCACAGGCGAGACGGTCGGTTCAGACTGGGCCGCCTGCTGCGGGGAGCTGTTGTTTTGCGTCTCCAAGGCCGTTTCGGCGGCACGTGCCGTCGGAGGCGTCTGTTGCGCCGATTGAACAGACCCCAGGATGTACCCCACCACGATGCAAAGGATGGCGATCAGCCCGATTGGCGGACCTGCCTGCGTGAGCTGCTTCATCTCATTGACTCCAAGCGAGGGTTGTGCATACCAACTGATATGTGTGAGCGTTACAACAGGGTGATCAGCCCGCAAACCTCGGCGGGACGTCCTGCACGCACAGCATGCGCTTCCAGGCGAACAGCGTGACGTCAGCCCGACGGTGCCGGAAGCCGAAACCAGCGGAAGCGTTCCCCGGAGGGACCAACCGGGTGATGCCGGCAGTTCGCCGATGACCGCTCCCCAACTCGACGACAATTGTCGCCCGGTGTGCTGATGCTCACACAACAGACATGGAACAAGGCGGCACTGTCTGGAAGAGAACAGACCAGCAGCCTCAGGTTACAGGATGGCGAAAGCGTTGAATATCCAAATGGTGACCAGACTATCCGGATCGTGCACTCTCCGGCTGAGAACTCGACGGAATCCAAGATGAGCGAACCGTTTGCAGCCTTCCCATTGGCTCACACCACTGATCCCGACGAAGCACAAGCTGTGCTTTCCAGGGAATTGTCTCAGCTGCGATTCGAGTCCGTCGCTGACCGAAGTCGGTTTCGATTCACAATGAATGGGTGCCATTTGGGCCGGACGATGATCGCCTTCAATCAGTTCTCAACAGAGACGGTTGTGGATGCGGGGGTGGTTGAGAACGCCGTGATCATCAGCCTGAGTGTCGGCCCAGCGACAGTCCTTGACCTCGATGGGGAAATTGTCCCGCCCAGCCGTTTGGCTGTCGTCTCGCCTGCCAGAAGCCCCACCATCTATCGTTCCGCAGGCAGCGGCGTGCTCCTGCTTCGTACAACCATCGAGGCGATCCAGGAGAGGTTGCGTGAATGGTCTGGTCAAGAGCTGACCAGCCCCGTCGTCTTCGATCGCACCGCCAACCCGGCCCACGGCGTCGGGGGACAGCTTCATCGGTTCTTGACCTACGTTGTCGACGACGCCAGGAGTGTCGACACAATCTTGAACAACCCAATCCTGCGAGCTGGGCTTGACGATATGCTTCTCGGGGCCATTGCCTCGCTTGGGAGCAATCGCGCTGACCTGTTTCTTGAGGAATTCCAAGCCCAGAATGCACCGCGACTCGTACGGCGGGCCGAGGAATTCATGGAGGCCTATGCGGCTGAGCCTATCACCATCTCAGATATCGTCATAGAATGCGGTTGCAGTCGAAGAACACTCTTCAATGCGTTTCGCAAGCATCGTGGTTACACGCCCATGCAGTTTCTGGCTGAATTCAGGCTCTGCTCCGCTCGAACGGCCCTCCAATCCCCATCTCCAACGGACACTGTCACATCAATCGCCTACGCATACGGCTTCTCTCACCCTGGCCGTTTTGCCGTGGCCTATCGCGCGCGTTTCGGTGAAAAGCCATCTGAAACTTTGCGAAAACCCGGATGTCTCAGCGGCCAATGAACCGCGAGAATACTCCTCCGAAAGCGTAATCGTTGCGTCGGTTTTTTTACGCTACCAGTCGGACTTACAAAGCTGCAGCTTATCGCCGTAGTCTGTTTCCGTGAATCGTATCGTTAGGCTCATCGGGCGAACTCATTCTTGGCCGCCGCTGCGGTGCCCGTGGTGTCTCGATGGCCATGAAGTCTGCGCACGTTGGGATCGGGGATGAGGACCATGCCCTGTCAGGATGGACAAGCGAGGTGGCGGGACCATCGCCGAGACCGGCACAGCGGTGGCAGCCACCATTCCGCCTTCCGGTCGAGGATCTGACAGATCGGTCAGTCCATGTTGTCTTGAGCGTGAAAGACTAAGCGAGGTGCCGGTAGAGCCCTTCCACGATCTGTCGTTGTGGATCCTGTGCGGGATTTTGGCGGTGTACCCTCATCAACGGTTCTGTCGTGGAGCGACACAACGTTTTACACTGACGATCGTGCGAGGTGCTGGCTAGATACTTGCTGCAAATGGATTGATCCTCCCGGCCCTTCCGCTCAGCAACCCGAAGACCGATCGCGAAAAGATGTGGATGAGCGATCTTGGAACGGAGGCCAGGAATCGGAATTGCAGCAGTGGAGCCTCCAGCTCGCAGCATTCCCAAAACCCCACACACTCACACGGAGCTGGCTCATGCTCACACAAAGCCAAGGGGGCGTCCCTGTCGGATGGCTACTACTGGCAACAGTGATCGTCTCGGCAACAGCCGCACGAGGCGACGACACCACACAGGATCGACCATCGCAGGCCCAAGCAGAAGTCGCGATCCGCGAGATGGGCAGCCAATACGTGGCTGCCTTCAATAAACGTGATGCTAAGGCGCTGGCCGAGTATTGGTCCGACGAGGCGGTTTACACCAACCGCCTCACCGGCGAACGGGTGATCGGTCGCGAGGCGATTGCCGAACAGTTTACCGAGCTGTTTGCCGACGGGGCCGAAGTCAAGCTGGAGGTGGCAGTCGATTCGATTGACTTCATTTCTCCCAACGTGGCCTTAGAAAAAGGCGTGGCAACATTCGTGGCCGCCGAAGAAGACCCAGAGCGCATTCCTTACTCGGCCGTGTACGTCAATCGCGGTGGCAAGTGGTTGCTGGATCGGGTGACGGACGATCCGCAGCCCGAGACTCCCTCCCATTACGAGAAGCTCAAGCCGCTGGAATGGATGATTGGATCCTGGATAGACCAAGGCGAAGCCGGAGCCGTCCGAGCTGAGTGTCACTGGACGAAGAATAAGAACTTCATCACACGATCATTCACCATCTCCTTGGAAGGACAGATCGACCTTTCCGGGATCCAAATCATCGGCTGGGACGCTGGCGAGAAACGAATTCGCTCCTGGACGTTCGATTCCGACGGTGGCTTTGCGGAGGCCTCTTGGTCCAACCAGGGGAACCAATGGTACGCCATCAAGAAAGGTAAGACCGCCGATGGCAAGGCTGTCTCGGCTGTGAATGTCATGACCTATGTGGATGAGAACACCTTCAAGCTGAAGGCAGTCCAGAGGGCAGTGGACGGCCAGTTGCTCCCAACTCTTGATGAGGTCACCGTGGTGCGGCAGTGACACCATCCCGCCAACTCTGTGTCAGGACCGTTCATTCCTTCTCATCTGCAAAGGACAAATCTGTGAAACGTACATGCATTCTTTTCTTGGCGGCCATCACTCTGATCGCTTGGATGACGCTGGAAGGCGCCGCTCGCGGTCCCCGTGGTGGTGGTCGGGCGGGAGGCCGAGCTGGTGGGGCCGCACGAGCTTCACGGCCCTCGCGACCGTCACGACCCTCACCATCAGTGAGCCGCCCGTCCCCCAGTGTTTCCCGCCCGAGGCCCAGCAGCCGTCCGAGCGTCGGCACACGTCCAAGCACGCGACCGAGCACAGGCACTCGACCCAACGTGGGCACTCGGCCAAGCACAGGAACTCGACCCAACGTAGGAACTCGGCCCAACGTAGGAACTCGGCCGAACGTGGGAACTCGGCCGAACGTGGGAACTCGGCCGAACGTGGGAACTCGGCCGAACGTGGGAACTCGGCCGAGCACAGGCACGCGTCCCAGTCCAGGTGCTCGCCCTGGCTCGGGGAGTCGTCCGAGCCAAAAGGACCTGAGTAACTTCCTCGATTTGCCCAGCGGTGGAGGTGGAAACCGCCCTGGGACTCCCAGCGCTCGTCCGGCCCCAGGAGGCGGCGCTGCAGCGGACTTCCTGCAAAATCGTCCTGGCAGCGGTGATCGTTTCGATAACCGACAGGATCGACGCGACAATGTCTCCGATCGACGTGGCGACCGCTTGGACAATCGGGACGATCGCCGTGACAACGTGGGTGATCGGCGCGACGACCGAATCGACAACCGGGACGATCGCCGCGACAATGTGAGTGATCACCGCGATGACCGCATTGATAACCGCCAAGACCGCCGCGACAACGTCTCCGATCGCCGGGACGACCGCATCGACAACCGACAAGATCGCCGTGATCGAATTTCGGACAACCGCGCCGGTCGGATCGAGAATCGGCAGCAGTGGCGAGGCAACCGCATCGCAAGACGCGACTACGTGCACGACTACATGAGGCGTTATCCTCTACGCCGTGACTTCTGGCGGAACAATCGGTATTGGGCCCGCTGGGGATGGAATCGCCCTTACCGCTGGGCCACTTGGGCCTCGGTGACCGCGTGGTTCCCGTGGGGATGGACCCAACCTGCCAGTTACAGTTACGGCGAAAATATCTACTACGTGGACAACTCGGTTTACTACGGTGATCAGCAGGTCGCTACGGCCGATGTTTACGCGGAACAAGCAGCCACTTTGGTCGAAAACGCACCGGCGGTGACAGAAGCTGACGAGTGGATGCAGCTTGGGATCTTTGCCATCACCCAGGATGGCGAGGCCTCCGGACCACCGCCGACCATGTACTTCCAGTTGGCCGTCAGCAAGTCGGGCGTCATCGCCGGGACGTTCTACGACCAAACGACAGACAAGGCGATCGAAATCGAAGGGGCCGTTGATAAGAAGAGCCAACGGACGGCTTGGGTCGGCAAAGACATGCAGTGGCCCATTGTCGAGACCGGCATCGCGAATCTGACCGAAGAGGCTGCCCCGGCGCTTGTGCACTTCGAGGATGGTCAGACTCAGCAAGTCCTCCTGGTGCGCCTGGAGGAGCCTCAAGGCTCTGAGTGATCCACTCACTGAGTGTCAAGAAGCGATCGTCACTCGATGATCAAGCTCCCAATGAGCCCGGTGCCTCCGCGCCGGGCTCATTGTTTTGCTGGCAGACTGCCCTTCACCATACCAGTGAAAGTTACCCACGGCTGCACCGAGGATGAGACATCGAGGGCCGGGACGAACTGACGAATCTCTCCTTGGGGCACTCGTTTGCTTTCAAGCCGATGAACTACTCGTTCTGCGGGGGGCTTTCCGCTGCGACAGCCTCCTGCCGGATCCGGCGACGGCCAGCATAACGTTTGACGAGTTCATCTGCGATGACGCCGGTGAGAATCACCATGCCGATGACGGCGAACTCAAGCTGGTCCTGAATCCCGATCAATTTGATCGAATTGCTTAGCAAACGCATCAACGCCGCCCCGATGATTACTCCGATAATGGAACCTTCGCCTCCTCGCAGGCTGCATCCGCCCAGCACCGCCGCAGCGATCGCGTACAGCTCGTAGAAGTTGGCGTGGCCGCTGGGCAGGAACGAGTTCAGATCCAAGGCGAAGAGAACCCCAGCGACGCCCGCCATCAGCGAGCAAATCACGTAAGCCAGGATGATCATGCGGTCGGTTCGAATTCCGCTGAAACGGGCGGCGTCTTCGTTGCGTCCCAACGCGAACAGATAGCGTCCCCAAATGGAGAAGTTCAGAAAGACGATGGCTACCACCGCGATCCCCAACAGGATGATGGCCGCCATGGGAACCGGGATCCAGTCGATCATCTCCAGGGGAATCGGGGCACCGGAGGCATCAAGCTTTTGCTTGTTGGTGTCCCAGTCCCACTGATAGCGGCTCCAGTTGCCCTCGGAGACCCATTTGGTCAAGGGTAGGGGAATGGAGATTGGCTGGCCTTTGGTCAGGTATCGCAACCCGTCGTAGATTTCGTCGCCGAACCCTTGCGACCGGTCGGCGGTGAGCCACCGTGCGGCACCTCGGTAGATCAGCAGTCCGCACAGGGTCACCACAAAAGGTTGCAGTTTGAGCTTGGTAATCAACAGTCCGTGGATCAAACCGATTCCTGCCGAGATCAGCAGTACAATCACCACCGCCAGGGGAACGCTCCGGCTCAGACGCTGGATCTGGGAGACTTTGACTGTGTCTCCAGGACGGAGTCCCGCAGGTTCCTCCTGAAGTGTCACCACCAGGCTTTTCTGTTGCGTTGTGATGCTGAGGGCGTTGAGCCTTTTCTGAGCACTGCCACGGGGTTTGTGCAACAGGCGGTCACCCACCTGCAATGCCACAGCGTCTGGGCTCTGCTCCAGACGCACCGTTCGCTGGTCGATGCTGGTCTCAAGAACTCTGAACTCAGAAATCGGTTTTGAGTAGCTTGCCGAGAGCAGGATCGACAGGATGCAACCGGTGAGGCTGATCACCGATCCGATCGATAAATCGATGCCGCCGGTGATGATGACGAAGGCCACTCCGATGCTGATGATGCCGAACAATGCCGTCCGTTGCAGGAGGTTCGACAGATTGAAGGCCAGCAGAAAGTTGGGGTTGACGATCGTGGTGATGATGCCCACGACCAACAATAACAGGAAGATGCCAAGGATTTTGTTCATTTCACTGGATGACGATGGGAGGCAGGAAGGTTGCCGGTCGCAAGTTGCATGACTGCTTCTTCGGAAAGTTCTTCGCGAGCGAGTTCTCCTGCGATTCGGCCCTCGTGCATGACCAAAGTGCGATCCGACATGCCGAGGATTTCTTCCATCTCGCTGGAGACAAACAGTATGGCCATGCCGTCGGCGGCGAGACGTTCCATCGTTTCGTAGATTTCGTGTTTCGCGCCGACATCGATTCCACGAGTCGGCTCATCCAGGAGCAGCACTTGGGGTGAAAGAGCCAACCATTTTCCCAAGACAACCTTTTGTTGGTTGCCGCCAGAGAGATAGTGGACAATCTGCTCTCGGCTTGGGGTCTTGATGTGCATCTGACGGATCATCTGGTCCGTGAGATCACGCTCACTCTGCCGACTGAGAAGGCCCGCGATCTGCAGTTGCCGCAGGCGAGCCAGGGAAACGTTTTCTCGTACTGACATCTCCAGCACCAGGCCGTGCTGTTTGCGGTCCTCAGGAACGAGTGCGAGCCCAGCTCGGATGGCATCAACCGGCGATGGGAACCTCCTGACTTGGCCGTCCACTCGGATCGTTCCGCCGAGCGGCCGGTCAATCCCGAAGATGGCGTGCAGCATTTCCGTACGACCTGATCCCACCAAGCCTGCGACACCGAGGATCTCGCCAGCATGGAGGGTGAAGGTGATGCGGTGGTTTTCCCGGCCCGGTACGATGAGGTCCTCGACCTGCAGCAGTGGTCGCCCGGGCTCGTGAGGCAAACGGGAATAAAACTGCGACACATCACGCCCGACCATCAGCCGAACCATCCGGTCGTGGTCGATTTCTTCGCGTTTCAGTTCCCCTGCGTTCTGACCATCGCGGAGCACCACCACTCGGTCGGCGAGTTCTTTGACCTCGCCCAGCCGATGAGAGATATAGACGATGCTGACTCCACGCCCACGTAGATCGCGAATCACCTCAAAGAGCCGGGTTGCCTCTTGTGACGAGAGGCTGGAGGTGGGCTCGTCCATGATTAACACACGGGCGTGCGCACTAAGAGCCTTGGCGATTTCAACGAGTTGCTGCTGTCCGATGGCCAACTGGTTGACGATGGTCTGGGGCGGGTAGTTGAGCCCAACTTGGTCAAGGACTTCCCGGGATTGCTGCTCGATCTGACGACGATGGATCAGTCCCCACCACCGTGGCTCGCGTCCTAGAAAAATGTTCGCCCCAATGTCGAGATTGTCGGCGAGGTTGAGTTCTTGGTGAATCAGGGCGATCCCCAGCCGCTGCGCTGCCCGGACTGATTCGATGAGTTCGGCCTTGCCATCGACGAACGTTTCCCCCGAGTCGGACTGTTGCACGCCAGCGAGGATCTTCATCAACGTGCTTTTGCCGGCGCCGTTTTCACCGATGACGGCGACGACCTCACCCTTTCCCACGACGAGATCGACATCTCGAAGAGCCTGCACGCCGGGAAAGCGCTTGCAGATTTGGCGAACTTCCAGCAAGGGGCGTTCGGGGCCAGAGGAATTCGTCATGAGCTGTGCCGACAGCGGGCGGGGAATCCGGTGGGCTACTTGTCGGCTTTCAACTGGTCGATCAATCCGGCCGCCCGTTCCTGGGCGTTGAGCACTTCCATTTTGCCCACGAAGATCATCACCTTGCCGCCTTCGGGCAGGGCTTCTTTGACAAGTCGGCCGGCTTCTTGGCCGGCCTGATAGTTACTGGTGCCGAGGTAGAACTTGCGGTTGGTGCCGGGGGCATCGGAGTCCTGGCAGACCACGGGCATGACGGCACAGGCGGCATTGATCATTTCGATTTGATTGTCTGGGTCGATCGGGCTGATCGCCAAACCTTCTCGTTTATCGGTGATCATGTCCTCGATGAAGGCTTTTTGCTGTTCGACCAGCCCGTCCGGGGGCTGGTAGAACTTGCAGTCCACCTGGAATTTGGGTTCCGCCAGCAGGACACCCTGTTCGGCCAACTGCCAGAATGGGTCCACGGAGTTGGTACAGAAGGCGATGCGTACTTGCCGCGAGGTGTCGTAGTCCTCGGCCAGTGGTTTTGGGTGATCACCTCGACCTGTTCGCATCTTCTCGATGGTGGTTTTGAAATCCTCCACATTCTCGCCGTTGACCACAGTGTGCGGAACGTAGATCATCTTGTCTTCTGGGATATCAACTTGTTGGCCTCGGGCGATCGCGCCGAGCAATTCCACACTGCGATACCCGAAGAGAAATGGCTGCTGGACCACAGTCGCATGAATCTCGCCCTTACCAATTGCTGCTAAGGTTTCTGGGTCCTCGTCGAATCCGACGATCTTGATTTGGTCAAGTTTTTTTGCCCCCTTGGCGGCTTGCAGAATTGCGGGGGGGTTATAAGCCCAGAGCCCGACCATACAGTTGATGTCGGGGTGATTGGTGATGGTGTCTTCTGCATTGGCTTTGGCTTTGGCGTGATCCTTTGCGTCTGTAAGAATGCCAAGGATTGTGTACTTGCCTGCCTGGATGGGAAACTCGTAGCCATACTGCGAGGCGGTGCTGGATGGACCGTTACCTCCAGAACCGTTGCCTCCGGGGCCACCTTGGTTGCCGCAACCAGCCATGGTTGTCAGCAAGAGCGCAGCAGCAAAAAACGTGACCAGCAGATCTCGGCTACTCATCGTGGGGCCTCTTCCTCGGTTGTTGTCATCAGATGAAGAGATTCTAGTCTGGTGTTGTGCGCGTCGCAAGATTGCAGGACTGATGGTGTCCCTCCCAGCGTCTCCCCTTGATTCATCTCTGGCAGGGTATCTCTGGCAGGGTATCTCTGGGAGGGTATCTTTGGCTTGGCGATGCTTTTTCAGGAAATCAGCCAGGATACCAGATTTTTCTAGGATCGTCTGGGGAGCGTACGTAATCGAAGGCTTCGTCCGCCATACGGGCCAGATCGTATTTGGGACGCCAACCGAGGAGGAACTTGGCCTTGGTGTTGTCGAGCCAGGTCGAATGATATGGGGTTTCGATCCCCACCGAGGGCAATCCGCGAGTGGCTTGGAGGTGTTCGGCGAGTTCTTCGTAGTCGACCGGCTCGTCCATGCAGATGTTGAAAGTTTCCTGGACGGCAGCAGGGTGATCCAGTGCCAGCAGCATGGCATCGGCCAGATCGTCCACGTGGACGAAATTGCGTTGCACCGGGTGACCAGTTTCGTCGAGCATGACCGGCACAGTGCCTGTGGCCAGATACTTGTCGGCTTGCTCAGCTCCGACCAACTCGCGCCAGCGGGGGCCGCCGAAAACATCCTCTCCGAATGAGAGCTGGTACTTGAAATCGTCCTTTTCCATAATCCAGGGCGCGCGCAGGCAACACCCGTTGAGATCGTATTGGACGTAGTATTGCCCCAACATGACCTCTTCGAGCACTTTGGAGAGGGCGTAACAGCCGGGATAAGCGCTATGGCCTTGGTCCTCGGTGACTGGGAGAGGGTGAGGGTAAAAGAAATGGCCCATGCCAGCGTCACCTCCAATGAGGATAAACTGCTCGAAGGCATCACTGCTGCGACACTCTTCAAGAAGCCAGAACAGCCCTTTCACCGTGACGTCCATGATGGTTTCGGGCGTTTCCTTGCAAGTTGCCAGATGCATCACATGGGTGACGTCCTTGATGCTCTTGCTGACTGTGGCTCGGTCGGCAATGCTACCCTGAACGACCTCCAAGCGTTCGCTGGGAGTGAGCAGTCGGTTATGGCACAACGCGCGGACGCGATCCTCGGCAAATGCTTCCTCGGAGAACAGCCGCCGAATGAAGTGTTGGCCCACCTTTCCGGTGGCTCCGGTAACGAGAATCAGACGTGACATTGTGGGGTGCCTGGGTGAAATTCTCTGGAGGTCAGCAATGCTTCCGACCCACCGTGAGAATCGGAAGCCCGGAAATGACGGACGCTCAGCACTTGATGTCTCAGGAAGCTTTCCGAGAATCAATAGCCTCAGGAAAGTTTCCACGCGACGGCGGCGGCAAGCGGAACAGCTGTGGACTTTTCACCAAGGATGTCTCGAGAGTCTTTCCGAGAACCAACACCAGGGATTTTCATGAAACGATGGATCCAGATAGGGCTGTTCCTGGCGTTCTTTCTGCCAGTTAGCTCTTCCACGGCGGGCCCGCCGAACATCCTGGTGATTATGCTCGACGACTCAGGGTGGACGGATTTCGGATGCTACGGCAGCCAGATCGACACGCCTCACATCGATCGTCTCGTCCAAGAAGGGATGCGATTGACCGATTGCCACGCTGCGGCAGCAAATTGCTCCCCGTCTCGGGCTGGGCTGCTCACCGGAAGGACACCATCGCGGGTGGGAATGTATAGTTACCGACCACCCAATCACCCGATGCACCTGCGCGATGAGGAAATCACCATCGCCGAGATCCTGAAAAAGCGAGGATACCACACCGGCCATTTTGGGAAATGGCATCTTTCCACGCTTCTGTCCGATCAACAACCCTCGCCGGCTGATCAAGGTTTCGACCACTCTCTGGGCACCGACAATAACGCGAGGCCGAGTCACCTCAATCCTGTCAACTTCGTCCGCAACGGCAAACAGGTTTCCCAAACTGAGGGTTACTCCTGCCAGATCGTCGTTGATGAGGCCATCGGTTGGCTCAATCGTATCGGGGCTGGCAAAGGTTCGGATCCATTCTTTGCCTGCATCTGGTATCACGAACCACATACCCCGATCGCCTCTCCCAAAGAACTGGTAAAAAAGTACCAGGCAAAGTTCCCCAATCTCTCGAACAAAGATGCCACCTATTATGCCAATATCGAAAATGTCGATCGGGCGACAGGTCGCCTCCTGGATCACATCGAAAAGGTCGATCTCGATGAGGAGACATTGGTTTTGCTCACCTCCGATAACGGTGGGCTGAACAGGTTTTCCACTCAAGGCCTGCGTGGAAGGAAATCGCATCTGTGGGAGGGTGGTCACCGAGTGCCGGGAATCTTCCGGTGGTCTGGAACAATCAAGGCCGGGACGGAGTGTTCAATCCCGATCTCCGGTGTGGACTTGCTCCCCACGATCTGCGAACTGACCGACGCAGAACTGCCGAACGACCGAGTGATCGACGGGACGAGCTTGGCTGGGATCCTGACGGGCAAGACAGACACACTCGTGCGGCAAACGCCGCTGTATTGGTTCTTCTACCGACTCAATCCCGCCCTGGCGTTGCGAGAGGGGAGATGGGCCCTCATCGCCGAGACCAACGATGCCAAGCGGCCCAAGACGCACGCTCTGATCGCTGAGGACATGCCGTTTATCAAGGCCAGTCGTCCCGAGAGGTTTCTCCTGTTCGATCTCGAATCGGATCTATCGCAGGGAACCGACGTCTCGCAGGACCACCCCGAAGTGTTGAAGCGTCTCCGTGCCAAGGCCCTCCAACTCCACGCCGAGGTCATCTCCGAAGGGCCCGTGTGGGAGCTCCCCAAGAGCCGACAAAAGCGTCGGCGGAGAATTTGGGACTCCTACTGAGATTCAATAGGATGAGGGGCAATAAAATTTACTGATTTCGCGGACGGAGTCTCGTTGAGGGGATCCGGGCGCAGATGTTCGCAAAGGCGGAGGCGGTCCAACGGCTCGACGGAGGCCAACACGTGTGGCGTAGATCGTTGATTTCGCTTGTTCTGGCTTTGCTGGTCGGTTCAGTTCTCGTCTTCTGGCCGTTGGTCGGCGGAGGTGGACCGCCGGTCCTTGGTCACCGGAGTCACTCTTGGCAACTCACCGGGGGACCAGACAGCGGCGGTTCGCGTGAGACCACACGTCAGCTCGGAGATCTGTCACCCCAGCTTGATGGTGTTGCCGGGGATCGTGGACAGCGCACCGACCTCAAGACACAGCATCGGGAACTCGTCGACCGACCAAGCCACAGAACCCAAGAGATCCAGGGAACTGCGGATCAGAAGCGGTTGGTCGCCGACAACTCGTTCGATCGCACAGTCGCCCCCGTGTTGGCAACGCACTGTCTTTCGTGTCACAGCGGTGCCCAACCTCAGGGTCAGCTCGATCTCAGCAGCCGCGTGAGTGCGATGCGAGGCGGCCAGAGCGGTGCTGTCATTCTGCCAGGGAAAGTCGGCAGAAGTCTCCTTTGGAACCGGATCGCAGCTGAGGACATGCCGCCAAAGCATCCTCTGTCCGCCCAAGAGAAAACGCTTATCCGTGAGTGGATCGCCAAGGGTGCTCCCTGGGGGAGCGACCCGATCGATCCATTTCAATTCACCACCAGTCGTCGAGCTGGATACGACTGGTGGTCGCTGCAACCACTGGCAAGAACGCCTCATCCGAATCGTGAAGAGAATCGATGGTCAAGCAATGAGATTGACCACTTTATTCTCGCGAGGCTGAAACGCCACGGCTTAACCCCCTCGTTGCGTGCAGATCCCCGAGTCCTGGTACGCCGCCTGTCCATGGATCTGATCGGCCTGCCCCCGCCCCTCGAGGTGATCAACAAGTTCGCGAGCGATCCGTCGCCCCAAGCTTGGGAGCAACTCGTTGACGATCTGCTGGCGTCGAAACACTACGGCGAACGCTGGGCGCGACACTGGATGGACGTCGTGCGGTTCGGCGAAAGCGACGGCTACGAATACAATCGTCCTCGCGAGAACTCCTGGCACTACCGCGACTGGCTTATCCGGGCCTTCAATGATGACATGCCCTATGACCGGTTTGCGCGAATGCAACTGGCCGGCGACCTCATCAAACCAAATCGCCTGGAGGGCGCCGCAGCCGTGGGGTTTCTTGTCGCCGGCACGCACAACACCGTCCTGGGCGTCAACGAAACGATGAAACTTGCCGGTCGACAGGATGAACTCGAAGAAATCGCCGGAACCGTGAGCCAAACGTTTCTGGGGCTGACCGTCAACTGCGCACGCTGCCACGATCACAAATTCGACCCCATCACCACACGCGAGTATTACCGCTTCATCGCCGCCCTGGACGGCATCCACCACGGCGAACGAACGTTCCCTTTTCCTGCCCACCGAGCGGCTTTACGCAAAAAGACCAGAGACCGAAACGATGCTATGCAGCATCGACTAGTCGAGATGATTCGATCTCGAAAGGGTGTCTTTTCGAGGACCGCCAACCAGCTCCGCACCAAAGGGTTGATCGAGGCCAATCGAAAGGGCAAGACCTATCGCGTTTCCCTGAAGGTGGCCCCGTCGGTCTGGGCGGACGCCAAACAGGCCACCAGCGACCGTGACGGCGTGATGATTAGTATCCTTCATCAGGGGGGAGCTAGACTTGCGGAACATGTGTCCCGACCAGGGGGATGGGACCGGGGGAGAAACGCCACCTCCTACCAGCGGCAGTCGTTCCGCTACACGGGTAACGGCGAAGGTCCTGTTCGCATTCATTTGCGACCCTTTCCGGTCAATTCGGGCCGTTTTGGCGGAGCGATCGATGACCTGACGATTGTCGAGGTTGCTTCTGGGCAGACTGTTTTCGCCGAATCGTTCCAGCATCTGCGACAACGTAACGCACCGGGAAGGCAGGCACACACAGGCAGCCGCGTGTTTTACGGTGCGACTTCGGATCGCTGGGACCACTCCGGGATCAACACGATCCACGCTGTCGAACACAGCAGCGGCAACTTAGCGCTGCAACTCTTTGGCGGCGATGGGGGAACCTCAGCCATCACAGCTGAAACACCAGCTGAGAAGAAGCTGCAGGCCGAAATCGTATCGTTGGACAAACAACTGGCAATGATTTCTACAGCCAGTCTTTACACCGTGAGATCCCGCCAACCCGGCGTCATGCGTATCTTTCCACGCGGAGATGTGACACAACTCGGCGAAGAAGTCGCACCCGGCGGAATCGCCGCCATCAAGAACGTTCCGGCAACCTTCGGCATCCCCACAACCGCATCCGACTCGCAGCGGCGAGAGAAACTTGCCAACTGGATCACCCATCGCAACAACGCGTTGTTCCATCGTGTTGCCGTTAACCGCATCTGGCACTACCACTTCGGCCGGGGCATTGTCTCCTCGCCGAGCGACTTTGGTTTCAACGGCGGCCGCCCCAGCCATCCGCACTTGCTCGACTGGCTGGCGGTCTGGTTCCGCGACAACGGTTATTCTCTCAAGAAGCTCCACAAGTTGATTGTCATGTCCGCGACTTACCAACAGGCGTCACAATCGAGGCCTGATGCGGCGCAGATCGACAAGAGCAACCGATTGTTGTGGAGGCAGAATCCGCGACGCATCGAGGCCGAAGTGCTCCGCGATTCCATCCTCGAAATCGCCGGAGAGCTCAATCGGAAGCAGTTTGGACCCGGCTTTCAGGATTTCGAGATCGTTCAGGTTCCACCCGCTTTCTATTACACGCCGGTCGACCGGGTAGGAATGCAATTCAATCGGCGTACTATTTACCGCTGGAACGTCCGCGGCCAACGAAGCGCGTTGCTGGACACCTTTGATTGTCCCGACCCCTCCACCAAGACGCCCAAGCGTACGGTGACCACAACCCCATCTCAGGCACTGAGCTTGTGGAATGCCCCGTTGATCACACGCATGTCGGAGAAACTGGCTGAACGAGTGAGGAACCAATCCGCCGGGGACATCGATCACCAGGTGACCCTCAGTTGGCACCACGTTCTGGGTCGGTCGCCGTCGGCGCAGGAGAAAAGGAGATCCGTTCGCCTCGTTCGCGATCACGGCTTGCCGCTGCTGTGCCGCGTGTTGTTCAACAGCAACGAGTTCCTTTTGATTGATTGAGTCGGAGTCGTCTATGGCGATTGAAGGAACCAATGTGCTCCATCGAAGAACGTTCCTCGACTTCAGCGTCACCGGTCTGGGCGGAGCTGCACTCTTGAGCCTGATCGGCCAACAACAATCAGCCCCGGCTGCAGTGACTGGCAAAGCTCGACACCCGGCAGCGAAGGCGACGCGTGCGATCCATATTTGTTTGGTGGGTGGTTTCAGTCAGGTCGATTCGTTCGACTACAAACCCCATCTGGACAAGCTCCATGGGAAATCGCCGCCGGGCGAGGCAGGCTCGCGGACCTTTTTTGGCAAGGCTGGCTTGCTTCGTCGAGGCGAGTGGACATTCAGGGAGCGTGGTGAAAGCGGCCTATGGGTCTCTGACCTGTTTCCGCATCTGGCCGGTGTTGCCGACGAACTGACGGTCATTCGCTCGATGGTCGCTGAGACGGCCAACCACATGCCTGCTATGTTTCAGGAGAACAGCGGGTTTTCGGCCAACGGTTTCCCTTCTCTTGGCAGCTGGCTGTCCTACGGGCTGGGAAACGAGTCCGATTCCCTGCCAACCTTTGTTGTCCTGCCTGATGCACGCAGCCTGCCCAATGGCGGCGCATCGAACTGGTCGGCGGGCTTTCTGCCGGCGCGGCATCAGGGGACGCTCTTTGGCAGTGGGGTGGCACCGATCCGCAATCTGTTTGCCGAGCAAAAGATCCCGCCCCAGGCAGAAACCGATGCTCTGGGACTGCTGGGTCAACTCAACCAATCCCACCTCGCCGGCCGCAGCGAAAACGACCTGCTGCAAGCACGGATCAAGGCCCTGGAACTGGCGGCCAAAATGCAGGTCTCCGTCCCCGAAACGATCGACCTGACCAATGAGCCGGAATCACTGAAGCGGATGTACGGGCTGGAACAACAACAAACCGCTGATTGCGCCTTTCGTTGTTTGCTTGCACGACGCCTGCTGGAGCGAGGTGTCCGCTTCGTACAACTGTTCTCAGGAGGTGCTTTCGGGGGAAAACCGCGTCATGGGTGGGACGGCCATGAGCATAACTACCGAAACCACAAGCGCGAAGCAGGCTTGATCGACCAACCCGTCGCCGCGTTGATCTCCGACCTCAAACAGCGAGGTTTACTTGAGGACACATTGATCCTGTGCACCTCGGAATTCGGTCGCACTCCCTTTACCCAATCGGCGAGCGGAGAACTTGGCCTGGGCCGCGACCACAATCCCGCAGGCTTCTGCCTGTGGATGGCCGGTGCCGGATTGAAAAAGGGGTTTGCCTTCGGTGAGACCGACGACATCGGCTGGCAAGCTCAGAGCAACCCAGTCACTTGGCCGGATTTCCACGCTACCGTCCTTCACCTGCTGGGCATCAACCACGAAACGCTGACTTACTACCACAACGGAATCGAACGCCGCCTCACCAACGTCCACGGTTCTGTGATTGAGGGAATTCTCAGCTGAGGTCTCTGGCTGGTCTCTGGCTGTTGGCAGGTGTGGTCTCACATTCGAGCGCAGCTGTTTTCAAGCGAAGAGATTCGGAACGCCAAACTTTCCCAGCGAATGTGGACGCGGATTGAAGAGTGGTGATTGAGCCTCAGATCAGTTTTCGTTTCGGGGCGACGGTCTGCCCTTGTTCGTGATAACCGGAGGCAGTGCAGCCGACTCAGCAAGGACAGCCAGGGGCCTCACCGCAAGCGGCGGATCCTCGATCCTTCCTCAAGGATGTGGTCGAGAGCTTTTCGGGCAGTCAATAAGACTTGTCTTGTTCTCATTCGGAACCAACAACCCCTCTTGCTCGTATCCGATCGTCATACGCTTTTTGCGTTTTTCGCGGCTCTTCGAGGATCACGCCCGCAGTTCGTCCAGCATCACAGCTTGATGAACAAATCGCCCCTGTCACCGCGGAGGTCACAGGGGCGATTCAGATTGTCGCTTAGGTTGGCTCAGGATTGTGACTCAGGCGACCGACCGCCGACGGCGAGCGATCAGGCCCAGGCAGCCAGCACCAAAGAGAACCAAGGTAACCGGCTCAGGAATCGGGTCGGTGGCCACACCTTGCGGCAGCTGCAGATCCGCGGTGAAGGAGATAAAGGCAAACTGAAACTCCGTATCCTCGATGGCCGCCGCTCCCGAATTGGCATCCCAACCCTGGATGAGGAAGTCATTCCCATCGGCCATGAAGGTCAAGGTGTTGTCGGCACTGGCATTGTCGAACAAAGAGTGACCAGTCAACAGCAGCACGCCGTCGTCCGGGGTCACGCCGTCGATGCTCAGTCGATACAGACCGTCGGTGGCTTCTTTGACGATCGAGAACATGCCTGTCCCGCTGAGGATGCTGCCGTCGGCGCTGATGTGACCGGCGACCAAGTTCTCACTGAGATAAGGCAGGAAGGCGTAGTTGTACATATCGTTCCCGCCTTCGGGATTGCCGCTGTTGTCGTTCAGCAGGATGGTGAAGCCGTCACCACCAGGCAAGGCTTGGGCGGTGATGAAGTTATCATCGTTGTTGCCGCCGTTGCCGATGAGCACACCGTCGGTCAGGGTGTTGAATCCGTCGATGAGCAAGGTGTCCTGGCTGCCGCTGGCGAAGTTCTGACCAACCTGAAAGCCAGATCCGTACGGAATCAGCACAGCCCCGAAGTTGACATTGATTTCGTTCGGTGAAGGATTGGAGCCATCCACAGGGTGAGTGGACACCTCCCAGGAGTCACTGAACTGTGTGTTGGGTGCCGAGAGGGCGACGCCGCTTAAGCCTCCGGTGGCCGAGTTGTCCCGGAAGTTTTCTCGCACAGTTGTCAGGACGACGCCTTCGTAGCGGCGAATCCGTTCCCCTTCTCGGGACAAGTGGTAGTCGCCTCGGTTGCCGCCGGTGATTTCCCAATCGGCGCCGGTGCTCTCTCCGGCGGTCGTTGGGATGAAGGAAACGCCGATTCCGCTGTTGTCGCCGTTGAGTTCGGTGATGTCGAAGTTGGCTGCGACAACTCGCGGAGTGGCAATCGCTCGAGGCCCAGCCGGATCACCCAAACTGTTGAACTCAACGACACCGAAGTTGAAGCCAGTGTCCTGCGGGCTGGCAGCACCAGGGTTGCCGTCAAAACCGCGGATGATAAAGTCGTCGCCATCGGCCTCATAGTTAAGCCCGTTGTCGGCGCTGAAGCCCGTGTGGTTGGCGCTGAGCAGCAACATCGCGTTGTTGGGGGTCGCCCCCGGGACGCTTAAGCGATACTGACCAACGCCCTCCTTGGTGAGGGTGAACCCACCCTGGCTGTTGATGACTGTCCCGTTGGGGTCGGTCGAGCCACCGACGAACCCTTCGGTGCCGTAGGGCACGTAGACGTAGCTGTAGCGGTTCCCACCGTTGCCACCGTTATCGTTGCCCCCTTCGATGCCGCCGGAGTTATCGCGAACTTGGATATCCCAACCAGATCCATCGGCTTTGACACCAGCTGTGGCGAAGTTGTCGTCGTTGCCGAAGGCTCCGACGAACAACACACCGTCGGTACGGCTATCGGCGCCGTTGATGGTGGAGATTTCGGTGGTTCCATCTCCGGTGCGGACGCCGGCTTGGGCGGCCCAGCCTTGCTCGTAGCCGAAGTGGGCCACGGCGAAGTTCGAGTTGATCTCGCCTGGATTGCTACCATCGAAGCCGGCTGTTGAGACCACGTAGCCATTGATGGCGTTTTCGTGGACGGCTGCAACCGTACGCCCGGAGACACCACCGGTCGCAGAGTTATCGCGAAAATCCTCGCTCGAGGTCGCCAGCAACACGCCGGTATCGACGCCCAACCGCTTGCCGTCGAAGGCAATGCCGTTGTCACCGCGGTTGGAGACGTTGACAGTACCACGGTCCATGGTGCTCTGATCGTCAGCAAAGGTGGCCATTTGTGCATCGTTGCCGTTGCCGCCATTGAACTCGGTGACTTCCACGTTTCCGCCGATGACGCTGCCCTGGATGTCCAAGGGAGTGCGAAGTGTTCCAGGGGCGGTGGGGGCAGCATCGAAAGGAGTGAAGGCAAACGAGACAGCAGGCTCGCCAAAGCTCAATTCCTGAAGGCCGGCGCCGGGCAGGTCACGGGTTTGGATGACCCAGTCGTTGCCGTCGGCTTGATAGCTGACGATGTTGTCGACGTTGAGGTTGCCGCCGCCTTCGGGAGAGATCAGCAGAGTCCCCGAGTTGGGATTTTGACCGGGAATGCTCAGGCGGACCTGTCCGTCGCCCTCGCCTCGCAGGGTGAAGTCGCCGGACTTGTTCCAAACGCCGACACCGTTGGCCCCGTCGCCCCCGATGGAGATCCGCCCCGCGGTGACGCCCGGGGTGTCGTAGGGGACGAAGGCAAAGGCAACCGGGTCGTTCTCGTAGCTGTTGCCGTTGGAACCGTTATCTTTGACGAACACGGTGAAGCTGCCGTCGGAGTCGGACCGGGTCAGGGCGTAGTTGTCTTCGTTCTTTCCGCCGGTGACCAGCAAAACGCCGGCGCTGCGGGAATCAACCTCCGGCAGGATCAGCTCGGAGATGCCGCGGTCGAAGTTGCGGAACTGCTGAGTGCCGGCGTTATAAGGCCCGTTGTCCAGTGTCAAACCGGGCGAGCCGTTCAAGTTCACCAGCGTGCCGTTGTTGGAATTGTTCGTCGCATGACCTGCCACCCAGCCGTCGGCAAAGGGGAAGAAAGCCGCCGCGACATCCATGTTGAACTCACTGCCGCTTGCGGCAGCGCCCCCGCTGGTGGCATGGACGGGAATGAAATAGCTGCCGTCGTCGCCGCGACTCTGGATCGCGCTGGTGGCATAGCTCAAGCCGGGGCCGCCCATGTTGGGTGCAAGGGTGTTGTCGCGGCCGTTCTCGCGGATTGTTGTGATGAAGAGACCCAGGTCGGCGTTTCCGGTATCGTCGGGGCCGACTTGGACGTTGTAGTCCCCGCGATTGGAGCCTGCCGGGACGCTGAAGTTTGGAGTGCTCTGGCCGGCGGGAATCGACACGTCCACCGAGGTGGTGTCGTTGTTGGGATCGTTCTGAATGACCTGGATGTTGCCAAACTCGAGTTGGGCAGTTGCTGTTGAGCTCAACAACATCAGGGCGGTGAACAGACAAAACGCAAGTCTCATCGGGACCTCTCGTAATTGTGGGACTTCGTGGGGAAAGGATTGGAGATCGGTCAAATGGTGTTGGAGAAAAAAACACTTCGGTGATGTGAAGTAGAAAGACGTTGTGGGGCTGGTTCGACCCAACTCACCAGTCGTCAGTTCGCAACGACTGGGGCAGGTCGGTCAATCAAGTTTTGTCCTGCCAAGTATTCCTGATTCCCAGAAAACTCTTCGAGGAAGCTGGCGCGTCTCGCCCGGCAATCGGGGCTTCCGTTGGTCGCCCTGGGTCGAACACTTCTCCGAGAATCAGTAGTTGGGGGAATTGGTATTTCGAGGGTATCGTAGAGTGCGGATCTCGACAGGGGGGAGTGAGATTCCCAATTCCCAACTGTCGTGTGCTTGCGGGGAATTGTTGGTGCCAGAATAAATCAAGGAAGTATCAAACTCTGGACAGTGTCTGGGGGACACATGGTTTGATACGTTTCAGGTGAGAGTGAGATGCTGACCTTTTGAAATACACGAATAGCTCAGGCAGTTGGATTTGAGGAACCGCCGTGAGATTATGAGACCATACCTAGTTGCCGAGAGTTCAACAAGGATGTTTGGCGAGAACCCCGATTTTTCGCACAAACTTCACATACCCTCGGACTGTGACGATCACCAGTGCAAGGAGAGTACCGGGCCAAGGTTATTTTGTTAGGGTTTTGCAAGCACAAGTCGATGGCAGGTGTGACTCCACGACCCAACGTGGGAAGTTGGACCTTCGCGTCTGCCTGCAGCTGACTGATGATGGGATGGCAGAGCTTCAGAAGCGTCAGACCGCTTTGTCTCATCAACTGCGAATTCGACCAACGGTGCTGTTTGCCCGACACGAGGTCCTCAATACAGCAGGCGAGATATTCAGAATGATGAGTCGACCTGGAGCAAAGCTCGATGAACTTGATTGATTGACTGAAAAGTTCTCGAGGATGTCCTTGAGGACCGACTGACTTGAGGACCGACTGAGGATCCGGGCTTGAGGTGGGGCCCCTGGCTGCACTCTCTGAGCTGGCTGCACTCTCTGAGCTGGCTGCACTGCCTCCGGTCATCACGAACCAGGGCAGACCGTCGCCCTGGGTCGAAAACGGATCTGAGGCTTGATCCGAAGCTCAGGAGGCCACTGTGCGCAGACACCTGATGACCTCGAACGACCAACTCCTGCCTCATCCACGGGGATCGAGAAATGCCTTGGTCAGTCCCAGTGTGGATAGTTTCCCCGGGCTCACTGATGCTCCTGACGAGCACTCTCGGGACGGCTCTGCTGGGACTTCCGGAGCCACATTCGTAGAACTGGACACAGCCCGCTGATCGGCCAGTGGCCTCAGTGGCTTTCGCTCACCTCACCGTCGTTGGGTTCAGCCAGGAGCCGCTTGCAGGTTGGCAGCAAGTTCTCGTTGACGCCCAAGCTACGAGCCGACTTGGATTCGGGGACCCACTTCTTTGGTGAGCAGGCGGATCGGTTGCTGCTTGAACTCGGCACTGTGTTCTCGCCTCCGTTTCGCCATGCTTGACTTCCGCCACGGGGAGGGTGACGCTCTTCATCAAGCGTCCACGACTCCCGGGCGAGCCTAGTAGATTGTCCCCAAGAGATTGTCGGATGGCATGACGCATTTGCCACATCAAGCGACTGCTATCTCATCTGACAAATCTTCCTTGACGGACCACTGGTGCCTTGTTTCCTATGATTTTGGCAGTCGGTTGATTTTGGCAGTCGGTTGATT
>CAZYKP010000031.1:0-79537 GCA_964648025.1 uncultured Pirellulales bacterium | reverse complement strand
AAGACAAAGTCAACGGAACAAAGTCCGGCCAAGAGAAATCCGGCCAGGAGAAATCCGGCCAGGAGAAATCGGGCCAGGAGAAATCCGGCCAGGAGAAATCCGAGGAACCAAAGTCCGCTCAACAAGAAGACGCGAAGAAGAAGCCGGCTCGACGTCGGCCAGGACGTTCCAAAGGCCCTAAGCCCAGCGACTCACTGAAGAAGGCGATCGCGGCGATCAAGGGTCGGCAGGCGGTCTGTGAGGGACGGTATCAGGAAGCACTTCCGCTGCTGAAAACAGCCGGCGAAGATGGTTTGTTCCAGGCAAGAGTGCAGCTGCTGGCAGGAAAGGCTGACGAGGCAATCAAGGCTGCAGAGGAGTACCTCAAAAAGCGAGAGAATCAAACAGTGCCCTTGGCCCGGCAGATTCAACTGCTGTGGTCTGCTGGCAAGAAAGACCAAGCTCAAGAGGCTTTCCAGCGGTTACGAGAGATTTCCGGATCTGTGCAATTTGGCACCCCGGTCTTCGATGAGTTGGCACCGATTGCCGAGCAACTCAATTTTCCCTCCGACTGGAGGGTTGCCAGTCAGCCCGCTGAGGACCTGGGCACTCGGCCTGACCTGGATGAGCTTGGACCACTGCGGTGGTCCCCCACCAAGGCACCGACTTGGACCTTGGCCGACCAAGACGGGCGTGCGGTCAGCCTCAAGGATTTTCGAGGTCGCCCGGTGGTGGTGATCTTCTTTTTGGGTTACGGCTGTTTGCACTGTGCTGAGCAACTGCAGGCCTTTGCCCCGATGGCCGAGCAGTTTGAGGAGGCCGGGATCTCGCTGATTGCCATCAGCTCCGATAATCGCCAGGGGCTTGTGCACTCCATTGAGAACTACGGCGGCAACATGCCGATCCGCTTGGTCTCGGATGCCCCTTTGAAGGTTTTCAAAACCTACCGGGCCTATGACGATTTCGAGCAGATGCCTCTGCACGGCACGTTTCTGATCGACGGGCAAGGCAACGTTCGCTGGCAGGATATCAGCTATGAGCCGTTCATGGATCCCAAGTTCCTGCTAGCTGAGTCCCAACGTCTGCTCGCCCAGACGGCGACCAAGTTGTCCCCAGAGCAGCCCACAACCACGGCAAAACCGGCCGAGGCACCAAACCAGGCCCAGGCCAACTTCAACGCAGCCACAGAGCAACTCGCTGCTGCCGATCGCATCGATCCGCGTGGCATCGACGGTGGACTCGTCCTGGCAGGGACGGAGTTGCCCGAGGAGGCCGCCAAGGAGTTCTTGCGGCTGGCAGGCCGCCAGAAGGCTCGGATCGTCTTGGTGACAACCGATTCCCAGGTCTCCACTGAAGCAGCTCAGCAAGAACTCCTTCAAATCTGGAAGAAGCTCGGAGTTGACCAGACTCACTCTGACCAGCTTGAGGTTGACCAGCTTGAGGTTGACCAGACTGAGGTTGACCAGACTGAGGTTGACCAGACTGGCCGAGAAAATTCCCTGAGAGTTCATTCCCTCGATTCTCGTGAGGCGATCAAGAAGCATCCCTGGCAACGTACTCTCCAAGGAGCCACCGGGCTGTGGATTCAGGGGCGGGATCGCAAGCTGTTGGCGGCTTTGGCGGCAGATCCTCGATTTCGTGCAGCCTGCCTCCGATTGCTCCGGAGTGGCCACGTGGTGGGTGCCTCTGGGCTCGCGGCTGAACTGTGCTGCGCGGCCAATCTTGAGGGTCAACCGCAACAGCTCGCTTTGTTGCCCGATGCGGTCGTCGATGTGCAGACTCCCGCCGAGGAATCCCCTTCGCGGCTGCCAAAGGTGCTCAAGGATCGCCCTGGCTTGGTTGGCTACGAAATCGGTCCGCAAGGAGGCCTGGTCATCCGAGGCCGTTGGATGCGGAGTGTTGGCCCCGGGCAAGTTCGGCTTTTGCTGGGGGCCTCTGGCCAAAGGGAGGCCAAGCAGTTGACCCTAGCGGGACGCCAACGGATGGCCGATCTGACGAGTCTGCGGCGAGCTGCCCGCAACCGTGCGACCAAGGACTTTCCCCCAGCGAAGCCTCAAGAGCCTCAGGTAGATGCCGGCACCCTGATCCTCATCGGAGGTGGCGGGATGCCCCGAGGTGTTGTCTCTCGTTTTGTGGAGCTGGCCGGCGGAGAAAAAGCCAAAATCGTCATCCTGCCGACGGCCCTGCCGGATCCGCTTCCTAATCGGAGTCGAATGGAAGCCGCCTTTCGTCGAGCTGGAGCCCAGTCGGTGGTCACCTTGCCCGGCCGGACGCTTGCTGAGGTGGAAGGCCAGCAAAGCCTGAAGGCACTCAGTCAGGCAACAGGGCTTTGGTTTGGAGGAGGCCGACAATGGAGATTTGTGGATGCCTATCAAGACACCAAGGCTCACCAGTTGATGCACAAGGTCCTGGCCCGAGGTGGGGTGGTCATGGGCAGTTCCGCTGGAGCGTCTATCCAGGCCGAGTATCTCGCTCGTGGCAACCCGCTAGGCAACCGTAACATCATGGCCGAGGGCTATGAACGCGGCCTGGGCTTTCTGCCAGGCGTGGCTGTCGATCAACACTTCAGCCAGCGACGGCGGTTCGCGGACATGCAGGCTTTGGTGAAGCAATATCCCCAATACCTCGGCATCGGCATCGACGAGTCGACTGCCTTGATCGTTCAAGGCCCAACCAGCGAGGTTCTTGGTCAAGGTGGGGTCTACTTCTTTGATGCCCGCCCACAAGTAGACCAGCCGAAAAAAGGCTATGTGGCCGTCAAAGCGGGGGAGCGTTACGACCTGGTCAAACGTCGCAAACAACCGGTGGCTCCAGCCGTTCAGCCGAGAGGGGAAGACGTCACACTGAAAGAGCGGAGGTCGTCCTGGGTGCTTGCCCGCTAACCGAGCTGGGAAGCTTCAGGAAACTGACAGAAAAGGGTGAGGCGCAGGGGTCTTTGGAGAACAAGGCTCCCCATGCAAGCGCCTCACCCTTCTTTTTTTGACCACGGATTGTTGGGCACCCCTTGCTGGGCACTGCTTGCTTCGTGAGGGCTCTTCACTGCCGGCTGACTGCAGGTGCGAGCTTGCGAAGAATTCGGCCCCAATGACCGGCAAAGGCCCTTTTGCCGATTTCTTGAGAAATGTGCTTGACGTGTACACTTGACCAGTCTATGATGCTGGGACAAACGTTTAGTGGTCACAGACACTTGAGCTGAGGGAACACTCATGCACCTGGATGAGAAAAAGCGGCAGCAGTTGGGAATCCGCAATGATGGCGTTGCGTTTTTGTCATCGGTGATGTCCTACGTCGTTGGGGTTGTCACTCGGGAACGGGAGCGTCTTGCACGGGTGTTTGAGGAAAAGGGTTTGCCTGAGGTTGCCGCAGGCATTCGAGATTCTTCCCTCGATGACAGCGTATTCCGCTGGGCCGGTCCTAGTGACGGACCTGATCTTCCTCCCCAACCCTGAGTGATGGGTCCCCAGTGTTGAGCTGGCCACTCTCGGAAATTCGCTGTTCAAGTTGTGCTGAGCCAGCCGGCCTTGGTCCTTCGAAAAACCCTCGTTGATGACCTGCCAGCGGAGGATTCTTCTGGCGGCACGTTCTGACGACCAGCAGTCTCGCTCACAACCTTAAGCTGGATCCTGTGCCAGCAGCTTTCCCTGGCTTGTTTTGTGAAGGGCATCACCTTGGGGAGAATGCAGGTGACTTCGCCGGGGATTCCTCTCGGATGACGGGAATTCCGTTGGGGCTCTGACGAGCAATTCAGAGTTTCCACTTCTTGCGGACCTATGCCCTCACAACACCTCTGGCACACCACCGCTGGCTCGTCTTGGCGAGCGAACCTCAGCTGGTTCAGTGGGCTCTCATTTGTAATCGCTCTTGTCACCATCTTGGAATCGCTTGATGGTTCCTGAGGCGGTCACTGTGATTGGATACCTGCATTTCCGAAGTGACGCGACGCATGTACGTTGACCCTCAATTGTTGCAAGCTGTCATCGCACAACCCGATCACCCGCGCCCGCGACTTGCGTTGGCTGAGTGGTTGGATCGTTACTCGGGTGAGGCTGGCCGAGTTTGGGCGGCCACTCTTCGAAGACAAAGCTCTGCGGCTGGCCGGAAAGAAGAGTCTTCAAGGCGATCGGGTTCCCAGGGTTCCCTGGTCGAATGAGACCCAACATCTTCGTCCAGCCTCGGCGTGTGCACAACTCATCTTGTGGACAGCTCATCCTGTGGACAGCTCATCCTGTGGACGGCTCATCCTGTGGACGGCTCATTCCCCAAACGCACTCGCACAAGCGGAGTGATGACTCCGAGAAAGCGTCTTCCTCACCCAGGTGAGTTGCTCAGCCCACCTGCCAAGCCGGCTGGCCGTCTGGTCATCTGATCGGGACGCGGCATTGACGCTTTTCCGCCAACCCACCTATATTCCATACGGGACAGTCCTCCACAGAAACAAGCACGATTCCGTTTTGGTTGCTGCCATCTTGAACAAGGCTTCCTTCATCAAGGCGGTTTCCAAAACAACGTTTCGTTTGGCAAGCAGAATTTTTTCTAGCTTGCCAAGGCACCCTTGAGGCCCTCCCGAACTTTCTCAACGACTTGGTTGCCAGGAAAATCAAGTCGGCCCAGCAAGCTGCGTCGATGTCCTGACGAAAGCTCCTGCGGATCACTCCATAGACACGCTAGGTAGCCCGCTATGACGACGGATGCCAGAAAGATGGTGGCGGCAGAGGAGTCGCCAAACAAGCTGGTGGAGATGTGGGATTCGGCCCAGATCAGGCTTCAGCCTTACTATCAGTACATTGCTCTGGGAGCGACAATCCTTGTGGTGGCATTGGTTGTTTGGTGGTGGATTGCTGCCAGCAGCGCTGCCTATCGGCGGAGATCCTGGGATGCCTACTTCCAGGCGGTCACCCAGGGTCAGTACGGGTTCGGAGCCGAGGTTGTGCAGGAAGCTGGTGAGGTCGGGGCAGAATTTGACCAGACCGTCGCAGGCGCTTGGGCCAACATCCTTGCTGCCGAGGTCAAGCTGCGTGCTGGCGTCAACGCGATGCTGGCTGGCGACTCAGACGATGCCGATCTCGATCTGGAAGAAGCCGGCCGACGCTTTGAGCAGGCGCGTGCCGTCTTGAAGCCAAGAGCCAACCAAGATGCCTTTGAGCTCCTGTACCAGCGGGCCACCTTTGGGCTGGCGATGACCGAGGAATCCGTCGGACGCCCCAAAAACCTGGAAAAGGCGACCGATCTCTACCGGTCGCTGATTCAAGCCAGCCCTCAACTCAAAAGCGGGCTCTACAACCAGGCCGCTCGAGAGCGACTGGAGAGCTTGAGTTTGGACTCCACCAAAGAGTTCTATGCGGAAGTTCGGAAACTCGCACCACCGGTCTTCTCCCCACCAGGCTCAGCAGCCCCCAGTGTGCCCGGACTTCCTCAAATGCCCAATTTAGGAGCATTCCCCGGAGGTTCTCAGTTCCAGTTCCCCACAGGCGACCCCGGCTTGCCAAATCCCGGCTTGCCAAATCCCGGCTTGCCAAATCAAGGTGTCAATCCTGGGTTTCCGAACAAGCCCAACCCAGCAACCGAATCTGGCCAACAGTCTGACGCGACGGGTGACGCGGAGACACCTCCGAAATCTGAGGGGGCGACCATTCCGGCGTCGGAAACCCCGCCGCCGGTCGACCCGTCACGCACCCCGGAAAGCCCAGAGGGCGGCCCGGGCACTCCAGCACAGGCTGAGCCAGCAGACGTTGACCCCCCTGCTAAGCCTGAGCAGCCTCAGCAAGACAAGACTTCTCAAGACCTAGAGTCTCCAGCGAAGGAGAAATGATGGGCAGGCATTGGCCCATTCGGGTCAAGGACCCGCTGGTATGAACGGCTTGGAGAGTGGACCACCTGAGGATCTTGGGGAGTCTTCACAATGGAGTTCGCCGGATTGTCAGGACGAATGTGGTGAGGCGGAGGATCTCTCCCTGGTCAGCGAGGGAGAAGAGGTTCGGATCACTGTCGGCCCGGATCAGGCAGGGCAGCGGTTGGACCAGTTCTTGGCCCAACAGTTGCCTCAGTTCAGCCGAGTCCACCTCCGAAGGGTCATCAACACTGGCGCTGTCCGCTTGGGCACCGCGGCGGAACGCGGGGCCAAGCCCAGCCACAAAGTGCGAGCTGGCGAGCAGATCACCGCTCGTCTGGCCCGTCCGCAACGCGAACTCCCTCAGGCTGAGGACATTCCCCTCTCGATCCTTTATGAGGACCCGTGGCTGATTGTAGTCAACAAATCCGCTGGGATGGTGGTCCACCCAGCGAGGGGGCACTGGTCGGGGACGCTTACCGCAGCGTTGCAGTTTCATTTTGAGCAACTCAGCAGTGTTGGCGGTCCCAGCCGTCCGGGAATCGTCCACCGCCTGGATCGGGACACCTCGGGCGTCATCGTGGTGGCCAAGGACGATAGGACCCATCTCAAGCTCGCCGAGCAATTTCACGAACGGACCTTGGAGAAGGAATATCTGGCTATTGTTGCTGGCACGTTGGAGCGGGATCGTGACTGGATTGATGTTCCCATTGGGCACCATCCCTACCAGCGGGAGAAAATGGCCATCCGCCGCGACCACCCCACCAGTAAGCCAGCTCAGACATTCTTTGAGGTCACTGAGCGGTTCCGCGGTTTTAGCCTGCTGCGAGTGCTTCCCAAGACCGGACGAACACATCAAATTCGGGTACATCTGGAACACATCGGCACCCCAGTGCTCTGCGATCGTCTTTATAGCGGTCGCAGCCGAATCACTCGTCAGCAGCTCTCAGCAAGTGCAACTGACAGCACGACACTCGAGAGCAGGACAACACCAGGTGCGATCCTCCAGCGACAGGCCCTGCATGCTCGGCGTCTGGTGATTGATCATCCTCAGACAGGGGAGCCTTTGGTTTTGGAGGCTCCGATCCCGGAAGATTTGCAGGAGGTGTTGGCGGTATTGCGAACGACCATCAGGGGTGCTCGATGAACCTGGCCCGTTGCGGTTGCCCCAGGAGTCTTTTCTCCAGCGGTATTTGTTCAACGGAATCTCGGGTTTGAGATGGCACGCTTGGCTTGATGGGCGACTCAGCGACGAGCGAGGGCAGGCTCCCCCCAGGACAAGCAGACGGAGGCTCCAGGTTGTCCGGATTGCCGGGTACAAGACTTTTCCGAGCATCACAAGCTCTCTAGGTTGAATTCGGCCCCAACGTTCACTGGCCAGAAACTGGCTTCTCGTCAACCTCCTCGGGTGCGAAGCGATCATGCAATTAGTGAGATATTTGGCGCGGGCTGGTCAGCCGGCCGTGGGCGTGGTTCAGGGTGGGGAAGTCGTCCCGCTGCGGGTCGGCGAGGAGGACGCCAGGACCAAGAGGGTGCCTTACCGCACTCTCAGTGACATCCTTGAGGACGACGACCCAGCCAATGTGGTCAGCTTATTGGCCGATCCCACACGCGGGACTGTGCCTGTGACGCAAGTGCAACTGCTGCCCCCAATTGACCGGCAAGAGGTCTGGGCTGCAGGCGTGACCTATCGCCGCAGTCAAACTGCCCGCATGGCCGAGAGCACAACCGCCGCCGACGTCTACGACCGCGTTTACGATGCCGACCGGCCAGAACTGTTCTTCAAGGCCACACCCAATCGTGTGGTGGGGCCAGGTCAAGGAATCCGCATTCGTGCAGACAGTCAATGGAGCGTACCTGAGCCCGAGTTAGCTTTGGTCTTAAACTCCAAACTCGAGGTTGCCGGCTTCACCATCGGCAATGACGTCAGCAGCCGCGATATCGAGGGGGCAAATCCCTTGTATTTGCCCCAAGCAAAGATTTATGACCACTGTTGCGCCCTTGGGCCTGGGATCACCTTGGCAGACAGTATGCCAGTGCGTAGCGAGATCGGCATCGGCATGGTCATTCGCCGGGGCAGCGAAGTGGTCTTTCAAGGCGAGACCTCAGCTTCGGAGTTGCATCGCAGCTTCGACAACATGATCGAGTACCTGGGACGAGATAACACCTTCCCCGACGGCGTCTTCCTGCTGACCGGGACCGGGATCGTGCCCGACGAGAAGTTTACCCTGCAAAAGGGGGATGTCGTGGAGCTGGCCATCGATGGCATCGGGTTGTTGATCAACCCGGTCATTCAGCTGTGAAGGCTCCCCACCTGCAGACCCCCCTTCTGTCTCACTCGACTGTTGCCGATGTGGCCTTTCACTCTTGAGATCTTGTGACTCTTGAGATCTTGTGCCTCTTGAGATCTTGTGACTGCGGAATTTCTGGGGACGCGTGGTTCTCTGATTCGCCAACAGTCGTGAACAGGCGAAACAACCTTTGGTTCAAAACCTTTCGTTTGCTGCCTCAACCGTTCTCCAGGAGGATGATCGCGACCCAAACGGGGCTTTGGAATCCTAGTCGGAACAGCACGCCGGGCACATGTTGGAGGCTCAGGGACGGGTGCGG
This sequence comes from uncultured Pirellulales bacterium, assembly GCA_964648025.1. Lineage (GTDB taxonomy): Bacteria > Planctomycetota > Planctomycetia > Pirellulales > Pb10988 > CAZYKP01. The sequence continues at coordinate 71,121 of CAZYKP010000031.1, read as the reverse complement.
GCAAGGGCTCTCGGCCCCTGGGGCAGCTCCAGGCCGACCAGAAGCCTGGTCCATGGAGGACATTCGACCTTCAGGCACCCAAAAACCTTTCCGAGAATCAATAACCGCTCGCTGAAGCGAGCCTGCGATGATTTGAGCCCTGCGGCATCATTGCTGCGATCAGTTTGCTGCCATTGATAAAGCACGCTGCTGGAACCTATGAAACAATCCGCTGGAACACTGCTCTATCGTTATGTTAAGAGCGACCAAGATGTTGAACTGGAGGTTCTGCTTGTTCATCCTTCGGGGAACTACAACCGACATGCCCCTTGGAGTATTCCCAAAGGCCTTCCTGACGAAGGCGAAGACTTGGAGGCCGCCGCGCGTCGGGAAACCCTTGAGGAGACGGGGATCGCCGCTGGATCATTGATCTCCTTGGGGGCAATCCTTTACACAAAAAGCCGTAAGCAAGTGCACTGTTTTGCCGGTCAGGCTCCGCCGGAGGGCCAACCATCCTCTGCCAGCTGGGAGGTCGACCAAGCAGAGTTTGTTTCCCTTTCCCGAGCACGGCAGCTCTTACACCCAGATCAGCAACCTTTCCTCGATCGGCTGGCCGCCCACCTCGAACCTCCAAAAGAGGTGCACTCGGATCCCGGTCCGTTTGCTGATTCATGACCTCTCTTGGTGTTTCTTATTAGTGAGTTTGTACTGGTCGATTGCTACAGGCCGAGCTTGACGAGCTGATCATGACTGGTCAATCTTGACTGGCCGATCTTTTCAAGGAGCCGAAGTGACCCGCATTGTGCTGGATACCAATGTGTTGGTGGCTGCGGCCTACCAGCCGAATTCGAGCAGCGGCCGGCTTGTGTCTGCCTGTGCCGATCGGCGGCTCACCCTCGTGGCCAGCCGTGCGATCTTGGCAGAATACGAGTACATTCTTCCACGAGCTATTCGTAACGAAAATCTGGAATCCTTGTTGACCGTGGTGCAGCAGGCGGACATCTGCGACCCAGGAGAAACCCCTCAAGTCGTCGAAGGTGATCCGCAAGACGACATGTTGCCTGCGGCTGCCTGCAGTGGTGGAGCGTCGTTGTTGGTCACCAGCGACCGCCAGGTTCTCCAGGTTGGGTCTTACCAGGGCATCCAAATCCTCCGGCCTGCGGAAGCGGTTGGCTGGCTGGCCTCGCAGGGTATCAACCTTGCAACCCCCAGTTGAGCCTCAGATCGGTTTTCGACCTAGGGCGACCAACGGAAGCCTGGATTGTCGGATGTTTGGTAGGTCAGTTGTTGCTCAGATCGGTTTTGGAAAACTTTTCTGGGAATCAATAAGCCTCCGACTGTCGAAGGGGTGAGGGGTACTGACAGCTGTTCGGTTGAGTGAGTTCCTTCGAGTAAAATCACAACTTTGCTGATCTTGTGACACACGCACTTATCACTGGCGGCGCTGGATTCATCGGCAGCCATCTGGCCGAGCATTTGTTGGCCGCCGGGCAACAGGTGACAATCGTCGATAATGAATCGACTGGTTCTAGCGAGAATCTGGCGAGTTTGCTGAACTCAACGACCCTTCCCCCGGAGAGGTTCCGCTACGTCCGCGGAGACATCTGCGATGCTCCGTTGATGACCGAGTTGGTTGCCCAGGCCGACTGTCTTTACCACCTGGCCGCTGCTGTCGGCGTCCAGCTTGTGGCCCGCAACCCTGTTCACACCATTGCCACCAACATCGGCCCGACTGAGCAGCTCTTGCGGATATTGGCTGACCAGCACAAGCCGCCGGTATTCTTTCTTGCCAGCAGCAGCGAAGTCTACGGCAAGAACCCCAACACTCCATGGTCCGAGGATGCTGATCTGGTTTTTGGGCCGACCACTCGCCTCCGTTGGAGCTATGGTGCCAGTAAAGCCATCGATGAGTTTCTCGCTCTGGCTTATCAACGGGAAGTCGGCTTGCCGGTGGTCATCGGGCGTTTCTTCAACGTCGTCGGTCCCCGACAGGTGGGAACTTACGGCATGGTCCTGCCAAGGCTCGCTCAGGCGGTTCTCACTGGCGGCCCGATGGTTGTCCATGACGACGGCCAGCAAGTTCGCTGTTTTGCTCATGTGCTTGACGTCGTTGGCGCAGTCGCTGAGCTGGTCGCCACGCCCGGGGCTGCTGGACAAGTCTTCAATATCGGCAGCGATCAGCCGATCTCGATTTTGGATTTGGCCAACCGAGTTGCCGCTGCCGCCGGGGTGAGGCCGCGGATCGAATTTCAAAGTTATGGGCAAGCCTATGGCCCGGATTTCGAAGACGTCCGAGACCGTGTGCCCAACATTGCCCTTCTTCGCCAGACCATCGGCTATCAGCCCCGGTACGATCTGGACGCCACCATCCGTTCAGTCGTTGAAGACCAACGTCAGAGGCTTCGCCTGTAAGTGCTGGTCCGAAACGGTGGGCAACCGACAGTTGGCAAGAAATCGTCAGCGAAAAGCTGCTGGGTGTGAGTTGGTGGCTCCGATTGGTCCGAATAAGCTTTGGGGACGCATCCTAGTCTGGACCGCGCGGGGCTGGCTGGAACGAACCTGATCGCCGGGCAACGGCAGACATGGTGGGATTCTCAGAAGACTACCTTAACAAAGATGAGCCGATGAATTACTTTGCCCATGGATATACCTACCTGGATCGGCCTTATCTGCTGGCAGGCACCGCTGTGCCGGACTGGCTTAGCGCGGTTGACCGCAAGGTCCGCGTCGGAAGTCGGCATGCTCGCCCGTTTACCGAGGCGGAAGATCCACGCATGGTTGCGTTGGCGACGGGGATTTTACAGCATCACCAAGATGACGAGTGGTTCCACGAGAATCCGGCTTTTGTCGAACTGAACACTGAGGCCTCGCTGCTGCTCAAGCCGTTACTGCCTGCCGATCATCGGCCGCTGTTTGTCGGGCACGTGCTGGTGGAGATGTTGCTAGATGCAGCGTTGATCGAACGCAACCCGGCCCGCCTGAACGAATACTACTTAGCGGTGGGGCAGATTGATGCTCTCTGGGTGCAACAGGCGGTCAACCAAATGGCCGTCAGGCAGACGGAAAATCTGGTGCTGATGATTCAGGCTTTTCTGCAGGAACAATTTTTGGCTGACTACCTGCGGGATGATCTCCTGCTGAAACGGCTCAATCGCGTCGTGGCGCGCGTCAAGCTGCCGTCTTTGCCAGCGAAGTGCCAAGAAGTCGTGGCCGAAACCCGCAGGCGAGTCAACGGACAAGTTGACAGGCTGGTCGCCCCTGCCGCCGCGTTCCCTCGCAAGCGATAAAATCGACTTGGTTGCTCAGTCGCCTTGGCGGGTCAGAACCCACCAAGGCAGCCCTGTGTGAGGAGACTGGTGACCGATTTGAGGTTCTCACCCTTTTCAAAGCCTGGTGCTATACTGGCCGCCCGGATGCGTCTTTTGGTCCAACCACCGGCTTTCCATCCTCAAGAAGGCCGAAAGTCTCGCCGCGGGAGAGAAACCGATGAAATACGGCATGAACCTGTTGCTGTGGACTGCCGATGTGACAGACGAACATCAGCCAGTCTTGGAAATGCTCAAGCGACTCGGTTACGACGGCGTGGAAGTCCCCATTTTCGATTCGGTCCCCGAGAAGTTTGCCAAGCTTGGTCAGAGATTGGATGACTTGGGCCTAGAACGAACCGCTGTCACCGTCAGAACGCCCAGCGATAACCCGGCCAGCCCGGATGCTGAGGTGCGGGCGCAAGCGGTCTCGGCCAACAAGTTGGCCATCGATTGCTGTCAGGCGTTAGGGGCTAAACTGCTCTGTGGCCCCTTCCACTCAGCCCTTGGCGAGTTTAGCGGCCACACTCCCACCGATGATGAGCGGAAGTGGTCGGCTGATGTGTTACGTGTTTCGGCAGAGCATGCCCAGACTTGCGATGTGACTCTGGCTCTGGAGTATCTCAACCGGTTTGAGTGCTACCTGCTCAATTCGGCCGCCGATACAGTGGCCTTAGTTGAGATGGTCGGACACCCTTCTTGCCGGCTGATGTTTGATACCTTTCATGCCAATATTGAAGAGAAGAGTTTCGCGGAGGCGATCCGCACCTGCGCACCCTTCTTGGCCCACGTGCACATTTCAGAGAACGACCGCAGCACTCCTGGGACAGGCAATATTCCCTGGGCAGAGACCTTCGATACTCTGAAGGCAGTCAATTACGATGGTTGGCTGATGGTCGAGGCCTTTGGTCTGGCCCTGCCTGCCCTGGCTGCGGCCACCAAAATCTGGCGGCGGATGTTCGACTCAGAAGATACCCTTTCCGAGGATGCCTTGCGGTTTCTCAAAGAGGAATGGGGCAAGCGAGCTTAAGCCAGGCGCCCTCTCCCTCGTTGGTACCGTTGAGCGAATCGTTCCCGTTTTCACAGGCAGGCTGATGATGTGGGAGAAGCCGTTTCGGTCCGAGGCCAGTCTGCGGCAAAGGCTACCCAGGTGATGATGTTGCCAGGCGAGCGAGTCCGGTTGCTGTCCGAACAATTGCCGCGGGGTCGCAGGCGTAAAATGCCGAACAGCTGAAGCTGTTGATCTCCAGCAAAGCCAACTCTCCTTGGCTCTTGCAGACGTCAAGCATGAAGATCTCGTCGGGCCGCCAAGAAACGTCCGCCAGAAGCCGCACGGCAAAATGTCTGACTTCGGCAGGACAGCCCGGCAGAACATCGACCTTGCTCTCGGCGAAGTATTGGCTGCTGGCGATCACCTCGTCGCCGCTGACAATCAGCCGCCACTCCTGCGAGATCCGCCGCGGCTGGGCAACGACAACCAACGTGTCCGGACTATAGCGAGCCGGACCCAGGACCAAAGGAAAAGTCCCTTCATCGACCAACTGGCCGGTGAAGAGTTTTTCACACCCATCCGGTCGCAAAAACACCTGTCCGTCACGTCCAAACTCAGCAAAAAGCTCTCCGGCGGTCTCAGCCGCCTTCCAAGCCAACAGAATGCGGTGATGTTGGTTGAGCAGCCAACGAGAAAAAGGCGGATAATACGACGAGCATGCTAGACGATCCGCATTGACCCAACCACCAGGGATCCACCCCTGTTGGGATAGAACATGTTGGACAAACGGAAAGCAGCCAAATGCCATGGCACAATCCCTTGGTGCCAGCCGCTGGGCGTTGAGGCAATCGCCGAGGCCGCGGGCCAACAGATCCTGCCGTGTCACCAACAACCCCATCCCTTGCCGCCGGACCTCGTTGCGGACCGCATCCGCGGTTTGGCCGAACACATCGGCTTCAAAAACCCACACTGGTAAGGTCACCATCTCACCTCCGTATGTGGTCTTGCACTCGGTAGGCAGTTGGCTTGCCTCCGGCCTCCACGCAAGGGGAGCTTTCGCTGAGTCGAGCCAAAAGGCACATCTGCGACAGTCAGACTTTGAGGCCTACTGAGCGTTTTCCTGCCGACGTTTCTGGACTTGCATTCGCGACCAATGGCCTTGTGGTCGCTTTTGAGCAATTGGCGAGGGGACTGCCTGGCAGACGAAGTCCCATTGCTTCCCACGGATGTTCGTGGCCTGTCCGCGGATGCTGGTCCCGTTGGCCCCGATCCTTCCCTGGTAACGGACGTACTGATCATTGATATACAAAGTGACGCTGATGCCGTTTTGCTCCCACCGATCATTGTGAGGGGTGGTGTCGGCAGGGTGCTTGAATTCCAAATGACCGCCCGCCTGAAAGGTCATCAAATGCTCTTGAAAGGCCCCCGGTGTCTTGTAGCGAATCAGGTAGCTTCGGCCTACCAATTTCGAATGATTCCAATGGGGGAGATCCTCGAGGGGCACATCTCCAACTGCCTCGCCAGCGTGCATAATAAGCCCCACCCACAACACAGCGACCCAACATAGCCACAACACAGAGGCTTTGCTGAGCCCCAAATCAGTTTTCGACCCAACGCGACCCTCTGCCCCGCTGCCTGCTACCCAAAGGGAGGCAGCCAATGACTGAACGGACGCCCGACTTGTCCCGACCAGCAGTTGACCTGGTCGGATCCTCTTGAGGGAATTCAGAGTCAGCAAACAGGAACAAGCTGGCAATTGGTGGTTGGTCAGTCCCACAAGTGCATCTCCTCAGAGAGCCACATTTGCGAAGTCCGTTTGCCTTCGCTTCTGACCAGTAGGTCTGGTGCAATCGCCCTTGTCAACCAAGAGAGCAGCAAACAACCGAGCAGCAAACAACCGAGCAGCAAACAACCGAGCTGGGATCCGCCCCACAGCCTTCTCGACGAGATAAGTTTTACCGATCCAAGTTCGTTGATACAATTTCAACTAATCAGATTCCTGGTCTGCCTGGGCCGAGCCCAGGTTCGGAGTTTTCTGGGTGTCTCGGACTTGTCCAGGTGAATCCGGGTTATTGAGTTCGATGCGAACTGTTGAGGAGCCGCGATGAAGAATCCACATCACTTTCCCCGTTTGGAGGATCTTTTTCTCACCCGGCGGCAGTGGCTGCAGGCTGCGGGGATGGGCGTGGGTTCGTTGGCTTTGGGCACCTTGATGGCCGAGAGCGGCCTGTTGGCCGCGACGAGCGATCCGTCAGAAGAGGCTCTTGCTGGACCGCTGGGGCCCAAAGAACCGCATTTTCCAGCCAAGGCTAAACATGTAGTTCATATCTTTGCCAATGGTGGCCCCAGTCATGTGGACACGTTTGATCCCAAGCCGGCTTTGGCGAAATACGTAGGCAAGCGACTCCCGATGGCCAATCTGAAGACGGAGCGTCGGACTGGAGCAGCTCTGCCTTCGCCGTTTCGCTTTCAGCAATATGGAGAGAGTGGACTCGAGGTCAGCGAGCTATTTCAGCACACCGCTGAATGCATCGACGAGATTGCTGTGATCCGCTCGATGCATGCGGATGTTCCCAATCACGAACCCAGTCTGATGCTGATGAATTGCGGCGAGGCTCGCTTGCCCCGGCCCTGCATGGGCAGCTGGGTGACCTATGGTTTGGGAACTCAAAACCAGAATCTGCCCGGGTTTGTCGTGATGTGTCCGGGGGGTTACCCCATTCAAGAGACTCAGAATTGGCAGAACGCTTTTCTGCCTGGTGTGTACCAGGGAACGTACCTGGACACAAAGCACGAAGACGTGGAGAAGCTGCTTGCAAATATCCGCAGCCAGAGCGCCTCACGTGCTGAACAACGACGGCAGTTGGATCTCTTGCAAGCGTTGAATCGACAGCACCTGAAACAGCGTCAGCAGGAGGCCGAACTGGAGGCCCGTCTGGAGTCTTTCGAACTCGCCTTTCGCATGCAAACTGAGGCAGCCGAGGTCTTTGACGTCAGTGATGAGCCCAAATACATCCAGCAGATGTACGGGCCCGGAGTGCACGCCCGTCAGCTGTTGATCACCCGTCGGCTGCTGGAACGTGGGGTCCGCTTTATCCAACTTTGGCACGGTGCTGGACAGCCCTGGGACAACCACGACGACCTCGAGGTCAATCATCGACGTTTGGCCGGCCAATGTGACCGGGCCATCGGGGCCTTTCTCAAAGACCTTAAGCAACGCGGCTTGCTGGCCGAGACCCTGGTGCTCTGGGGAGGGGAATTCGGCCGGACCCCTGTCGTGGAGCTACCCACGCCTGGGGCCAACGCCGGCAAGGTCAACGGGCGTGACCACAATCATTGGGGCTTTACTTGTTGGTTAGCCGGCGGCGGGGTTCGAGGAGGCCAAGCTTATGGGGCCACCGATGAGTTCGGATTCCAGGCTGTGGAGAACCGAGTGCATGTCCATGACCTGCATGCGACGATGCTGCATTTGCTGGGCTTTGACCACACGAAGTTGACCTACCGCTATGCGGGGCGGGATTTCCGGCTGACTGACGTGCATGGACGTGTCATCCGGGAGCTAGTTGGTGCCGATGCGAAAACGGCTTCGTGAGCAGCTTCCCAGGCTGCTCGTTCCACCTGGGCTCTTTGTTCTGATTGGGCTACTCGTACCTGGGAAGCCGGGCTATTCCCGCGGCCTCGGTTGCACAGAGTGGCAGAGCCTGACCCTGTTGGGACCGGAAAGGGGCAAGGCAACACCATTTCAGAGGGCACCAAGTCTCGTGGGGGGCAAGGGTTCCATCTGGGACAGTTCCGCTCAAAGCAGCTAAAAGCGAACTCCGCCACCAACCCCTGTGAAGAGATCGTCGGAATCGGCGGTGAGACCGGTCCCGATTCTCCAATCAAGGACAAGGTCATCGGTGAGATAATAATCCACCCCGATGTTGAAGACATTGATGCTGAAGTTGTCGGCGGCTCCGTTGGACCAAATCCCAAAGTATTCAATATAAACGGTGGATTGCTCTGTGATTTCCAAGCCCAGGGCGACCGACTGAGCCATCACCAGAAAACGATCCGAAGCCGGTTCTTCAGGCAAGAGTCCAAAATCGGCCAGGCCGTTGGTGGCATACTGAGTCGAGCCATACAACTCCATGCCTTCGGTCAGCTCCCAACCATAGATCACATCCAGGCCATGCTCGACTTGTTCGGTTGTCCAGGCGGAGCCTCCTGTGGGCGCAGTAAAACGGATCTCCGTAGCCATCTCCGGCAGCAGCAGATCTTGATCGAAGACTCGTAATTTGAAGGACCAGCGGAGGTCTTCGGCGCCATCGACGTTCTCACCTGGGTCGCGGAACCGCCAGGCGTAGTTCCACCGCAGGCGAAACTCCACATCCTCGCTGAGGCCGAATCGGGCTAACAACTCTGGGGTTGTGTGAGAGTGCTCGATCTCTTCTTCAAAATCTTTGTACAAGTAGGTGTAGCCGCTTTCCAACTGGATGACTCCCCGTCCGACCGTCCGAGTCGACTGAGTGAAGTCGTGACGTTCAGTTTCAATCCGCTCCTCAAAGGGATCTTGCTGACAGGGAGGAGAGCCCAAGTAGAAAAAATCATCCAGAAACTTGAGCCGCGGCTCTTCTGGTCCTCCCCCAAATGCCGCCTGACAGCTCAACAAGATCAAGACAGCTCCCAGGGCCATCGGATCGGGCTGCCGCCTCGCAAGGGTTTTGGCAAAAAGCGAAAGCATGATTGGGCCCACAAGTTTGGTTCATCTCAAAAAGACCTTACTCCTCCTTTCGGTTGGTCCCCCTGCTTTGGCTCATTTCTTCCTCTCGGGGGCTTCAGCCTTGGCCCGAACCCGCAAGCTTGCCCTGATTCTGATGCTTGACCAGAACGTGTCCTTTGCCAACGCAACGGCCCCCTTGCAGCTCAGAAACGGTTCCGACTGACACAACAGCCGGAAGGGTCAGGGGTGTTTGCCTGCGATTGCTCAAGAACTTTGCTGAAATGAGCACTACTGAATTCCTGAAAAGTCTTTGACCAAGCGGACACCTTTTGTCCGGCAATCCAGGCTTCCGGTGGTGCCTCAGGCTGCCCCCTTGAGGTCATCACAAACAGGGGCAGACCTGGGTCGAAAACTCCTCCGAAGGTCAGTAGGCCGTTGGGGGCAGCAGAGTTGGCCTGCGTCAATTTCGCCGAGCCGGTCAGAGTCGTCCAAGGTCACCCCTCGTTCGTAGAAGTTAACAGAACCCACCACAACAGCTCTTGGGTTCTCCTGGTCACACTCAAAGCGGCCGCTTGACGACGGGAGAACAGCGATGATCGGCCCATCTCAGATTGCCGGAACTCACCCGAATCCTGACCGAGACCAGTTCTTCACCGTTGATGGAAATGAAGCGGTCGCCTCGGTCGCCTATGCGACCAATGAAGTGATTGCCATTTACCCCATCACCCCTGCCTCCCCGATGGGCGAGCTGGCCGATGCCTGGAGTGCAGCAGGACGTCAGAACATTTTTGGGAGTGTCCCTGATGTCATCGAAATGCAAAGCGAAGGCGGTGCTGCTGGAGCGGTGCACGGTTCCTTGCAAGCGGGTGCTTTGACGACCACCTTTACGGCCTCACAAGGCCTGCTGTTGATGCTGCCGAATATGTACAAGATTGCCGGGGAGCTGACTCCGGCGGTCTTTCATATTGCCAGCCGCAGTTTGGCCACTCATGCTTTGAGCATCTTTGGCGACCATAGCGACGTGATGGCGACGCGTTCGACCGGTTGGGCGTTGCTGTGTTCTTCCAGCGTCCAAGAAGCTCAGGATCTGGCATTGATCGCGCAGGCGGCCACTTTGCAGGCCCGCGTGCCGTTTCTGCATTTCTTCGATGGCTTCCGCACTTCTCATGAGATCAACAAAATCGTTGGCCTGACCGGTCAACAGATCCATGCGATGATCGATCGTCGCACCGTTGAGGCTCACCGCCAACGTGCCTTGGATCCCCAGCGTCCAGTCCTCCGCGGAACGGCCCAGAACCCCGATGTCTTCTTTCAAGCTCGCGAAGCGGTCAACCCGTTCTATCGGAATGTGCCAGCGGTCGTCCGGGAGACAATGCAACGGTTCCGGGCCTTGATCGGACGCGAGTATCACCTGTTCGATTATGTGGGACACCCGGCGGCCAAGCGGGTGATTGTGTTGATGGGTTCGGGTTGTGGAGCGGCCCAGGAAGCGGTGGAGGCTTTGGTGGCCCAGGGCGAAGAGGTGGGTCTGGTGAAAGTGCGTCTTTGCCAGCCGTTTTCGATCTCGGACTTTCTCGATGTGCTTCCTGAGACCGTACGGCGGATCGCGGTCTTGGATCGCACCAAGGAGCCTGGGGCACTGGGGGAACCGCTCTATCTGCAAGTTGCCACCGGATTACTTGAGGGTTGGTTGGAGAGACACTCCTTGGCGAGTTTGCCGGATGTCACCGGAGGTCGCTACGGATTGGCCAGTAAAGAGTTTACCCCGGCGATGGTTGCGGGAGTGTTCCGGGAGCTGGCGGCCGAACGGCCGCGTCGGCACTTTACTGTTGGCATCATCGACGATGTGACCGACTTAAGCCTCAAGTGGGATGAGTTCTTTGAGACCGAAGCCGACGATGTGACCCGAGCTGTTTTCTATGGGCTGGGCAGTGATGGCACCGTGGGAGCCAACAAGAACACCGTCAAGATCGTCGGGGAGCGGACGAACCTCTGGACGCAGGGTTATTTCGTCTACGATTCCCGCAAAGCCGGAGCGGTCACCGTTTCGCATTTGCGGTTTGGTCCCAGGCCAATCCACTCGACTTACAAGATCCGCAAAGCGAACTTTGTGGCCTGCCATCAGTGGACCTTTCTGGACCGCATGGATGTTCTGGAGGTGGCCGAACAGGACGCCACCTTCTTGCTCAACAGCCCGTATCCGGCAGAGGAGGTGTGGGCTCACCTGCCTGAAGAAGTTCAAGCGCAAATCTTGCAGAAGCAGCTGAAGCTGTTCGTTGTCAATGCCCATGCGTTGGGCCGTCAGGCAGGATTGGGGCCGCGGATTAACACAATCATGCAAACATGCATGTTCTTGTTGACCGAGCTACTGCCCAAGGACGAGGCCCTCGCCGCGATCAAGCAATCTATTGCCGCGACTTATGGTAAACGGGGCGAGACGGTGCTGGCGAGAAACTATGCGGCGGTCGATCTGGCGGTTGATGCTCTCAAACAAGTCGAACTTCCAGGGGGAGTTCAAGCAAACCGGCGACGCGAACCCCCCGTACCAGCCGATAGTCCCGACTTTGTCCAACGGGTGACCAGCTCGATTTTAGCCGGCCAAGGGGACTTACTTCCGGTCAGCGCCATGCCGGTCGATGGCACCTTTCCCACAGGGACCTCCCAATACGAACGGCGAAGCATCGCCCAAGAGATTCCCATTTGGGACCCCGAGGTGTGCACTCAGTGTGGGCTCTGTGCATTGGTCTGCCCGCATGCGGCCATCCGCATGAAAGCATACCAGCCAGCATCTCTCGTGGAAGCACCTGAAGATTTTCTTTCCTCGCCTTGGCGTGCGTCTCTCCCAGAGTACCACCTCAGCGTGCAAGTCGCCCCGGACGACTGCACAGGTTGTGGGATGTGTGTTGAGGTGTGCCCTGCTCGCAGCAAAGAGCAAGTTCGGCATAAGGCCATCAACCTCCGCCCCAAAGAAGACCGTTTGGCAACCGAACGACGGCGTTGGGAGTTTTTCAAGAGCATTCCTGAGCTTGATCGGGCCAAAGTGCATCCAGAAAAGGTTAAGGAATGCCAACTTCTTGAACCACTCTTCGAATTCTCCGGGGCCTGCGCAGGCTGCGGTGAAACCCCGTACTTAAAACTCTTGACTCAACTCTTTGGCGACCGGATTCTGGTGGCCAATGCGACCGGGTGCTCCTCGATCTTTGGAGGGAACTTGCCAACGACCCCTTGGGCGAAAAATGCCCAGGGTCGTGGCCCGGCTTGGTCGAACTCGCTGTTTGAAGATAACGCCGAGTTCGGTTTGGGAATGCGACTGGCGATCACCCAAAAGCAACGCCACGCCCGAGAACTGTTGGCTGCAATGGCCGATGAGGTTGGGCGAGAGCTTGCTGAGAGTTTATTGGCCGCCGACCAGCAGAATGAGGAGGCGATTGCACAACAACGCAAGCGAGTGGACTTGCTGAGGGAGCGACTGGCAAAGATCAATCATCCCGAGGCCCCGAGCCTGTCCCAACTGGCTGGTGATCTGGTACGCAAAAGCGTATGGATTGTCGGTGGGGACGGCTGGGCGTATGACATCGGGTTTGGAGGACTGGATCACGTGTTGGCCAGCGGCCGGGATGTGAACATCCTCGTGTTGGACACCGAGGTGTACTCCAACACTGGTGGCCAGGCCTCGAAGGCAACTCCACGCGCCGCGGTGGCCAAATTCGCCGCTGCTGGCAAACTGACTGGCAAAAAAGATCTGGGATTGTTGGCGATGGGCTACGGCAATGTCTATGTGGCCCAGGTGGCGCTGGGTGCCAATCCAGCTCAGACGATTAAGGCGTTTCGGGAAGCCGAGAGCTATCCTGGCCCATCTTTGATTTTGGCCTACAGCCACTGCATCGCCCATGGCATTGAGATGTCCACAGCGATGCGGCACCAGAAGCAGGCCGCTCAGAGCGGATACTGGCCGCTGTACCGCTATAACCCGCGAGATGCCCATCATGGAGAACACCCCTTCCATCTGGACAGCCACAAGCCCACAATTCCCCTGAAAGACTTCGCACTGCAAGAGGGCCGCTTTGCAGTCTTGGCACGCACACAACCTCAGCAGGCCCAACGACTTCTCGATCTAGCTCAGCAAGACGTTGAGGAGCGGTGGCACTACTACGAACAACTTTCTGGGTTGGAGCGGACGTTAGTCGGACCAAGTTATGGCCTCCGCGGTGACGGCTCCGACACTGGTCGCTTCACCTGAACACCGCCCCAAAAGAGTCACACGCGGAGGGCAGCCAAACCAAACGCAGTCCGGTGACCAACCTCCGTCGGACGAGACACACATCGGACGAGACATGCCTCGGACGAGACATGCCTGGGACGAGACATGCCTGGGACGAGACATGCCTGGGACGAGACATGCCTCGGACGAGAGATGAGAAACAGCCAAGCCAAGTGGAACCGAGGAGACCTGTGATGAGTGCTCAGCAAGAAACCGTTGATTTGACGACGGATTACCTCGGGTTGAAACTGAAAAGCCCCTTGGTCGTTTCGGCCAGTCCGGTCACCACAGGGATCGAGACGGTTCGCCTGTTGGAAGAGGCAGGAGCGGGGGCCGCTGTGATGCCATCGCTTTTTGAAGAGCAGATCGAAGCCGAAGAACTGGCCTTGCATCATATGCATGAGTTCCAAACCGAGACCCATGCCGAGTCGCTGACCTATTTCCCAGAATTGGATGACTACAATACTGGCCCAGATGGCTACTTGCGTCACCTGGCGGAAGTGAAGCGAATCACCAGCTTACCGATTATCGGGAGCCTCAATGGATCCACCACCGGCGGCTGGGTGCGTTTTGCCTCACTCATGGAACAGGCCGGCGCTGACGCGTTGGAGTTGAACATCTATCTGGTGCCTACAGAACCCGGCGAGTCGTCCCAGCGAATCGAACAGCGCTATGTGAACATCGTGCAGGCGGTGCGGCAGCAGGTCAACATCCCACTGGCAGTCAAAATTGGCCCGTTTGTCACCGCTTTGCCTCATTTTGCCGCTGAGCTCTTCGCGGCCGGCGCCGACGGCTTGGTGCTCTTCAACCGCTACTTGGAGCCGGATATTCACCTGGAGGAGTACTGTGTGCAGCCTACTTTGGAGCTCAGCAACCCCAGCGAGCTTCGACTCGCGCTGCGTTGGCTCGGCATTCTCCGCGATCAGACCGATAAGTCCCTGGCTGCGACAGGTGGTGTCCACGAAGTTGAAGATGTGGTCAAAGCCATTGCCGTGGGGGCCGATGTGGTCATGCTTGCCTCGGCCCTGTTGAGCAAAGGTTGGCGGCACATGCAGACCTTGTACAACGGCCTGCAACAGTGGCTGCAGAAACAAGAATACCAAGCTCTCTGGCAGCTCAAAGGAAGCATCAGCCGCCTGCATAGCGCTCACCCTGAGGCTTTCCAGCGAGCCAACTACACAAAAGCCATCACCTCCTTCTGTGGAGATTTTATTTAGCACAGAGCTTAGCGATTCTGGGTCCAAGAATGCTTGGGCCAGATCAATCTGAGAGCCCAGACAGATCTCGGGCAATCTCCCGCGTCCGCTGCAAGGGGTCCAGGAGCCCCAGTTGAGGAGTCTCTGCCATGGAACCCATCACATCTCCTGCTCCGCTGCAAGCCAGCCGAGACCGCCGTGGGTCCTACAACGCCACAGTTGTGAAAATCCATCGGGTGCACTCCGAGTTGATGCGGATGACCGTCCGTCCCGATTTCGGAAGACTTGATTACCTGCCTGGCCAATACACGACCCTAGGCTTGGGGGGATGGGAGCCACGGGCTCCGGGTTGTCAGCCGGAAGTCCTCTCGGCTGCCGCCCAAGGGAAAGTCATCCGCAGGGCCTATTCGATTGCTGCTGCCATGGTGGAAGCGGGACGGCTCTGTCGGCCGGGCGAGTCGGAGGACTTGGAGTTTTTTATCGTCTTGGTCCGTCAAGCCCTCAAGCATCCGCCAGCCCTCACCCCACGGCTCTTTCTGCTTGAGCCTGGCAGCCGGCTGCAGCTGGGAGTTCATGCTCATGGTCGGTATTTGCTCTCAGGCGTCGAACCCCATCATACTGTGATTTTTGCTGCCACCGGGACCGGGGAAGCCCCCCATACCACCATGGTGGCCGATCTCCTGGCTCGGGGACACACCGGGCGTATCGTCTGTCTCAGCTGCGTCCGCTATCGACAAGACTTGGGTTATCTGGCAGCTCATCGTCGGCTTGAAGCTTTGTACCCCAACTACTCTTACATCCCGCTGACAACACGCGAACCAGAGAACCTCGACCCCGAGGTTCCCGGTTACGTGGGAAAACGCTATCTCCAGGATTATTTCGCATCCGGGGAGTTGACCCGCCAGACTGGGATGACCCTTTCTCCCGAACACTCTCGGGTGTTTCTCTGCGGAAGTCCCGAGATGATCGGTGTGCCCCATCACACTCATGATCCCTTGCGGCGGTATCCGCAACCCAGGGGAATGGTCGAAGTCCTGGAAGCCTCTGGGTTCACAATTGATCGGCCTCATGAGCCGGGGACTATTCATTTTGAGAAATACTGGTAAGGAGCAGCTCAAGTTGTGAGAGTGGGTCCCGGCAACAGCACAAACGAGCCAACGAGCAGCCCCGACGCTCCCAGTCTCAACGACCGGCCGAGCACCAACGACTTCCCGAGCGGGGATGCTCGAAAGGGCGAGGATGACAGACTGCGGGAATCCAGCTGGAGTTGGAGGGCCGGGACAAGGGCAGCTTCTGGGGCTGTTGGCCGAGTGCTCGGAGTCCGTGGTAGTATCGTAGACGCTCATTTTCCGGTTGCTCTTCCACCGATTTATTCGCTTCTTCAAGCAGTTCCCAGTCGCAGCGTTCACAGGCTTGATCAGCTCCAGAGCGAGTCTGCTGACCAGGTTGTCATTGAGGTCACCAACCACCTGAATGCTGAGACTGTTCGCGGGATTGCCTTGACGCCAACACAAGGGTTGGCAAGAGCGGACCCGGTGATTGATACCGGGGGCCCGCTGAGAGTTCCGGTGGGGACGGAATTGCTCGGGCGAATCGTCAATGTCTTTGGGGAGCCGCTGGACGACGGTCCGCCGCTTGCGAGTTTGCCACGCCATTCGGTGCATCAACAACCGGTGCCCTTGGCTGCCCGGGTCACTCAAACGGAGATCTTTCAAACGGGGATTAAGGCCATCGATCTCCTCTCACCTTTGGAGCGTGGCGGCAAGGCTGGGCTCTTTGGTGGTGCTGGCGTGGGCAAGACGATCCTCATTATGGAGCTCATCCACAACACCTTGAGTCAGCACGGGGGTGTGAGTTTATTCTGCGGAGTGGGAGAGCGAAGTCGAGAGGGAGAGGAGCTTTACCGAGAGTTGCAGCAAGCCGGAGAGCTGGCCAACACGGTGTTGGTCTTTGGCCAGATGAACGAGCCTCCCGGGGCACGCTTTCGTGTGGGACATGCCGCCCTGACGATGGCGGAGTTCTTCCGAGATCAGCGAGGGCAAGATGTGCTGCTGCTGATCGACAATATCTTTCGTTTTATCCAAGCCGGTAGTGAGATCTCGGGTTTGCTGGGAAGGTTGCCCTCGCGGCTGGGCTATCAGCCCACTTTGGGAACCGAGCTGGCGGAGCTGGAAGAACGCATCTGCAACACCAGCACTGGAGCGATCACCTCGGTGCAGGCAGTGTATGTGCCGGCGGACGATTTCACAGATCCCGCTGCGGTGCACACCTTTGGGCATTTGGGAGCGACTGTGCTGCTGAGCCGCAAACGAGCCAGCGAGGGTCTCTACCCAGCGATCGATCCGTTGGCCAGCCAGTCCAAGTTGCTCAGCCCGCGAGTTGTGGGGCCACGCCATTATGCCATCGCTCAACAGATTCGCCGCACCTTGGCAGAATACGAAGATCTCAAAGACATCATCGCGATGCTCGGCCTGGAAGAGCTCTCGCAAAGAGATCAGCAGACAGTCAACCGCGCTCGTCGTTTGGAGCGATTTCTCACGCAGCCCTTTTTCGTGACGGAACATTACACCGGAATCCCCGGAGTTGCCGTTTCTTTGGATGAGGCCCTCAGCGGATGCCAGAGGATCCTCGACGATGAGTTTGCCGACTGGCCTGAGAGATCCTTCTATATGATCGGCAGCATCGACCAGGCGCAACGTCCCGATTCAAGCTCACCAAAACCCGGCGAACAACAAAGCTAGCCAGAACTTCAAACCAGAAGCCCAGGAACGTTGCTGACCAAGTGTGACTCAGGGAAACTTGAACACCAAGCACGGCCTGCCTTCGATGCTTTCAAGACCTTGTTGAGAGTCAAGTCAGTCAACCGGAGAGCTGCTTATGAGGCTGACCGTTGTCGTTCCCGAGCAGGCGATCACCGATGAAGTGACCACCAAGATTCTCGCCGAGGGTCCTCATGGCCATTTTTGCCTTCTGCCACGGCATGTCGATTGGGTGACCACGCTGGTGCCAGGCATTTTGACCTATGTGATCGACCACACCACCGAACGGTATCTGGCCGTCGACGAGGGGTTGTTGGTCAAGTGCGGCGCCCATGTTCATGTGGCCGTCCGCAGGGCGATCGCTGGCCAGAGATTAGGAACCCTCCGGCAGTTGGTGACCCAAGAGTTGGCAGTCGCCAGCGACCGGGAACGTGCCGCTCGATCGGCCACCGCCCGGCTGGAAGCCGGTCTGGTGCGTCGGTTTTTGGAGTTTGACGCTCATGGGTGATTCCCCAACTGAACGTGAGTCAGCCGACCAGCAGCAGCGGGCTCCTCAGACCCCGGAGGCTGAACTGGCTCAGCAGGTCGGCCGCCGCGAAGAACGCAAACTGCGGGGCCGAGAACAAGGCCATCGGACGATCTGGTTTGGGCTGGGGATGTTTGGGCTTGTCGGCTGGTCGGTTGCTCTGCCGACCTTGGGCGGCGCTCTGCTGGGCCTCTGGCTGGATCGGGCGTTTCCAGGGACGTACTCCTGGACGCTGATGCTCTTAACCGCCGGGCTGTTTCTGGGTTGTGCCATCGCCTGGTATTGGATCGAGAAGGAACGAACCGGAGGCCCCTAACACGAACTGACAGCGTTGCTCCTGCGAAAAAACGGTGTGAACGAGCCGTAACGATCAGGCGAGTCAAGTCCCGGCTGGAATTCATCCTCACAACAGCAGCCCTCACCACAGTAGCCTTCACTACAGTAGCCTTCACTACAGTAGCCTTCACTACAGTAGCCTTCACTAATGGAGAATCACGAGCGAATTCTGGCCTTGTTCTTGGTGGGCCTGGCGGTGGTCGCGTCTCTGGTGATCAAAGCTGGGCTCCACCGCCTCAGCATCCCGCCGCTGATTGGATTCATCCTGTGCGGCAGCGGACTGCGGGCATTCGACCAGCGGTGGGGTTTGCTGACCGAGCCGATCGAAGCGGTGTTTTCGTTCCTGGCAGAGTTTGGGCTCTTTGTGATTCTGTTTCGGGTGGGTCTGGGCAGCCAACTGAGGCAGTTACTTGGGCAACTCCGACGGGCCACCCCGCTGTGGGTTGGCAATGTGCTTGTCAGTGGTCTGTTAGGATTCTTGGTGGCCTACTGGTTGCTGGGTTGGGAGATTGTTACCAGCCTGGTGGTCGCGACGGCCCTGACGGCCACCAGCGTCGGCGTCTCAGTGTCTGCATGGGCCTCCGCAGGCCTGCTCAACTCAACCAACGGACAGTTGCTCATTGACGTGGCTGAGCTCGACGACCTGACCGGAGTGATCTTTCTGGCCTTAATCATTGGCGTGCTGGAATCGCTGGCGACCAATGCCAATGTCGACCCTTCAACAGCCCTGTGGTCAACTGTCTTGCCCACAATGGGATGGCTTTCATGTTGTTTGCTTGTTCTCGCTTGGGGATGTTACCTGTTTTCCGCCAAGGTCGAGAGGCGGCTGACCGGTCTGATCAGCGACCTGGAGCCGGCTCCTGCGCCTGTGCTGTTGGTCTTGGGGATGGGCCTGTTGTTGGCGACTGTCTCTGAGTTGGTCGGATTGTCCATTGCCATTGGGGCGTTTTTGGCGGGATTGACCTTCAGCCGAGACCCCATTGCTATTCGCGAGGAGGCTTCCTTCCAGGAAATGCATGAGTTCTTTGCCCCTTTCTTCTTTATCGGGGTGGGGCTCTCTTTGGATTTCTCTGCAAGCGGGGTGATTGTCGGTGTCGCGGCGGCCCTGTTGGTCGCTGCAGTCGCCGGCAAGGTGCTCGGGGTGCTCCTGCCAGGGATGGGTTGGTTGGAATGGCGATCCGGTCTCATCATTGGGGTGAGTTTGGTTCCTCGGGCGGAAATTGCTATGGTGATTATGCAGCGGGGCCAGCACTTGGGACCCCAGGTGGTCCCGGCGGAGGCGTTTTCCTCAATGGTGTTTGTGTCAGCGGCGACTTGTCTGATCGGGCCGTTGCTCTTGGATCGCTTGCTCAAACGTTGGCCTGAGGTGGCCCGGGGGCCAGCTCGCTCGTCAAGTCCGTCATCAGCTGGCTAGAATCAAATGGCTAGGGATAACAAGCAGACCCCCTTCGATCAACAGAATCGGTGGGATCTTTTGGAGTGAAGTCGCGGGGGATCAATTCCAGGATGCATTGGCTGATTGGCTTTCTTGTCGGCCTCACCGTTGGGTTGGCATTTTTCGGTGGTTTGTGGAGCACACTTCGACGTTTGCCCACCAGCGGCCAACCCTTGGTGTGGTTGCTGTTGAGCTTTGTAATCCGCTCGTCCATCGTCATCGTGGCCTTGGGGGTGCTTCTGCCTGGCGGATGGATTCAAGGGGTGACCTTTTTGGCCGGTTTTTTGGTCGCGCGAATCGTCGTCACCTGGCTTGTCGTAGGCAAGCAAAAACCTTCTGAAGAAGCAGCCAAAGATCCTCACCAAGCGGGACCATTGAGTTCCCAGGCAACGGCCAACCAGTGACCCACGCCATCTTACCGGTGCCCAATCAACGGCGACCCGATCACGATTCTGCGATCTCGAAAACCACATGTCTTTGGACTTTTTGACGCCCGATGAGGTGGTGTTCTTCCAGTGGGGAGTTCTCCAGCTCAATCTCACCATTGTTGTCACCTGGGTGGTGATGGTCGTGCTGGTGGGGCTCTCCTACGTGGCCACCCGTCGGCTTTCAACAGGCTCCCAACCGGGCAAGCTCCAAACGGTAGCTGAGTTGGTCGTCGAAGGGATCAACCAGCAGATTCGCGAAATCGTTGGCGACCGACCGGAGCGATTTCTGCCTTTGATCGGAACGCTGTTTTTGCTGGTGGCCACATCGGCGGTGATGAGCGTCATTCCAGGCTTTGTTCCCACGACAGCCTCGCTGTCGACGGATACGGCCTTGGCTCTTTGCGTGCTGGTGGCTGTCCCGATATACGGGATTGCCGAAAATGGGTTACTCGCCTACCTGAAGCACTACCTGCAACCGACCCCATTGATGCTTCCGTTTAACATCATTGGGGAACTCTCCCGAACCATCGCTCTGGCCGTGCGGCTTTTTGGCAACATGATGAGTGGAGTCAAGATCGCCGCCATCTTCTTGACCATTGCCCCACTGTTTGTTCCGGTGATCATGCAGGCGTTGGGCCTGCTGACCGGTCTGATCCAGGCGTATATCTTTGCTATTTTGGCGATGGTCTACATCGCCTCCGGAATGCAAGCCCACGGCCGCCCAACGGAACCAGCCCACTCAGACAAGATTCACTCAGGCAAGATTCACTCAGACAAGATTCACTCAGAGATATCCCAGTGAGAAAGCTTAGACTATTGAGAAAGCCCGGATTGTTGAGAAGATAGGGATTGTTGAGAAGATAAAGATTGTTGAGAAGATAAAGATTGTTGAGAAGATAAAGATTGTTGAAAAGGTGCTGAACTGCGTTGAAATCTCGGCGGTTGTTTCGAACTCTCTATCAAGTAGGAGTATTGATGGATACTCAGCTCTGGATCGCAGTGGCCTCGATCGTGACGGCTGGTTTGACGATCAGTCTTGGCTCGATTGGCCCGGCCCTGGGTGAGGGCCGAGCGTTGGCCTCGGCACTCTCGGCTTTGGCTCAGCAACCGGACGAGGCGGGCACGATCACTCGGACCTTGTTTGTGGGGCTGGCGATGGTGGAGTCGACGGCGATCTACTGCTTTGTGGTGGCGATGATCCTGCTTTTTGCCAATCCGTTCTGGAGATGGGCGGTGACTGCCGTTTCCCCGTCATGATGGTTGCGTTTGCTGTTTGGGCCCTGGAGCCTCTGAGCTTGCTGCAGACAAAGGTTGGGCACGGCATGGCATTGACGTGGTTCACAGTGACTGCCCAAGTTTTGAATTTCCTGATTTTGCTGGTCCTTTTGCGGTATTTCCTCTTTGACCGCATCATGCGTGTGATCGCCGAGCGTCGTTCGGCCATCGACCAGCAATGGCAGGAGGCCGAACGGAAGCATCAGGAAGCCTCCGAACTCTCCCAGGAGTTGGAGCAACTCAAAGCCGAGCACCATCGGCAGCGGGAGGCTTTGCTGGCCCAGGCCGTCGAAGAAGCCGAACTCCAACGGCAACGGCTGTTGGGCCAAGCACGCGAAGAGGTCCGTCAATTGCACGATCGCTGGGCCACCGCTGCGGAACAGGAAGGGCGTCGCCTCCGCGGGCATCTTCAGGCCTGGGCAGCCCGCGAGGTGCTCCTGGTGGCTCGCTCAGTGCTCCAAGATCTCGCAGATTCCGATCTTCAAGAACAAGCTGCTCAACGCTTCCTCGCTCTGCTAGGCGAGTTAGACGACCAATCCGCTGAGGCACTTCGCTGGTCTTTGCGGTCTGAAAGCCCTGCTGTGGTTCAGACGGCCCAACCGCTGTCCGACTCGTTGCAGTCTGAAGTAACCAGGCGAGTTCGAGAGGTCGCCGGGTGCGATTTGGAGGTGGAGTTCCGCACGGCCCCCGATCTTTTGGCCGGCTTGGTCCTGGAGGCCGGAGGTCGGCGGATCGCTTGGGATCTGCGACACTATCTGGACGGCGTCGAACAGAAACTCGATCGTGTGCTGGCAGCTCGTGTCGCCGCTCGACCGGCCGCAGGCGAGAAGACCAGTCAGAGCCTCTCCAAGCAGCACGCCAGCCTCGAACCAACAAACCCGCAAAACCAATCTTCCTCACCCGAAGCCAACCGGCAACAGACACACTCAGACCCCTGAGCACGATTTGTCCCGGCTGCCCTCGGCAACAAGGTCCGTTCTGGGCCAGCGTCTCCCAAAAGCTGCGTCGTTCAGATCATTCGGTCCACCCTGTCAACGCTATTCTCACCGATGAGAAGTGAACACTTTGAACGGCTTTTGGAGGAAACCGGTGACCTGCTGGGGAAGTCCATCCTTGGAGATCCGGCCCTGCCCAGCCGGCTGACGATTGAAGAAGTCGGACGAGTCACCTTTGTCGGCCGCGGCTTTTGTCTGGTCGATGGCCTCCCCACCGTTGCTGCGGAGGAGGTGCTCCGGTTTCGTGAAGGCCGATTGGGCATGGCCTGGAATCTTGACCCCGATCGCGTCGGTGTGGTGCTGTTGGATCAGCCCGGGCAATTGGCTGCTGGTCAGACGGTCGAGCGAACAGGACGGGTGTTGGACGTGCCGGTCGGGGGAGCGCTCTTGGGCAGAACGATCGACCCGGTGGGCCGGCCCCGAGATGGCGGCGGTCCGGTTGAGGCGGAAGATCGCCTGCCTGTGGAGCGGCCTGCCCCGGGGATCATGCAACGGGCCCCGGTGACGGTGCCATTGCAGACTGGCATGAAGGTTGTCGATGCGCTTGTCCCTATCGGACGGGGCCAACGGCAGCTGATCTTGGGCGATCGGCAAACGGGGAAAACCGCCCTGGCGGTTGCTGCGATCCTCAATCAGCATGACCAAGGGGTGCTTTGTGTCTATTGTGCAATCGGGCAGCGGAACTCCGCTATTGCTACGGTGATTGCTGATCTCCGCAGCCGAGGATCCTTGGACTATACCGCGGTGGTGGCCACCAGTGAGGACGACCCTCCAGGCCTGCAGTTTGTGGCTCCCTACGCTGCCATGAGCGTGGCTGAGCATTTTATGCATCACGGACGCGATGTGCTGGTGGTTTTGGACGACCTCACTCGTCATGCCCGAGCTTACCGGGAGTTGTCGCTGTTGTTGCGACGACCACCTGGTCGTGAGGCCTTTCCTGGAGATGTGTTTTACATTCACTCTCGTCTGCTTGAGCGTGCGACGCATCTGGCGGATCATCTGGGAGGCGGATCGGTGACTGCCTTGCCAATCGTTCAGACGGAAGCCCAGAATCTCTCGGCTTATATCCCCACGAATCTGATTTCGATCACCGACGGTCAGGTCTATCTTTCTCCGGATCTCTTTGCCGCTGGAATGCTTCCGGCAGTGGATGTCGGCAGAAGCGTCTCTCGCGTCGGTGGCAAGGCCCAATTGCCAGCCTATCGAGTGGTCGCCGGTGACCTCCGACTTTCGTATTCGCAATTCGCAGAGCTGGAGGCCTTTGCCCGATTTGGCACCCGTCTGGATCCAGCCACCAAGGCCCAACTGGAGCGGGGTTATCACGTCAGGGCGGTCTTGCGACAGGGTGAGTTTGATCGCCTGCCTCCCGCCACTCAGGTGGCCGTCCTGTTGGCTGTCAACGCCGGGCTCTTGGATCAACAACCCTTGGAGGCCATCCCTCGTTTGGAAGAGGCCATCAGACACCACCTGGAAACTCACGGTCAGGCTCTCGCCAAAGGGATCGAGTCCGCAGAAAAGCTCACCGCAGAAGACCGAGCGAACCTCGAAAAGTTGGCACGTGAAGCCATTGAGTTCGCAACACCCTGAGTTCGCAACACCCTGAGTACAGAATGACCTGAGTACAGAATGACCTGAGTGCAGAAGGACCTGAGTACGCAATAATCGGCGGGCAATCCGACCGATTTGGCCTCAGGGACGGAATCCGAGGATCCAAGAAATTCTTGAGCCGTTATTCGCAGGGGTTGCATGCAAACCGAAGAGGCACTGGCTCGGCGGATTAAGACCGCCCAAGATCTCCATGGTGTGGTCCGGACCATGAAAGCTTTAGCGGCGGTGAACATCCGCCAGTTTGAGCAGGCTGTTGTCTCGGTGGCTGGTTACACCCAGACTGTGGAGCTCGCCCTGCAGGCGACCGTTGGTCATACACAATTGCAGACAGGGGCCTCGGCGGCCCAATCAACGGGTCCCTTGGGGCTTGTGGTTTTTGGGACCGACCAGGGGATGTGTGGTCAGTTGAACAAGCAAATGGCCGAACAGGCCCGCCGGGGGAGCCAATTGCCTGGAGGATTCGGGGAACCTTTGGTGGTGGCTGTGGGAGCGCGGCTGGGCAGTCACCTTGAGGATGCGGGTTTTTCGGTCCAGCAGGTCTTCCGAGTCCCGAGCTCGGTTCGAGGCCTCACAGCGCTTGTGCAGGATTTGGTGCTGTGCTTGGATACCTGGCAACGAAAACACCGAGTTGCCCGAGTGCGGCTGGTGCATGCCCAGACCCGGACGCGGACCGCCTACGACCCAGTGACTGTCGACCTGTTGCCCCTGGATCGGCCATGGCTCCAAGAGATGCACGCTCGTCGTTGGCCGAATCACCAGGTCCCGCAACTGGCCGCACCGGCGGATCGATTGGCTCCGGGACTGATTCGAGAGTACTTGTTTGTTAGCCTCTATCGGGCGATGGCCGAATCACTGGCCAACGAGAACGCCAGCCGCTTGGCCGTCATGCAGGCTGCGCAGAAGAATATCGAAGAGCGAATCACCGAGCTCACGCGTCAGTATCATCAACAGCGGCAGGCCGCAGTCACCGAAGAGCTCTTGGATGTGGCCGCTGCGGCTGAAGCCCTCCAGCCCAACTCAAGCCAGCAACATAGTTCGCAGCGTCCGGCGGCGCAGCAGTTTCCAACGTTGGGGGACCCTCGGAAATCGGCAGACCAACGATCCAAGGCAAACGAATGATCACAAGCGGATCAACCCACGACCGTCTTGTGAGGAGACAGGCCTGATGGACCACCTCACACGGCGTTGGATCGTCCGCGGACAAGTCCAGGGGGTAGGATTTCGGCCGTTTGTCTACAACTTGGCATCGCGGTATCAGTTAGGCGGTTACGTGCAAAATCGTTCTTGTGGTGTTGTCATCGAGGTGACAGGACCAGCGACTGCCGTGCAAGCCTTTCTTGGCGAGTTGGCCACGTGCCCTTCCCCGGCTCAAGTGTCGGAAATCGTGGAGCAGCCTCTGGGCGAAGACTCACCCCAGGCGTTCCTTCAGGCTGCAGTCCAAGGCGGTTTTTCCATCATCTCCAGTCAGGAAGATGGACCGGCCGCAACTCGGATCCCGCCTGATCGTTCTGTGTGCGCAGAGTGCCTTGCCGAACTGAACGACCCCACCAATCGCCGCTGGGCCCACCCGTTTATCAACTGCACACGATGTGGTCCGCGATACACCGTGATCCAGGGCCTTCCTTATGATCGCTCGCGGACATCGATGTCTGGTTTTCCTTTATGCCAATTCTGTCAGCAGGAATATACTCACCCTCAAGACCGACGCTTCCATGCTGAGCCAATTTGCTGTCCTTATTGCGGCCCAAGATTATCTGTCCACAATCAACTCGGTGAAGCGACTTCACAAGATCCGCTGAAACAAGTCGCTGATCTCCTGTTGGCCGGGGAGATAGTGGCCATCAAGGGCTTGGGCGGATTTCACTTGGCAGCGCGTGCTGACGACCAGCAGGCTGTCGCCCGCTTGCGAGAGATCAAACGGCGCCCAGCGAAGCCGCTGGCGGTGATGGTTCCTACCCTTGAGGTCGCGTTATCCTTGGTGGATCTCAGCCCGGAGGCTCGCGAACTCCTGAAGCTCGCCTGCGCGAAACAGCCCATTGTTCTGGCCCCCAAACGTCGTCACGGAGATTGGCCGCATCACGAGGATTCGCAGCGACCAGCCATTGCAGAGAATGTGGCTCCGGGCACACATCGCTTAGGGGTGTTCTTGCCCTACAACCCGATACAACACTTGCTCTTTGCCAAGCAACCGGCACTGGGTCCCCTGGTGATGACCAGCGCTAATGTCAGCGGCGAGCCCCTGATCATCGACGACCTTGAGGTGTGCCAGCAGTTTGGTGTCAGCGTGGCTGCGATCTTGGGGCACAACCGGCCGATCCTCCGTCCGGTTGACGATTCCGTCGTATTGGACTGTGGTGCCGAAGGCATTCTGCCACTCCGTCGCGGTTGGGGGTATGTCCCAGAGTCGGTTCCCCTCTCCGATGAGCTTGCAAGTGTGGGCCAGGGAGTGTGTGTCGGTGGAGAGCTCAAGGTCGCCCCTGGAGTCGTTCGCCAGGGAGAGGTGTTCCTCGGACCTCACCTGGGAGACCTCAAGCACCCCGCTACGCTGGAGCTGTTCGCGCAAACTTTAGCCAACTTGCCAACGCTGTTGGGTGTTTCCCCTCAATGGATCGCTTGCGATACGCACCCGTTGTATCACAGCCGACGTGTTGCTGTTCGCATGGCCTCGGAGTTGAATGTTCCGCTTGTGGAGGTCCAACACCATCATGCCCATGCCGCCAGTTTGCTCGCTGAGCACCGGCATGCTGGGCCGATGTTAGCTGTCGTCTGCGATGGCGTCGGCTATGGGAGCGACGGAACGATCTGGGGCGGGGAGCTGTTGCAGTGCGACCTGCGTGATTTTCGTCGAATCGCCCGGCTGCGGCCTTTGCCTCTGCCCGGTGGAGACGCTGCCGCTGAGGATATCCGCCGTTCGGGGTTGTCTCAGTTGTACCAGACGTTGCTTTGGAGAAGTCAATTATCGCTTTGGGCGGACTCTGCTGGCCAAGATTGGTTTGAGCATCCGGCTGCGTTGAAGTTAATTGCCGATCGCCGTCAGCGAGATTGGTTGGCCCGAATCATCCAGCAGGGGGTCAATTGCGTTCCCAGTAGCGCTGCGGGGCGCCTGTTTGACGCGGTGGCGGCTTTGTTGGGTTTGGCAGAGCGAAATCAGTTTGAGGCCCAAGCGGCTCTTGCCCTGGAAGCGGCTGCCTTTGAAGCGACTGACACCCCGGATGCCGAAGCGTTTGCGATTTCCACAGATGCAGCCTCTGGTCTGGTGGAACTCGATCCCCGGCCGTTTGTTCAATGGCTCTTGCAGCAGCAGGCTCATCGGGAGACGATGCCCAAAGAACATCTCGCAAGCATCGCCGCCAGCTTCCATGAGCAATTGGCCTCGGCCTGGGCTTCGGTTGTGGTGACCACAGCGCAGCAGTCCAAGATCAACACAATCGGCTTGACAGGTGGGGTCTTCGCCAATGTCAATTTCGCCCGGCGATTGAGCAACAAACTTCAGAACAACGGACTGATGGTCCTGCGTCATCGGCTTGTTCCCCCAGGCGATGGGGGCCTGGCCTTAGGACAAGCCGCTGTCGCAGCGGCAAGATTGTCTCAGTGAGCAGAATAGACTTCTCACAATTGCCGGAGATCGCCGGCCTCAGGAGTCAGCAGATGTGTTTGGCAGTTCCAGCTCGAGTCGTCCAACGCCAAGATGACCAGGCGGTGGCAGACCTGCACGGCAATCGGGTGTCCGTGAGTGTGCTGCTGGTGCCTGAGGTGGTCGAGGGTGACTGGATTCTGATCCATGCGGGCTTTGCCATCACGCGACTGGATGCGGAGGTGGCCGCTCGCACTTGGGAGGTGCTCAGCGACCTGCCGCCAAGGCAATCTCCCAGTCAGCCGACCTCCTCCTGCCATCCGAACACAGCTGGCAGCCCGAACACAGCTGGCAGCCCGAACACAGCTGGCCAGCAGGAGGAACAACCGTGAGCGCTGGTGTCCCAGCTCAAGTTGAGCAGTTGTTACAGCGGATCCGCCGGGCGCTTCTCAGAGCTGGCCGCCAGCTTCGTCTGATGGAAGTCTGCGGAACTCACACGATGGCCGCAGCACGAGCGGGTCTGGCTTCGCTGTTGCCCGAGCAGCTGACCTTGCTAAGTGGGCCTGGCTGTCCGGTCTGCGTGACCGCGCAAGCGGACATCGACTTGATGATCGCCGCCGCGAGGCTTCCGGAGGTTGTGTTGTGTACTTATGGAGACATGCTCCGGGTGCCCGGCCGCCAGGGGAGCCTGGAGCGAGCCCGAGCGGCAGGAGGTGATGTCCGCGTGATCTCCAGTACCTGGGATGTCCTCCGCTGGGCCGCGGTCACGCCAGAGAAGCAGTTTGTGCTGGCTGCTGTCGGATTTGAGACCACCGCGCCGGCCACTGCCGCGGCGGTGCTGGCGGCCAAACGTCAGGGACTGAGCAATTTCTCCATTCTGGCGGCTCACAAACGAGTGCTGCCAGCAATGCAGGCGTTGGTGGCCGACGAGGCTGTCAGGCTCGATGGTTTTCTCTGCCCGGGTCATGTCTCGGTGATTTTGGGCTCGGAAAGTTATCGGCCGTTGGTTCGGCAATCCGGCCTCAGTTGTGTGGTCAGCGGTTTCGAGCCGGTGCAGATGCTCTCTGGTTTAGCTCGTTTGTCCGAACTGGCGACCGACGAGCAGCCAAGGCTGGTCAATGATTATCCGGAGGCCGTCGGGGAAGCAGGTAACACCGTCGCTTTAGGGCTTCTCGACCAGGTGTTTGAGCATCGCGATGTGTCTTGGCGAGGATTGGGGGTGATTCCCAAAAGTGGTCTGTCGCTCAGACCGGCCTTCCGGTCCTGGGACGCCATCAGCCGTTTTGGACTCTCCCCTGGAGTCGATCGTGAAACGCCCGGCTGTCGCTGTGGGGATGTGCTCAAGGGGGCGATTGATCCGGTGCAGTGTCGGCTCTTTGGCACTCACTGCACTCCTCTGCATCCCTTGGGCCCTTGTATGGTTTCCTCGGAGGGGACCTGTCAGGCTTGGTTTCGCTACCGGCGAGGCTCCTCAGCCCAGGCGGTGAGGGTGCCAGTCACCTCATGACCGATCCATTTGATTCGCACGGCCAGGCTGAGCCTTCCCAAAAGGCGATCCAGCTGGCCCATGGCGGAGGCGGGCAACTAACCGACGAGTTGCTGGCTTCGGTCATCTTGCCTCGGCTGGGCAATGCGGTGCTTGATGAGTTGTTGGATTCGGCGGTTCTGGAGGAGCCTGCCGAGGCGGGTCGCCCGGCTGTGACCATCGACAGCTATGTGGTGACGCCTTGGCGGTTTCCTGGTGGAGATATCGGCCGCTTAGCTGTTTGCGGAACAGTCAACGATCTGGCTGTCTGTGGGGCCGAGGTGTTGGCCATCACCCTTTCGTGCATCCTCGCCGAGGGCTTTGCTCAGCATGACTTCGAACAGGTCTTGGACTCAGTCGCCGAGGCGGCCCGGGAGGCGGGCGTCCGGGTTGTTGCCGGGGACACGAAGGTCGTCGGTCGCGGCCAGGCTGACGGAATCTATCTGACCACCGCCGGATTGGGTTGGATTCCTCAGGGCGTGCGGTGGTCACCGCGGGAAGTTCGTCCCGGAGATGTGTTGTTGGTCAACGGCCCGGTCGGCGAGCATGGTCTGGCAGTGATGCTCGCTCGCGAGCTGCCCGAAGTTCAGACGGCGCTGCGCAGTGACGCAGCCCCGCTCAATGGCTTGCTCCGTGGGGTGTTGCGAAACGTTAATACTAGCGCGGCCTTCGCGCGGGACGCAACACGCGGTGGGCTGGCCGGGGTCGCCGCCGACCTCGCCCGGCAAAGTGGATACCGGGTGGTGCTTGAGGAGGCCCACATCCCCATCCGTCCAGAAGCTCATCATGCTGCCGAGATGTTGGGGCTTGATCTTCTGGAGGTTGCCAATGAAGGCAAGGTTGTGCTCGTTGTTCGGCCAGAAGCCGCTGAAACCGCTCTGGCCGCTTTGCGAGCACACCCTCAGGGACGAGAGGCGGCCATCATTGGCTATGTGGATCAGACCTGCTCAGGTCTGTGTGAGCTTCTCACCACCATTGGTGGCCGACGCATCCTGCAAAAGCCCTACGGTGAACAACTCCCGCGTATTTGCTGAAATGTTCTTTGCTGAAGTGTTCTTTGCTGAAGTGTTCTTGGCTGAAGTGTTCTTTGCTGAAGTGACCTGAGTTTCTGGTGATTGTGCATTGGCAAGGATCGACTCGGCTTGTGGAGAATAGACTGAGCTGGGGCAGCGAAAAGGTGCAATCATGGTCCCCACAGAACCGACGCCCACCGACAGTCCTCACTTATCTCCGTTCTTTCTGGAGCGGTCTCATCTGGAAAACCTGGTCCAGCTGCTGAGGGCTCAGGGTTATGAGGTGATTGCCCCGACTGTTGTTCAGGGGGTGATCGCTCTGCGACCGATTGAGTCGGCTGGTGAATTGCCGCAAGGAGTGCATGATCGGCAGCAGCCAGGCAGCTATCGGTTGGAGGAAGACGAGGAGCCGCTGAATTTCTCGTATGTTGTTGGGCCAGATGGTCCGAAACGTTATGTCTTCCCACCTGAGCAGCTGTTGTACCGATTTCATCTGGAGGATGGCGACTTTGCCTTTGATGAGGGCACCCCCGAGGTCCCCAAGTTAGCCTTTTTGGGGATACGACCTTGTGAGCTGGCGGCGATGCGGATTCAGGATCGAGTCTTTGGCATCACCGACCCGGCAACCTTCCGCTGCGAATCCTTCCCCTGGTATCGCCAGATTCGTGAGCAGTCGTTGTATGTTGCAGTCAACTGCACGCATCCGGGCGGAACCTGTTTCTGCGTTTCTTGGAAGACAGGCCCCAAGGCGGAGGAGGGTTTTGATCTTTCGCTGACGGAGCTTCGAGACGGTTTTGTGCTGGAGGTCGGTTCCGAGCGTGGCGCGGACCTGGTTGCTAAGCTGCCAGTTCGTGAGCCGACCGGAGCCGAGCTGGAACTGGCTGAGCTGAAATTGCACCGAGCCAGTGAGCATATGGGTCGGCAGATCGACCCCGCCGCTGCACGAGAGATCCTGCAAAGCACCATCGAGCACCCGGCCTGGGATCAGGTGGCCAAGCGTTGTCTCTCCTGCGCGAATTGCACCATGGTTTGCCCAACCTGCTTTTGCTCCACGGTGACCGATGCCACCGATCTGAGCGATGGCTCGATCAGCCGCACTCGAAGTTGGGAATCGTGCTTTACTCACCAATTTACTTTTACCACCTCCGGGCCGGGCCGAGAATCCATCCGGGGCCGGTACCGGCACTGGCTGCGGCATAAGCTCTGTACTTGGTGGGACCAATTCGGCACCAGTGGATGTGTTGGTTGCGGTCGCTGTTTGACCTGGTGCCCAGCGGCGATTGACCTCACCGAGGAAGTCGCGCGTTTGAGCGAACGCCCCGTTACCCCCAGCGGTTCGCCGACTGTCCCTAGCGGTTCGCCAGTAGCGAGCCCGGCGGTCGGCAATCCGACCTCCCTGCCTGGAGGAGCCTGAGACCATGAGCGAGCCTGAAATCAGTGTTCTGAATCCGGATTTGCGGCCGGAACCGATATGCGGCATGGAGAGCTGGATGCCGGTACCAGCCCAAGTCTTAGATGTTGCCGAGGAAAATTTTAACACCAGAACGTTTCGGATTCGCTTTGTTGATGAGGCTATTCAAGCGGCCTATCGCTTTGCTCCGGGACAGTTCAACATGCTCTATCTGCCTGGTGTGGGTGAGGCCGCCATCTCTGTGAGCTCGGACTGCCAAGAATACGATTGCTTGGATCATACCATTCGCGTGGTCGGTTCGGTGACACGGGCGATTGATCGAGCAGGTCCTAGGGCCCTAATTGGATTGCGTGGACCTTTCGGACGAGGCTGGCCGCTGGAGGCCATGGAAGGTCAAGATCTGGTGATGGTCGCCGGTGGGATCGGGCTGGCTCCCTTGCGACCTGTGGTGTACTGGACTCTGCGGCACCGTGAACGATTCGGCAGGGTTGTTCTGCTTTATGGCTGCCGCACACCGGAGGATCGTGTGTTCGCTCAAGAGCTGGAGAGTTGGGAGGCAGACCGGTCCATTCAGGTCTTAGTCACTGTCGATAACGCCACCTCCGGCTGGACCGGACCTGTGGGAGTGGTGACCAACTTGCTGGGTCGGCTGCGGGTCAATGCAGAGCGGACCAACGTGTTGGTCTGTGGACCCAAGATGCTCAATCGGGTCGCCGCCTGGAAATTCCTCCAACTGCATGTGCCGCCTGAACAAGTCTACGTGAGCTTGGAGCGGAACATGAATTGTGGCTTTGGGCAGTGTGGCCACTGTCAATACGGCCGCTTCTTTATGTGTAAAGATGGGCCGGTTTTCCGGTTTGCCGATATCGCCGATATCTTTGCTAAGGAGGAGATTTGACCCATGAATGCTGCATCGCTCCCGGCTGACTCGGTGACCAATGGCCAAAAGCCCAAGTTAGCTGTCTACAAGTTTTCCAGTTGTGATGGGTGTCAGCTGCAACTGTTGAACTTGGAAGATCAACTTCTCAGCTTAGTTGGTGCTGTTGAGGTGGCCTACTTTTTGGAAGCCCGTCGCAAGATCTCCCCGCCCCCTTATGATGTTGGTCTGGTCGAGGGCAGCATCTCCACTCCTGAGGAAGAAGAGCGGATCCAGCAGGTCCGCCGCGACTGCCGGTATCTGGTCACCATTGGGGCCTGTGCGACCTCCGGCGGCATCCAAGCTCTCCGCAACTGGGGCGATGTCGAGGAGTTCTGCCAGGTTGTCTATCCCAATCCCCAGTTCGTCAGCACACTCGAGACCGCCACTCCGATTGCCTCGCATGTGTTTGTGGATTTCGAGCTCCGCGGTTGTCCGGTCGACCCAGGGCAGATGCTGGAGCTGATCTCAGCCCTGTTGGTCGGCCGCAGGCCGAATATCCCCACGCATAGTGTCTGTGTCGAGTGCAAACGCCGTGGGGTTCCTTGTGTTTTGGTGTCACAAGGCCTGCCCTGTCTTGGTCCGGTGACCCAAGCAGGCTGCGGGGCCCTCTGTCCGGCTGGCAATCGGGGTTGCTACGGCTGCTTCGGGCCGATGGAGCAACCCAACCTCGACTCGTTGGCCCAGCAGCTGGAGCAGAACTGTGGGCAAGATCATCGGGATCTGAAACGTCTGCTCCGCTCCTTCAACGGATATCTGGAACCATTCAAACAAGCCAGCGACCATTATGAACGCCTCGAACAATCAGCCACCTGCCGAAAGTGAACCCACCGACGGGCAACCAATCGACAGACAATCAACTGGCGGGCCATCGGGCGAGCCTAGCCAACCGGCAGCGCAGACTCGAACTATCCGAGTGGAGGCGTTGGCTCGCGTCGAGGGGGAGGGAGCCCTGCATCTGCAGATGCGTGGAGATCAAGTCGAGGCCGTGCGTCTGAGTATCTACGAGCCTCCTCGATTCTATGAAGCGTTTCTGAGAGGCCGCTCCTACGAAGAGGTTCCCGATATCACCGCCCGAATCTGTGGCATCTGCCCGGTGGCCTATCAAATGGGAGCCTGCCATGCCCTAGAGAAGGCTCTTGGAGTGTTTCAGCATGTGACTCCGGAAATTCGCTTGCTACGAAACCTTCTCTATTGCGGAGAGTGGATAGAAAGCCATGTGTTGCATATGTTTCTCCTCCACTTGCCGGATTTCTTGGGTTATGAAAGCGCCATCAGCATGGCGGAGGATCATCGGGAGTTAGTGCAAAGGGCGCTTGCGGTCAAAAAGGTGGGCAACGACATTTTGACGCTGCTGGGCGGCAGATCGGTGCATCCAATTGGTGTTTGCGTTGGTGGCTTTTACCGTGCTCCCGGGCGGCAGGAATCGCATCGATTGCTCCCCTCGGTGCGGCTTGCCCAGCAAGAGATGGCCGCGATCACCCAGGATTTTGCCGAGTCGATGACGTTTCCAGAGTTCGAGCACGATTATGAGTTTGTCTCTGTTGTGGCCGAAAACGAATATCCCATGAACCTTGGGCGGATTCAAAGTAACCGCGGGTTGGATCTCGACCAGGAGGAATTTGACCAAGCGATTGAGGAGTTCCAAGTTCCCCATTCCACGGCATTGCACGCTCGTCTCAAAGACCGCGGCCGATATCTGGTCGGTCCGCTGGCGCGGCTGAATCTAGCCGCCAGGCATCTGCATCCCCAGGCCGCTGAGCTGTTGGAGTCCGTCTGCCGGCAGATGGAAAAACCGCTTCCGTGGCGGAACACCTACCTGAGCTTGCTCGCTCGGGGAATCGAAACAGTTCATGCCCTGGCGCTTGCCGGGGACCTGCTGGAAAGCTACCAACCCCCAAACCTCAGTCGGATTCCGATTGCGCCTCGCGCCGGGACCGGAGGTCATGGAACCGAGGCCCCCCGAGGGCTGTGTTGGCACCGTTACCAAACAACCGATGACGGGACGATCGCTCACGCGAGGATCGTTCCGCCGACAAGTCAGAATCAGGCCGCCATTGAGGAAGACCTGCGTGTGTTGGCCGGCCAGATCACCCACTTACCCGATGAGCAGGCGGCGTTGCGATGCGAGCATCTGATCCGCAACTACGACCCCTGCATTAGTTGTAGCGTCCATTTTCTCCGGTTCTCCCGGAGTTGGAGCGATGAGCCATGAACACCGACCCGATCAACCGTCGAGAGCTTCTTTCCGGCACAGCAGTAGGTCTGATCGCTGTAGCATCGGGAGCATTGACGAACTCTCAAGACGCTGCGGCGACACCTCCTGTGAGGTTGCCCAACCAACCCACCGATGACCCCTGTTCGGTTTATCCAGAGGTTCCCGGCATCAGTTGCGAGACCTTTCGGATTCCTCCTGACGGGCTGCCTCGGCGGGAGCGAAAACAAGCCCTTGGCCAGTTGTTGGCCTACCAACAACGGCGGCAAGAGAAGTCCCTGGGCTTTCAAGCCAACCAGGATCTCGACTATGAGGATCTCCGGCCGTTTCTGAACTTCCACATCAACAACGTGGGAGATCCGTTTCAGTCGGGCAACTTCACGCTCAACTCCAAATGGATGGAGCGTGCGGTGCTGGACTACTACGCTCGTCTCTGGCATGCTCGTTGGCCGCATGACCCAGACGACCCGGAGAGTTATTGGGGCTATGTGCTGACGATGGGCAGCACCGAAGGGAACCTTTATGGGCTCTGGAATGGCCGGGATTATCTTGCAGGCAAGTCTCTGCTGGATGACCCTCAGGCATCGGTTCAGGCCCAAACTGCCAGCCGCGACGGCCGCCCGCGATCCGAGCCTTCCCGGATCATCTACCAACAGGCCCAGGCACCCTCAGACAACCCCAACGCCTTGACCCCAGTGGCGTTCTATTCAGAGGACACCCATTATTCGGTGGTCAAGGCCATGTGCGTGCTGGGCATTTCCACCTTCTATGAGATCGGGACCAGCCAGTACCCAGGCCAGTGCCCAATCACCCAAGACAAGACCTGGCCGAACGAAGTTCCTTCGACCGAAGGAGGGAGAGGGCCTGGCAGCATCGATGTGGACGCCTTAGCCAAGCTGGTGGAGTTCTTTGCTGCTCGAGGTCACCCGATTCTGGTGAACTTCAACTACGGGACAACGTTCAAAGGGGCCTACGATGATGTTGAGGGAGCCGGCCAGAGGCTGATGCCGATTCTCCAACGCTACGGTTTGCACCAGCGGGAGATTGATTTTGGGGGCTACAAGGTCAAACGCAACGGCTTTTGGTTCCATGTTGATGGGGCGTTGGCCGCAGCTTATATGCCCTTTGTTGAGATGGCTCATCAAGCAGGACGCTTAGCCGAGCGAGGACCGAATTTCGACTTCCGCCTGCCGTTTGTCCACTCGCTGACGATGAGTGGTCACAAGTGGATCGGTGCCCCCTGGCCCTGCGGAGTCTACATGTCCAAGACCAAGTATCTGATGCTCCCGCCGAGCAAGCCGCGTTACATCGGATCCAGAGATAGCACCTTGGCTGGATCCCGCAACGGCTTCTCCGCGATGATCCTCTGGGACTACCTGGCCAGGCACCCTTACCAGGCCCAGATCGACAAAGCCGTCCGTCTGGAGGAGCTTGCCGAGTACGCCACACAGAAGCTCAAATCCCTGGAGTCACGCTGCGGGCCGCTGTGGGTTGCCCGCACGCCGCTGTCCTTAAGCATTCGGTTCAGGCGTCCCAGCGAACCCATCGTTTTCCGCTACTCCTTGGCCAACGAGACCCTCTATGTTGATGGCCAGCGGCGTGACTATTCCCACATCTACTTGATGGAGCACGTCACCAAAGAACTCATCGACGAGTTGGCCGGCGACCTGGATCACCCAGATGCCTTTGCACAAGCCAAGGTCCCCTCTGCTGAGGATCTGGATTTCGGGGATCTCGCCGTGCAGGATGAGACCCGACTTGAGCGTGTCACAGCCGAGGCAGCTCGGCCGCTGGTGTATCTGCCGGACTTCGGGCGAGGGATGCGATAAGGAAGGGCTTTGGTGAGTTTCACAACGCTTTTGGTGAGCTTTGGTGATCCTTGAGGAACTCCTTGATTTCATCCATTTTGATTGCTGCTTTTGGCAACCCTCTGGCTGGCGATGATGCCTTTGGCCTGCTTGTCGCCGAGCGACTGCAAAGCGATTTGCCCCCGGATGTCCAAGTCCTCTCGGCCGGCCAGAAGCCTGGGGTGTTGTTGACCTCGTTGGCCGGAGTTGAGCGGCTGGTTGTTGTCGATGCAGCGTTGGCTCAGCAAGACGAACCAAACTCAGCCCACGGCGACTTACTCGATGTGGACTACTTGCAAGATCCTCGGCCGACGCTCTGGTATGACCGATCCTTAAGCACGCACGGCCTTGGCGTCGCTGCGCAGTTGGCCTTGGCTGAGCGGTTGGGGATCTTGCCCAAGACTGTTCGTGTGATCGCCACGTCGATCGTTTCCGCCGAATTGGGAGCGGTCATCTCACCTGCGGTTGCCCAAGCAGCCAAGGAGGCTGCTGAGCGGATTCGCTCTTGGGTGCAGTACTGGAACCAACAAGCACTGGGTCACCGATCCAGGGGGATCTCAGCCGACACCCAGTCGGAGACCGGTGCCGAACCAGACGCTGGTTCCGGGGAGTTATTTCGCGGTGCATGAGTTATCCATCGCCCAAGCTCTGGTGAAGCTGACCCTGCAGCACGTTCGTTCTTCCGAGTCCGCCTCGGGCAGGCCGGTGGTGCAAGTCGCCGTTCAGGTGGGACCCTTGCAAGGGATTGATGAGCCTGCCATGCAACTGGCTTGGCAGGCTGCCACGCAGCAGAGCCCACTGCAGGGGGCAACACTCAAGCTTGAGTTCCTGCCCTGGCGGCTGCAATGTCCTGTCTGCCAGCGGCAATGGACAGCCGATTCTTGGTTGGTTGAGTGTACCTGCGGGTACACTCGTCCGGTTCCTCAAGGCGGAGATGAGTTGATCTTGCTCAGTTTCGACTTGGCCGAAAGCACCGCAGAGTCTCAACAGCAACAACGCACCATGGGAGAGGAGTCATGAGCCAGACAACGCAGGTCCCTGTGATCGAGAACGTCTTGAAACTCAATGATGCCTTGGCGGCGATCAACCGCCAGGAGCTCAAAAAAGCCGGTGTTGTCACGCTCGATCTGATCGGTGGTCCAGGCTGCGGCAAGACGACGTTGTTGGAGAGAACCCTCGGGGAGCTCAGCGGACAACTCAAGATCGGCGTGATCGTTGGAGACCTCACCACTGCTCGAGATGCCCAACGCCTGGCAGTTCACTCCCGGCAGGTGGTGCAGATCAACACGGGCAAGGGGTGCCATCTGGAAGCTGGCCAAGTCCGGCAGGGACTGGAGCAACTCAACCTGGCGGAGATGGATTTGCTATTTATTGAGAATGTCGGCAACCTGATCTGCCCTGTCGGATTTGATCTGGGACAAGATCTCAAGGTGGGCATGTTTGCCATCACCGATGGTGACGATAAGGCCGTCAAGCATCCCTATTTCGTCCAGCAGTCAAGCACGCTGTTGCTGAACAAGATGGACTTGGCTGCCCATGTGCCCTTCGACCGGCAACAGTTTTGGCAGGACTGCCGCCAGCTCAACCCCGAAGTGGCCACCTTGGAGATCTCGGCTGCCAATGGGTCCATTGAGCCGTGGATCGGTTGGCTGCAGGAGACCGTTCTCAGGATTCAAGACGGCAACCCTGCAGAACACGGTGCTTGAGGCAACCCCCGGCAGGTACACTCGGGGATCAGCATGCAACTGTTCATCCCCGGTCGAATCGTTCCGTTGATCAGCTTAGTGTGTTGATCAGCTTGGTGTGTTGATCAGCTTGGTGTGTTGATCGACTGAGGCCAAACCACACTGGTTCAGGCCAGATCACGATCCTCGAACATCAGCAACGCCAGAAACGCCATACTGGTGGTGTAAATCAACGCGTACAAGCCCGTAAAAATCATCACCACGAGGGGAACCTCTCGCCCGGTGGCCACGGCCGCTTCCATATTGAAATGGTCGAGGTTGGGAAGCACCGCGGCTAAAAGACGGGCCAGGAACTGGACGACTTCCGGCAAGCCACCACTGCTTTCGACGACAACGGGCATCAAATGCCCCAGGGCGTACACCGCTCCACAGATGACCAGGTTGGCCAGCATCGGCAGACGGGTGCTGATGGCCACGCCGATGGCTGTGAAGATGACCGCTTCATAAAAACTCAACAGAAGCCCAGGGATGACCAAAGTCATCTCGTTCAACCGTGAGAAGGCGGTGACTTGTTGGACGTTATCTCGAGCGTCATAGCCGACCTTGTAGCCGATCATCAGCAAAAACACCGCACCGAGAATCAAAAACATCACCGCAACAGCACCAACAATGCCGGCTAATTTGCCCAAGACAAAATCGCGGCGGCTGACCGGTTTACTCAGCAGCGTGACAGCCGTTCGGCCCTCGATTTCCTCGGAAATCGACACGCTGGCTGTCCACACAGCCAGCAGAATCGACAAGACCTTGATGACGACTAAGCCGTTGTCTTTGAGAACTTTGACATCTTCCCCAAAGGTGTTGTAAGGCAAGAAGGGGAACACAATCACCAGCAGGAAGATTCCTGCAAAGAGCAGGACAAAGAACAGCGGTTGACTCAGCGCTTCTTTGGCCGTGGTGCCAGCAACAGCAGCCAACTTGGGGAAAAACAGACGAATCAGGGCAAAGCACCCCAACAGCACCAGAGCCCCCAGCGCGGCCTCATAAAACGGGACCAACCAGACTCCCAAGCCGCTGGGCATCCACTCGGAATTCTCCATGATCAGCCACTCGGGAGATAACCAGATCTGCTTGGCTGGTTTCTCCAGATACTGAACAAGTTGTTCGAGCTGGTCCGACAAACTGAGATCTTGCTGCTCTGCCATGGTGCTGGATATCCGCCTTCATCACAGGCAGAAGGTTGTTGCAGGCGCCACTCCTGCCGGGGCTGCCAGCCGCACCTTTCTGCGATCTGCAAAATCGTCCCTTCGCCACGCGGTCAATACGTGACCGGCGAAGATTAGTTCGCGCCTCCTCTCGACTTGGCCCCCCTTTCTGCCTCACCCCCTTCCGAGTTGAAGGCACTTCAGAAGTGAGACTTGCTGGGTGGGGAGATCCTCGACGGGTGACCGGCCTGCATCAAGCTCATCATCCTTGACCCGGTGACCCGGTCATGTCTCCGGTTGAGAAGTCTCAGGGCGTGACTGGACAAAAACGCACGCCCCTAGGAGCGGGGAGCTCCCAGGGGCGTCAGCTGTCAGCCTCGGCTGGGCGAAGGTAGGACTCGTTGGTGTATTCTCAGGGAATTCACCAGCGGTACTTCCGGCGGGATCTGGGCGAGGAATGTCTCTGAAGGCCTCGCAAAGGGGCCCGTGAAACGGCTGCCCACCAGCACGCACGCACTGACAGCGGAGGTCGGGTTGGGGATTTCCTGCGGCCTTGCTCAACCCACTGGCGTCGGCTGAGCTTGCTCACAAGAAAATCCCGGTTCAATCGTCCGCGATTGGGAAATCAACCGCCGATCCGGTGATGCCTTGCTTGGGGATTTCAGTTGTCGAAGTTACCAGGTTGAGGGTTGCCCGAGCCTGCAAACGCCCCCAGGGCAGTGTTTCCTGGGGGCGTTTTTCAGATCGGAGAATTTGGTGAGATCTTGAGGATGGACAGACTAATGGGGGGGTAGCAATTCCTTTGAGGGAAGTACGGTGGGAGGGCCTCAGCGAGTTTTGCGTCGACGGTTCAGTAATCCAAGTGTTCCCAGCAAGAAGACACCAGCAGCGGAGGTGGGCTCAGGGATATCGCCAAAGCCACCACAGCAGCCCGCTGGCGGGTTCGCTCGAGGACCTACGACGAATTTCCAGTCCTGAGGAACAAACTTATTGCCCGCATCGGGGCTGAGCTCCAGCCAACCCTCACCCACAACGCTCCTGACCTTGTCCTCTGGGTGCAGGCCCAAGCCGAGGGCGAAATAGAACGGGTGCTTGGATCCCCCGGCATTAGGGTTCTCGTCTAACTCAATCGAGGTCGCGCTTCCCAGGAAAGCGTTGTCGCCACCGTCGCCGTCGACCAAGCTCAACTTCAGGTCCAGCGAGTTGACCACCAATCGGTCCAAGGGCACGCTTTTCAGCTCGGCCATGACGTTGGTCACCGGAGTGGCCTCGGATTCCATGGCTTCGACGAAACCGTCGGTCGAATCAGGTGTGCCAACAAGGTCGGCATTGTTGGTCCCAAACAGTGGTGGGATCGGCGACGGGTTCCAGTCAGTCCCATCGAGTTGGGTGGTCTCCAGGCCTGTGAGTTCGGCTTCGATCATCCAGCGTTCGCCGTGATCGGTGATGACCCCTGCA
This sequence comes from uncultured Pirellulales bacterium, assembly GCA_964648025.1. Classification (GTDB taxonomy): domain Bacteria; phylum Planctomycetota; class Planctomycetia; order Pirellulales; family Pb10988; genus CAZYKP01. The sequence goes on along the minus strand of CAZYKP010000031.1, from coordinate 30,479 downwards.
GAGCTCTTGGACAACAAGTCTGCGACCCCTTCGATGTAAATCGTGTCGCTGCCCGGCTCGTAAGCCAGGAACATCTCGCCTGCACTGAAGTCAAAGCTGAAGGTTTTGCCTCGGCCGTCACCGTCGGGGTCGGTGGTCAAGATCAGGCCCCCCGGGGCATAGCGTGAGTTGGCTCCTTCGAAGTTCGGGTGGTTGCCCAGCACGTGGGCAACAAAAGCAGCATCTTCTGCCTGAGCGGTGAGCGTCCAGCTGGTCAGGGAACAGAGCACAACCAAAGCAAAGCTCAATAGGTTGTTCTTCATTGTTTTTCCTTGTAGAGCAAAGGAACGGGGATGGGGTTGGGGTTGTTCTCAGCCAGGTTGTTGGCTTGTGGAGGGCGGGAACGTCAGGAGGGATCCCGAAACAAGTCGCCGGGTTGAGAGCAAACTACTTGAGGGTTGGTCGCTGGAAGATGAGCGACTTGGGAAGTCGCTACTCAGTTCACACAGTGGGCGAGGTTGTGTTGGGAGGTTTGAGGTTCCGACCACTGGGTGCCGCTCGATAACTTGACAGTAATTGCCTCAGACGGCCCCTTCAAGCGATTTTTGAAGAATTTGTCAAAAAAGCCGACAAGTCAACTGGCTGTTCGAGCAAGCCGATTGATCAGCAGTCTGAGACCAAACCGCATTTTTCTTGGCCGCAGCAAGTCAGGCCGAACCCGAGAACCCGTGATCGGCTCACCCACAGAATGGGCGGATTCAGTTAACACAGTTCACGTTGTGATGACCTTCTGCGTAGCGGTCTTCTTGAGCCGCTGACCAGCTGGATAGGTAATGGGCTCGAGCGGTTCACGACTCTGCCTTGCCGCCTCGCCGGTTCGATCGCTAGAATCTGAACGCTTGTTGCACCCTGCATGCCAAGTTGGTGTGAAGGTGTCAGGGCTCGACGTTTCTTGTCCTCGAGCAGCTTGTCGTGATGACTGGTTGTCGTGATGACTGGTTGTCGCGTCGGCAAACTCCGTCCCTGCTCCTTCCCAAACTTGGGCCATGGCCTCGCCCGATCCTCGGGCGTCAATCAGCCGCAGGCGTGATCGTCACGGATTCGACCAGACTGATCGGCGGGCTCTCTGACCTCCAAATCGTCGCCACCAGTCGCTCTCTCACCCGGAAGCCGCCAGCGATATGACCGCTTCGGACATCGTCATTAAAGGGGCTCGCGAACATAATCTGCAAAACGTCGATGTGACCTTGCCTCGCAACCAGCTGATCTGCCTGACGGGAGTCAGCGGATCCGGCAAGAGCTCGCTGGCTTTTGATACGCTGTACGCTGAGGGCCAACGACGGTACGTCACCAGTCTGTCGAGCTTCGCCCGTCAGTTTCTTGGGCAGATGCCCAAACCCGAAGTTGACCAGATCAGCGGGCTGAGCCCTTCGATCTCCATCTCCCAAAAGTCCAGCGGCCAAAACCCTCGTTCCACCGTTGGCACCATTACGGAGATCTACGATTACCTGCGGGTGCTGTACGCCCGGGTTGGCACCGCGACTTGCCCCCAGTGTGGTCGCGAGCTCAGTGGGCAAACTCGCGAACAGATCATCGACCGGGTGCTCCATCTCCCAAGTGGTGCCAAGTTTTCGATTTTGGCTCCGCTGATTCGCGGTCAAAAAGGGGAGTATCGCGATCTTTTCGGGGAGCTGTTACGTCAAGGGTTCATCCGTGCCAGGGTCAATGGCGAGATCGTTCGGCTGACTGACCAGATCAAACTGGACCGCCAGAAACGCCACACGATCGAGGTCGTTGTCGATCGGCTGACCGCAGGGCCAGACATCAGACCCCGGGTCGCAGAGGCTGTGGAGACAGCCCTCAAGTTTGGCGAAGGCGATCTGATTCTGTTTGTCGAACAACGGAGCGAGGGGACTCCCCAGGCGCCGGAGCCACCGGGCGAAGACGAGCTTGAGCCATCCAAGGAACCCGACTCATCGACCCCTGGCGACGAAGGTGAGAGCAACCAGCCTAAGAACAACCAGCCTGAGAAGGATCGGGCTCAAGGAGAGCAGTCTGGCAAGGAGGAGAATGCTGAGGGGGCCGATCGTGTGAGGCGAGAGCCTGGCTTGGGAGAGAGCATTTATCTTTCCAGCCGGTATTCCTGTGTGCCGTGCGGGTTGAGTTTTGAACCACCCAGCCCGCAGTTGTTTAGCTTTAACAGTCCGCGTGGGATGTGTTTGGAGTGTCAGGGCCTGGGGGAAATTTTCACATTCGATACCAACTTGCTGATCCCGGATGCCACAAAATCCTTCTATGAGGGCTGCGTTGAACTCTATGGTCGCTGGCCGGATCTGGGCCGCTGGCGGAAACACACCTATGTGGGTGTCTTTGAGGCTCTGGAACGCAAGTTCGAACTCGAGCCGGGGACCATTCTCAAAACCAGCTGGCAGGATCTGCAACCAGAGATCCGCCAGCAGTTGCTGTACGGCACCGGTGATTTGCACATCACCTATACATGGACCAGTGGGCGGCATACTCAAAAATATGGAGGAACCTTTGAGGGGATCATACCTCAACTTTTGACGAAGTATCGGGAGACGCAGAGCAAGCCCAAGCGGCAACAATATGAGGCTTACATGACCCAGCGGCTCTGCCATGTCTGCCATGGCCAGAGGCTGAACCACCAGGCTCAAGCTGTCCGTCTGACTTCGGCGGCCTCAAAGTTTTCCCCGAAGAGTTTGCCTGAGGCCTGCGACTTACCCATCAATGAGGCCGCGGAATTCTTTGGGCGACTGAAGCTGACCGAGACAGAGACGCAGATCGCCGAGGAATTGCTTAAAGAGATCCGCGGACGGCTGGGCTTTCTCCTGAACGTGGGACTGGACTATCTCACCCTCAGCCGGACTGCCCCGACGCTCTCAGGTGGTGAAAGCCAGCGAATACGCCTGGCTGGTCAAGTTGGTTGTGGGCTTGTCGGGGTGACCTACATTTTGGATGAGCCCTCCATTGGCCTGCACCCTCGCGACAATGATCGGCTGCTGGATACCCTCACGCAGCTTCGCGATTTGGGCAACACTGTGGTCGTTGTCGAGCATGATGAGGACACCATGCGGGCGGCCGACCGGATTATCGATTTCGGGCCAGGGCCTGGCGTTCGTGGGGGTCGCGTGATTGCCCAGGGGTCTGTCTCGGAAGTCGCTGCCGTTCACGAGAGCCTGACCGGCCAGTATCTCTCTGGGGCCACTGAGATCGCGATCCCTGAGACTCGCCGTCAGATCACCGACCGCTGTCTGCGGATCGTCGGGGCCCGACATAATAACTTGAAGAATATCAGTGTTGAGATTCCCTTGGGGGTCTTGGTCTGTGTGACCGGGGTCAGCGGCAGCGGCAAGAGCTCTTTAATTGTTGATATCCTCAGCGAGACCCTGCACCGGGACCTCAATGGCGGATTGGGTGACCCTGGGGAGGTTGATCGCATCGAAGGGCTCGATCAACTCGACAAGTTGATCCGCATCGATCAAAGTCCCATTGGCCGGACTCCGCGAAGCAATCCGGCCACTTATATTAAGGTCTTTGATGAAATTCGGGCGCTCTTTGCTCGCCTCCCTGAGAGTCGGGTTCGGGGATATCAGCCGGGGCGGTTTAGCTTTAACAAACCCGGTGGCCGCTGTGAGGCCTGTGAGGGCAATGGGGCTAATCGGCTGGAGATGGATTTCTTGGCCGACATCTGGGTGACCTGTCCGGTCTGCCAAGGTCATCGGTTTAATCGTGAGACCCTTCAGGTTCGCTTCAAGGACAAAAGCATCTCCGAAATCCTGGATATGGATGTCGCGGAGGCGCTTGAGCACTTTCGTGATATTCCCGCGATCGCTCAAAAGCTGCACACCCTTGTTGAGGTCGGGCTGGACTACCTTAAGCTCGGCCAGCCCTCGCCGACACTCTCCGGAGGCGAAGCTCAACGAATCAAACTTGCCCGTGAGCTGGTCAAACGAAGCACCGGCCGCACGCTCTATCTGCTTGATGAACCAACCACGGGGTTGCACTTTGCCGATATCCATAAACTGCTGGCGGTGCTGCAGAGCTTTGTCGAAAACGGCAACACCGTCTTGGTCATCGAGCATAATCTTGATGTGATCAAGACGGCCGACTATCTGCTGGACATCGGCCCCGAGGGCGGCAGCGGGGGCGGAACCGTCGTGGGCGCGGGCACCCCCGAGCAAATCGCCCAAATTCCCGACAGCTACACCGGCAGAGCGCTGGCGGAGGTCTTTCGCCGCCATCAGGCCCGCTTGGCCAGCCTCGGACACCCAAACCAGTCCAACAAGAAAAAAGATTTGCTCAAGCTTGCTGCTCCCGGTTTGCGGCGCTCCAAAAAGAAAGCCCCAGCCACGAAGTCCGTCCTTGTTCAGGGCGCCTGCCAACACAACCTCAAGCACGTTGATGTCGAGATCCCCCGTGACAAGCTCACTGTTTGTTGCGGGCTCAGCGGATCCGGCAAGACCTCGCTAGCGATGGATACCATCTACGCCGAGGGACAAAGGCGGTACATCGAAAGCCTCAGCGCCTACGCCCGGCAGTTCGTCGGGCAGATGCAAAAGCCCAAGCTCGATCATATCAGCGGGCTGAGCCCTGCCATTGCCATCGAACAAAAGAACCTCGGGCACACCCCACGCTCAACGGTGGGCACGGTCACCGAAATCTACGATTACCTCCGTGTGTTGTATGCTCGCGCCGGACAGCGTTACTGTCCCGAGTGTGATGTCCCCATCGGCACCCAGACATCCGATCAAATTGTCGAGCGGATCAGTCAGTTGCCCGAGGGGACCAAGTTCTATCTGCTCGCGCCGCTGACGATCCAGTCTGGCGAGAAATATGATGTCCTGTTTGCCGATCTCAAGGTTCAAGGGTACGCGCGAGTGCGTGTCGATGGGCAGACGCATTCGTTGGAAAAACCACCCAAAGTCGACCGTCGGCGGAAGCATTCGGTCGAGGTTGTGGTGGACCGTCTGGATATCCGTCAAGGGCGGCAAAAGCGTTTGGCCGATGGTGTGGAAACCGCCCTGCAGCTCGGTCAGGGTGTGCTGCAGTTGGCCTTGCTGCAGGAGGGCACGCCTGAGCCGGAGTGGCCGGTGAAGACCTACAGCCAGCATTTGGCCTGCGACTGCTGCGGACAGAGTTTTGACGAACTCTCGCCACATCATTATTCCTTCAATAGCTCCTTGGGCTGGTGCGAGGCCTGTGAAGGCTTGGGCACGCAAACCGGCGCTAACCCTGCAGCTTTGCTGCGTGACTCCAAGTTGACTCTGGCTGAGGGGGCCCTGAGCATGTGGCCCGACCTCCAGGAGCCGCTGGCACAAGCTATGCTCCAAGCCTTGTGCCAGGCCACAGCCATTCCTCCTGATGTCCCCTACGAGCAACTCTCCGCACGCCAGAGGCGGGTCTTGTTACATGGCACCGGCAACCGTTGGATCGACCTCCCTCAACCAGGTGCCCCCAAGTCCCCAGGTGCCCCCAAGTCCCCAGGTGCCTCTCAGTCCACATCTGGCTGGGGGTCCAACGGGTCTGGAGGGTCTGGTCCGCTGTTGCGGTTTCAGTTCAAGGGGTTGTATCCCACCCTGGACGAGGCCTGCCGAATTCAACCTGGTTTTCGCGGGAAATTCGATCAACTCATCGATGAGGTAGAATGTTCTGCCTGCGGTGGGGGCCGGCTCCGGCCAGACGCGGGCAGCACCCGTTTTCGTGGGCGTACTCTGGATATGATCTCCCGCATGCCGCTCTCGGAAGCCCTGGAGTTCTTCAGCTCCATCAAGCTCGATCGACGCGATCAGAAGATCGGCGCGGAGATCCTCCGGGAGATCACCAATCGCCTCACATTTCTGGTGGATGTGGGGTTGAACTATCTCACCCTGGGACGCTCGGCGCCGACGCTCTCGGGGGGCGAGAGCCAGCGGATTCGCTTGGCCAGCCAGATTGGCAGCGGATTGACCGGTGTTCTCTATGTTCTCGATGAGCCCACCATTGGTTTGCATCCGCGGGATAACAAGCGTCTCATTCAGGCTCTGCATCACCTCCGCGACCTGGGCAACACGCTCCTCTTGGTGGAGCACGACAAAGAGGTGCTTGCCAACGCCGACCGGTTACTGGACTTTGGTCCGGGAGCTGGAGACCACGGTGGCCAGATCGTCGCGCGTGGCACCCCTGCGGGTCTGGCCCGGCAGCGTCAATCGGTCACCGGGCCGTTTCTCTCAGGCAAAGCCACGATCCCCATCCCGACCAACCGTCGGATGACCAGTCGTCTGGAAACTTTGGCAGCGGAGCAGGCCAGCGAAGCCTCCCAACGCAACGGGGGTGACTCTGGCAAGAGCGGCAGTGGCAAGAGCAGTCCTGCTGGCAAACGCTCGAAGAAGAAGACCTCGTCTCAGATGGGCAGCACCAAAACGGACGCCTTACAACTGGCTGATGCTTCCCTGGGGCTTCCCATTGCACCGGGTGGCTGGCTCTCGGTCGTTGGTGCTCGCCATAACAATCTGCAAAACCTGGATGTGTTGATTCCTCTGGGAACTCTTACGGCAGTCACTGGGGTCAGCGGGAGCGGGAAGAGTTCGCTTGTCGAAGATGTGCTCTTTCAGGCGCTCAGCCGCACACTGCATCGTTCACGAGCAATTCCCGGTGCCCATGATGCTCTTCTGGGCGTTGAGCAGATCAACAAGGTCATTCGTGTTGACCAGCAGCCTTTGGGAAACTCGCCGAGCTCGACACCAGCGACCTACACGAAGTTGTTTGAGTTGATCCGAGAACTCTTTAGCCAGTTGCCGGAAGCAAAAATCAGGGGCTATACCGCTCGGCGGTTCAGCTTCAACGTTGCCGGAGGCCGCTGTGATTCCTGCGAGGGCAGCGGACAGAAGCTCATCGAGATGCACTTCCTGCCGGATGTGTGGGTCGAATGTGACACATGCCGAGGTGAGCGTTACAACCCCGAGACCTTGGCAGTGAAATTCCGCGGCCATTCGATCTCTGATGTGCTGCAGTTGAGTTGTCGACAGGCGCTTGAGCTCTTTCACAACATTCCGGCGGTGCGGCGTATTCTGCAGATGCTCTGCGATGTCGGCCTGGACTATCTGCAGCTGGGTCAACCTGCCCCGACCCTTTCCGGCGGTGAGGCCCAACGGGTCAAACTTGCTGCCGAACTCGGCCGACCCGATACTGGCCGCACCCTCTATTTGCTCGACGAACCTACTACAGGTTTGCACTTCCAAGATCTTGCCAAGCTTTTAGATGTTGTCAACCGGCTAGTCGATCTAGGCAACACCGTTGTGGTCATCGAGCATAACCTTGATGTGATTAAAGCAGCCGACTGGATCCTGGACATCGGCCCTGAGGCCGGCCAAGAGGGCGGACGACTGGTGACCTGCGGCACTCCTGAAGATGTGGTGGCCTACTTCCAGGCTGTTCGCCACCACAAGCCGAGCAAGGGAGATCCCTCCCCACTCTGGTCTCACTCGGGAGAAGTGTTGGAACCCGTTCTTGCGGCCGGGCCCTACCACAAGCGAATCTTGCACGATCCCTTCGAGGCCGAGCAGCGTCGCGATGGCGATGTCGACATTCGTGAGCTGGGCCAAGATGCGCAGATGCCTTGGGAGACCGACGGACGAGCCTGGCACACTGGAGGACGGACCAGCCGTTCCGGAGAAGATGTCCGCTGGGACGGACAGATTATCGCCAAGATCGTCGACCGGATCGAAGAACTGGGCCGCCAACTGGCCGCCGAACAAGTCACAAACAACGGTCATCCCCAAGGGAACGCCCCAGAGCAGAACACCGCAGAGGTCCCCACGACAACCCCCGTACAAGACGAGCAGCCTGCCGACCCGCAAGGCTCAGAAGAACGCCAGGACGCCCCGGTCAGTATCTTTAGCGACACACGCTGGAACGACCAATCGACTGTGGAAATCTCCGCAGCGACCAAAGCCCATGGTTGGTTTTTACATGCTCTTACTGGCGATACTTGGATGTTGATGCTGAAATTCCGGGTTCCCCGCAGCACCTTCAAGCGCGACGAGCTGCAGGAGCGGCTGGATTTGAAACCTCTGGACGAGATGCACGAACTGCCTGTCTACGGCACCGAGGCACGTGTGCAGTGCAAACAGCTCAAGGGACCTTGGCAGGAGATTCAGCTCAGGGTGCACTCGCTGGCCGAGATCGACAAGCCAGAATTCTGGCAGTTTCTCGAAGAAGCGGTCATGGGCTTTCGGGGGCTCATCCAGCGGCGGGCCGATCGCCCTGAAGACATCATGCCCTGGAAACTCTTGGGTGAGAAATGGCACCTTTCCCGCCGGGGTTTTCCCTTGGGAAAATCTGCCGGATGGCCGTTGGAGGCACTCACTTGCTTGCGGGATCTCTTGCAGGAGACCGCCCCGGAATCGAATTGGCTCTGGACCAATCAGACCACCGTGACGGTGACGCCTCGCGATGCCGATACGGTCTGGGCGACTCTCCACACGAAGCGACCTGAGGCCGTGGAACTCCATTTGGCCGGACCCAAAAACGCCTTTCCTGCCGGCCGCGTGCGGGGCTTAGGCGTTGACCCAGAGGTGGACGGCAGCCGGGCTGACCGTGACGTCGTCCGCTTGAGGTTTGGTGGCCTGGCAGAAGTGGAAAATGGGGCTTTGGCGGTTTTTCTGCAAGAACACCTGCAGGCGGTGCAGGAGATGGGCAGCCAGACCGCGTCGAAGACGTGACTTTTGCATGCTCAAGACGTTTGCTTCGGGGGTTGAGTCTGTCCGCATCTGTGCGGTCTGAAAGATCGGGCTCAATGCGTGGCCATGTCTCTGGCCGATGCTGCGGGGGTCATCCACATTCAGGCGTTCTCCGGCTTTGAGGGAATGTCCAAAGGACTCGGCGACGACCGGGGAGGTCCGGAGGAGTTTCCGGAGCTTCAGGAATCCAGGCTTTCGCAACAGTTCGGTCCTCGAGGATGTCGGAGACAGGAGTTGGCCCACACAAGTCCTCCCTGAGGATCGTCCCTTGGGCAAAACGTAACAACTCGATTATCAGCCGTCCTGTGAATCAGCAGGTCTGACAAAGCGGCAATTGAGCAATGACCACCTACGACCAGCTCCAGACGGCCATGCGGGCCAACCCGGATGATAACAACCTTCGCGCGGTCTTGGCCGATTGGCTTGAGGGTCAGGGCGATCCGCGTGGCGAGCTTTTGCGAATTACCGAGCTCTTGAGAAGGGGACGGGTCCCGCATCGTCGGCGTCTTGAGGCACGATTGCGTTCCCTGTTGTACAAACGAAACATTCGTCCGGTCGGGCCGACTTTGACCAATAGCGTCGGAATGAAGTTGGCCTGGGTGCCAGCAGGATCTTTCTTGATGGGCTCGCCCGAGAATGAGCAAGGTCGGTACGACGATGAGAAGCAAGCCGAGGTTGTGATGACCTCGGGCTTCTATATGAGTGTGTTTCCGGTGACCCAAGGGCAATACCAAGAACTCACAGGCTATGCGCCCTATTTCGGCGAAGGCTACGGGACCACCCAAAGGGACCTCAGTCAACTACCTGTGGAGTTCGTCAGCTGGTACGATGCTGTGGAGTTTTGCAATCTCCTCAGCCAGAGAGAAGGGCTCTCCGCCTGTTGCCAGCTCTCGGAGGTCGAACGCCTCGACGACTTGATCGTCTCTGCGGATGTCGAGTTTCTTCCCGGAAACGGTTATCGCTTACCCACCGAAGCCGAGTGGGAGTACGCCTGTCGTGCTGGGACGACCACAGCGTACTGTTTTGGAGTCGGCATCACCAACAAGTTGGCCAACTATGGGGGGCATGTCGGACAGCCAACGACTCAGGGAACTTATCCCCCTAATGCCTTTGGCCTGTATGATATGCATGGCAATGTCGATGAGTGGTGCTTAGACACTTGGGAGTATTTTCTGCCTGGTGGGGAAGACCCCCTGATCGCCGATACCGAAACCGAAGAACGCCTCGCCAGGGGTGGAACTTGGGATGATTCGGCCCGGTATCTTCGCTCAGCCTTCCGCTACGAGACTGATCCCGGCATGCCCTTGGATATGGGCGGGATCCGATGCGTCCTGGGCCCATTGACCGCCAGTACACTCACCTCAACCTCCGCCGCCGGCCGCGAAAACTTTGATCAAGAGTGAAACGCCCGGCGGGAGCTGAGCAAGCTATTTGGCACTGGGATTGGAACAAATGGCCCCATGCTGATAGCAGGTCGAGCAGGCGCCATGCCGCAGCGGATAGGGTCGACCCGCAGCTTCCAGCGACTCCCCAAGCCGGGCCTCTGGAGAATCCAGTAAGATCGGGCAGACCCACACCCCTCGGTCAGTGATCACCCGACTGCGATGGCAGACAAGCTGTGTTTGATCGTACCCTTCGAGCATCTCTTGGGTGACACGCTCGGCAGGGGTATAGCCACGAGTCCGCTTTTCTTCGGCGCCTAACAACAGTGCCGGGAGGATCTTGATCCGCGGTCGCGAGTATCCCCCGGCTTGCAACACGGACACGAAATTCTCCAGCACCTTTCGGTCTTCCGATTCGGGCCACACACGCGCTGCGGTGATAATGGGCAAGAAGTCGTAGGCAACCAATTGCTCGACTCCTCGCATGGCCCTGGCGAAGGTGCCAGCCCCCCGGATAGGGTCATTTGTCTCAGGGCTGAAGCCGTCGATGGAGACCCGGAACTCCAGACTATAACGGCTAGCTCGTTCGGCTTGCCGTAACTCTTCTAACCATGCATCCTTAAGCACTGTCGCGTTGGTGAGCACAGTGGCTGGACCATACCGAAGCGTCTCGATGAGGATAGGAGTCATCTCGCGATTGAGAAATGGTTCTCCGCCGGTGAAGTAGTATTCTTTCACCCCCCAGTGAAGAGATTCCTGCAAACGCGCTTTGACCTCGGCCAGAGTGACAAAGCCAAAATTATGGTTATGAGGACTGCAGCTGATGAAACAGTGCTGGCAGGTCAAATTGCATAAGGTGCCAGCAACCTGGAACCAAAGATGATCCAGGTGGTCCAACTCCACTTGTGGAGGCTCAGGACTGTGCGAAGCTGTCGGGATAACCGTCGGTGGTGTGGTACTCACAGTTGATCTTGGTTGACGGTGTTGTAGAGATTCAGGTCTGTTCGGTCGCCCATGATGGTAAAGAGCTCCCGAATCTGTTCCAGGCCCAGGGAAATCAGAAAGTGGGAGTTCCGCCCATAGCTTTTTGCGCCGAGCACATAAAAATGTGGCTCCGGGTTGAGCAGAGAGGCAGGACCACAGGATGTTTGATCAAGACAATCCACCGCGCCGTCTTGGCCTGCGGCCTGGGAAAGCAGCGCCGCAGCCAGCTTCATAGGACCATCGCTTGCGTAACACAAGTGAACCTGCAACTCGCGAAAGAGGCTGATATCCGGACGATACCCAACCAGGGCCAAGATCTGGTCGACTTCAATGCAGTGACTTGTCTCAGCCTGATCAGCTTGACGGATGCTGGGACCGCTGAAGGTCACCCGGATTTTCTCATCGGTCTGCTCCAGGCGATGCACAAAAACCCCGGAACGAAAATCGCAAACAGCCCCCCGCTGGGCGATGTCATTGGCAGTGGCGACCAACTTGGCTCGTTGCGGCAGGCGGTCTTGGGGGATCGCCGGCACAGGAAAAGCTCGCTGACTCCGCACCGCCCAGACGAATTCGGTGCCAGGGGCCTGCTCGCTGAGTTGAGCCAATCCCACTGCAGCGGTCGCCGCTGAGTATCCGCTGCCCACCAGCAACGTGCAAGCACCCGCAAAGCGACTGCGTGCCGCTCCAAGCAGGTCAGGGAGGTGGCGAAAGATTCGCCCTCGTAAATCGTTCTGGCCTAAAGCGTTCTGGCCTAAATCGTTCTGGCCTAAAGCGTTCTGGCCTAAAGCGTTCTGGCCTAAAGCGTTCTGGCCCAAAGCTCGCTCGCCTAAGGCAGGGACTCCGCCGGCGCCGAGCCATTGAGGTTGTCCATAAGTTCCGCTGGCGTCAATGACAGCATCGGCCAGGCTGATGGATTCTCCCTCGGGGCCGTCGACCAGCAGCCGAAATTCGTCGTCCCCACGGTCAGCCCCGAGCATATCGCCTTTGAGCAGCTCGTCTCGGCCGATGGCCACCACACGGCTGTTCAGTTTGAGGCTGTCTTCCAGGAGGTCAGAGTGGGCCAGCCGATCCAGGAACTCTTCGGCATACTCGTTTCCGGTCAGCAGCGAGTCGTCTGCTGGCAGGTTAGTGATGCCTTGGGCCTGCAAGGCCGAAACCGCCAATGGCGAGCGGTTCATCCCAAAGGGACTGAACATGCGAACGTGGCCCCATCTCCTGACGCTTGAGGCCACTTGAGAACCAGCCTCAAAGATGTCCACCTCATAACCAAGAAACCGCGCATAAAGAGCAGCCTCCAGCCCGATCGGGCCAGATCCGATCACTGCAATCTTTGCCGGGCTATCAATCGCCATAGACGGTGCCTGCAAGCTCCAAGCCAATTCACAAAGTCAGACTGTTTGATGACCCTTCCATTGTGACCGACAACTCCCACAGCGACAGCACCTACTCGAAAGTTCCTCAGCACCCCAGAAGAACCACCCTCCGGTCAAGCACCCGCAGGCAAAACGATTCTTCGCAATCAAACCTCGAGCAAACAAACCTCGAGCAAACGAACCTCGAGCAAACGAACCCGGGGGCATCCTGACACTTCCGACGGTGTTCAACTCAGGGCGACCTCTGCCCCCGATCTCTGGCACTCAGCAAGGCAGCCAGAATCGCCACCGCAAGCCCGGATTGTTAATCGGTTTTGTCTGTGTTTGTGACAGCGGTTAGCCCCGGGGATGATAAGTTTGATGGACCTGCTTCAGACGGGTATGGTCCACGTGAGTGTAAATTTGCGTGGTCGCGATGGTGGCATGGCCGAGCAGTTCTTGGACATGTCGCAAGTCAGCACCTCCGGCCAGCAGATGGGTGGCAAAGCTGTGCCGAAGGGAGTGAGGGCTGATCTCGGTGGGCTCACCGATTCGCAAGGCGTATTTCTTGACCAGTTCCCAAATTGCCTCGCGGCGAAGCTGCCGCCCGGTCCGCGAGAGTAGGACAAACGGGCTGATCACCACCGTCCGTGCAGCCAGTTGCCCTCGTTCCGAGGTCAGGTAGTCGCTGACAGCCTCAATGGCTCGACGCCCCAACGGGACAATCCGCTGCTTGTCCCCTTTGCCCTGGCAGCGGCAGTAACCCTCCTGCAATTGCAACTCCGAGAGCTTGAGCGTGGAGAGCTCGCTGGCACGACAGCCCGTGGCATAAAGCAACTCCAAGACCGCCCGATCTCGACGCCAGTATGTGTCTTCTCCGGCAACCGGGGCCACCATCAACTCGTCCACCCGTTGTGGGCTGAGGACGTAGGGAATTCGCTGCCACAACTTCTGGCTGCCAAGAAGCTCAACAAGGTTTTTTTGGGCAGCTCCTTCCAGTTGAAGGAACTTGGCGAACATCCTGAGGGAGACCAGATGTCGAGCGATCGAGGCGGGGGCCAAGTTTTCGTCTTTGAGCCACGCAGGGTAGTCGGCCAATTCGCGGATGGTCAACTGCGGCAAGGGCCGACCGGCAGCCCAAAGGAGAAACCGTTCCAGATCTCGGCGATAGGCGGCGACCGTATTTTCGGCCAGACCGCACTCACTTCGCAGATAACCAACAAAGGCCGAAAGCCAAGGGTGCTCAATCGCGGCTTGTCCCGGACTCGTGTCCCGCTCGGCTGTTTCTGGAACCGCCGAGACCTGTTTGCAGGACGAAGCCGAGCAGTCCGTTGACGAGCCAACCGGTCGGGCTGGGTGGGCCTTCGCGGCTGCCCTGGCGGCTCGTTTCCCCAGCCGTTTGGCCATCACGAATCCTTTCGAATGGTACTAGAAGCCAAAATCGCTCAATCCAACCGGAGGTTCCGCCGCAAGCAGCAAACCTGAAGAGACCGTTATTTGCAGCAAGATAGCGAGTTTGGGGTGTCCAGTCGGGATGGAGAATGCGACAATGCACTCAAAGTTGCGAAAAGGTTTTTTAGGACAGTTGCCCAAAAGTCCTGGCTGTCTGAGCTTGCTGGGGATCGAGGCTTGGCTGCTTCCGTTTGTTTTGTTCGGCTGGTGTTGGAAACCTTCCTCAACGCCAAAAACAAACCGGGGCTTTGTGTTTGTAGTGTTCGTTTTCTACTCACCAACAAGTTGCCAGCAAAATCAGGGCATCTTCTCAGGATATCTTTCGGGTCGCCTGATTCCGACCTTTCGCCTACAACATGCATATTCGCCCGAGAGAAACGATGCTCTCACCCAACGGGTCACCTGATCGGCTCCCTAACGCTGGCGAGTTCGATACTGGCGAGTTCGATACTGGCGAGTTCGATACTGGCGAGTTCGATACTGGCGCCGGATCAAACTGCTAGTCGATGGAGTGGCATGGCCGGGGTTTGTGGGAGCTCGGACCGTGGTGCGGCAGTGCCTGTTGACGAAGGGTTTTCCCGGGAAGGCCCCCAACGCAGAGACATATCCAGAAGGCTTGCACAAAGTCGCCGAACTCAGATTTGTCTGGCGTCAGCTTTGCCAGACTGATCAGAAGGAAACGGGCCTCGAGGAACTCTGTATGTTGGGCTATTCGGATGACCGTCATAGCTCTGTTGAGATTCCCTGATCACAGTTGGAAGCTCCGGCCGCCTTTGTTGGGGCGTCAGGACACTTTGGGGGGAGTTTCTGGACGTCTGAAGGACCGGAGGTTGAATCCATGCGTATGGTGGTAACGGGTGGATCGGGGTTTATCGGCTCCCACCTGTGTGAGCGACTTCTCGAGTACGACCACGAGGTTGTCTGTTTGGACAACTACCTGACCGGGCAACAGGAGAACACCGATCACCTGTTGGATCACCCTGGGTTCATTCGAGTCCGTTGTGATGTGACCGAGGGATTGCCGGTGGAGGGACCGATCGATCGGATCTTCCATTTGGCAAGCCCCGCCAGCCCTGCCGGCTATTATCGGCACCCCTTTGCCACCCTCAGGGTCGGCTCGCAAGGAACGTTCCATTGCTGCGAGCTGGCTCGTCAGACAGGCGCGCGTTTATTGTTGGCCAGCACCAGCGAGATTTACGGTGATCCCCAGGAACACCCACAGCGAGAAACGTATTGGGGGAACGTCAATCCGGTTGGCCCGCGAAGCGTTTACGATGAGGCCAAGCGTTTTGCCGAGAGTGTGGTGATGGCCTACCACCGTGAGTACGACCTGCAGACACGAATTATCCGCATCTTCAACACTTACGGCCCGCGTATGGCCATTGAAGACGGCCGCGCTTTGCCAGTCTTCATGACCCAAGCCCTTCGCAACGAGCCCATTACCGTCTTTGGCGATGGATCGCAGACACGGAGCTTCTGCTATGTGACGGACCTGGTTGAGGGCATCGTTCAACTGATGGAGAGCGATTTCTCCAGCCCGGTCAACATCGGCAACCCCGTGGAGATCACCATCAACCAGCTCGTCCAGGAGATTATCGCCTTGTGTGGGTCTTCCAGCCCGGTCACCTACCATTCCCTCCCCCAGGACGATCCCAAAGTCCGTCGGCCAGACATCTCCTTGGCCCGTGAAGTCCTTTCGTGGTCACCGCTGGTTGACCGGGAGACCGGACTTCAACGAACAATGGCCTATTTTGAGAAGGCGCTCGCTCAGCGCGAGAACCTCCCCTGATGGGCCTGCGTCCCATCGGGTGTTTCAAATTCCGCAACCTTAGTTGTTCCAGGCTTCGGGGTTTGCCGTTGACAGGCCAGCAGCTTCTTGTCGCGACAACTCATCTTGAGCTTCTTCGGCTCGGATTGCCTCAAGTCGAGCAGCTTCCGCCTCAGCTTCGGCGGCCTCGGCTCGGAGTCGGCGGACATCCGCTGTTGTTGGGCTCCCCAGAAAACTCAAGGTCACCCCGTAGAACCAGAAATCCTGGGAGCGTCCTTCGGTGGTCAGGTAATAACTCGCGCTTCCGGTGAGTCGGAGGTGGGAATTCAGCCACAGATGCAGGCCAACTTCGGGATAGGCCGCCAACAGGATGTCGTCCAACTCCCACTCCACCTCGCCAGGTTCGTCAACCAAGCCGTCCTCATCGTTGTCGATCCGGTCATCCTCAGCGAACACTTTTTCTTGGGAGTAGCCACCGAATAACCCTAGGCCGACAAAAGGGGCTATTCGGGTTGGCGTTTGTAATCGGGTTCCCAAGTTGCCGCCGATGCGGAAATCACCAGCATTGTCTCCATCCCAATGCCCTGCCAGAGACAGGCTCCCGCGAACTTCCGTCATCGGAGTTGTGTAGCCAAAGGCCCCGATTTCTCCGGTCAGCAGGGTGTGGCCCTCACGCGATCCAGCTCCGCCAGAGACGATCAGGCCTCCTTTGCCGCTGACGTGAGTCGCATCGATCGCTCGTCGAACCACCTTGAGGGGGTCGTTGTCCTCAGCGGCGTAGCGTGCGTGAAAGTCGGGATCATCCAGCGCCCATTTGGAACGCGTGGTGATACAACCGCACAGGCTTGCCAACAGACCAAGCCCGAGAGCCAGCAGGAAATCCTTTCGTGTTTCCCACAATTGGGTAGACATAGCCCCCTCCACCAAGAGAACATGATTCGACCAGCGTCTTCCGGGAGATGCCCAGCCGATTGTCGGCTGTCTGGTTCTTGGCTGTCTGGTTGATCGAGGGAAGACTGTACGAGGCCCTCGGTCGGCTTCCAAGTCGGATTATCACGCTGGCTGAGAAAATTCAGGGGTTGGAAGTGCGGTCCTGAGTGACCGCGTTGGCACCAAGGGGTTTCGGACAGCTTTGGGGCGATTGGGTTGACTGTGTTGGCAGCAAGCGGTTGCTTGCCTGAGGCGATTGCCTCGATTTCCTCAAGGGAGTTGGCTTATGATAGATGAGTTCGGGCAGAGCCCCTCCGTTTCACGGAATCACTGACGGTTTCACGAAATCACTGACGGTTGAGCGTTTGAGGTTGTCCATCCAATAGGGACCCTGTCATGGCCCAGAAGATGCCCATTGTTGCCCTCAGTGAGATGATCGACGGTCAAGAGGCGGATGTCTTTGTCTTGTTGACCGGGAAGGAGGAGGCGTACACGCGGGATGGAAAGCCTTATTGGCGGGTGACCTTTCAAGATCGCGACCTGAAAGTCGATGTGCCGATCTGGAACGATTCGGTCTATTTTCGCAATGCCCAGAACGACTGGACTGCTGGTCACTTCTACAAGCTTCGGGCTACTTTCCGCGAGACTGATTACGGGAAGCAATTGGAGCTGCACAAGATCCGTGAGGTTGACCCAGAGAGAGACACCGCGGATGGTTTTGACCCCGCTTTGTTGCGACCAGGCAGCCCGTTTGATCCTCAAGCGTTGTACCAAGATCTGCTCAACTTGGCAGAGCACCAGATTCAGAACGCTCCTCTGCGTGAACTGGTTGTTGGTCTCTTGGCCCGCTACCAGTCGCAGTTGCTGGAGTTGCCTGCGACTCTGCGTGCCCACTACGCCTATGCAGGTGGTTTGCTGGAGCACACCCGTTCTGTCACGACGATAGCCAGGGGTTTGACAGACTACTATGTGGGCTACTACGCCAAGGTGTATCCGCGACGCGCGGCGCCTGTCGATCGCGACCTGGTGATCGCCGGGGCGATCTTGCACGATATTGGGAAAGTCCGGGAGCTTGCTCAAGCCCAGGAGGGTGCGGTTCTGTCGCCTGCCGGGGCCTTGGTCGGTCATACGTTGCAGGGACGAGATATGATCCGCGAAGCCGCGGACGGTTTGGGGGTGGATGCCGAGCTGCTCTTGCGGTTGGAACACATCATCGTCAGCCATCAGCGTCCTCCGGAGAACCGGTTCTTTCAGGATACCGATCCCCATAAACCAGCGATGACCCCCGAGGCGCTGTTAGTGCAACACGCTAATGATTTGGATACGCGCTTTTATCTGCTCAATCAGATCCTGCGTCAGGACGCGACGCCCGGACCGCTGACCGGACCGCGTAATCCCCTGGGTCACATTTTGTATCGTGGAGCATGGCCTGCTGTCATGGATGATGCCCACCAAGAAGACTCCGAAGAACCGCCAGAAGATTGAGAGCCCTCCGGTCCCCTGGGCAGACTCATCGGGCAGACTGATCACGCGTTCCCATCGCGTAGTCAGATCGGGCACACTCAGAGTCTGTCCGAAATAGTGGCGGAGGCACAACGGCTGGTGGCTGACGAGTCTTGATGCAACGAATCCTCGTTGTGCCGGGACACTTTTCGGACAGTCACTCAGTGCACAGCCCCAGGCGGCAGGGCCGATCCCATCCTTGGGCAATCGAGAAACGCATTTGGCAGGGATGATTGGTTGTGAACGAGCAACAGCAGTTTCTGGAGGCGGCCTACAGCGACTGGGACAACGACGTACCGCGGTTGGTCTATGCTGATTGGCTGGACCGGCAACCAGACCAGGGCAGCGGAGTCCGCGCGGAATACATCCGCCTGAGTTGCCAGGCTGCCTGTGTGCTGCAACAACAGCGAGCTCATCTGCCGGAGACGAATTTCCGCTTGCTCAACAACCGGAAAGTTTTTCTGGCCAACCGCCACAGGGGTGATTTATTGGGGCCGCTGGCGGAGCTGGAGGAGGAGGGGCTGGGGCTGTTCCGGTTTGAACGTGGGCTGATTGCCAGCGTTGTAGTCTGTTGCGGAAAGTCGCGCGACTTCCGACCGCTTGGGGATGCCATCCTGCGGCAACTCCCTCGGCTGCCGATGGTGCAGTTCGTCGAAGAGGATCCCGATGCCAGCAACGCGATTTGGGAGTCGCTTGCCCATTGGGACCAGCTAGACCACCTCGAGGGGTTACAGCTCGCGGTTCCTCACGCTGAACCGGAGACCTTTCCCTGGCAGAGCATTCAGAGAGTTCTGGATTCTCCGAAATTGACCAACCTGCGGCACTTAGAATTGCACACCCCGTTGTTGCAGAACACACCGCTGATTGTGTCCATGGCCAAAGCCAAGCATTGGGGTGGGCTGCAAACATTGGAGCTCACTCTGGGTGAACAAGATAGTGAGGCTCTCAAGAGGCTTGTCTCGGCGTCTCATCTTGGGAGCCTGCGTCGCCTGCGGTTGTCAGGAGATTTGGGCAGCGAACATCTGACGGCTGTGGCCGGTGGTGTCCTGAGCAACTTAGAATCGTTGACTTTGACTGCCAATCAAGGGGACCAGCAGAGCACCTCACAGCGTGACTGGACGGGCCTGGTGGAGTCCGCATCTTTCGCGAGACTCGACCAACTTGTGATCAACGGGTTTTCGATCTCGCTGGATGGCTTGCAAAGTTTAGCCTGCTCGCAGCATGTCAGGACCGTGCAAAGTGTCGACCTTTCCAACAACTGGCTTCAACTCGGATCTGGTGATGCCCTGGCTGACTCTCCGCTGTTGGCTGGTCTGCAGCAACTGGCTCTGCGGTACGATGGTCTCCGCACGGCGGATGTGTTAGCCATTGCCAATAGTCCCGCAGCGGTTGATCTGAAGCATCTTGATCTGACTGGAAATCGATTTTCCGATCGAGGGATTTCCTCTTTGGCTGTTTCCCGGAATCTCCCGCAACTTCGCACCCTCAAGATCTCCGCCGAGCACCTCACCGATGTCTGTGCCCTTCAGATGGTCAAAAGTCCGAGTTTCGGCAACCTGCAACTGCTGGAGCTTTCCAACCCCCGGTTCAGCCCGGCTTGGTGGAATCGCTTGGTAAAAAGATTTGGGCATCGTTTGATCATCAAAGAAGACTTTCGTTTCGGCCGGGACGAGGTGATGGTCTGAAGCAGCGTCATTGGGACGAATTCAGATCTTCCGGCCACAGACCACGCGAGCGATGCCGGCCAGATCCTTCAGCGGAGGCATCACCTCGAAATGCCCGTCGGCGGCCAGAAGCTTTTCCACCTCGCTCTGCTGAGTGTGACCGACTTCCATCAGGAGCCAGCCGCCTGGTTTCAATCGCGAGGCTGATTCAGGGATCAGTCGACTGATCACACCCATCCCGGTGGGCCCGCCGTCCAGAGCCAATCGCGGCTCATGGTCTCGTACCTCAGGAGTGAGGGTGGGAAATTCCTCGGTGCGAATATATGGGGGGTTACTGACGACATAATCGAACCGCTCAGCCTCAGCAACATTCAGGAAGAGGTCGCTTTCGAGGAAGCTGATCCGGTCGTTGACGTTGTTGAGATGAGCATTCTGCCTGGCGACTGCCAGAGCTTCCGGAGAGATATCGATGGCGATGAGTTGCAGCTGGGCACAGCGTTTGGCCGCTGCGATCGCGACACAACCGCTGCCGGTCCCCACGTCGGCGGCCAGGTAGGTCCTCTCCGGGTCGGCTTGCTGTTTGATCAAGTCCAACAGGCCAGCGACGAGAGTTTCGGTGTCAGGCCCAGGGATCAGCACCGCCGGAGTCACCTGGAAGGGCAGCGAGAAGAATTCCTTCTGGCCGACCAAATAAGCTGCTGGGGCCCCAGCGGCCCTTTGACGGATCATCTCTTTGTACTTGGTCCGCACTGACTCAGGAGGTTCTTCGTCGAAGGCGGTGTACAAATCGATTCGGCGACACCCTCGGGCGGCAGCCAGCAAGACCTCAGCATCGAGCCGAGCGTCCTTACGCGTGGCACCATGCTTCTGCAAGAACTCAGTGGTCCAGTCCAACAATCGCAGAATCGTCCAAGAATCCGACATAATCTGCCCTTTGGGGCGAAGGAGCCGGCGACAGGCCCGGGGCATCATCGACGGCCGAGAGTCAAGGAAAATCCCTCAGTCCAAGGATCCGATCGCTGCCCGCTGTTCCTGACGCTCAAACTCGATCAGCCCATCCACAACCGGTTGCAAATCTCCGGCCAGGATGTCGGCCAGTTTATAAAGGGTCAGATTGATGCGATGGTCAGTCAGCCGGTTTTCTGGAAAGTTGTACGTCCGAATGCGTTGTGAGCGGTCACCTGATCCAACTTGAGATTTTCGCTCCGCAGCCCGCTTAGCGTCTTCTTGTTGTTTGTAATGGTCGTACAGCCGGACTTTGAGCACCCGAAGTGCTTTGGCCAAGTTTTTATGCTGGCTTTTTTCATCCTGCATTTTCACGACGATCCCGGTCTCCTTGTGGGTCAGCCGGATGGCTGAGTCGGTCTTGTTGACGTGCTGCCCCCCAGGACCGCTGGAGCGAAACGTGTCCTTGTCGTAGTCGTCGGGGCTGATGTCGATCTCGACGTCTTCTGGTTCGGCCATCACCGCAACGGTGGCTGCGGATGTATGCACCCGTCCTTTGGTCTCGGTCTCCGGGACACGCTGCACGCGGTGGCCGCCACTTTCGTAGCGTAATTCGCGAAAGCAACCTTCCCCTTCCACTTCCAGGGTTACTTCTTTAAAGCCACCCAGTTCGGTGGGGCTGGTATCTAACAAGTTGGTTTTCCAACCCTTGGTCTCGCAGTACCGCTGGTACATGTTCAGCAGGTCTTTGGCGAACAGGGCAGCCTCGTCGCCGCCTGTGCCAGCCCGGATCTCCAGCATGCAGCTGGTGCGGGTGCTGTCCTTCCCCGCGGCGGTGAGATCCAGCAGCTCGTTCCAGAGTTCTTCGCGTCGCTCGCGGAGACCGGGCAATTCTTCCTCGGCCATCGCCCGCATTTCGGGATCGGCGCCTTCGATCAGCTCGCGAGCTTCTTTGATCTGCTCATTGAGCCCCTTGAATTCCCCGTAGGCATTGGCCACCCGAGCCAGGCCGCCTTTCTCGCGAGCTAAGGCAGCAACACGCTGGCCATCGGTGACCACGTCCGGGTCGAGCATGAGGCGGTCAATTTCCTCGTAACGGTTGAGCTGTTGTTCTAGCAACTCACGCATGGTCGATCACTCCTGAGAAGCCCAAGCCAAGAACCGGCTTTGATCGATCTGCCACAGCAATCCACCGAAACGCCTGGCTGAGCCCCGATTCCGTTGCCAACAATGAGAACTGCCAAAAAGAACCAGATGAGCATCCGTCCAGAGATCGCAGCAGAACGGCCAACACCAGAGAACTTCCAGCAACTGCCTCCATTGATGCTAAAGCGTTCCCTCCGCTCGTTGAGGGACACCTGGACCACAAGACGGTCGCCTGAGAACGTTCCAGCCAACAATTGTTTCAGGATGACCGCATAGCTTGTTGATCAAGCCACCAAGACGAGCAGAAGCTGTCCTGCAAGAAAGAAGGTGGGAAGTAATCCTGTGGGAGTCGGGAGTTCGCTGGGAAAGCGTCCGGCAATTCAACAGTTGGCTTCTCCAAGGAAGCACTTGCAAATGGTCCTGCTGAGGTCCCAGGCTGTTGCAGCAGGATCTCCAGAGCACCCACAGGCGTGCAATCCCTCTGTGACTCAATTCCCCAGTGACTCAATTCCCCAGTGACTCAATTCCCCAGTGACTCAATTCCCCAGTGACTGAATTCCTCTGTGACTGAATTCCTCTGTGACTGAATTCCTCTGTGACTCAATTCCTCTAGGACTCAATTCCTCTAGGACTCAATCGAGAACGGCCTACGACCGGCCAGACCGGAAAACGGTCCGACCCTTGCAGGCTGACCATTGGAGGAGTCGCCAGGGTGTGGCTGGCCTATTCCGGAGCGGTGATTTGAGCTGCACGTCAGCGAGGGGATCGGTTGCAGGCTTCGGCCAAGGGAAGATTGGCCGAAGATGCAAGAAGTGGCTACTCGTCGTCTTCGACCTTCTTGGTCGGTTTTTTCTTGGGCTTCTTTTTGGTGTAGTCGGCGGCGAATTTGCTTTTGAGCTTTTGAATCCGTCCGCCGGAGTCAACAAATTTCTGGCGGCCAGTGTAAATGGGGTGGCAAGCGTTGCAGATGTCCACCCGAATTTCCGGCCGGGTACTGCGGGTGGTGAAAGTGTTCCCACAACCGCAAGTCACTTGCGTGACGAAGTATTTGGGATGAATGTTTTTTTGCATAGTGAATTACTTGTTGCGGTTGTTTGTGCCCCTTGGGTTGTGAGGCTTTTCGGTTGCACCGCCTAAGTGCTTATTTATAGACAAGACCCCGGAAAGACTACAACCGACCTGACGATGATTGACGCATTCCTCTGAGGGACACTTTCTGAGAGGTCAATAGCAGCTGATTTGACGATCAGCCTTACTTGGACTGTCCCAGATGTGGCCATCGCCCACCAGGATGTTGTTGCATGGAAATGTTGAGGACCCGACAGGTTGGGCCTCTGCTACAAATTGGAACAGCCGAGTGACCTTACCGAAAGCTGACCTCCGCTGATGCCGGCCTCGTGAGCCTCGCCGCCCGCCAGAGGCAAGCTGGGGAGTTATCCGCTTGGTAGATGGCCACGGCCTGATCGATCTGCCCCAACCGTTCAAGGACCCGTCCCAAGAGAAAGCGAGCTGCTGAGACGTCGTCCGCGGTTGTGCTGGAGGCAATCACCGTGTGCAAGTCGTTGATGGCACTGCGGAGTCGGTCTCGGTCGCCGGTGGCCAATCCCCAATCGATCTTTAGAACAGCCCGCCACAGGGGGATCTGTTCTTTCACCCGCAAGGCAAGTCCCTGCACCACCTCTGCCTGGTCGGTCTCTCGGTCAGTGAGTTCTGGTCGTCTGAGATACCGTTGGGCTTGTCGCAAGAGCGCTGAGACAGTCCGGCTGGCTTCGATATACAGCTGCACAGAACCCTGGCGTGTATCATACCGCAATCGCTGATCCTGGGGCGGCAAGTTGAGCGCCTTCTTCCGCAGATCGACCTCAGGATTCTGGGCATCCACCGAGTAGATCCCCTTCAGTTGCATCACACGTGCGTTCCACAGCTCGGAGGTCGGGATGGGAGCCAACTCATCGGCAGCTGTGTCTTTGTCTTCGAGCATCCCGCCGAGTCGGGGAAGGCCCACAAAGGCCAAAAGTTGTCGTTTGCGGTCAAAGTCCACCCGCCAGGCAGGCCCTCGCAGCTGGAGCCCCTTGGCTCGGCTGAGTGTAAAATACCGCAGATCTCGGTAGTGGCGATCCCAGAGACGCACCTCGGTCAGGCCGAGCGACTTCAGTTGGGCAGCCAACTTGGCGGTGTTCACCCAGAGCACCAGCTGATCCTCTGCAGGCAAAGACTCCTGGATGACCTTCATCCGCTTCATCAGATAAACCGGGGAGGCCTCAATCAGGCCAACCAGTCCCTCCAGTTGTTCGGGCCCCACAGGGTAGTCCTGGCCAGGCAGTTCCAACGCTTTCAGGAGAGAGGGGTCCTTCCGCACTTGCGACAGAGTCGCCACGCCTTGACCTTGAGGCCCAGGGACTGGCGTCCCGAGAGTTGGCTCGTAAAGGTACAGTTCTCCCTGGTGAACCACCGCCGGAAGCCAGGGACGGACCTCACCCAGGTTCTGAGGATCCTGGTAACCCAACATGACTGCTGAAAAACCCTGCTGACGTAACAGCAAGGTGAACACCCAGCTGCGATATTCCGCATGCCCTCGGCCTGTCAGCAAGATCCGCCAGGCTTCCATCGGAGGGGTCAGCAAGGTGGGCCGCTTGACGGTGCGAGTCTGGTTGTCGGCTTGAAGAACTTCGGTCTCCAGGTCGCCGTAGTCATCAGGACTACCGGGAATGAGTCGAATGTTCCGAATCACCCAGTCAAAGAGACGGTTGATTTTTTCCAATGGTTCCAGAGGCCTGGGGGCAAGAACAGCTGCCTCGGAGGCGTCGCGTAACCAGACCGCTTCTTGCAGCCGCCATCCATCGTGAGTGGGGTAGAACGACCTCTCCGATTCGGACCTGCGAAACTCCATGGAGTCAAGCCGGTCGTAGATCCCGACGACCTGTGGATCGCTACGAATATCTTCCGGTAGAGTTTGCCAAAGCCAGAAAGGAATTTGTTCCCAGTCGACCGCGCCGGTGGCGGCGAGATCTTCTCCGGAGTTAGGTTGGGAATTCTGGGGCGAAGCTTGGTTGCCTGGGGCAGGCGTTTTTGTAGTAGCTTGGGTTTTGGGGCTGACTGCCTGGGACCACTGGTTCAAGGAGTCGACCACGTTATTGAGAGTTTCTTCGTTCTTAAAAACGAGCAATGCCCTTCGCTGTGATCGGATGCGGTTGACGATTTGGGTCAGTTTCTCAGCTTGCACCTCGCGATCGTCACGGTTGGTCACCCCCGGACCACTGAAAGTCGGATCGAGCGTGGTCTCCCAGTGCCCCTGTTCACGCTTCCATTGCTCCAGAGCCAGCCGCGCGATCTCCTCTTCACTCAAATTGATCGATGTGCGGTTCCATCGCTCAGGATGTTGAACATCCTCCATCGCACGTTCTAAAAGATTGCGGTCCTCGTTTTCGGTGGTCGAATCCTTGGAGAAACTGCTCTGCCGCTGCGGAATCACCACCCCGGAACCGCAGCCGGCTGCAAGAACCGCCACCAGCAAAGTCAGCCTCGGCAACTGGCAGTGCCAGCAACCAGATCGAGAGCGATTTGACCAAGCTTGCCTGCCGCCCTGGCCAAATCTTGCCCGGCCAAATCTTGCCTGGCCAAAGCCTGCCTGGCCAAAGCCTGCCTGGCCAAATCTTGCCTGGCCAAATCCTGACTGGCCAAAGCCTGCCTGGGAAGTGTCAAAACTAGCTTGAGCAACGGGAGATCGGCCAGCGTGTGTCCGTGACATGAGAGATGGTCGAGGGTCAGTGGAGCTCGCCCTTAAGATGGGGCACCGGAAACTGGAGTCACTGGATCGGAAGAATCGGCTGCATCTGCGATGTGGACAGTCGACTTGGCCGAGTCGTCGGCTTTGAGGGCGGCACGGAGTCGCAGTAGGACAGTCAACAAACTGGTCAGTTCCGAAAGCGGGACCATGTTGGCTGCGTCGCTTGGGGAAAGCTCTGGCTGAGGATGCGTTTCCAGAAACAATCCATCGATGCCAACAGCAACCGCTGCCCTGGCCAGCGGGGCAACCAGTCGTCGGTTCCCGCCGGTGCTGGAACCTTGGCCGCCAGGGTGTTGCACACTGTGTGTCGCGTCAAAGACCACCGGCGTGCCCAGCGAGCGTAGTTCGACCAGCCCACCGAAATCGTTGACCAGCCGACCGTAGCCGAAGAAGGTCCCTCGTTCGGTCAACAGGATGTCCTTCGCACCGGCTGACTGGAGTTTGGTCACGACATGTTGCATGTCCCCGGGGGCCAAGAACTGGCCCTTCTTGACATTGACAGCTTTGTTTGTGGCCGCAGCAGCCAAAAGCAGGTCGGTCTGACGCGCGAGAAAGGCTGGGATTTGCAGCAAATCACAGACTTGCCCGGCAGGCTGCGCCTGAGCGGCTTCATGGATATCTGTCGTGACCGGGAGCCCGGTTTGCTTGTTGACCTGTTCCAAGATCGACAACCCTTCCTGGAGACCAGGGCCCCGGAAGGAGTCGATGCTGGTGCGGTTGGCTTTATCGAAAGAAGCCTTGAATACCACTGGCAGTCCAAGCTCGCTGCCTATTTGTGCAAGCCGCTCGGCGATCCTCAAGGTCAACTCAGCCGTCTCAATCACGCAAGGCCCAGCAATCAACAGCAACGGTCGGTCAGGACCACAGCTCCAGGGACCCACCTGGGCTGGCCGCGGTTGGGCTGCTGCCTCAACGGGACGTGTCATCGCTTGCGACATCTGTGAGTTCCTTCCTTGGAAATCGGCAGCCAGGAAAAATCGCTGATTGTGGTGGCCATTGATGTTAGCAGGCCGCAGCCAGTGCGGTCTGGGCGTCTGCCGGTAACAGCCCGCGGCGAGCAGCCCAGGCCATGGGGACCATCACTCCCAGCCTCCCAGGGAGCACATCGAGTTCTATCGGCAACCACCCACCTGGGTCACCATCGAGTTGATAGGGGACAGGTTCGTCACTTTCCAATCGGAGGCGGCAGACCAAGCCCCTTTGACAGCCGGTCAGCCACCGGTGCAATCGCTGAGGTGTTCGCAGAAGCGTTGCCAACCAATACCATAGGCCCGGCAAAACGCCACCCTGCGGAAACGCACAAAGATCGAGGTATCCGTCAGTTCCGTCTGCTCCGGGCGCCAGGGGCAGGCTTGTCGCGTAGCAGGGCAAGTTCAAGGCGAACACCCATCGCACGACTGATGTCTGTGAGGGTGTTGTCGGGGCCAAGCGATCGGTGACGAGTTCCTCGATGCCGGTCCGCCCTGCAGGCAAGCGCTGTTCCCTTCGGCTGGTTGGCCGCTGGAGGGAGCTGACGCGAATAGCCGGGTAACGATACTTACGCAGCGATTGCCAGATTGGTTTGGCATAGCTCCACCGAGAGAATTTGCCTGTGGTCACCATTTTTGGGCCGGGCAAAAGGTTTTCTTCATCAGGATGCTGGCTGGAAATCTGAGCACGGCCTGCCCGAGCACGAGCTGCGCGGGAAGCATGGGCACAGCGGACAACCTCGGCATCAAAACCGCAAGAACACATGAGGCCGAAGAGGCGAGAAGTTGAGGGGACGCCTTCTCCGCTTGACCGATCGTTGAGCGACAATTGGGTCACCCTCCCGGCGTCCAGCCGCAGAACCAGTCCTTGGTGGATCGTTTGAGCGACTCGCTCAACTGTGCGGTTCAGACGGCTGGTCAGTGCCCAGCCTGATGAATACAAGTCGAGATATTTGGCTAACAGGTTTTCAGTTCCTTGAGCCAGTGGCACAACTGGGATCGATGGAGGCAAGCGGTTCCACAGTTCCGCGACAGTTCCGTCACCTCCGGCTGCGACCACGGCTCGGAGACGTCCGGCTTGCAGCCAGCGGCCGGCTGCCGATTCCAGCGTGGCTAAGTCATCGATTTCCTCGACGTGGTAGCCCAATTGACGGAGCCGCAAGGTCAGCCGGCAAGTGGCATCTGCCCTGGCGCCGCTCCCTGCGGTGGGGTTGTACACCGACAGGATCACATCGGCGGAGAGCGGTCTCTGTTCCAAGCGGTTGAGCGCCTCGTTGAGACCCCCCAGCGGCTGGGCTGACAGAGAGTTGAGGGCAAGTGGAAAAGGCCCGGCCATGACTGGTTCCCTGTCAGGAGGCGGTATCCAGAGCAAGTGGGAAAGCAGGTTGTCTCGAAGTTTCAAGCCTGAAGTCTCGAGCTTGAAGGTTGCTCAGAGGGATGCGGTGCCTTCGGTCATCGCAGCAATGGATGCTGGAACAACCGCAGGATCGGCCATCCGACAGTCTTGCTGCGACTGCCAACTCGCCCAGGACAAAGGGCGTCTATCGGTTGGCTGGCAGCCCCAGCCATTGGCAGCCAGCACCGGAAACTCCGCTTGAGCATTGGGTCTCTCAGGGCGATTCTACGCCACCTCGGGGGACGTGTCCCGTCCAGTCCCAGAGATTGACGGCCTTTGGCAGCCGTGTGGGCAGCATGCCTGACCCGGCAAGCTTGCTCTGCTTTGGAGGGGGACTTGTGAATGGTCTTTTGCCCGGCATACCATCAGCTCGTTGCACACCAACTTCAAACCAAGCCAACCAGGCCAACGCACCTGCTGATCACTTTTCTAGGGGCCCTCGGGTTGATGAGTTTCTAGGGTTGATGAGTTTCTAGGGCTGGTGAGTTTCTAGGGCTGGTGAGTTTCTAGGGCTGGTGAGTTTCTTGAACAGCGGAGGGCAGCGGGCTTCCGGGACGGGGAGCACTGACACCATGACAAGCCAACACAGAGATTGCGGAGTTGATCGACCAGCGGATCGCCGCTCGTTCCTGCAGATCACAGCGGCCTCGGCAGCAGTAGCTTCTTCTGGCCTACGCTCGAGTCAGGCTGTCGAGGCCGCCAACCGAGCCAATGCTCAGGTGGTCTTGGGCGTGATGGGCATGGGAGGCCGCGGCACTGAGCTCGCCAAAGCGTTCTG
Source organism: uncultured Pirellulales bacterium (assembly GCA_964648025.1). Classification (GTDB taxonomy): domain Bacteria; phylum Planctomycetota; class Planctomycetia; order Pirellulales; family Pb10988; genus CAZYKP01. The sequence goes on along the minus strand of CAZYKP010000031.1, from coordinate 1,707 downwards.
TCGGTTGCCGGGCACTCAAGTGGCCTATGTCTGTGATCCTGACCAGCGACGAGTTCAAAAGGCGGCTCAGGAGGTCGAGAAAGCCTGCGGGAAGACCCCAAAACAGCTCAGCGACTACCGGAGGATTCTGGACGATTCGGCCGTTGATGCTCTTGTGTGTGCGGCGCCGGACCATTGGCACAGCCCAGCGGGGATTGCAGCTTGTGCAGCGGGCAAGCACGCCTACCTGGAAAAGCCCATCTCACACAATCCTCATGAAGGCGAGTTACTCGTTGCTGCCAGCAAGAAGCACAACAGAGTGATCCAACAGGGAACGCAGCGTCGGAGCATGCCCGGAGTGGTCGAGGCGATTCAGAAAACGCGGTCTGGCGCGATTGGGCAGGTTCTGTTTTCTCGGGGGTGGTACAACAACCAGCGACCCAGCATCGGCCAGGGCCAAGTGGTCGCAGTGCCTGAGTGGCTGGATTTTGAGCTTTGGCAAGGGCCAGCGCCGGCACGTCGGTACACGACCAACCTGCTGCATTACAACTGGCACTGGTTCTGGGACTATGGGACTGGGGAACTTGGCAACAACGGAATCCACGCCCTTGATCTCTGCCGTTGGGGCCTCGAGGTGGACACCCCGATTCGTGTCTGCTCAGGTGGGGGCAAGTATCGCTATCCGGAAGACGATCAGGAGACTCCTGATACCCAGGTTGTCACCTGGGACTTTCCTGGGCACAAGTCGATTGTCTGGGAAGGCCGCAGCTGGCACCGCCGGGGATTCGAAGAGAGCATGTTTGGGGTGGCCTTTTACGGAACCGAGGGAGCCATCGTCATCGATGGCGGCGGCTATCGCCAATTTGACATGAAAGGCAAGTTGGTGCACCAAGGTCAGGGTTCAGCCTCACAGACACCTCATTTGCAGAATTTCCTTGATGCTGTCACCGGACAGCGGGCAGCTCATGCAGATGCTCAGACCGCTCATCACAGTGTGATGCTTTGTCACTACGGGAATATCGCCTTCCGGACAGGCCAAACCTTGCATATCGACCCAACGACCGGGCAAATCAAAGATGCTGCCCAGGCCAGGGCGTTTTGGAAGCGCGAGTATCGGCCCAATTGGGAGCCCCAGGTCTAGCTCGGTCCTGAGTTCGGGTTCGGTCCTGAGTTCGGGGGCCTCTGCGAGAGCTGGAGATGCGACGGAGGCCAAGTCAGGGAGACCTTGGCAAGAGTTTGTGGCAACGCAGCGGCTGGTGAGTTGGACTCTCGCAGATTGGACTCTCGCAGATACGGCCCACCGCTGCCGGTGTGTTGTTGCAGGAGGTCTTTTCGGCACAGAGGGAGTGAGACTCCGCCACAATCTGCAACGGGACAGCTGAGTACGACAACGCGAAGTCGACCCTGATGCCACGGTATGTTGTGGAGACGTTATTTTGGGACTACCACATCTCGGATAGGAAACCGGACTTGGCGCTGTCGTATGAGGCTCTGCCTCAAAACGCCAATCTGGCTTGGTGCGGCTGGGCTTGGTGCGGCTGGCGGCGTCCGGCTGCATCGACGAATCACCAGTCAGATACGTCTGAGAATGGGATTCGCCTGCTTCGCCCTCCTGGCTAGCAACTCGCTGATACCGCCCTCTGGCCGACCAGCGCGTTTTCAGACAGGGTCTAGTGGTTGGTTTCCTGCTGATTTGGCAGTTGGTTCTCGTGGAATCGGGGGATTCAC